>NZ_RAXT01000012.1 GCF_003611475.1 Acinetobacter rongchengensis | reverse complement strand
TCTTTTTGAGTAAATTTCGCGCATGATTTATTTTCTGATTGAGCTGATATGCATGCGGTGTTAATCCAAAATAGTGTTTAAATAAACGGATTAAAGTATATCGACTTATATTCATTTTTGCAGACAAAGACTGTAATGATAAATTTTCCATATCATCTTCAATACATTCAATGAATTTACATGAAAATTGCTGATAATAGTCTGAATGACTTATTTTCTCCCAGTCAAAACTGGGTAATAAAATACTCGTTAAAATTTCAATTAAATATTGTTCTTTATGAAGTGTAGAAATATTTTTATTAAATAACAGCGTATTCAAGTTGGTAAATGCTTGATAAAGTAATGGGCTATTGATGATACTTGGTTTCAACAGCGGAATTGGTGAATTAACCGTTAAAGAACTGATCATTTTTGGTTTAAGCATAATATCCTGCTCTAGCTCTTGCATAAGTTGAGTTAACCATTCTGCATCAAGATGCATCATTTGGTAACTCCAAGCTTGATTGGGCAATGGATTACATGAATGTTCTACATGTGCAGGAATGACAACAAGACTCCCCTTTTGTATCTTTTGGTCATTTATAAAAAAACTAGAAAAATGACTCATTCCACAATCAACCGCACCTATAGAAAATGTCGGATGGCTATGTGATTTATAGCAAATTCGGCTTTGGCATGCCCTACGTGTTTCAACATAGGGCATTTTTGAATCACTCCAAAACTCAACACTAGAATCTAAGGTCATTACATTCTCGTTGTAGATTTTGGAGCTTTAATGAAGTGATCATTAGCCTGCCAAAGCAGCTTCAATATCTTTTTCAATATCTTCTGGCTTTGTAGTAGGCGCATAGCGGTTAATCACATCACCTTTTTTATTAATTAAAAATTTAGTGAAATTCCACTTAATTCCATTACCTAATATGCCTTTACTGTTATTGGTTAGGTAGCGGAAAATCGCATGTGCTTCTGGGCCTTTTACATCAACTTTCGCAAACATTGGGAATTTAACCCCATAATTACGTTGGCAATATTCTCCAATTTGCTCATTTGAACCTGGATCTTGTCCCCCAAATTGGTTACAAGGAAAGCCAAGTACTTCAAAGCCTTGGTTATTATATTTTTCATAAAGCTTTTCTAAGCCTGCAAATTGGGGAGTAAATCCACATTTACTTGCAGTATTGACGATCAATAAAACTTTTCCTTCATAATCAGAAAAAGATTTATTTTCGCCTTCTAACAATTCAGCTTCAAATTGGTAAATATTAGTCATGGATAGGTTTCCTCATCGCCTTTTTCTTCTGTTTTTAAGTCTAAAGAAGCTGAATTTACGCAATAACGTAAACCCGTTGGTTGTGGGCCATCTTCAAAAACATGCCCTAAATGTGCATCGCAATGGTGGCAAATAATTTCCGTTCTTTGCATACCATGTGATGTGTCGTCGTGTTCTTCAACAACAGCAGAATTAATCGGTTTATAGAAGCTCGGCCAACCGCAACCACTGTCATATTTATTTTCTGAGGAGAATAATTCTGCACCACAACAACGGCAAACGTAAGTTCCATGCTGTTTGGTGTTCCAATATTTACCAGTAAAAGCGGGTTCTGTCCCCTTTTGTCGAGTTATCTTAAACTCTTCTGGTGTTAGTTCTCTTTGCCATTCTCGGTCTGTTTTATTGAGCTTTCCCATGATTACTTCCCTTTCTATCTTGCTATTTAAAATAGGATAATTCCATATTTACGTGATTCATCTTAAAATTTCTAGTCTTTCGTTAACAATTTACAAAAGATTAATAATTCCCATAAAAGCAAAAAGTAAGCAAATATATTAAAATTGGTAAGCAATTTTATTCATCCAATGCTTTTTTGTGAGCATATTTAATGTTACTCTTATTGGCATTCTTGCTTAGGATTAAAAAATGTCGCAAAAAAAGAGCGTTATTTTTAAACATCTACTGCCTGTGATTAAACAATATCAACAGGTAGGATATACGCATGAAAAAATTGTTGCTTTACTGAGAGATGAACATGATCTCGATCTTGTAACAACTGAAACATTTAAAAGTTATTTATATCGTTATGCAAAAGTGACCCCCACTCTTTCCGAGAACATCAAAATGCCGAACACTCTCCACACCCCACGCGAAATAAAAAAATCGTCTAAGCTCGAGCATGTTTGCTACGACATCCGTGGTCCTGTGTTACGCGCGGCCAATGAGATGGAAGAAGCCGGCCACAAGATTATTAAATTAAATATTGGAAATCCTGCCCCATTTGGTTTTGAAGCCCCTCAAGAGATTATTAATGATGTCGCTTTAAATTTACCGAATGCCGTAGGTTATACAGATTCTAAGGGAATTTTCCCTGCACGTAAGGCTATTTGCCAGTACTACCAGCAAAAAGGCATTTTAGATATGCACGTCAATGACGTGTATATTGGCAATGGTGTTTCTGAACTAATTGTGATGGCAATGCAAGGCTTATTGGATGATGGCGATGAAATGCTGGTTCCAATGCCTGATTATCCGCTATGGACTGCCGCAGTGAATCTTTCAGGTGGTACAGCGATTCATTATAAATGTGATGAAGAAAATGCTTGGTATCCAGATATTGCCGACATGGAAAGTAAAATCACCCCCAATACTCGCGGTGTGGTGATTATCAATCCTAATAACCCAACAGGTTCTGTTTATCCACGCCATGTACTTGAACAGATTGTTGCTTTGGCAAAAAAATATGATTTGATTTTATTTGCCGATGAAATTTACGACAAAATTATCTATGACGGTATTGAGCACGTTTCTGTAGCGGCATTGGCTGGTGATCAACTTTGTGTTTCTTTCAACGGTCTATCTAAAGCGTACCGAATCGCAGGTTATCGCTCAGGCTGGATGGCAATTACTGGTGATAAATCACGTGCTGTAGATTATATTGAAGGCTTAGACATGCTGGCTTCAATGCGTCTGTGTGCAAACCATCAAGCACAGTATGCGATTCAAACAGCACTCGGTGGCTATCAGTCTATTAATGACTTGATTCGTCCGGGCGGGCGTCTATATGAACAACGTAACATCGCATGGGAAATGTTAAATGATATTCCCGGTGTTTCATGCGTAAAACCTGAGGGGGCAATGTATTGTTTCCCAAAACTTGATCCTGAAATTTATCCAATTGAAGATGATGAAAAGTTTATGTTGGATTTTTTAAAGGCAGAAAAAGTTCTTCTTGTCCAAGGCACTGGTTTTAACTGGCCTACACCTGATCATTTCCGTGTGGTGTTCTTACCTGCCGAAAATGAATTACGTGAAGCAATGAACCGTTTAAGTCGCTTCTTGGCCAAAATTCGTTAAGAATTTAATCAGATTTAAGCTTCAAAATAAATCATATTCAAAGAAAGGCATTCAATTGGTTGAATGCCTTTTTATGTAAAATGACTTATAAATAACCTATTGAGAATATTTTGAAGCATAGTCAATCAATCCTCATCCATATGAATTTTCGTTTAATTTTTACACTATAAAGTATATTCACTCACACAATATTTGTTCTCTTGGTACACAGCTAAAATAATGAATACCTTTGCAATTCTGAATATTATTGATAAACATACCATTTAAAATTTCAAAGTCGCCACATTATAAATTTCAATGATTATTTAAAAAAACACATTTTCAAATCGGTATAGGCAAATCAAGACACTTTATATTAAGTTAAAAGTGGAACAAAAATTGCTTAAAACGGCAATAGATTTCTTTTAAGGATGATTTATGAAAAAAACATTTACGGCTCTCGCTCTTTCTATCGGTTTAATCTTACCTATCGCATCATTTGCTAAAAGTAATGTTGTTGTGGTTGCGACTGGTGGAACAATCGCAGGAGCTGGTGCAAGTTCAACCAACAGTGCAACCTATACCGCGGCTAAAGTTCCAGTGGATGCGCTACTCAATGCTGTACCCCAAATTCAAAACCTTGCCAATGTGACAGGTGTACAAGCCTTACAAGTTGCATCTGAAAGTATTACAGATAAAGAGTTACTCACGATTGCTCGTAAGGTCAATGAATTGGTTAAAAAGCCTGACGTCAATGGCGTTGTGATTACTCACGGAACAGATACTTTAGAAGAAACGGCTTATTTTTTAAGCTTAACTGTTCACACAGATAAACCAATTGTCGTGGTCGGTTCGATGCGTCCACCTTCAGCGCTTTCTGCTGATGGCCCTTTGAATTTGTACAGTGCGGTTGCATTAGCAGCTGCTGACAGTGCAAAAGGCAAAGGGGTTTTTGTGCTGATGAATGATGACATTTTTGCAGCACGAGATGTATCAAAAACCATCAATATTCATACGGATGCTTTTGTAAGCCAATGGGGTGCTTTAGGAACTTTAGTTGAGGGCAAGCCATACTGGTTTAGAAATGTCGCTAAACGATTTAACAATAACTCTGAATTTAATATTGAAAATATTCAGGGTGATGCATTGCCTTTAGTTCAAATTGTGTATGGTTCTGGCAACATGCTACCAGATGCATATTTAGCTTATGCAAAAGCAGGCGCTAAAGCGATTATTCATGCGGGAACAGGTAATGGTTCTGTTGCCAATTATATCGTACCGACATTGAATGAATTACAACAACAAGGCGTACAAATCATTCGCTCTTCACGTGTCCCACAAGGTTTTGTATTACGTAATGCTGAACAGCCTGATGACAAATATGGTTGGGTGGTTGCACACGATTTAAATCCTCAAAAAGCTAAACTTTTAGCGGCTTTAGCACTGACTAAAACCAAGGATGCCAAAGAAATTCAACGTATTTTCTGGGATTACTAAATCCTGATTGATTCAATTTATTTGGATTAAAAATACACAAAAACCGTTCATTAATCTGAACGGTTTTTTTATGCAACAGAAAAACCATTCGATAGCAAAACTATTCAATCGGTCTTAAATCTAAACCATTAATAATATAAAGCGTATTCGCGTCAATCACCTGCTGATCACGATCCAAATATTTTTGTTCAAGAACACCATCTGTTTCAGAAAAGGCATAGTCATCATCATTTAAAACGGCTAAATGCTGCTCATCAATGACCCACAAACCTTCAACCTTATCATGTGGATATTGTAATCGCTCAACCAAATCTACAACCAATGTTTTAGCGACAGGATAAATATGATATTGCGCAAGCCCTTGCCATCCTTTCTCCAAAACATATTGCTCTAAGGTTTGCCCCTCTATTAACAATCCTAAATACTCATCCTGTTTGAATTGTTCGGTTTCTTGCACAGACTCAAGCTCAGTGGCTTGCGTTAAATCAATTTTATAAACACGTTTGAAAGCGTTCGGATTATCTTTGTAGAAATCATCATCACGCTCTGAGACTAAAAAACTGTTGTTATTGAGTGCCACGATTGCGGTATTTGAGTGCACTGTTGTATTGGCTTCTTGACGATACAAATATTGTGAAGCCGCTTTTGTTTCAAGATCGATCACGACTATGCGTGTTACATCTGAATTGATTACTGATTTATTAGGATTACTCATTGTGGATTGCATAATACCAACCAGCTTTTTTTGATCTGGGGTAATGGTTAAGCCTTCCATTCCTCGATTTTGACGGCGATTGGCATATTCCAAAGGCAATAAATAACCCGATTTGCGACGATCATCTTGTGTATAAGCATTGATTCGATCTATTTCTATACCTTCAGCATTAAAATGCACGATATGCGGACCATATTCATCACTAACCCAAAAAGTACCATCTTTTAGTGCGACTAAGCCTTCCGAGTCTAGACCAAATTCGTCTGTTCCATTTTGCAAAATTTGACCATTTTGATCGTAAGCAATCTCTTTGGTTGCACCAAAATGTTGATTGGGTAAGCCTGTAATGGTTTTACCTGTCGGATCCTTGAGTAGAATTTCTTTTATTTTGTGAATAGTGCCATCTGTCTGTAGCTCAAACAAGCCAATCTTTGGGGTATAGCTTGGATCTAGAAATATTTTTCCATGATCCCCATTCACATCATAAGTTGTATTTGGCCCACGGTCTGTCAATGCATAAAATTGATGCTTTTCAGTTGGATGTGCTGAGATTTCCGAACCAAAACCACCACAATGAATTTCAATAAAATGACCCTGTTTTGCACCATCAGGAATATTGTGAATATTTAAAATGTCGTAAGGTAAACGAACACCATGTTTAAATTTTTTATAAAAATGATCAAATGAATGATTTCCAATTTCTTGCTGATTCATTTGATCCAATTCTGAATGTTTCATTGTTTACTCTAATTTAATTTTAATCTTTTCATCATATATAAATCTAAGCATAACCACACTGATACATTTGTGAATACATCTATAAAAAAAGAGGCTTTCGCCTCTTTTACACACTAATCCATTGATAAACACAAACTTTAAAAATCATTCAGGCTTAGTCAATTCGGTCATCGGCCAACGTGGTGTAGTCGTGACAGACAAACCATCCTTTTGCCCTGCTTTTAAACGCTGATACCCAGCAAATGCAATCATTGCACCATTATCAGTACATAAAGCAGGTTCAGCATAATAAACCGTGCCTTTAATCTTTGCCAAATCAGCTTCTAAACGCTCACGTAAACGTTTATTAGCACTCACACCACCTGCAATCACCAAACGTCTTAAGCCTGTTTGTTTTAAGGCTTTTATAGACTTTTTCACCAAAGTATCAACCAAGGCTTCTTGGAATGAAGCTGCAATATCTGCATCCCGTTGTTCTTCACCCAGTTTTTTTAATTGCACAGAGACTGCGGTTTTTAAACCACTAAAGGAAAAATCTAAACCTTGATGTAACATTGGACGTGGGAATTCAAAAGCTTGTTTATCACCTTGATCTGCTAATTTTGAAATATTTGGTCCACCCGGATAGGGTAACTTCAACATTTTAGCAACTTTATCAAAGGCTTCACCCGCCGCATCATCAATTGATTCACCAAGAATTTCATATTCACCAATACTGTGCGCTGCCATCAATTGTGTATGACCACCTGATACCAACAAAGCGACAAACGGAAATTCTGGTGGATGTGCAGATAAAAGTGGCGCAAGCATATGACCTTCCATATGATGCACCCCAATCGCAGGTTTATCCAATGCAAAAGCCAAAGTACGACCAAATAAAGCACCTGTCATCAGTGCGCCCATTAAACCTGGCCCTCGGGTATATGCAATTGCATCAATCTCAGATTTTTTTACATCACTTTGCTCAAGCAGTTGATTAATTAAAGGAATTAACTTACGCACATGATCACGTGATGCAAGCTCGGGAACAACACCACCATATTCTGCATGCAATTGAATTTGACTATAAAGCACCTGTCCTCTTAAGCCGACTTCACTATCATAGAGCGCCAATCCTGTTTCATCACATGAAGTTTCTAAGCCAAGAACGATCATTAAACTGCCTTTTACACATTTCAAAATATTGCTATCGACATTATAGACTTGTGGTATGAGATGTAAATGAGTAAAATACTGCACTTCACTTGTGATCTTGGGTAATTCGACCCGAGATCTTATCCATAACTTAATGAGGATTCTTCATGCCACAAGTTAAATTGAAAGAAGGCGAACCAGTTGACGTAGCTATCCGTCGTTTCAAACGTTCATGCGAAAAAGCGGGTGTTTTAGCAGACGTTCGTAAGCGCGAATTCTACGAAAAACCAACTCAAGAACGTAAACGTAAAAAAGCTGCTGCTGTTAAACGCTACCAAAAGAAATTGGCGCGCGAATCAGTACGTACTACTCGCCTTTACTAAGATTAATTTGTGATTGATTGACTCACTGGACAATATAAATGACTACTTTAAAAGACCAAATCACTGAAGTTTTGAAAGCAACTATGCGTGCTAAAGAAATGGATAAGTTAACGGTCATTCGTAGTCTACAGGCAGCAATCAAGCAAATCGAAGTCGATGAGCGCATAGAGCTTGATGATAGTCGAGTTCTTGCGGTCATTGAAAAGCAAGTCAAACAACGTAAAGAATCGATTAAAGCCTTTGAAGGTGCTAATCGACAAGACTTAGCTAGTAAGGAACAAGCCGAAGTTGAGGTTTTATCTCAATTTCTACCAGCAGCTATGACTGAGGAAGAACTTGATTCAATCATTGCGCAAACGATTACTGCGCAAGAAGCTACTAGCATGAAAGATATGGGTAAGGTGATGAATTCTCTACGTCCGATCATAGCCGGACGTGCCGATCCTGCACAAGTTTCTGCAAAAATTAAAGCAAAACTTGGCTAAGCCCTAAATTCTATCGTCTTTATTTGTTTGGTTTGGTCTGTTTAATTTTTCACATAAAACTATTTTGCAATAAAATGGTTTAGAACGATTAAATAGCCCAAATGATCTCAACACATTCCTTTATTCTCTAATCCCCTCACTATCTATTTTATTTATCTTTATTTTCAATCATATAAAAACAAATATCTCTCCATGTAGCATCTACGGGATTTTGTACAGACTGATATTCAATGTCTAATAATTGGAAATTTGCTCGCTCACATAAATGACGTGCTGAAACATTTTCCATATCCACATACGCTTTTAATTGTTTAAAAGACCACCTTATAAATAACGTATCCACAAACAAAGAAAGCGCCTGACGCATATAGCCCCGCCCTTGAAAATGAGCACTCCCCCAAAAACCGACAGAGGCTGTATTTTCACCCCAATTTATTTTATGAATATCAATTACACCAATAAAGGCATTATTTTCTTTTAAACGGATTGTGAATACAAAATTCTCATTCGTTAATAATGCAGCAATTCTTGAACGACAAAAAGCCTTTGATGCTTCTAAATCAGGCTCATCCAAAGCCCAAGGCAGACTGGCAGGGAATTTACGCAAATCATGTAATGTTTGTTTTATTGCGATATAAATATCTTTAGCATCAGATTCTTGAACAATACTGAGCACTATCTGTTCATTTTCAATTTGAAATTGTGTTAAATCCATAGGGTCATACATTTATGATTTTGCTTTTAGTGCAGATTACACTGAATATTATATTTTTTAAGAATCTGCATTTCAGGTGAAACCATGACTTTATCAATAATATTTTGCTTAGTCACAGACATGAGAGAGGGTGGTAAATCTGCACGATTTGCATCTGTGGTTTTATACATATCATCCACATATTTTTGGATCATTCCACAAAATTGAGACTGCTGTAGTGGACTAAATTGATTGGTTTGCGGATCCAAACTACGTAAAAAAAACTTCATGTCTGCATTGTATTGGTTTGAAATTCTTTCTACATCACGTACATAACGTTCAGACACACCTGCCATTATTTGACTTGAAGAGAAAACCAATACCATTGCCACAAAGATTTTTTTCATTTTTAATCAATTACATTCAACAAATATATCGCATAAATTCTAACTTTTTAATTTCAAAATAAACAGTTAAATTTGTTTAATTGCTCAATATTACAGATAAAGACACTTATATTTTTAACCGACGTTCTTGTTGCATCGTTTTTAATCGAACATCTATCTTAGCACTCATTGCATTGTTGTCTTTAGCCAAACGTTGCGCATGCAATAAAGACTTAATCGCATTTTCTTCATCTCCTGACCAATATTGAACTTCAGCTCGATTACGCAATACATTCACTGTTCGCATTGGATTGGTTTTATCCAAATTGGCAGCTTGCTGTAACAATTGCCATCCAGTGATATCACGATCATTTTTAAAAATAAAACGATTCACCAATTGCTCTGCTTCTTTGGGTTTATTTTGACGAATATATACTTCAGCCAATTTATAACTGAGTGCACGATTTTCAGGGGTAACTCTTTGTTTGGATATAATGGTTTGATATGCTTCATTGACTTTATTCTGCCCCAGATAAATATCAGTTTGTATCAATGTCGTTAGAGCATGTTCCGCATTAATCTTTTTAGCTAAATTAAGTTGAATTTGTGCATTGTTATAATCACCCTGTTTTAAATAAAACTCACTTAAAGCCAATATTCCCGCAAAATAATTTCGCTGTGCTAAAACCTGCAACTCTCGCTCATTGGTTTGATCTGATACCACAGCGGTATACCATTTGATGGTTTCAAATTCCTGCTGATCGTGACTATACGGCACTCGAGGGAATTGATTTGCACGTAATCTTGCTTCACTCATACGTTCTGTAGTCAGTGGATGGGTTAACCAAAAATCAGGCAGAAAACTTAAACGGCTTGTAGAACGATGCATTGTTTCAAAAAAATCTGCCATGCTTTCAGGGTTATAGCCTGCTCCATACATAAACTGCATACCAATACGATCAGCTTCACGCTCTTGATTACGGCTATAGCTCAGTTGCTTCCCCATCAATGCAGCTTGTGTTCCCATCATCACTGCCCCACCGACATCACCATCCGCCTTTGAAGCAATCACAGCCCCAGCAATAATACCTGCCAATGCAAGCAAGCTTTGCCCTTTAAAGTCCTCTTGCGAACGACTGTAATGACGTTGTGTAACATGCGCAATTTCATGCCCCATCACCCCTGCAACCTCATCCATTGTTTTAGAAGAAGTCACCATACCTGTATTGAGTGCAAATAAACCACCAGGTACTGCAAATGCATTAATTTGTGGGTCTTTGACAATAACTAAACCAATCGGTTGCCCAAGTTGGGTTTGACTAAGGATTTTAGAGAAAACCATCATAAACTGATCTTCTAACCACGGATCTTGCAAAATTGGGAGTTGATGTTGCACTTGACGATAAACTTTCTCACCAATCATTTTTTCTTTTTGTTGATCAATAAAACCTATACCACTTCCAATTTCAGGCACTTCAGTTTGTTGCGAAGTGCTCGAACCAAAGGAAAAGTCATCAGCTAAGCTTAACGAACTGCTTAAACAAAGGCACAGGCTAAGTAAAGTCTTCTTCAAAGGAATGCTCAATCATGGTTAACACATCGAATATAACATTGAATTTGGAACAAATTTGCAATGAAGTGTTATATTGTTTTAACCAAATTTAGCATCAATTAAAATTTGAATTGACCAAATATCGCGGGGTGCGATCTTCCAAAGCATCAATCAAATTTTGGTAAGCCAATTCAGCCATTTTCTTTCTTGTTTCAGCTGTCGCTGAACCAATATGCGGCAATGTCACAACATTATCGAGTTGAAATAATGGAGACTCTTGCAAAGGTTCTCGTTGGTAAACATCTAAACCTGCTGCAAAAATTTGCTTTTGTTGTAAAGCTTCAATCAATGCTTGCTCATCGACCACTGAACCACGTGCAATATTGATAAAGACTGCATGTTTTTGCATGAGCGCAAATTCTTTTTTACCCATTAGAGCCTGAGAATCCTGATTTAAATCCACAGCAACCACAACAAAATCAGACTGTTGCAGCAGTTCTTCCAAACTTTTATATTGTGCATTGAGTGGTTGCGCAATGTCTAATTTTTCACGGCGATTATGGTAAATAATATTCATATTAAAACCATAAAAACCACGCCGAGCAATTGCTGCGCCAATATTTCCTAAACCAATAACCCCTAAAGTTTTACCAAAAACATCCTGACCAAACTGAGCAGTTCCAACCGTACGCTTCCACTCACCCTGTTTAGTCCATTGATCTAAAGACGCTACTTTTCTAGCAGCACTCATGAGCAATGTAAATGCTAAATCCGCTGTCGATTCTGTTAAAACATGAGGTGTATTCGATAGCCAAATTTTCTTTTGATTTAAATATTGAACATCATAATTGTCATAGCCCACACTAACCGATGAAATAATTTTAAGTTTTTGTGCAGGTTCAAGATTAGATTCATTCAATAAACGTCCCGCACCTATCATTGCATCAGCATCTATAACCTCTTGGCGAATCTGTTGGTTAATATCACCCGCCTTAGGATTTAATACCACCACTTGATAACGGGATGCTAAACGTGCTTGAATTTCTTGATCAAATTGACTAAATACAATAACTTTTTTACGCATATCCCTTCTCTATCACTTTTAAAATACAGGCTTCTGAATAGCCTTAGCCTTAAATCCTTAATCCACTCTATTTTGCATAAATTGCCATAAGCGACGTTTTAAAACAGGCTGATCAATCATCTCTTGCAAACTTGCCAATTGAATCATATCTGTAGCTTGTACATGAGGAAGTTGCCCAAGGCAAATCACTTGACGTTCATTTTTCAAAGCATCAATAAAACCTTGAATATAAATATTGGCCCCTTTTCCATCTTGCAGTTGCAAGATTGGAAATGGCCACTTCAATTCATAATATTGCCCAACAACTGCGTGTTGAATATTTAGCCACAGTTTAAGTTGATCTGCTGTGAGTTGGGTACAATTCACAACAATCACACAACTTGTAATACAAAATGCTTGTATTTCGAATGGTGCTAATTGAATCGAAGGCTCTGTTTGATCATCAATTTTTTTAGGAATCTGGGCTAGGCTGGAAGTCTCATTTTGTTGTGTAATTTGAATATTGCTCTTCAATAAAGCAACTTCAGTATGTTCTATGATGCTGGTTTTATCTGCATGGATTGAATCTTGTCTGGTCGGCTGTTGAGTCGTTTGATTGTGCTGAATATGAGATAAATCAAACTCAACAACACCTTGCTCGAAAGAAGAAATCTCAGGAGCAATATCACGATATATATTATTTTGATACGGACGTGTTTGCACATCAGACCGTGGGATCCATAGGTCGATTCCCATGGCAGCCATTAGACTGCGCTGATGTTCTTGCAAATTCACACTCATCACGGATTCAATATATTCGATTTCAGCCAATATTTTAACGATCTTTTCACAGTTTTGCTGAGCTTCCAACAAGAAAATAGCCAAATGCTTTAAATTTATGCATAGATGTAGAGGAATAAATCAATCACATAATCATCACGCTATTTTTCTTATGCATTTGATCGACAATTTCAGCTGTCGTAAAACCAAAACGCCAGTACAATAACTCTAAAACATCCAATTCATCTTGAGTGATAATACGATCATTCCATAAACAAATTTCTGCCACGCCTAAAATACTTAAACGATCACGTAATAAAAGCCCTGCAATATCATTCAAAATCTCACCTAAATCTATAGGTTCATCTGAAATTTCTTCAAATAATTCTACTTCTGTCTTTGACAATACACGCTCTAGAATTTGATAACGCACTTCAAGCTGATTTGCACTGTTGATTTGCTGGACATGTAATAATGCATCAATTAAACGTACAATTTGTGGTTTCACTGTTTCTAGTGATGATGGCGTATGCATCGGTAGCAACTGTAGCTCTGATTTCACACGTTCAATTAATAATGCATCGAGTAGCCCAATTTCCCCATCTTCTTGAATAATCTTGGCAAGCTTAGTCACAAACTGCCTAGCACTCGTCGCAGGCATATTGCCTAAATTTTCACAAGCATCATGAAAAATCTGAATATGAAACCGACCATCAATATTTAACAATGAATCGACAATTGCACGACTCACTTCTGCATTAGATGGGATAAATTCACGATATTGACGAATCATTAAAATCGCTACCATCACTTCTCTAGAGCCTGTTGCTGTCTGCATCGCTCTCTGGATTAAATCAGGACGCTCAATTTGCCGACGCACTTCAGGATTTAATGGCTTAATCGCATCATTTAATGCAAAACTAATCGGTGATAAACGCAATAGTGGCAAAGGCTGCGGAGAAACCCACGGATTATACACTTCACCACTCGACTCCTCTAAAGGGCGCAATAAACTAAATAAAGGCTGATTACGTAACTTCTTTAAATTTTCCAGTTGTAAATCTTGTAATAATGTCGGATTTAACTCATAAATTCTGTCTTCAATACTCGGATGAATATTCAACCAACTTTGGGGACTGAGTGAATTGGCAAAACACATATGCGCAATCGCTTCCGAATATTCACTATGAATTTGTGAACCCGCATGGTGCACATAAATACGCAATAAAGTTTGCACATTGGCATTATTGAGCAGCAATCTTTTGGTTTTATAATCGTTATAAAAAGTACGCCCACCGAGGATAAAATATTTAGTTAAACGATTAACCAAGATTCCCATACTTCCGATTAACCAAATTACACCACCAACAGCAACAAAACTGGTTTCAAATTTATGCTGTGTACGATTGGAATAACGATTATAACCTTGCTTGGCAATCTTACTTCCTAACTGACTAAAAGTGGTTAAGCCACTATATAAAATTTTTAGTCGAGTATTTTCTTTGGCTTCACCAGATAAAATTTGATTAAACTCATGCCCCAACAATCCGTAAAGCTCTAATTCATCTAAATTTTGTAATGCACCCCAAGTCAAAATAATAACCGTATCGCGTGGATGAAAACCTGCTGTAAGTGCATTGACACCGACCTCATCAGGAAGCACATAAAGTGTTGGTGGTTCAATTTCAAAAGTCTTCGCCAGTTTATCCGCTAATTTTAATGCTACGCTTTCTTCTGGCGTACTTTCAATTTGACTTAAACGTCGTGCTCTTAATTGCTTTGCTAGAGAATGCCCACCTGAACGAAACACGTAGAACTCATAAGCGATTGACCAGCCAATTACAATCACCAATAACCCAACAAAAAAAGGGCTTAAATTATGCCAAAAGATAGATTGCTCAGGTTCGAAGTAATTAATCAATAAACCCAGAACGGTATTGAGTATAAAAATCGCCAAAATGACCGCCATGAAGCAAATGCTTGCAGTCCATAACATGTTCTTATTTTTAATCAAATAATGATTGACATCTTTCAATGTAAATTTCCTCATTACATTGTTAAACAATCATAAATGAAAAAAGCAGGAAATACCCGCTTTTTCAAAATGCTTTTTATTCAGACCAAACTAAAGCATGCGTAAAACACACTTTAGCTTGTTGAATCATTCAATTACATCTCTTCTTTAATACCGCTTAAATCAACAGATGCAGCATCGATATTGACATCGATATAACCATCTTTTTGTTTTTTCGCAGTATCACTTCGGCTTTGTTCAAGGTCTGTTAAATATTGCTCATCAATATCACCCGTCACATAAATACCATCAAATACAGAACAATCAAAATCCTGTACTTCAGGGATCTTCTTGGTGCGTACCGCAGCAATAAGATCATCCAAATCTTGGAAAATTAAACGATCTGCACCAATAATTTCTTGAATTTCATCTACGGTACGGTGTGATGCAATCAACTCAGCTTTTGCTGGCATATCAATACCATACACGTTTGGATATTTCACCATTGGCGCAGCTGAAGCAAAATACACTTTTTTAGCACCTGCATCACGTGCCATTTGAATGATTTCATTACACGTGGTACCACGTACAATTGAATCATCCACCAATAAAACATTCTTATCTTTAAACTCAAGTTCAACTGGGTTTAATTTTTGACGTACTGATTTTTTACGTTGCTGCTGACCTGGCATAATGAAGGTACGACCGATATAACGGTTCTTCATAAAGCCTTCGCGGAATTTAACGCCGAGAATATTGGCCAACTCTAAAGCTGAGGTACGACTGGTGTCTGGAATTGGAATCACAACATCAATATCATGCTGCTCACCCCATTCACGAAGGATTTTATGTGCCAAAGTTTCGCCCATTTTCAGACGTGCTTTGTATACAGATATTCCATCAATCGTTGCATCTGGGCGTGCAAAATAAACGTATTCAAAAATACATGGACGGTAACGAGGATTTTCAGCACATTGTTGCGAAAAGAAATTACCCTTTGCATCAATAAAGACTGCTTCGCCTGGTGCAATATCACGCTCAACTTTAAAACCTAAAGCCGTGATCGCTACAGACTCAGAAGCAATAACATATTCTTTCTCACCATTTTCAGTGATGCGTGAACCGTAAATCAGTGGGCGAATACCATTCGGATCACGAAAACCCACTAAACCATGTCCAGTGATCATAGCAACCACACCATAAGCACCTTTACAACGCTCATGTACACGTTTTACTGTATGAAAAATATCTTCAGGTGTAGGCGTTAACGATGCAGATTTTTGCAACTCATGTGCAAAAACATTTAACAATACTTCTGAGTCAGAGTCAGTATTCATATGACGCAAGTCAGTTTTGAATAAATCATCATGAATCTCAGCAGCATTGGTCAAGTTACCATTATGCGCTAGCGTGATCCCATAAGGGGAGTTTACATAAAATGGTTGTGCTTCAGCACTGCTTGACGATCCAGCAGTAGGATAGCGCACATGACCAATACCATAATTACCTAACAAAGCACGCATATGACGAGTATGGAATACATCACGTACCATACCATTGTCTTTTCTCAAAAACAGCCGCCCATTGTGGCAAGTCACGATCCCAGCTGCATCTTGCCCACGATGTTGTAACATCGTTAAAGCATCAAATAACATTTGGTTCACAGGTGATTTACCGGCTATACCAACGACTCCACACATAACTACCTCGCAGACCAGCTAGGACTAATAAAACGGATTCTTTGTTGAATGTGCTGATTGATCATCATTTTTTGAATTTGATGATGAATCAGAATCACCCATAGAAGTATC
Organism: Acinetobacter rongchengensis; assembly: GCF_003611475.1. Lineage (GTDB taxonomy): Bacteria > Pseudomonadota > Gammaproteobacteria > Pseudomonadales > Moraxellaceae > Acinetobacter > Acinetobacter rongchengensis. Next base: position 67,513 of record NZ_RAXT01000012.1, on the reverse strand, counting down.
ATCAGGACGATCTTCTGAATGTATATGATGCAATGCTTCATTGGCCGCATCTTTAGAAATTTCAGATGCTAAAGGCGCAAATGGCAATAAACTTTGGATAACTTTGGATTGTTTCCACGTTGGAGAGCTTTCAACCCAAGGCCCTATTCCCTGCATTGTTATGAGGACGATAAACAAACCTTTCAAGGTGCCTAATGCACTTCCTGCTAAACGATTGACGGGGCCAAGTTTTAAGGTTTTCAAAATTGAGTTGAGTAATGCTGTTACAAGCCATGTTAGAACAATAATCACCAAGACAATAAATGCAAATGCTGCAATTTTTTGCACGACAGGATCTTGACTGAGCGCAGACATGGAAGGCGCAATGATATTCGCATATTTCGCACCAACAATCAGTGCAAATATCCATCCTATCAAGTTCGCAAAGGCTTTAACGAATCCTTGTCGCAAACCGTTTAGCCCTCCAATGAGCAAGATAATCAGTAAGATAATGTCTAAGGTGTTCATGTTTTTATGTCATAGCATTTACACAATCTTGAATTAAAGTAGGACCTGTATAGATCATACCACTATAAATCTGAACTAAAGTTGCGCCTGCTTGCTGTTTTGCAACAGCTTGTTCACCCGCTAGAATTCCACCGACACCGATAAGTGGTACTTCACCTTTTAACTGTTTTGAAAACTCAGCCAAACACGCTGTACTTTTCTCAAAGACTGGCGCACCAGACAAACCACCCGCCTCATCACCAAAGGCTAAGCCTTCAACACCTTCACGAGACAACGTTGTATTGGTGACGATTAGTCCATCAATTTTAAACTGTATGAGCTGAGATGCAATAAATTGAATATCTGATTGCTCAAGGTCAGGAGCAACTTTTAACACCAATGGCACATAATGCTGATGTTCTTCAGCAAGCTCCAGTTGGCGTTTCTTTAAGGTTTCTAACAATTCAGTTAAAGCATGGCCGCTTTGTAATGAGCGTAAATTTTTGGTATTCGGTGAAGAAATATTGACTGTGATATAAGAAGCGTAATTATATACTTTTTCCAAGCAGATTAAATAATCAGAAACTGCATCTTCAACTGCTGTTGTCGCATTTTTCCCAATATTTATACCTAAAATGCCTTTAAATTTTGAAGCTTTAACATTCTCAACCAATTGATCTACACCATCATTATTAAATCCCATACGGTTAATAATGGCTTTTGCTTGAGGAATACGAAACAGTCTAGGCTTAGGATTGCCCTCTTGTGGTTTTGGTGTAATTGTACCGATTTCGATAAAACCAAAACCCAAAGCAGCTAAAGCATCAATATATGCACCATTTTTATCCAAACCTGCTGCCAAACCAACAGGATTTGGAAACTCGATCCCCATACATGTTACTGGTTTTGCAATAACAGGCTGGCGTATCGCACCCATTTTATGGGCAGATTTAAGCATGGATAAGGTGAGTTCATGTGCACGCTCTGGTGCTAAAGAAAATAACAACGGGCGGGCAAGTGAATACAACATATCTATAAAAGTCTACTGCTTTTTAAGTTGCCACATTATAGGCACAGTCGCTTGAAAAGGCTATGCTTGAAGCAGGTTTATTTTCAATGCTTATTGTACTGTCGCTGTTAATTTAATCTGAGCACCTTCTTTCAACAACTCTAGCTTTTCAACACTAACCCCCATTTGCGCAAGTTGTGTTAAAAAATTAGCTAAAACTGCATAATTCTGATGTTGAGCTACAATTTGCAATTGCTCACCGACCTGTTGTGATGCAACAGAAAGCCCTTGTTGTTGTGCAACTCGTTGTATTTTGTCCGATGTGGTCAGCGCCAAATCATCTGTAGGCTTCATGGTGACAACATTACTTTGCATCCACACCACGAGATCTTTCATTTCATTTAATCGAACTTGTTGTTTCTCAGCAGCTTTATGCATAAACCACAAAGCAGAACCCACAGCCACGACAATAACGAAAACTGTGGTAAAAATTACCATTACTTTTTCACGCGGAGACATTTTATCTAAATGATCAGAAATTTTTTCAGACCATGCACCTAAGCGATTTTGTACATTTTCAATTGTTTTCATTATTGTATTTTCACCAAACCGACAACACTTGAACCTTGAGTTTGCACACTCCCCAATTCAGCTTTAAAGCCTTGTTCATTCAACTGCTTAACCAAAACTTGTAGCGCATCTGAAGATTTTGCAAGCAAGTCCATACTCAAAATCGCATTGTCATAATTAACACGATTAGCAATAATTTGATGCTGCATCAAAATTGGGCCGACACGACTCAGCAATTGTAAAGCCTGCGTATTTGCAGCCTGACTCAATGCCAATTTATTTTTAAACTGTCGCTCAACAGATTCTTCCGTGATTCGCTGTTCATTTGGAAACCATTTTTTATATTGGTCAACCGCAATTAAGGCTGTTTGATCCGCTAGTTTTTTCAGTTTAAACCAACGTAGCGCATCATAACTCAGCTGCGTGACAATCAGTGCAATCAATACGATTGCACATGCTTGCCAATAACGTGAAACACCCGCACTTTCCTGCTTAGCTTTAGGCAGCACATTATAAGGATGTTGTTTCGGCTTTTTAATTTCAACAAACTGATAATTAAATGCTTCTCGACGATCCGTTGTCGCTACTGCAAATAGACTCATCGCTTGCTCATTGGTTAATTCACTGTATTTATAAATCTTGTTTTGATCTGCAAAATCAAGATATAAACCAAAATCATCAATCGAATTACCTAAAAATTCATTTTCACGCACCAATAACTGACCATTGATATTGGCGAGGATGCTTTGCCCATGTTCAGGTATTGGCAAAATTAAAAAATCGGGTAATAACGACACAATTTTAACAGGAATTAACGACAGTGAATGCTGCATCGTCGTTACTGTATATTGGTTAATGCCAAGTACAGAAACTTGGTCAGGCTGTTGAAAATGTGAAAACACCTTCATCTGGTCTATCGGTACAATCACATATTCTTCTAGTAAATATTTAAGACCATCTACACCCAACTGTTTATATTGAGTTTTATTAAATTTCTGCTGAAGAATTTGCACTTCACGACTCGGGAAGAAAACAACCGCTTCTTCACCTTGGTAAAGTTTAATATCTTGAATTAATTGTTCCAGACTCGAAGATTTAGTCCAATCATCCCCTCTAGACCACTGCCAAACCCCATTGGCCTCAGGCATCCATAAGTACAACATCTATCGTATTCTGCCGTTCATTTATTGTGTTTATGCTTTTATACAGTTGGAATAAAGGCTTTGGTTTGTGTTGAAAGCCCATCAGCAATCACGCTTTGTTCATACAATCGTGCTTCTGCCAAAGCAAAAGGATGAAAATGTTCATGTGTTAATTGCTCTGCAATATGCGCAACAACATTCATATGACACACCACCACAATACTTTCAAATGGAAGTTGTGACAACCACTCAATCGCAAGTTTTGCATCATCATCAGGTTTTATTTTATCACAAATCAACACTGGGACATCTGCAAAATACTTTTGTACATGTGCCAAAGTTTCTTGCGCTCTCAGTAAAGTACTCACGACAAACACATCAGGTTGAACATTATTTTTTATAAATTCAGCTGTTTGCTGTGCTTGTAAATGTCCACGTTCCGTCAAAGGGCGTTTACTATCCACACCATTAATTGGCGCTGCTGCTTCACCATGACGAACTAAGGTCAGTTGCATAAGATTTCCCTATTTTATATCGCACTGATTATAACCATGCTTTATGACAAATCCATCGTTATCATTCCAAATACTGTCTGCTTTTTATACGACTCACACTTCATTATGCGGCAATACAAACTCTACATCACTACGATGTCCATTTTTCATTAAAGACACAGCAATATTTAACGGTGGCGCACCTTCAAAAATGACTTCATACAATGCAGTTGTAATTGGCATATACACATCCAGTTCTTTGGCACGTGCATTCACCTGCACAATGGTATTGATCCCTTCTGCGGTCTGTCCAAGTTCAGTTGTGGCTTGTTCCAATGTCTTCCCTGAACCCAAAGCAAAACCAACTTGATAATTACGACTCAACGGACTATTACACGTTGCGAACAAATCCCCAACCCCAGATAAACCTAAAAAGGTCAATGGATTTGCCCCTAGTTTTACTGCGAAACGGCTCATTTCAGCCAAAGCACGGGTTAAAATCATACTTTTGGTATTTTCACCCACGTTATAAGCTGCCGCTATCCCCATTGCAACGGCATAAATATTTTTCAATGCCCCACCCAACTCAACACCATGTACATCATCACTTGCAAAAACACGGAATAATGCACTATGTAAAGCTTGCTGAACTGCATAACGAACCAATTCAGACTCACTGGCAATTACTGTTCCAGCAGGTTGACCAGCAACAATCTCTTTGGCTAGATTTGGCCCAGAAAGTACACCATATGGCACTTCAGGTAATTCTTCACGGATAATATCGCTCATAAAGCTAAATGTTTTAGCCTCGATTCCTTTGGTTAAAGAAATCACAGCTTGAGCCGTAATAAACGGTTTAATTTGACGTAAAACATCTCGAAATGAGTGACTCGGAATTGCCACGAAAATAATGTCACGATCACAAACTGCTTTTTCTAAATTAGATTCGGCCCGTAAAGCTGTTTCTAATTGAAAATCAGGTAAATAGCGCTTATTAACATGCGTTGTATTGATTTCAGCAGCAATTGCTTCATCACGAATCCAAATCATGGTATCGCAACCATTTCGTACAGCTGTATTTGCCATTGCCGTCCCGAAACTACCACCACCTAAGACAGTTACTCTTAACGCTGTTTTGTGATCAACCGCGATAGGCTCAACCAAATCTTTAAATTGTAAATCTGACATTATTGTTATCCCAAGGATTCAACTTTTTAAAATAGCTTTTTAAAATATTACTTTCGATGTATAGAGCGTGCTTATTTACACACGCCAAAATTCAACATACTGTTTTATATCAATTTCAGAACGTGGTGCTATTTCTTTAGCTGCTGTACCGACGTAAATAATGCCAGAAATCAGATCTCGCTCAGCCAGTCCAAATGCTGATTTTAATAATTTAGATTCCACCACAGCCCCACTACGCCACATGGTTGAAAAACCTTGCGCTTGTAATGATAGTAAAAAGTTTTCAATTGCAGCACCAGAACTTAAAGTCTGTTCAAAAAACGGAACTTTTGGATGATCTTGAAATTTAGTGACAGCAAGTACCAACAAGGGCGCGCGGAAAGGATGGTTTTTCACACGATCAATTTGTGTAGCATCCAATTCACCTAAATCAGCAACAGCATTTGTCAAAAGCTCACCAAAAGCAACACGTTGCTCGCCTTCAATCACAATAAATTGCGTTGGTTTTAGCCGATGATGATCAGGTGCAGCCAAAGCTGCCTTAAATGCAATATTCAGTTGCTCATGTGTGGGTGCAGGTTCAATTAATTGCCCAATTGATTGACGTTGATGGATATTGTCATGCACTGCTTTAAAGTTCGAATCTGACATTAACCTTCTATAACCCATTCCGTTTTATTCATGCACAAGATTAGCATAATCTAAAATCATTACGCTATCTCAGCCGAGGTTTACTTCGTTCTCTCGTATGTTTTTTCACATTGAAACAATATAAAAAAGCAAATTTTATACATGATTTTCAATATTTAGCTGAATGTATATGTTCCAATCATCACTTAAGCTATTTCTTTTAATGGCGTTTTTAATTGAGTTTGAGAATGAATATGAAAAAATTAACAGCAATTCTAGCACTATCTACTACAGCATTGTTTTTAACGGCTTGTGCCTCAAATCCAACACAAACTTTAGCAATCCAAAAAGCAGATAATCAATATGAAGTGACTGGTTTGGGTAAAACTCAAATTATTGCCAAAAATAATGCGATTGTTGCTGCCAATAATACCTGTGGCAAAAAGGCGACGCCTGTAGTCAACAATGAAAAAACAGAATATAACGGCGCCTTAAAAGGTGTAGTTGATGAAGAAACTGGAAAAATGATTACAGCTGCGGCAGGCGTACTCGGCTCAGTGATAGGTAAAAGTAATGGTATAGAAAAAGATACCGACTACCAAACAACATTAACGTTTAGCTGCAAAGCGAATTAATTCTTTGAATTTGTTTTGAATTCACCTTAAAAACAAAATCCCCTTCTAAAGGGGATTTTGTTAAATCATTTGGATCATATAAAATTTAACAATAACCATCCAAGCGAGTTAAAGGCAACTTTTGACCAATTGCTTTTTCAATTTCTGGTAAATAGAAAGCATCATCTTCAGATAAGAAACTAATACTCACCCCTTGTGTACCTGCACGACCAGTACGACCAATACGATGTACATAATCATCTGATTGTTCAGGTAAGGTGAAATTCACGACATGCGACACACCATCCACATGGATCCCACGACCAGCAACATCGGTTGCAATCATAATATTGTGCTGACCATTTTTAAATTGATCTAACATTTTCAAACGTTTATCTTGTGCGATTTCACCCGAAAGCATAACCACTTTATAACCATCCGCTTTTAAATGATCATATAATTTACGTACTTGGTCACGACGATTTGCGAAAATCATGACCTTTTCAATCGGTTCATCCGCCAGAATCTGACGCAATAACTTATACTTATCTTTCTTTTCAACCACATAGACACGTTGTTCTACATCAGTATTGGTTTTCTTTTCAGGTTCAATTTCAACCGTAACTGGTTCAAATAACCACTGCTGTGCAAGATTTAAAACATCATAACTAAATGTTGCTGAGAACATTAAGGTTTGACGTTGTTCTTTGCGTGGAGAAAAGCGCACAATGCGCTTTACCGATGGAATGAAGCCCATATCCAATAATCGGTCAGCTTCATCAATCACCAAAAATTCAATTTGATCCAACCAAACTTCTTTTTGTTCAGTAAAGTCAATTAAACGACCTGGTGTTGCCACCATAATATCGACGAAATTTTGATTGAGCTGTTTCTTCTGTTTATCGAAATCTACACCACCAACCAGTGTTACAACATTCAAATTACTATATTTCACCAAATCTTTGGCATCGTTTTCAATTTGAATGGCAAGCTCACGCGTTGGTGCGAGAATCAGAGCACGTGGCTCACCACGAAACCGTTGTTCTTTTATTGGATTGTTGAGCAAATCATTGATAATACTCACAAGAAATGCAGCAGTCTTACCCGTGCCTGTTTGGGCACGTCCAATTGCATCATGACCAGCTAAAGTATATTTCAACACTTTTTGCTGAATCGGGGTCATTTCTTTAAACCCTAAAGCATCAATCGCTTGTTTAAGTTGCGGATGTAAATTAAGGGTTTCGAAACCTGATGACATAAATAGGAGCTCTAACTGTAGGCACTTTAAATTGCGACCATTATAAACAAAAAACGCCCCAATTTATCAAAAATTGGAGCGCCACTTAAATTTTTAAAATTTAAGATTAGTCTAAAGGCTGAACTTCTTCAGCTTGAAAACCTTTTTGACCTTGAACAACACTGAATTCAACGCGTTGACCGTCACGAAGTGAACGGTGGCCGTCACCTTGAATAGCACGGAAATGAACGAATACGTCATCACCGCCTGCGCGTTGGATAAAGCCGAAGCCTTTAGTGTCGTTGAACCATTTAACTACGCCTTGTTCACGAGCTGTCATAAGTTAATCCTCAGTTATTAAGAAAAAGGGACCACCCGGTGTTGCAAACAGCAGAGCAAACAAAGTTTTAAAATATTTTGTAATTTCAAAGCTTGTAATCATTCTGTAAAACTATTAACAAAATCCCGGTTACATCCATTTGTAATAGGGTCTAAAACAACAATTGTTTCTGATAAATCCTAAATACGCAACGAGCTTAACATGGGTTTATGACAATTAATAGAATTTTTTTAGATAAATATGCCCTATTTTTTGATTAATTTTTAAACCGCATGTTTTTTTAGCTCAAATGAATCAGTAATATGACAAATCTATTGGGTCGTTTTATGATTTTTTGCTACACTAGTTTCACTATCAATCATATTTCGTTTCTAAATAAAGATGACCAATGCTTCGGCTAACGTGCCTATAGAAATAAATAGTATAGGTAAACCTTGTCCCATGCCTTTACTGATGTTGAAACGTGCATTAAAAACGGCTGAACCACATCAAATATTTTTACTTAAGTCATCAGACCCGCATAGTGAAATTGATATTACTCGTTATTGCACAATCAACCACTTGTCGTGTCAATTCACGCAGCCATCTGCAACTGAATATCATTACTTAATTGAATCTTAATTATTTTCAATTAAAATTTATTTTAGCAATTTTGCATAAAATTTTACATTTCTATACCCAAATTTCCTTACTTATGTATGATATTCGAATTAAGATGAATACATCTGTATTAGAACGTAATTCCTATAAGGAGAACACATGAGTGACAGCAGCAATCAATTGATGCCCCTGTCCTTGTCTGCGCCTGGTGTAAATCTTGGTGCTTATATTAGCACTGTAAATCAGATTCCAATTTTGACGGCTGAACAAGAAAAAGAGTTAGCTGATCGTTATTATTATGATCAAGATTTAGATGCTGCAAAAATGTTAGTGATGTCTCACTTACGTTTTGTAGTTCATATCGCTCGTAGCTATGCAGGTTATGGTTTGCCTCAAGGGGACTTAATCCAAGAAGGTAACTTAGGATTAATGAAAGCCGTTAAACGTTTTGATCCAAACATGGGGGTACGTTTAGTGTCCTTTGCCGTGCATTGGATTAAAGCTGAGATTCACGAATATGTGATTCGAAACTGGCGTATTGTCAAAATCGCAACCACCAAAGCGCAACGCAAATTATTTTTTAACTTACGTAGCCTTAAAAAATCAAGTAAGAAATTAACGCTCGAAGAAGCAAAATCGATTGCCAATGATTTAAATGTTACTCCCGAACAAGTTTTAGAAATGGAAGGTCGTTTAACGGCCTACGATGCTGCTTTTGAAGCGCAAGGTGACGACGACGACGAGGGCTCAACTCATGTTGCACCTGCACTTTATTTAGAAGATAACCGTTATGATCCAGCACGCTTAATTGAAGAAGAAGACTATGAAAACCAAAGTACTTCTGCTCTACATGATGCGATGGAGCAACTCGATGACCGTTCGCGTAATATTTTGCAACGTCGTTGGTTAGATGATGATAAGTCAACACTACATGAACTTGCTGCTGAATATAATGTATCCGCAGAACGTATTCGCCAGTTAGAAAAAAATGCCATGGATAAAATTAAAGTGGCGATGTCATCTAATTAATTTTTTAAATTCAGGTGTGAAGTGATTTTCATAAAAGGGCGAAATGCCCTTTTATTTTGCGCAAAGTTTGATTCTGTAAAGATTTGTCCTTTAATCAAGCTTTGAAATTATGTTATGGTTGTGCGCAAATTTATGCGGATGGTTGGCTTATGTGGATCGCAATTTCAGCCTTAAATTTAGCTATTGCAGTCATCTTAGGTGCTTTTGGTGCACATGGTTTAAAAACAAGAGCTACCGAAGCGCAATTGGCATGGTGGCAAACCGCAACAGACTATTTTTTCTATCATGCTTTGGGACTTTTGGCTTTGGCAATACTGAGTAAAGTGATTCCACAGCTCCCAATTAAAGTCAGTTTTTGGCTGATTCAGTTTGGAATTATCTTTTTCTGTGGTTCACTCTATGTGATGGCACTGGGCTTACCTCGTGGATTAGGTGCAATTACACCTATAGGCGGTGCTTTGATGATTGCAGGTTGGTTAATGTTAGCGTGGAATGCTTTCAAATACGCAAAGTAAACATTTTAAAAACATTATCATTTGCTCTATTGAATGGAATTTATATGCAAATTTTCTTAAATGGTGAGTCTCAAGAAACCAATTGCCAAAATCTTTTGCAACTTATTCAAGAACTTTCATTAGAAGGTAAACGATTTGCTGTCGAAATGAATGAAATGATCATTTCCAAAAGTAAGTTGCAACACACCCCTATTTCTGAACAAGATCGTATTGAAATTATCCAAGCTGTCGGTGGCGGCTAATTCGGAGCTCTCTCATGCAAGATTCCCCTCTCATCATTGGTTCTCGTACCTTTCAATCACGCTTACTGGTGGGAACTGGTAAGTATAAGGATATGCAAGAAACTGATGCTGCTATTCAGGCTAGTGGTGCTGAAATCGTGACAGTAGCGATCCGTCGAGTCAATATTGGGCAAAATCCTGATCAACCGAATTTACTCTCAGTCATTCCACCTGAGAAATATACGATATTGCCAAATACGGCGGGTTGTTTTGATGCCAATAGTGCTGTGCGTACCTGTATGTTAGCACGTGAGTTATTAGATGGTCATAACTTGGTTAAACTTGAAGTTTTAGGGGATGAGAAAACCCTTTATCCAAATATAACAGCGACTTTGGCAGCAGCACGTACTTTGATTGATGATGGTTTTGAGGTCATGGTTTATACCTCAGATGATCCTATTGTTGCACAAGAGCTAGAAAGCATGGGCTGTGTAGCCATTATGCCTTTAGGCAGTTTAATTGGTTCTGGCTTAGGTATTTTAAATCCACATACCATTTCTATTATTAAAGAAAATGCCAAAGTTCCAGTGCTTGTCGATGCAGGTGTCGGCACCGCAAGTGATGCTGCTATTGCAATGGAATTGGGTTGTGATGGTGTGCTGATGAATACCGCAATTGCTGCTGCACAACACCCAGTACTGATGGCATCTGCCATGAAAAAAGCAGTTGAAGCTGGGCGAGAAGCCTATTTGGCGGGTCGTATGCCACGTAAACGTATGGCAAATGCAAGCTCACCTGAAACTGGTTATTTCTTTAAATAATTGCCATGACCTAGATCTGCTATACCAGGGATTCTTCGGAATCCTTTCAAATAGCGTATTCTTCGGAATCCTTTCAAATAGCATGTTCTTCAGAATCCTTTTAGCAGTGAATTTCTTGAAAGTTTTTTAATATGTTAGGATCATAAAACAGTTTGATCACTGATATATGTCATGTTTAAAAGAATAAACGCTGTCTTTCTCTTAACCATTTGCTCATCCATTTGTGTTGCAAATCAAACACCTTCTGCTTTAAAAAAATTTATTCCGAATGATTGGGAAATCCTATCTCAAGCCAATGGCGATCTTAATCAAGACGGAGCACAAGACACGGCACTCATCATTCAACCAAAACATAAAAATCAACAACAACGAAAGCTTTTAGTGCTGTTTCAATCAACTCAGCAACCTCAACAGCAATTGCAACTCAAACTCGCTCGAAATATTCCAAACTGGACATATCGTGCCAATGAACAATGTGTCGAAGATGCTTTAGATGAATCTGCTTTGACCATAAAGAATCAACGTTTAGACTTACAGTTCAACACCTCACCTTCCTGTGCAAATACCTATGGTTTCATACACACCTATGGTTTTAAGCTCAAAAATAAGCAATTCCACTTAGTCGGATTTGATACTTATTCACTTGATAAATTAACAGGTAAGCAAGATCAAATCAGTCTTAATTTTCTTACAGGTAAAGCCAAACTCACCACTATCCCCAATATCTTTGCTGAAATTGAAACACCTGCAAAAGTCATTTGGAAAACATTAAAATCAACTTCAAACGATACTTTAGAGAATATCTCTTTTGCTAGTGATGAGTTTAATCACCAATTTAGTATGCAATACATCGGAGAAAAACCATGAATATTTATAAACATTTGCTTTTCTCCAGCATTTTAGCCGCCAGCTCAAGTTTGGTCTCGGCAGATTTTAATATTAAAGCTAACTATCAATCCTTTATAGCCAAAAACTGGAAAGTTCTAGCAAAAGCACAAGGTGATTTAAATCACGATCATCTTGCAGATTTAGCCTTAATTATTGAAGACACTGACCCGAAAAATATCGTCAGTAATGATCATTTAGGCAGTTCCAAACTGAATCTCAACCCACGCAAACTATTAATTTTATTTAAGAATAATAATGGTTATCAGCTCATTGCAACCAACACCTCACTTCCGAGTGAAGGTGATATTGATTCACCCTGCTTGGCGGACCCATTGGGTGAGAATGATCCATTGGAAATTAAAAATGGCTTAGTTAAAATTGCTTTACACTATTGGCTCAGTTGTGGCTCTTGGTATGTCACAAATCATACTTATACTTTTCGATATCAAAACCAAGCATTTAAACTGATTGGTTATGATAATGATGATTTTCATCGTGCTTCAGGTGCAATCACCGAACAAAGTATTAACTTTCTCACGGGAAAAGTGAAAAATACCTCGGGTGGGAATGAGTTTGCTGAAGGAAATCAGCCTATTGACATAAAATGGAGCAAACTAAAAAAAACCTACTCCCTCCGCTTAGAACAAGTAAAATTTAATGAATACTATGAGTTTGAATAAAAAATACAGCCTCAAATGAGGCTGTATAAAAACGTTGTACGTCTTGATCACGATTATTCAATAAAGAAGCATTAAATAAAAAGCTGTTAACTAAACAGACTTTTTTCTAAAATACGTATTTTCACATCAACAACGGCATCTTTGACTTCTGCTTGATAAGCTTGCATATGCGCAGTCTGCATATGAGCATTTAAGTGTTCTATGCTCTCCCAATACTCCAACATCGTAATGACATTGGCATCTTTGGCTTGATAATTCACATCAAGATCGGCGTCTACAAGTAATTCATAGCCATGACAGCCGTGTTCTGCCAAAACGGTGGGAGTAATTTTTTCAAAAGCATGCATCACTTTTGTTTTATGTTGCTGTCCTTCATGCACACGGATTTCAGCGATAATCGTTAACATAGAATATTCCAACTTAAATATTTATCTTTCAATAACAATATAATGCTTAAGCAGTATTGTTTAAGAAAATAGCTTTTTCAGATGATCACGATATTGATCTTCATAAAAAGGCACATTGGGTTGTTTAATCACATCATTAGCAATAAATGTATCTAGAGTTTGCATGCCTAAAAATTGGTTAGCTTTATGAAAAGGCAAATAAACACCATCTACTCCCACACCATGGAAAAACTGTTCAGGATCATCAAAGGCTTGCATCGGTGCATTCCATGTCAAAGACAACATATATTTTTTACCATGGATCAAACCACCTGAACCGTATTTTTTCTCAGCATCTGAGCGTGTCCGACCATCATTGGCATATAAACTGCCATGCCCTTCAGTGAAGACATCATCAATATATTTTTTGACAGTCCAAGGCGCACCCATCCACCAGCCGGGCATTTGATAAATTACAACATCAGCCCATAGGTATTTTTGCACTTCTTCTTGAGCATCATAATCACTGTCAGCACGAGTTACTTGAATGGTGTGACCAAGATCAGACAAAACCGACTCAGCAAGTACAGCCAAAGTATCGTTTAATTCACCATTTGAATGTGCGAAAGTTTTAGCGCCATTTACAATCAGGATGTTACTCATTTTAAATCTAACTCTATTTATCAATGGCGCAACTATAGTGATTATTTTTATTGTTAAAAACGCAAGTTTGAGCAAAAGATTATTGCTAAAAAATCAATAATATTGTTTATTTTCCAACAACCACAAATATTTATACAAAACTATTTATTCAATAAAAAATGGAGCTTAGCGCTCCATTTTTAAACAATACTAAAATCTAAATGCTGTTGAAATAAAGCAAGACTTTAACTCAGCTTCTGCATCAATTTTTAGCAATTAAGCATTATCCATTAAGGAATCAAACCTTCATCACGCATTGCGATTTGCACAGATTGACGCTCAGCAACTTTATTGCGTAAAGCGACAATATTGGTGAATGGTGTAAGATCATGATGAATTACATTCGACCAATTTGTCAGTACAAATAAGTAAGCATCTGCTGGACCAAAACGATCATTTACCAAATAATCATATTCAGATTCACCTAGATAATCATCGACATAGCGCAACATTTTATCGATAGTTTCATAACCTCTTTGTTTTTCTTCTTCTGTAACTGTAGGTACAAAGAAAACAGCATATTCATCATGTAGTTCAGAGTTGAGATAACCTAACCATTCCAACACTTTGGCACGTCCTAAGCCTGATGGAGGAATTAAATCTTGCTTTGGATCATGTTGTGCGATGAAAGGAAGCACAGCAACATTTTCAGTTAAAACCAAACCTGGATTAATCTCCAAAGCAGGGACATATCCTTTTGGGTTAATTTCGTAATAATCTGCCCCTTTTTCTGTCTTATGGGTTTTTAAATTGACACGTTCCAAATCAAAATCAACATTAATTTCGTTTAGTAAAATATGGGCAGCTAAAGAACATGCACCTGGAGAATAATACAACTTCATATCTAATCCTTGTTATATGACTGTTTCAGTTTTAAATGGCTTATGAGCCAATTTCAAGTTTAAAAACGTGAAAATTGCAAATAAGCGTAAAATTTATTTATAAATAAAATACAACTTGAATATTCAATAAAATAAATACTTTTTCAAGTCAAAGTTGTCTAAATGTTGTTTTAACATACACATCTTTAAAAATGATGAAAACTTAAAAAAATACGTTGAATAAACCAATGTTTTTGTCGTTTATTGTATGCAATTTTTAAATAGTGAAGTTTGCTATCAAAAAAACCATAAAATTGTTAAATTTTTCTCACAAATTAATAATATCAATGTTTAATTATCAATTAGATCCATATAATTAGAATGTCTTAACACAACATTCCTTTAGAAAAACTTACATTTTTAAGTAAAAATACCCATTATCAGGTATAGCTAAACCTGCCAATACCTGAAAAAATGTGAGAATAAACATTGATGAGTTTTTGCATCATGAACAATGAGTTAAGTTTACCTGTCCCTGTCATCATTGTAGAAGATGAACCTCTAATACAAAAAAGACTTACGGATATATTGATCAATATTGGCTATTCGATATCAGATTTATATTTTGCGCAAAATTTGGCTCAGGCCAATATGCAGCTAGAACGTTATTCAGCATCATTTGCACTTGTGGATTTAGGTCTCCCCGATGGCAGTGGTATTGATTTTATTGAAACATTAAAAAACTATGATCCAACTATCACTATTCTTGTGATTTCAGCATGGAGTACAGAAGATTCAATTCTAAATGCATTAAGTGCAGGTGCTACAGGTTATGTCTTGAAAGAAAGAGATAATTTGGAAGTTTCATTATCCATACGTAGTGTTTTACGTGGTGGTGCCCCTATTGATCCTTTTATTGCTCAAAAAATTCTAAAACAATTACAATTTAATGAAAAAAAATCTGTTAATAAAAGTTTAAGTGATTCAAAATTAACAAATAATAATGATGTCCTTTCAAAACGAGAATTGGGAATATTAGAACTTGTCGCACAAGGTTTAAGTAATAAAGAAATTGCGGATCAACTGACATTATCACGCTACACAGTTGAATCTCATATTAAACATATTTATCGGAAACTTGCGGTATGCAACAGAGCCAAAGCTATCGACACTGCTCGAAATCTTGGAATACTCGACTAGTATTACATTGCATTTTTATTTTCTGTGTAGCTTGTAGTTTTACACAAAATTTATTTGCCGAAACATTATTAGAAACTGATTTTAATCATCATCATAATCTATGTACTGTAAAATTTTTAACAACTCAAGTCGTTAAAGCAGATGAAAACTTAGCCAAAGTTCCCAAACAGGGCTGGCAGGATGTTCAGTTACCTGACAATTGGGAAACACGCTGGCCCGACTACTCAGGTTCTGCTTGGTATCGTATTGTCTGGGAATATCAATGTCTTGAAGGCCAAGAAAACCGCCCTTTAGCTTTACTGATAGACCGAATCATTATTGCAGGCATTGTATATAGCAATAATGAATTGATTTGGCATGATAAATCTTTAGTCAAACCTTTATCACGTAGCTGGAATATGCCACGTTATTGGGTTTTGCCTTCCACGTCATTAAATCAGGGACGTAATGAAATTTTAGTCAGAGTCGTTGATATTGCCTCACAAAATTCAGGTTTGGGAGCAGTAAGTATTGGTCAGGTTGAAAAAATCAGTAACATTCATGAAAAGCTTATGTTCCAACGCAGAACACTGTATTTAGTTAATTTACTCCTTACCTTCGCTTTTGGGACAACCAGTTTTTTAATTTGGGTATTTAGACGTCAAGAGGTTGCTTTTGGCTGGTTTGCTTTGAATTGTTTTTTCTGGGCACTGTTTATTTGTAATGCACTGATTACCGAACCCTTTCCATTTACTGACAGTTTAACTCATTCACGGTTAAATCTTATTTTTTTAGTGGCCTATGCCTATACACTTTGCTTATTTGTATGGCGATTTGCCAATGTTATATTTGTTACTTTAGAGAAAATTCTGTTTGCACTCACCCTTGTATTTACGGGCATTTTACTCTTTACGCCAAAACACTATCTCCTGTTCGCGTTAAGCAGTGCTTTTTTATATAGCACTTTCATTTTTATTGCTAATTGTATTTTGATTCAATGGATTGCATTTAAAAAACGTAAATTTGATGTCTCTTTACTTGCAGCAGTCTTCTTTTCTTTCATTATCATTATTTGCCATGATTTGTATTTGCTACATTTAAAACTCTACAATGAAATGGCATGGACGCCTTTTGCTGCACCAATTACAAGTTTGGCTATATCGTTCATTTTGGCATGGCGTATTTCAAAGAATATGCACCATATTGAAAAATTTAATCGAACCTTAAAAGAAACGATCGAGACTGTCACATTTGATCTAGAACAGTCCTTAGATAAAAAACATCAGCTAGAAATAGAGAATATGCGTTTGCAAGAACGTTTAAACCTCGCACATGATTTGCACGATGGCTTAGGCGGTTCAATTGTTCGGTCCATGATTTTATTGGAACATTCAGAAAAAGTTGAAAAACCACAAGTTATGTCTATGTTTAAACTATTAAGAAATGACTTAAGGCAAGTCATTGATTCTGGTTCTAGCATTGGCGCCAAAGTTCCAGAGAACCCGATCTTGTGGGTTGCACCACTACGCCATCGCTTCGTACAATTATTTGAAGAAATGGATATTCAATCCACTTGGACACTTGCAAATCATTGGAAGAATATTCCCCATCCGTTACATTGTTTAACGTTATCTCGTGTTGCTGAAGAAGCACTGACCAATATTGTCAAACACAGTCAGGCAACAAAAGTGACGATTTCTTTAGTTGAAGATGATGATCAAAGACTTATTTTAGAAATCACAGATAATGGTCAAGGCTTTATTGTAACTACGGTTCAACAAGGTTTACATGTCGGTCTACAAAGCATGCAAGTTCGTGTAAAAAGAATTGGTGGCGAGTTTGAAATTCACTCTGAGGCTGGTTTAACCGTGATTCGTGCTACTGTACCGCACAAACCTAGAGCTACTGCATAAAAAAACTTAAAATTTTCATACAATAAATGACAAGTCATCCATTATTTCTATAAATTGTGTATATTATAGACAAAATGTGATAATAATCATGTTTTATTGATGCCATATAGCAATACAACTTAAGCATTTTCAAGACTTTTGCATCTTTGGAGAAAAGTTAAATGCCTAAAGATCAGCGTAATATAAAATGTAGTTTATACCATTGGATGATTTATATAAGTTTCATTACGCTATCTTTGTTTGTCGTTAAACATGCACATGCCAATGATGCCACACCTCAAAAAAACAGCCACTGCCAAGCTTTAATTTCCTCCGTACAAGTGATCAAATCTAATGTGGATAATATTAGAGCACTGCCCAAATCAGGTTGGGTCAATGTGATCACCCTGCCCGATTATTGGGATAAAAGATGGGGAGAATACAGTACAAGTGCTTGGTATAAAATCAATTGGCAATATCAATGTCCAACCAAACAAAATGACATGCCAATCACTCTCGTCATTCAAAATATTAATATGGCAGGCGAAATCTACTTAAACCATGAGTTTCTTTGGAAAGATCAAAATTTAACAGAACCACTTTCACGTAGTTGGTATACCCCGCGCTATTGGGTTTTGCCTGCCTCAAGTTTAAAACAAGGGACAAATCATCTTTGGATCAAGGTCATCGGGACATCCACTCAAAAGTCAGGCTTAGGTCAGATTTTCTTGGGAGAACATTCCCAAATGAAGAAGATTTATGATCGAAATTTACTTGAAAAACGTATTTCCCCTGTCCTCAGTTTTATCATTAATTTTATTATGGGTATTTTCTGTTTGATGGTTTGGGCTGTTAATCCAACAGAAAAAGCTTTTAAATGGTTTGGTTTTGTGGGAATAGGTTGGATGATCTATGTATGGGGCATGATGCGACAAGAACCCATATTTGGGCTATCAAGTATCAATTTAGATCGTATTTGTATCGCTATTTTTTGTTTTTCCACAATATCAGGCTGTATTGCTGCTTGGCGCCTTGCCAATAAAAAGTTCCCATATATCGAATCGTTTTTATTTATTTTTTGCGGCTTAGCGATATTTTGTATTTTTTTCTTACCTGAGCAATATACCCCTAAGTTATTAAACTTTATCTTTGTAAGTTGCGTGATTATTTTCTTATTGAAGTGCCTAAGCTACCCATTTATCGCTTATCAATCAAAATTAAAAGAAACCTATGTTTTAGCTGTCCAATATTTAATTTTTATTCCCATCGTGGTGAATGATGCAATTTATATCATGACATTAAAGGGGCATATTTTGTCACCCTACACCTCACCGATTGGTACCTTATTAATTGGTTTTATACTGGCTTTTAGACTTGCCAATAATGCAAAAAGTATTGCTCATTTTAATCAAACGCTAGAGAAACGTATTATTCAAGCTAAAAATGAACTACTCAATTCATTAAACAATCAACATCAACTGGCTTTGGAAAATGCAAAATTACAAGAAAGAATCAACCTATCGCATGACCTACACGATGGTTTAGGCGGGTCAATCTCTCGTTCGATGATGTTACTAGAAAACCACGATCATATTGAAAAAAAGCAAATGCTTTCGATCTTAAAATTATTACGTAATGATCTGCGTCAAACTATTGATTTTGGATCAAGCTTAAACGCAAAAGTACCACTCAACCCTGTCCAATGGGTGGCGCCATTAAGACATCGTTTTGTACAAATGTTCGAAGAATTTGCGATTCAATCTAAATGGATGTTGGCTGAAAGCTGGCAAACTCAGCCAACGGCACTGCAATGCCTAACTATGGCCCGTATTGCAGAAGAAGCGCTAACCAATATCATTAAACATAGTCGTGCAAGCCAAGTGGAATTTTCCTTAACTGAAAATGAACAGTTTTTGATTTTAAAAATTTCCGACAATGGTATTGGCTTTGATCCTGCTCAAGTAGAGGCTGGGTTACATGTCGGATTACATAGCATGCAACAACGAGTGAAGCGACTTGGCGGATTATTTGAAATTGACTCAAAAACGAATCAAACCGTATTGAAAGTGAGTATTCCATTTACTTTAGCAACATAACAAAGAGAAGTGTTAACGCTTCTCTTTGATCATGCTTTCAATTTTGAGGTCAGGCTATTTTTTATAACGTCTTAGCGTTGCAGCAACAGTTAACAATATTAGCCCCAATACTGACCATAAACTTGTACTACCACCACTGCTACGTTTTGTATCAGCCTCAGTAGAGTTTGAATCATTCAAATCAAGATCAACAATCACAGGGTCATGATCAGAAGATCTAAATGCATCAGCATTATAAAATGTACGGATTTGCTCATCGGTTTTATATTCCTCATTATAGTCCAGTGCAGTAGGCTCATCTGCATTGATATGCCATGCAAAAGCACGTTTAACCATTGGATATAAACTTGAATCTGCAATCGCGTGATCTAAATTACCTGCACCACCATGACCATTTGCATCACTTGCCACACCAAAAACATAGCTATAAGCCATTTTCCCTTGTCCAATTTTTTCATCATTGAGCAGTGTTTTATAGTTGGCTTTTTCCAGTGCTAAAATCGGATCTTCTTTAGCATAACTATTCATATCACCAACCAATAAATAGTTCGGTTTTTCAACCTTGGTTGGATTGGTTGCGATCCATTGCATTAACTTTTGCACAGCTGTTAAACGTGTGGCATTCCAGCACCCCTGCCCATCGCCTTGATCTGCATCTGCTAAAGTCTTATCTTCAGGGCAACTTCCTTTAGATTTCAAATGATTTGGTACAATCGTAAAGATTTTCCCGCCTGTTAAAGCTTGGAAACTTTGTGCCATCGTGACACGATTTTTCTGGGTTAAATCATCATAAACTACGGCTGCACCTACAGGTTTTACTCGCTTACTGTTATAGATAATAGCGACAGCAATCACATCAGTTCCCAATTTTGCAGTATTTGGTGGAATCACATATTTCCAATCCGCACCTAATGCTTTTGTTAAATAAGCAATTGCACTATTTTCATCATAACCATTATTTGCAATTTCCATCAAAGCAAAGACATCGGCATCTATGGTTTTGAGTGCATTCACCGTTTTTAAATGCTGACGATTAAACTCTGAAACAGTATTGGCACCACGGTCAGGTTTAACCCCAATTAAAGGTGAATTATCATAATTAAGAACATTAAACGCAGCTACACGAGTTTGTTTTGCTTCTTTTGTAATGACAGTTGAATGACGTGGATTGGTATCACTTACCAATTCTGGAGTCTTATTTGGAATAGGCTGAATACGCCACGCATTGAAACGGTATTCTAAAATCCCTTCTACATTTTTCAGTTGATAACCTGTTCTTAAGGTATTCAATGCATTAAAACTTTGTGGTAACCACGGCGTTCTATTTTGATTGTTATAACCATCATCTAAAATAATTTTTGACAATAGATTCTGTTTTGCCAAATTTACCGCTTCAACAGACTTGGCAGGATATAAATTGGTTGGAATATATAAGCGTCCTAAACTGAGCGATAATTCTCCAAAACGTGCATAATTGTAGTTTTCACTGACCGTTAAAGTTTGCGGTATTTTTACCAACATACCTTGATAACGCTTAGGTGCATGACCTTTTGCATCTGTTAAACTTGAGAATGGAAGTTGCAATGGTATTGCACTCACGAGACTGGCAGCTTGGGTATTACAGGTCTGAATATTACTGCTCAGCTGATCAATTTGTAATTGGTTTTGGTAGCTTGTTAAACGCCCTTTGAGAATAACTTCCTCACCAAGCTTGCCACCTGTAACTGAGCTTCCCGCAGGTAAATAAACAAATATTGCATTGCTTAAATCCGCTTTAGCTTTGCTGTCAGGTGTTTGGATATATATACCAGAGAAACCATTTTCATAACGATAATCTGCGGTAATGACACCTCGAATCACATATTGTTGACCCTGAACTGCTGTTTGCAAATCCACGATTGGTGTATCCGCGGTACTACAACTGATTGAAGTTAATGGTGGTGATGTTGTTGCATCGACCAAATATGAGTTAAATGCATTACGGTCTGTCCACTTAGACCACTCACCATCTAAATCAAAGGCTGAGGATGGGTCTATCGACGTCACATCATTTTTGCTTTTAATTCTGCTTAGGCTATTTTGATAACTGGTTATTGTCGTACCCCAGCCATTATTAGTAGGCTTCTCTCCGACCCGACCAAAACGATCAACAGGCATGCCTTTATAGAGCAACACCAATGCATCATCGCCATTAAAAGATAAGCCTGCTACTTGATTGACTTTATTGCCAATCTCTGCTTGCAGTTCTGAACGACCAATCACAAATTTAGCCTGACTAGACAATGAACCTTGTAAAGTTACAGAAAAACTTTTACTGGTGGACCCATTACTAAATTGTTGAATTTCATAATCAGATAAATTGACGGCACTCGCATCAGGATTATAAATTTCTAAGCCTTTGCGGTTTGACGTGCCATCGATATATTGGCTAAACATCAACTGTGCATGGCTGGGAAATGAGTAACCTAATAACACTAAGCTTAGGTATAAAGAATGTGGTTTTAATATTTTCATCATTTTTAACGTTTGTTGAAATTTAAAGCAGATTAATTTTTATTAATGACAGCATGGTGAATATTTTATGACAATTTAACACCTATACTGAATAGATTCAATTTAGCTAAAGATTGGATAAAAAATTTGACTTGCTTCACTCAGGTCTTACAATACGCCTTTTAGATTTTTAGTATTGCCAAAACGATGTCAAACGATCAAATTGAAGCACAACAAGTTGTAGATTTAGATAATTTACAAGAACACCGTGAAATTGTGACATTTATGCGTAGGTCTGCTCCGCTCAATACATCACAACGTACTGCGCTTGAACAGCATCGTGATTTAATTTTGGAATACCCTGTTGCAGATTTACGTCAACATTTTGAACACCCTGAACGCCCACTAACAGTTGAAATTGGCTTTGGTATGGGACGCTCATTGGTTCTTATGGCAAAGGCTCACCCTGAACGTAACTTTGTTGGTATCGAAGTACATGTTCCAGGTATTGCACAATGCGTATATGAAGCGGGAATGGCTGAAGTCAAAAACTTACGTGTTTTAGATGCAGATGCGATTCAAGTGCTTCGTGAAATGCCTGACAATAGTATCAATACCGTTCAATTGTACTTCCCTGATCCATGGCAAAAGAAACGTCACTTCAAACGTCGTTTTGTTTCACATGACCGTATGCCTTTGGTTGAAGAAAAGTTGGAAATTGGGGGTACATTCCATGCTGCAACCGATTGGGAACCGTATGCTGAATGGATGCTTGATGTTTTGGACAACCGTCCGCGTTTAGAAAATTTAGCAGGTAAAGGCAATAGTTATCCACGTCCTGAATGGCGCCCTCAGACTAAATTTGAGCGTCGTGGTATCGAGTCAGGTCACAAGATCAATGACTTTATTTTTAAGAAAATAAGTTAATACAATAATTTAAATTTGAAAAACACTTAAAAGCTGCAATATAAATTGCAGCTTTTTTATAAGCAAAATAATAATCAAAAAACTTCCCGAATCTCGACACCTGAATCATATTCAGCCAAACGCTTAGCCAAAATATGCAAATGTTGTGTAGGCACAGCAGGAAATAAATGATGTTCAACATGGTAAGACATGTTGTAAGTCACGACGCGTTTAAATTTATTACAGACTGTTCGGGCCATATAAACATGATCTTCTGTATCGTAATGTACTGTCCAAACAGCAAAAAAAGCGGTCATGCATTGACCGATGAACATGGCAATAAAGTAATACTTTAAAACAGTAACATCTAAGAAAATAAAAACGGCGATTAAAACAACAATATTGGCAAATAATTCAGCAATCATCCATTTGTCGGTGATCAAACCCATTGTTGATTTACCCAATAAATGATGCAACTTGCACTATTGAGATGATTGTCTAGTTTGAATGCCTTGGCTCAATATCTCATACACTTGTTTTAAATCCCCCCTGCCTGCTTCTGCTAACATCTTCATATGCATATTCAAGATATTTTGGTCCCCACGCATCGCAGGGCCTGTTTGCATTGTTTTAGGATTATTCAGTGTTGCTTTATTGGCTGTTTCTAAAATTAAAGGATACAGCAAACTAAAATCAACCTGTTCAGCATCTACTACCTGTTTTGCCATGTCATAACAATAATTACTGAAATTACAAGCAAATACCGCAGCCAAATGTAAACTTAAACGTTGCGCAGAATCATAAGTATAAACACGATTACTTAGGCTATTTGCAAGTGCAACTAATATTTGCAAATCATCTACTTGTGTCGCTTCTACAAATAATGGCGTATTCGACCAATCGATGTCTCGCTCTAAACTAAATGTTTGTAAAGGATAAAACACACCTGAACGTGCATGCTGTTGACTTAGTACATTTAAATGCGTGCTGCCTGAGGTATGTACAATCAGCACATTTTCAAAATAACGCCCCATATTTACAATCACTTCAGCAATCGCTTGATCACTGATAGCAATCATTAATAGATCAATATTATGATCAAATTGTGAATAATTTTGAATGGCTTGCGCATGACATTGTTCAGCCAATTTTTGGGCATGCGTTAAATCACGACTATAAATTTGTACAATTTGATGCTGTTTTGAAAGTTGCTTAGCGAAGTGATGTGCGACACGGCCTGAGCCAATAAAACTAATACGCATATTTAATCTAAATAATAATTTAACCTAATCAGTTTACAGCATGCCAATAAAAAGCACATGAATCAACGTACTCAAGAATATACACGTTATAAATCATCCCAAAGGATATAAACCCATCGATTCATATTTAACCTAAATCAAATCATTTACCGAATAAATAAATTAAACATGCAAATTTAAAAGGCCCTTAATTGATTAAGGGCCTTTATGCTAGAAAATTATTTATTGTTTTTTCTCAATACCTTCTTCAGAGACTTCACGGGTGATTCCTGTTTCAGTATTGGTGACTTCAAATTCAATCCGTCTATTTTTAAATTGCCCTTCTTTGGTCGCATTATTCGCTACAGGATTTTCTTGTCCAAAACCTTGCGCCAATAATTTATCTGGAGAAACACCTTTACTCATTAAATAATCTGCAACGGCCTGTGCACGTTTTTGAGATAAAATTTTATTGGCATCTGGATCGCCCACAGAATCCGTATAACCTTTAACGAGTAATTGTACATTAGGTAGATGATTCATAAGTGCCGCAGCTTGATCGAGAATAGGCTTATTCACATCAGGAATTGTATTTGAACCGCTGGCAAAGTTAATAATTTGCATATTCAATGCTGTTGCAATATCTAACGCTTTTGCTTTACTCGGATCAATCCCTTGCAATGCTTGCTTCGCTTGGTCAATACTGGATGAAACCGCCTCACTTTCACTTAAAGGATGTTGCACCACAACATTCATGTCTTTGACTAAAGGTTTAATCTTTTCAGCCAATGCTTGTAATGTTGCTTGATCTGCACCTTGTAGAGAAATTTCACTCCCCGTCCAAGTCAATGAAGCATTTGGAATACCTTTCACCAGTTTTAAAACGCTTACTAATGAGTTTTGATCAATTAATTCTGCATTAAACGTTTGACTTGAATCAATTCCACAGCCAACACTATGGCTAAATATTTGTTTTACTTCGTTTTGTAAAGCTGTCGTAAATTCTTCATTCCCAATTTTGGCTGAGCATGTTACAAGTCCACCTTGTGGATCTGTAGTCATTTGAAAATATGCAGGTTGTTGGGCAGTTGCAGTCGCCTGATTGAGCGGTGCAGTCGCATTGTCATCATTTTTACAGCTTCTTAATAATAAAAATGCCAAAAGGATTAAAATTAATAAAGCGATCAAAGCAGTTAAAAGAAGATTTGATTTCTTAGGCTCTGGTTCATTCGTCACTTGATGATTTGACGGAGGTTCTGGTGGTGCAGGCGCAGCAACAATAGGCTCTACCGGTGGTGTAGGAATAATTGTTTCAACCACAGGTGCAGCTTGAGCTTGCGAGGCAAAACTTAAGCCAGCAACACTAATTCCAACTGCCGAGAACAAGCCTGAAGCCCATGCTGGCAATGCTGCTTGAATATTTGGCAATTGCGATTGAATGAGATCAAAAATTGCCAATTGATCATCTGTACCTGCTTGATCTTCAAGTAAAGATAAAGTCGGTGCAATTGCATGGTTCAATGTCTTTTCAATTTCGTTAGGTGGTGCATCTCCGCTAACCAACCCTAATAAATGACCAACAGACTCCGAATTATTATTAAAAATATCGCCCAAACGTGGATTCAAACTTTGTTGCAATATACTCATTAATTCAGGTTTAGATTCTAAAACCGTGAGTAAAATAGGATAAAAAGCAGATAGTGCACCTATTTTCTCATCTTGAAACTGATTATCACCCTGTAATAATTTTGATGTCACTTTTTCTTTTAACAGCTCAATAATATTCATAATACTGAACACTCCTGTATCATTGTTGTTTTGTAATAATAGAATCAGTTATTGACCGTTTTTCATTCTAATTATTAAATAAGCAAATTTATAATAGTTTTTTGTAGTTAAAACATATTTTAAGACAAATAAAAATACACAAAAAAGCCAGCCGAAGCTGACTTAAAATGAATACAAGGATAATTAAAATTATGCAATAAAAGTTTGGATCACTTTACCACGGACTTTTTGGTTAATTAACGGCGTATTTTTACCCTGAGAAATAATACTTTCCTTAGAAACAGTCCATTCTAGTTCAGGATCAACCAATATCCATCCAGACTCTTGAGTCCAACGATCCAGCATATTGGCAACTTTTGCAGGTGCAAGGGTTACTTTTTCAACCCATTCTAAAGGTTCAAAAACACCCTCATTCACCAATTGCACCCCAAACGGGACGTAAGTATCAAATGCTGTCATTCCAGGCAATGTTTCTGCAAATGGTGCCAGTTTCGCTGAGCTGCTCAAAGGCTCGTGATGTGTACAAATCGAGTCAATCACGCCATCTTTTACACCTTGACGTAATAATGCTTTATCTTTTTCAGCACGTAACGGCGGACGCACATGTGCTAAAGAATTAAAACCATCAATCAACTGGTCGGTAAGATGTAGTTGATGCATTGCAACATCTGCGGTTACAGCCAAACCTTTGTCTTTGGCAATTTTAATCAGTTCGACAGATGCACCTGCTGAAATGAGTCCAAAATGTGCTTTGACACCAGTCATTTCAACCATCAACAGATATTTAGCAATGGCAATGGTTTCTGCAATTGCAGGGATCATCGGCAAGCCTTGACGTGATGCAACAAAACCTTCATGCACACAGCCATCTTTGGCAATTTGAGGTTCTTCTGGATAGAACACAACAGTCATGTCCAAACCTGCTGCATATTCCAATGTGCGAATCACCACATCATCATTTTCAAAAGGTGCATAGGCATTTGAAACAGCAGTACAACCACCCTTTTTTAAACCTGCCATATTTGCAGGTTGTTTACCATTTAAACCCTGTGTTTGTGCACCAATCACATGTAAATAAATACCGCCATCTGACATGGCTTTTTCAACAAGCCCATGGATCAAAGCACCATTGTCTTGCACGATTGGTTTTGAATCAGGTGGTGTAATGACATGTAAAATTCCATTATCACGTGCAGCTTTACCTTCAGACTTTAATGTTCCATGTTGTTGTTGCCCTGGCTCACGCAAACGAGCGCATAGATCAACCATGGTTGGCATTAACCATTTACCTTGGCCATTCACCGTTTCAGTTACGGCATCTGAAGCAGCAACGATCTTCCCATTTTCAATATAAACTGTTTCTACGCTGTCAGTTTTTTTGATCGGATCTAAGACACGTACATTTTCAATTTTTACAATACTCATGACTTTATCCTTTGCCTTATACCACAATCGCTTCTAACAAACCTTTTTCTTGTAACTGACCTTGCATGGATAGAGCTAATACAGCCATGCGCACAGCAATACCATTGGTCACCTGATGCAGAATCACCGACTGCGGACCATCTGCGATGCTAGAATCGATTTCTACACCACGATTCATTGGTCCTGGATGCATCACGATGCAATCTGGTTTTGCCATGGCCAAACGTTCTTTATTTAAGCCATACATCTTGTAAAACTCAGCTTGAGAAGAAAGTGCTGGTGAATCTATACGCTCATTTTGAATACGTAAGGTAATAATCACATCACAGTCTTGAATGCCTTGTTCCATATGATTAAATAAGCGCACGCCTTCTCCAAACTCGCTAAAACCCAGAGGCAATAGCGTATTTGGTGCAATCACACGAATATCTTTACATCCTAAAGTTTGCAACGCAGCAATATCAGAGCGTGCCACACGTGAATGTTTAATATCACCAATAATGGCTATGCTCATGTCTTCAAATTTTTTCTGGGTTTCACGGCGAATAGTGAGCATATCCAACATGGCTTGGGTTGGATGCGCGTGGCGTCCATCCCCTGCATTGATGATTGCGACATGCGGACAAACGGT
This sequence comes from Acinetobacter rongchengensis, assembly GCF_003611475.1. Lineage (GTDB taxonomy): Bacteria > Pseudomonadota > Gammaproteobacteria > Pseudomonadales > Moraxellaceae > Acinetobacter > Acinetobacter rongchengensis. The sequence continues at coordinate 39,489 of NZ_RAXT01000012.1, read as the reverse complement.
TTGAGCAATAAAATGCGCCGCACCCGACGAAGAATGGCGCACCACAAAAATATCTGCTGCCATCGCTTCAAGGTTCCAAAGCGTATCACGCAAAGTTTCGCCTTTTGAGGTACTTGAACGTGCAATATCTATATTTAAAACATTGGCTGATAAACGTTTTGCAGCAGCCTCAAAGGTTGTTCTAGTACGTGTAGAATTTTCAAAGAACAAATTCATCACGGTACGACCTTCTAAAAGGTTATTGGTAATGAGTTGATTTTGGTCATTAAAAAAGGACTGTGCAGTGTCCAATATTTTTGTAAGCGTTTGTTTTGAAAGACCTTCGATGGTGAGGAAGTGTTTTAAATGCCCATCTTGGTTGAGTTGAATCTGACTCGGAGTATGCAATGCTGCCAAGTGCATGAGAGATTCCTTACATGTTAAGTTAAGGTATTATACAGATTTTATTTTTCTTTGGCAGATGAAGATTTAAGCAAATAATCATTATTTTCATACATGAAAATAATTGATTAATATTCATGATATTAAGTTTATTTTAATCACAGGTAGACTCTAAATTTAACAAAACTTAGAGTCTAATTAAATGAACATTATCTTAATGCACCAATATAGTGATGTGAAACTTGTGCACGATAAATTTCTTCTTCAGTTGCACCAGAAACATATTCTTCTTCCTCTGTTTTGACCTGCATGGTTCTCACAGACTCAACAGGAGCCTTCGCTTCTTCTTGATCTAATAAATGTTGTAAACGCAAAGCATGTCGCTTTAACTCAGAATCTTCGGTTTTCAAAGACATATCTACAACATACTTTGCATAGCTTTTATTTTCGACCAAATACATCACATCAATCACACGCCCTGCCACACGTCTTAAGCGTGCTAACATCAATGTCGCAATTGAAAAAGCCTCTGAATGTGCCTCAAAACCATTAGGTGATACTGTTTGCATAAAAACCCCAAAATAAATTAAGTTAAATTTCAAATAAAAAACAAATCAATTTACCAACCAATACAGTAAGTGATTAAGCAAATTGCATACCAAAAAGTAAAACTCAGTAAAATAAAAAATGAATATTTATATGAAATTTAAATACTTATTAGCTTTATTTAAGAATATTTAATAATTTAGAAACTCATTAAATTGTTCAAGATTATTTTATGCATAGGATGCAGATCGATTTTTATGTACTATTTTTAATGTGATTTATTTTGTATTTGATATTTTTAATGTGATTTATTTTGTATTTTAAAAGTCTTCAAAAGCTTTATTGTCACAGCATAATTTCAGTTGGATATTTTCAATCCCCGCCAAAACTAAGCCAAATTATTCAAAAATTTCCTATTCATCAATCAAACCTCAAGTTTTCGTCATCAAAATACGTTAAAATATTAGATTGCTTTACTGTCTTTGGAAATTGTTCATGAATTCGAAACCACGTCTTTCTACATATTGGGTCACCTGTGCGGATGGACTAGAAACCTTACTACAAGAAGAAATTGAAGGTTTAGGTATTCAAAATATCGAACGATTCCCTGGAAGACTCGTTTTTAAAGGCAAATTAGAAGATGCTTATCGCATATGTATGTGGTCTCGTCTTGCATCTCGTGTACTTACTCCTATTCATGTGCATGAGCTTGAATTTACTCACGATGCTCGTGATGTTGCCGAAGAGCTATATGAAGGCGCAATCAACTTTGATTGGTCACTTATTTTTGCACCACAAAGTACTTTTGCGATCCGCTTGCACGTAGAACGTGAGATTAAGGTGAATACCCAATTTGCTACTTTACGGGTAAAAGATGGTGTGGTTGATTCATTTATGGAGGCTGTGGGTAAACGCCCAAGCATTGATATTAAACAACCTGAAATCACTTTATACGTCCTTGCAGGTAAAACAGCACATACCTACTGTTTAGATTTGTCAGGTGACTCATTACATAAACGTGGTTACCGTCGTTATATGACAGATGCACCGATCAAAGAAAATCTCGCTGCTGCCATTTTGCAAAAAGCCAAGTTAAAACAACGCAATCCTGACATTATTTTAGATCCAATGTGTGGTTCTGGTACGTTTATTATTGAATCCCTTATGATTCTCACCGATCGTGCGCCAGGTCTGGTTCGCCGCTTTGGTTTTAATGGCTGGAATGGACATGACCATGAGTTATGGATGTCGATTAAAGCTGAAGCTGCTGAACGTCATCAAAAAGCTTTACAAGGCAAATTACCTAAGTTTTATGCTTATGATGCAGATTGGGAAGCCGTTAAAGCCACAAAACAAAATATTATTGCCGCTGGTTTCGAACAACAACTTGATCAAATTCAAATTGAAGAACGCACGCTAGCAGATTGGCCAGATTTTCAAGCTGTAGGTAAAACTTCATTTATTGTCACCAATCCGCCTTATGGTGAGCGTTTAGGTGAAAAAGCATCTAATCGTGCCCTATACCTAGGTTTATCTGCCCTCTTACAAAAGAATTTTCCAAATCAATATGCTGCGGTGATTGCAGCGGCTGTTGAGCAAGCCGATGTTTTGGCCTTGAATAACCCGCAAATTTTACGTTTGATGAATGGTAAATTACCGATTTACATCCGTTTCGGTGACATTAAACCTGCAACTGTGGTGAAACCATTTCTTGAAACATGGCAACCTCAACAATTTGAAAAAATTGAAGGTGCGGAAGACTTTACCAATCGTTTGCAAAAAAATATGCAAACTTTGAAAAAATGGGCTGTCAAAGAAAACATCTATTGCTTACGTCTATACGATGCTGATTTACCAGATTTTAATGTTGCTGTTGACTTGTATGGCGATCGTTTACACGTCCAAGAATACGCTCCACCCAAAACCATTGATCCTGAAAAAGCGAAAAAACGCTTTAACCTTGCCTTATCCGCTATTCGAGCAGTAACAGGTTTAGGTCGTGATGCGATTTTCATCAAAACACGTGCTCGCCAAGAAGGTAAAACCCAATATACCAAGCAAAGTACCGCTTCTAAACGCTTTATTGTTCAAGAAGGTAAAGCCAAAATACTGGTCAATTTAACAGATTATTTAGATACGGGCTTATTCTTAGATCATCGTCAAATGCGTTTACGTATAGCTGCCGAAGCGAAAGGTAAACATTTTTTGAATTTGTATAGCTACACATCGACTGCAAGCTTACATGCTGCTTTAGGTGGCGCTGCAAGTACAACCAGTGTCGATTTATCAAACACATACCTAAACTGGTCGAAAGAAAACTTTGTTTTAAATGGTTTGACTGTAGACCATGCAGATGAACAACATCAATTCTTCTCAAGCGATTGTTTTGAATGGTTAAAAGAAGGTCATGAACAATATGACATGATCTTTATTGACCCACCTACATTCTCTAACTCCAAAAAATTCCACGGTACCTTTGATGTGCAACGTGATCATAACTCATTGTTAAAACGTGCGATGAACCGTTTGACATCTGAAGGAACTTTATACTTTTCAAACAACTACCGTGGTTTTGAAATGGATGAAGAAGTCCAAGCCATGTATGACGTTCAAGAAATTACCAATGAAACAATTGGTCTAGATTTCAAACGCAATACGAAAATTCACAGAGCATGGAAAATTAAACACCATCCTGTTTAATGCCCTACAAAACCAACACCGTCAATTTCATGACCGATATAGATCGTAACGCGATCATCGGTTGTGATTGTGACGTTATGGCGCTGGTATGGATTGTAGCCAATCTCTATCACCTTATATTTCTCATACGGTTTTAGATATTTGTCTGAAGCTTTATTTGAGTTTGGATCTTTTTTCTGCCATTCATAATCTGTTAAAACAGTCGAATAAATTTCATCTTTTTTAGCTTTGTCTGATTGTTGTTTAGCAATTTGTTGTTGCACTTTGTTTTGTTCTTCTATCGATTGTTGCAAGTCTTGTTTAACTGCACTAATAATAATCGGTGATAGTTTAGCCATACTATCAGCCTGATTAGACAAACTATTATCATCTAGTTTGCTTTTTGCGTGTGCTTGCGATATCCCGAATACAAGTAACATGCTCCCTATAACTTTTAAATAATCAGATTGTTCCATATCATTGATCAACATGATCTCACTCCCTTTTTTTATTATTCCTGTACAAAAAAGTATCAATTTTTATCGTTCGTTGCAATAAATTGCTAAAAAACCCGATAATAGGTAAATTTATTTTTTAATTTTTACTACACAATTTCCTTACTCACTTTCAGTCTCAATAAATCAATTAAAGAAAGTTTTAATTCTAGTTATCTATTTCACTTGAAAAGTTAATTTCATAATAACTTAACTTCAATTAAGGTTTAGATGGATAAGGTAATCTACAATCATTATCGAGCATCTTTTTACCCAAATACTCTTCAATTTGACTTTTCCATATCTGTTTTATCAACCCATATGTAGGACGAATTCAAACATGAAGTATGACAGTTTTAAAAGATTGATGATAATCAACACGCTGTACGAATTTTCTCTAATTTAATATTATTTTCATAACCACAAGCAGAAATACCATTAGAAAAGAGAACCAATAAGCATACATTCCACAACATTTTCATAGCGTTACTTATTTTAAAGTAGATCAAATATTATTTTTTCTTTTATAAATTAATCTTGCAATTAAAATAATTAAAGCAATTAGAGAAATACTAAAAGGTACTATTCCAAAAAAAATATTTTTTTCAAAACCTAAATTAATGAAGGACTCTAATGGATATTGTTGTTCATACCCTAAACGAGAAAGACCAAAAATATTATAATTTAAGAGAAAACATATTATTGTGACGAATACAATTATTGATAGAATACGATTAACTTTATCTTTGATAAAAAATGTACAGTTGATTGCCAGTGAAAGAATTAAAATTGAAAATGTAAAAGCATATACATTAATCCAGTGTAAAACTTCTTGGGAGTCTAAATTGATCATCTCATTTTCCTAAAGCAGATTTAATAACACTGGCAGCTATGCGTCCAGAACTAGTGACTATTTTGATAGCTTTACCATTGTGATAAATAATCCGAGTTCCATGCCTATAATCTTGTTTAGTGACCGATGTTGTTCCATCAATATTAGGGTTCGCTTTGGATGCATGCCCAATTACCACACTGCTTCTTTTCCTTGCATTAAACAATTGTTTTGATAACTGATACTGACATAAAACATTTATACCAATAGCTCGTAGGGCTGATAATTCTTAGGTGAAATCCACCCTTATTCTTTTCTATTATGTTAAATTTTTTTCCTTTTATAAATTAACCTTGCAATTAAAATGATTAAAGCTATTAGAGAAATACAGAAAGGGATTAGTCCTGAAAAAATATTTCTATCAGTTCCCTTAAAAATAAATGTCAATAATGGTTGTTGTTCCATCAAGCCAATATAAGTAATAGCAAAAACTCGATTTATGATACGAGTAATAATTGTTGTACATATCAAAATTAATAGAAGCCTATTAATTTTATCTTTAATAAAAAAGGTAAAATTAATAGATAGAGATATAACTAATATAGAAAAAATAATTCCATAAACATTAATCCAATGTTCTACTTCACTTAGTTCTAAACCTAACATTTACCCACCTAATGCTTCTCTTATGATGCTTGCAGAAATACGCCCAGAACTTGTTATAGTTTTTACAGCTTTACCTTTGTGATAGATAATTCGAGTTCCATGACGATAGTCTTGTTCTGTAACTTTCGTAGTTCCATCAATATTAGGGTTAGCAGATGTTGCATGTCCTATAACAACACTTTGTTTTTTCGCTGCTTTATATAACTGTAATGATAATTCCGAAGCAAAGCAGTCATCCCCTCGCCCAGTATTACACCCATGAATTTCAATTTTAGATTGTATTGTAAATACACTAAGCCTTAGGCTTGAGATAGCTGATTGATTCTTAATTTGATTACCATCAAAGTCATAGCCTCGCCAAATAGCCATCATTACAGTTTTATAAATATTAGCGGCCAACTTACCCTGGAAAACTTCTTCGCACGTTATAGTCTTATCTAAAGATGCACCCAAAATATAGTAAAGTCCATCAGGATCTCCATGACAAAATAGATCAAGAGATTGAATAGTATTATCTTCTTGATTTGCTAATGCACTAATAACAGACCTAGAACCATTATTTATAAAGAAACTTTTGATAGGTAAATCATTTTGATAATCTTTAATTACGTTTTTAGACGCATGTAAAAATGCTGAATTATCACCAGCTTTTCTTGACCCACCATACACAACCAACCTGACAGGTGATTTTAATTTTACAATTTCTACTTTTGCGGTTTTAGTCGTTGTTGTTTGGTATGTATCTACCATGAATCAGCCTCAAAAAGTTGAATTTTGATGTCTTCTGAATTTTCTGTGCTTTCTAATTTATCAGTCATCCCATTTTCATCAGTTACACCTTCAACTGTCCGACCATCGGCATAGGTCACAATGTATTTAACCTTGCTATAAGGCTGATTATTTGAATGATTTACTAACTGATATTGACCAGAATATAGCGTTAAACCTTTAGCTAAATAGCTTGAAGAATTTGCACTACCACTATAATTCTCACCCTGACTATCCCCCACAACATGATCTTGTTTAGGTAGAATTTTAGCACCACAAGTCAATAAATCATCAACATAAGCAACAGGTCGACCATCCATAATAATATGATCATGACTTTTAATAATTTTAGACCAACACTGACATTGAGGACAAAAATGCCCATCTCCCGCACGTAGAAATAAATTTCCCATCTGAGAGATTCCTTGTTGTGTTGCTTGAATAATTCCACCGTGACTCGTCATAGAGTTATGGATTGCAAAACCTTTGGCCATTATATTTTTCCTTTATTCTTAAAAATTCTTTTTGTAAATGGTGATATAAAATTAGCTTTTATATTTATTACACACTAGAAGCATAACCACAATTAAGAACAACTATAATTATTTCTTACATTAAATAAACACAACTCATTTAATACTCGTCAATATTTCAACAAGTATTTGATATTAATTAATATTTATAAATTATACTCAACTATCACAACATTCACTTAAATAGTAAATATAAAAAAACCTAGCCGAAGCTAGGTTTTCTATTTAAGTCATGAATTAACTTAACTTTAATTTTCCAAAATTCAAATGACCATCTTCAGCACTAATCAAAATGGTGTCTCCTACAATAAAGTCACCTGCTAAGATTTTTTGTGCCAATGGATTTTCAATCTGTTGTTGGATCGCACGTTTTAATGGACGCGCACCATAAACAGGATCAAAACCAGCATCGATCAAAATATCAAACGCTTGATCATCAACTTTTAAACCAATATCACGATCATTCAAGCGTGAGCGTAAACGATCCAATTGAATATCGGCAATGCCACGAATTTGTGATTTTTTCAACGAATGGAAAACCACCAATTCATCAATACGGTTAATAAACTCTGGACGGAAATGTTGAGATACAGCATTCATCACTGTTGCTCGAACGTCTTCATCACTCGCACCCTCACCCAACTCACGTACATCATTTGAGCCTAAGTTTGACGTCATCACAATCACCGTGTTCTTAAAGTCAATCACTCGACCTTGAGAATCCGTTAAACGACCATCGTCCAAAACTTGAAGTAGGATGTTAAATACATCTGGATGCGCTTTTTCAACTTCATCAAATAACACAACGCTATACGGTTTACGACGCACTGCTTCAGTTAACACGCCACCTTCTTCATAGCCTACGTATCCCGGAGGCGCACCCACTAAACGGCTAACCGAATGTTTTTCCATAAATTCAGACATATCGATACGAATCATCGCATCATCACTGTCGAACAAGAAATTCGCCAAAGCTTTGGTTAACTCAGTTTTACCTACACCTGTCGGCCCAAGGAATAAGAATGAACCACTTGGACGGTTTGGATCAGATAATCCTGCACGTGAACGACGCACAGCATTGGAAACTGCAACAACGGCTTCATTCTGCCCAACCACACGATTATGTAAAAACTCTTCCATGTGGAGTAGTTTTTCACGTTCACCTTGAAGCATTTTTGAAACAGGAATACCTGTTGCAGCACTGACCACTTCAGCAATTTCATTTTCAGTGACCTTGGTACGAATCAATTTCGGTTCTTCATTCGTTTCAGCCACTTCTTCTTCATTCAAGCGTTTTTGTAACTCTGGAATGATGCCATATTGCAGACGACTTGCTTCAGCCAAATCACCTTCACGTTGTGCTTTTTCAAACGCTGTACGCGCTTTATCCAACTCAACCTGTGCTTGATTGGTACCATCAACTAAGCGTTTTTCCGCAATCCAAACTTCTTCCAAATCACTATATTCTTTTTGCACTTCTTCAATTTGCTTCTCAAGATGTGCAACCTCAGCCTTACTGACAGAATCAGCATCTTTTTTCACTGCTTCCAACTGCATTTTCAATTGGATTAAACGGCGATCCAAACGGTCTAATGGCTCAGGTTTTGAGTCAATTTCCATTTTAATACGTGATGCAGCCTCATCAATTAGGTCAATCGCTTTATCTGGCAATTGACGATCGGTAATATAACGATGCGACATTTTCGCAGCTGCAATAATCGCAGAGTCTAAAATTTGCACACCATGATGCGTTGCATATTTATCTTTTAAACCCCGTAGAATCGCAATAGTATCTTCTACACTTGGCTCATCGACCAATACTTTTTGGAAGCGACGTTCCAAAGCCGCATCTTTTTCAATGAATTGGCGATATTCATCCAGTGTTGTTGCACCTACACAGCGCAACTCACCACGTGCCAATGCAGGTTTCAACATATTCCCTGCATCCATTGCACCATCGCCTTTACCCGCGCCGACAAGCGTATGTAATTCGTCAATAAATAGGATGATTTCACCATCATATTTTGCCAAATCTTTCAGTACTGCTTTTAAACGTTCTTCAAACTCACCACGGTATTTTGCACCTGCCAGTAATGAACCTAAGTCGAGTGATAAAACACGTTTACCTTTCAGGCTCTCTGGCACTTCACCATTGACAATACGTTGTGCTAAACCTTCAACAATTGCCGTTTTACCCACGCCTGGTTCACCAATTAACACTGGGTTATTTTTAGTACGACGTGACAATACTTGAATGGTACGACGGATTTCTTCATCACGACCAATCACAGGATCAAGTTTGCCTGACAATGCACGTTCAGTCAGGTCAATGGTATATTTATTTAACGAATCACGTTGATCTTCATGGTTATTTGCCATAACTTGTTCGCCACCTCGAATGTTTTCAATTGCTTTGCGTAGTTTGTCAGTCGTTACACCAACGCTACTTAATAATGTTTTGGTTATACCTGTTTCAGCTAAAGCCAATATCACCCAGTCGGTTGATAAAAACTCATCTCCTGCTTTTTGGGCAAAACTATCTGCCAAATTTAAAGCACGCACGGCTTCAGGATTAAGATTGATATCCCCCGTTGGATTGCTCAAAGTTGCTGCATTATTCAATGCTTGTTGCAGTTTATTTTTTAACTCAGGTAAGTTCGCACCTGCTTGTTGTAATAAACTCAAATTAGAGGGTTCTTCTAATAATGCAGAGAGAATATGAATACCCTCTATTGCAGTATGATCTTTACCCATCGCTAAAGATTGAGCATCTGATAAAGCTTGCTGTAGGCGGTTCGTAAATTTTTCAAATCGCATTCTTGTTATTCCTCACAACAAATTCTGTACTTGAACAATAAATGGGAACAATTTTTTTAATTTCAATGATAATATTAAATTATTTTTATATTTTTCAAAAACTTATTTAGCTTTAATGAAGATAAAAATCAGTGTTAACATGGGGGCTGATTGATTCTTTTTCAAGTCCGTGATTCTGAAAAATAACAGATTTAATATTATCTTTTTCAAGTTGGTTATTTATACTTAGAGTAAGCAAATTAGAAATATTTTAGAATAACAACAGTGTTGAATTTCGGTAACTTTTTAATCACTTTCGCTCTAGTTCAATTGATCAGCATATTCATCTGAAAATGTGTGAATCGTGTCATCTTATATACAGTTTTTAGGTGATTTCACGATTCTAAGCATTTTTATCTAACTATATCTATACCAGCGACTTGGTTGCAGAACTTTGAGAAACGGCACTGTTCGGTGCAATACTTTGAGTGATCCAAACATTCCCACCAATCACAGCACCATGACCAATCGTAATACGTCCAAGAATAGTTGCTCCTGCATAAATCACCACATTATCTTCAACTATTGGATGCCGAGCATATTCCTTTTGCAAACGCCCTGATTCATCCACTTCAAAACGTTTCGCCCCTAGAGTGACCGCTTGGTAAATACGTACATTTTTACCAATTACACAGGTTTCACCAATCACAACACCTGTTCCATGATCGATAAAAAAGCCTTGATCAATTTGAGCCCCGGGGTGGATATCTATCCCTGTTTTAGAATGCGCAATTTCCGCAATTAAACGCGCCAATAAAGACAGCTCTTTTTTATAAAATTCATGGGCAATCCGATGATAAATAATTGCAAAAATCCCCGGATAGCACAGTAAAACCTCATCCACACTGCGTGCCGCAGGATCACCATCATAGGCAGCAATTACATCGGTATCTAAAAGGCGACGTAATGCTGGTAATTTTTGTGCAAATTCGCTGACCATGCTTTGTGCAAGCACTTCAATCACATCTGCATTTTCATGATGTTTTTTATATTTATAATCATAAGTCAAATTCAGCTTCACCTGTTCTTGCAAAGCGTATAAGGTTTTTTCAAGCGTATGAGCAATATAGAAGTTTTCACTTTGTTGACGTAAATCAGGTGGCCCCAAACGCATTGGAAATAAAATACCGCACAAGTCATTCATGATTTTTTGAATTTCTTCTTTCGACGGTAATTCTCGCCCCCCAAAATCTTTGAGACTTTTTTGTCGTGTCCGCCACTCATTACGCGCTTGCTGTAATTCTGTGACGATATTTTGAATATTCCACTGGGTCATGGGTTTACCTGCGTTTTAATTCTTTATTCAATTCTACTGCCTAAATCTTATTTTATTCGCACAGATTTAGATAAACATTGTTTGTATAATCATATCTCAAATTTGGATTTAGCTTTTTAAAACCTTCTTCAAATGATCATTCAAAACAACGATCAATCCACTTAGATGAGTTTAAGCAACATTGAAGGTCTTTCCAAAAATAAGAATATGCAATGCAAATTTTATTCATTTTCAATATATAAATAATCATTATATTTAATATCAACTTTTCAAATATATTATTTCAAATTCAGAAAAGCTTTTCCAAGAATTTGATTAAGGTGTGTCATATGAATAGCGTAACTCAAATTAATTTTATCCAATTGGATAACGGCAAAATCAAACAAATCTTTGAACAAGCCAAACAACGCGTTGAAGACCATTATCTAGAATTTACAGGTACTGTTTTACCACATGAAGCATGGGCATTATTTCAAACTGGGCATGCAGTCATTGTGGATGTACGTACCAATGAAGAACGCAAATTTGTCGGCTATGTAGAAGAGACCATTCACATTCCTTGGGCGACTGGAACAGCTTTGAATCGAAACCCACGCTTTGCTAAAGAACTCGAAACTAAAGTGGGTAAAGAGAAAACCATTCTGCTGCTTTGCCGTAGTGGTAAACGTTCAGCTGCTGCTGCCAATGTGGCGTTTAATGCAGGTTTTGAACATGTGTATAACATCGATCAAGGCTTTGAAGGTGATTTGGATGAGAATGATCACCGTGGTGTGTTTAATGGTTGGCGCTTTCATCAACTACCATGGAAACAAGAATAAAGTTCAGTATTTCATCACTTAAACCGTGATATTTAGCGCTCAACGCTAAACCTTTCATTTACTCACAATTCAATTTTATAAAACTTCAATGCGATGGAGAGGATCAGTATTGCCGAAAAAACATAAATTTAACTTTACCCTACTTTCATTTTCATTATTTTTAGGATTTATATAAACATGGCTAAACACCAAGAAGTTGCACGACAATCTTTAAGCGATCAAGCTGCCCGCCAGTTAGCAAATGCAACAAAAACCGTTCCTCAGCTGTCTACAATTACACCACGCTGGTTGACACATTTACTGCAATGGACACCTGTTGAAGCAGGGATCTATCGTGTTAACCAAGTGAGCAATACCGATGATATACAAGTGGCATGTACACAACGTGATGAAGCTACCCTCCCACAAACGTTTGTGGATTATGAATTAAATCCAAGAGAATACTTTTTAAATGGCGTCTCCACGGTCTTAGACATTCATACCCGTGTTTCTGACTTATATAGTAGTCCACATGATCAAATCAAAGAACAATTACGCTTAACCATTGAAACAATTAAAGAACGCCAAGAAAGTGAACTGATCAATAATCCTGAATACGGCTTACTTGCCAGTGTGGCAGATCAGCAACGTATTTCAACATTGACTGGCGCACCAACCCCTGATGATTTTGATGATTTACTGCGTAAAGTTTGGAAAGAACCTGGTTTTTTCCTTGCGCATCCAGATGCGATTGCCGCTTTTGGTCGTGAATGTACCCGTCGTGGTGTTCCGCCACCAACTGTAAGTTTATTTGGTTCTCAGTTCATTACTTGGCGTGGTGTCCCCCTGATTCCGTCGAATAAAATTCCTGTTGAGGATGGTAAAACCAAAATCATTTTGTTGCGTGTCGGAGAAAAACGTCAAGGGGTTGTTGGCTTATTCCAACCCGGCTTAGCAGGTGAACAAGCGCCAGGACTGTCTGTACGGTTCATGGGAATTAATCGGAATGCGATTGCATCTTATTTAATTTCTTTATATTGCTCTTTGGCTGTATTAACTGAAGATGCCTTAGCTGTACTTGAAGACGTGGAGGTAGACAAATACCATGACTATCCAACAACCTACAAATAATATAAATCCAACCGATTCAGCATCTGCAATTGCAGATGCACCTTTTAGTGAATCTGTGATGACTCAATTGGCAGCAGCATTTTTCTCTGCTTTGCCAAAGCACAATCCTCAAGGGTTAAATTTGGATTTACCTGAATACGCAAATCAAGGTATTAGCCATCCACCTCAGCCTAAAGACCCTGTGGCAGCATTGAGTGGACGCATTCCTGCGATTGTGCAACAAAGCAATCTGAATCCAAACTTGGCTCAACATTATATAGAACCAACAACAGACCATCCTGAACGTAGAGTTTTATCGTCTTCGCCAGTGATCGGTGGTGCTCACCATCCTGATCCGTTTGCACTTTTGAATCGTTTAGATATTCCGTCAACCAACAGTGAGTTAAAATATGTAAGCCCCTTAAATAGCCAAAGTCTTGTACCGAAATTACAACGACCAAACTCGCAAAATGTAACAACAGGATCATCTGACTATTATTTTTTAGATATTGCCAAACCAATAACGACGGATTTAAATACTCAAACCACACCATCATCTGAGCCTTTTCCCGTTGATGGCTATTTTAACAACGATTTTAATGGCCCGTTTGATACTTTCCATACTGATCAATACCATGTTATTCAGGATCATCAGCTCAAAGGCTTACTTAAAGATCGCAATGATAAACCTGCAACCACAGAATCGGGTTATTACTTTGCAGAGTATTCGAAGTTTGATCAGCCGCAACAACATCAAGATGTGCAAATTCCAATCACACGCCACAATGACCAACCGATTGATATTTGGAAAATTCGTAGGGATTTTCCAATCTTACAAGAACGTGTGAATGGCAAACCATTAATCTGGCTAGATAATGCAGCAACAACGCATAAACCACAGGCTGTCATTGACCGTATTTCTTATTTTTATCAACATGAAAATTCGAATATTCACCGCGCTGCGCATGAACTTGCTGCTCGTGCCAGTGATGCTTATGAACATGCGCGTAATGTTGTTGCTCGCTTTATTGGTTCGCCATCCGCTCAAAATATTATCTTTGTACGAGGTACCACTGAAGGAATTAATTTAATTGCAAAATCATGGGGTAAACAAAATATTGGTGCGGGTGATGAAATTATTATTTCGCATTTGGAACACCATGCCAATATTGTCCCGTGGTATCAATTAAGCCAAGAAACAGGTGCGAAACTGCGGGTCATTCCTGTAGATGATACAGGTCAAATTCGTATTGATGAATTTATAAAGCTACTCAATCCTAAAACCAAACTGGTTTCAATCACCCAAGTTTCAAATGCACTAGGTACTGTTACCCCCACTCAGGAAATCATTGCCTTAGCACATGCAGCAGGTGTTCGTGTACTCATCGATGGAGCACAATCAGTTTCACATATCCCGACTAATGTAGCGACTCTAGATGCAGATTTCTTTGTATTCTCAGGTCACAAGGTTTTTGGCCCGACTGGAATAGGTGCGGTTTACGCAAAATCTGAATTATTAGCAAGCATGCCTGTTTGGGAAGGCGGCGGCAATATGATTCAGGATGTTACTTTTGAAAATGTCATCTACCAACCTGCACCAAACAAGTTTGAAGCAGGTACAGGAAATATTGCAGATGCTGTGGGATTAGGCGCTGCTTTAGAATATGTAGAAAGTATTGGAATCCACAACATTGCACGTTATGAACATGATTTACTTGAATATGGACAGCATGCTTTACAAAGTGTTTCGGGTTTAAAACCAATTGGTACGGCATTAAACAAAGCCAGTGTGATGTCCTTTACCCTTGCTGGTTATGAAACAGAAGAAGTGGGTAAAGTATTAAATCAATACGGAATTGCTGTACGTACTGGACATCATTGTGCCCAGCCAATTCTAAGACGATTTGGCGTAGAACGTACAGTTCGCCCTTCTTTGGCTTTTTATAATACCACGGAAGAAATTGATCTCTTGGTTTCAGTTTTACATCAATTACGTCGTGCAAAACCTTTCAAGGCACGCTCTAATTTCTAAATACTTGATCCGAGGATAATCAAATTTCTAAATAGTAGCTTAAAAAACAATCAAAATGATGCGCGAATTTTGATGGTTTTCCATCCTTTTCCTTCACATTTTAAATCGGAAAAATATGAGCATGAACCTATCAATCAAATAAAAAAAAGCAAAAAGGCTGAATCCAAATTCAGCCTTTTTTGTCATCACACTATCATTACAATATGACTTGAAAATTCTGAGGTTATTTAACCAATACGACGCTTTAAACCTGTCATTTGTAAAACACGAGTAGAAATTTCCTCAATTGACATTTCTGAAACATTGAGATATTTAATGCCTTCTGAAATGTAAATACCTTCCACCGCACGAAGCTCCATTTGGCACTGGCTAAAACTTGCATAACGGCTATTCGCCTTACGTTCCGAACGAATAGCAACAAGGCGCTCAGCATCAATCATTAAGCCAAATAATTTGTGCTTATGCTCTTTAAGCACTGCTGGCAAACGGTTATCATCTAAGTCTTCTTCGGTTAAAGGATAGTTTGCAACACGAATCCCAAACTGTAATGACAAGTAAATAGAGGTCGGCGTTTTGCCTGAACGAGATACACCAATCAGGATCAAATCTGCTTTGTCATAATGTCGTGTTCTAGCCCCATCATCATTGTCTAAAGCGAAATGAACAGCATCAATACGGGCTTTATATGACTCAGAATCGGTCACTGCATGGGTTTGTCCGACTAAAGTTGTAGGTGGCGTCCCCAAAACATCAGATAACTTACTAATAAGTCCTTCAAAAACATCAAGATTTACTGCATTTGCAGTATTAATAATATCACGTACATAAGGGTCAACTAAAGTATCGAACACCAAAGGCTGTTGCCCATCTTTTTCAGCACTTTTATTGATTTCTTCGACGACATTCATCGCTGCTTCTTCAGACGTTATATAGGGAATAATATGAATATCAAACTTTACATGAGGGAATTGCGCTAATAATGAATGCCCAAGAGTTTCTGCCGTGATCGCGGTACCATCTGAAATGAAAAAAACGCTGCGCTTTATCTGGTTACTTTCTGACATTAAAATTCTCCTCAAAAATTTGTCTTAGCGATGTATAATCTTTATAGTAACCCCCATCTTACATGACTATCACTTAGTTGAATCAAAATGCTAAGTTTTTTGTTATAATTTCATGCCAAGATAGTGATTAATACTGCAAAAGTGGAGTAACAACTTTGGAAGCACGCGTAATCGGTCTGGAAAAACTAGGGAAACACGACGTAGAGATCGTGGGTGGTAAAAATTCTTCACTTGGGGAAATGATCAGTCATTTAGCAAATGCTGGCGTATCTGTACCCGGTGGATTTGCAACGACTGCAGAAGCGTATCGCGAATTCCTTGAACAAAGCGGTCTTAATGCAAAAATTAATGCTGAACTTGCAGTATTGAATGTTGATGATGTCAATGCACTTGCAGAAACTGGCGCAAAAATTCGTCAATGGATCGTAGACACTCCACTTACAGCAGGACTTGAAAAAGAAGTTCGTGAAGCTTTCGCTGCGCTTTCAAATGGTAACCCTGACATTGCAGTTGCAGTACGTTCATCAGCAACTGCTGAAGATTTACCAGACGCTTCATTTGCTGGACAACAAGAAACCTTCTTAAATATTCGTGGTATTGACAATGTCCTTATCGCAATTAAAGAAGTGTTTGCTTCACTTTATAATGACCGTGCAATTGCTTACCGTGTACATCAAAACTTTGCGCACGATATTGTTGCACTCTCTGCGGGCATCCAACGTATGGTTCGCTCTGAAACAGGTGCTGCGGGTGTAATGTTTACCCTCGATACAGAATCTGGTTTCCGTGAAGCAGTATTCATCACTGCCTCTTATGGTTTGGGTGAAATGGTTGTACAAGGTGCAGTAAACCCTGACGAATTCTATGTTTCTAAGCCTTTGCTCAGAAATGGTAAACATGCCGTTATTCGCCGTAACCTAGGTTCTAAGCACCAAAAAATGATTTATGGTGATGAAGGTGCTGCGGGTAAATCAGTTGTTGTCGTGGACGTAGAAAAAGCAGATCGTCAACAATTTGCACTGAATGATTTAGAACTTCAAGAACTTGCTAAACAAGCGTTGATCATTGAAGAGCATTATGGTTCTCCAATGGATATCGAATGGGCGAAAGATGGTGACGATGGTCAAATCTATATCGTTCAAGCACGTCCTGAAACTGTAAAAAGCCGTGAAAATGTCGGCACAATGGAACGTTACCTGCTTAAACAAAAAGGCACTGTACTTTGTGAAGGTCGTTCAATCGGTCAACGCATTGGTTCAGGTAAAGTACGTATTGTCACTTCTATTAAAGAAATGGACAAAGTACAAGAAGGTGATGTTCTTGTTTCAGACATGACTGACCCAGATTGGGAACCAGTAATGAAACGTGCTGCTGCGATTGTCACTAACCGTGGTGGTCGTACTTGTCACGCTGCAATTATTGCACGTGAACTTGGTGTTCCTGCGATCGTAGGTTGTGGTAATGCCACTGAAGTCTTGACTGACGGTCAAGAAGTCACTGTCTCATGTGCTGAGGGTGATACAGGGTTCATCTATGAAGGTTCGTTGGATTTTGAAATTCAGCGTAATTCAATTGAATCTATGCCAAAACTTCCGTTCAAGATCATGATGAACGTCGGTAACCCTGATCGTGCATTTGACTTCGCTCAAATTCCAAACGAAGGGATTGGCCTTGCACGTCTAGAGTTCATCATTAACCGTATGATTGGTGTGCATCCAAAAGCATTATTAAACATCGACAGCCTACCACGTGAAACACGTGCTGCTGTTATGGCGCGTACTGCGGGTTATGCATCTCCAATCGAATTCTATGTTGAAAAACTGGTTGAAGGTATTTCTACTCTTGCGGCTGCATTTTCGGATAAACCCGTCATTGTGCGTATGTCTGACTTTAAGTCAAATGAATATGCAAACTTGATCGGTGGTAAACTTTACGAGCCAGAAGAAGAAAACCCAATGTTAGGTTTCCGTGGCGCAAGTCGCTATGTATCTGACAACTTCCGTGATTGCTTCGAATTAGAATGCCGTGCATTGAAAAAAGCTCGTGATGAAATGGGCTTAACCAATATTCAAATCATGATTCCTTTCGTACGTACTGTGACTGAAGCGAAACGTGTAATTGAGTTATTGGCACAAAATGGCTTAAGACGTGGTGAAAATGGTCTTAAAGTGATCATGATGTGTGAACTACCAACGAATGCATTATTGGCTGAACAGTTCCTTGAACATTTTGATGGTTTCTCTATCGGTTCAAATGACTTAACTCAGTTAACACTTGGTTTAGACCGTGACTCTGGTATCGTTTCTCACCTGTTTGATGAGCGTGATCCAGCTGTTAAAGCATTACTTTCAATGGCAATTCATGCTTGCCGTAAAGCAGGTAAATATGTCGGTATTTGTGGTCAAGGCCCTTCAGACCATCCTGATCTTGCAAAATGGTTAATGGAGCAAGGAATTGAATCTGTTTCACTTAACCCTGACTCAGTTTTAGATACTTGGTTCTTCTTAGCTGAAGAAAAGACTAAACAAGTTTAATAAAACGTGTTAAAAAAGACCCTCTCGTAGGGTCTTTTTTTCATCTACGTTTTTTGTATGTTTGGATTTATTTTGAGAATTTAGTTTTATGCAGATTTACTTGGCGAGAAATAATCAACAAGCTGGGCCATATACCATTGAACAACTCAATCAAATGCTTGCGAGTCAACAAGTCTTATTGACGGATTTAGCTTGGCATCAAGGTATGACTGAATGGAAGGCACTTGGTGAACTTACACAAGGTCAGCTTGTATATACACCTGTTGGGTATGTTGCGCCATCAATCACTACACCTGAAAGTCACCATCAGAATAATACCATTCAGAATGTTCGCGTAGAAAAAAAAGCGCCACAAGAGCTGGCTAGCTTTGGATCACGGATCTCTGCTAAATTTTTAGATCTTCTACTGTGGTTACCTGCAGCAGCCATTCCTTCATTCTTTTTAGAACCGAATCAAATTACTCAGCTCAATGCATTACAGCAAAAAATGCAAAATAGCACCAATTCAAATCAAATGGTGCAATACCAACAAGAATTGCTCAATTTAATCCCTGTAGAAGCTTGGCAAAGCGTTTTCTTTTACATCATTATCATGTTAGCAGTACAAGCCTTTTTCCTTGCGAAATCTGGACAAAGCTTAGGTAAGAAAATCGCAAAAATCAAAATCGTGGATGCCAACACAGATGAAAAAGTCAACTTAACTCGAGTTTTTCTAGTGCGTAGTGTTATTTTCATCTTCTTGAATATGATTTTCATGCCATTTATCACCATCATCGATCATGCTTTCGCCTTGAGTTCAAAACGTCAAACTTTGCATGACAAATTAGCCAGAACCAAGGTGATAAAGCAATAAATTTGCAAATCTTATTCGGGATGATTCGTCATCCCTTTTTATTTCCATAATATTGATTTTAAAAATAAACATACTGATCGGTCATTAATTCCGAGTAAAAAATTTGGTTTTTATAACAAACATTTAAAGCAACGTTATCTATAGATAAGTTTGTCTAGATGAGGCATAATGCCCTACAACGTAGCGGTGTCAGATCATTGAGAATGCTTGTTATTTGTAAATAATAGTCATTTTCAATCATGCGACACTTTAATCGCTATCCCATATTTAAATAGGGAATGGGACTCTTCACCGAGGTTGTAAAATGAGACAAACGATTTTAGCTGTATTGTCTTTATCTACGCTAGCTGCGCTCTTAACTGGGTGTGGTGGTGATATAGTACTTCTAAACTCTAAAGGTCCAGTAGCTTCAGGTCAAAGTGACTTGATGATGAAAGCGATCTATTTAATGCTTTTGGTGGTGATTCCATCAGTTATTATGGCATTGTGGTTTGGTTGGAAATATCGTGCGTCAAATAAAGATGCAGACTATAAACCTACATGGGCACACTCTACTGCAATTGAAATTGTAGTTTGGGGTATTCCTTGTATTATTATTGCTATTCTTGCGTATTTAACATGGTGGGGTTCACATCAATATGACCCATACAGACCATTAACAAATGCTCAAGGTGAAATGGAAGACCATTTAAAAATTCAAGCCGTTGCTGAACAGTTTAAATGGGTATTTATCTATCCTGAACAACAAATAGCTACAATTAACGAAGTTCGTTTCCCAGTCAATAAACCGATTGAATTTCAAATCACTTCTAACTTTACAATGAACTCTTTCTTCATTCCTAAGTTAGCAGGTCAGGTTTATGCTATGGCGGGTATGCAAACTAAATTGCACATGCTTGCAGATCAACCGAGCCCAGCTGAGGGTTACCGTGGATTCTCTGCAAACTATAGTGGCTATGGTTTCACTCAAATGCGTTTTAGAGCGCATGCAGTGTCTGACGCAGATTTCAACACTTGGGTTGAAGCTGTTAAAGCAGGCAAAGGTACTTCAATCAATCCAGAAGCAGTTCAAAAAACTGTTTTAGATCAAGCTGAATTTGCCACTCTCAAAGATGGTGACCGTTCTAAACATCAGATTGAAGCAATGGTCAACAATGCTCATACTCCAGAAGAAATAGCACTTGCACATGAAGCTGAACGTAAAGGTCCATTCCCTACTAAGCCTCACGTTGTGACTTATTATTCTTCAGTAGAGCCAGACCTATTCAAGCGTATTATCAATACATACATGAGCAACTACCATGGTGCAGACCATGCGGCAGCTGGACATGCATCTGTTGAACACACCGCTGCTGTAGGGGAATAAGACATGTCTTTGTTATTAGGTAAACTCAACTGGGATGCGATCCCTAAAGAGCCTATTGTACTTGTGACCATGGTTATTATGGCTCTTGGTGCAATTGCAGTTATTGGTGGTATCACCTATTTTAAAAAATGGGGCTACCTTTGGAATGTATGGTTCAAATCTGTAGACCATAAAAAAATTGGTATCATGTACATTTTTGTATCAGTCATCATGTTATTACGTGGTTTCGCCGATGCAATCATGATGCGTCTTCAACTGTTCCTTGCAAAAGGTGGCGGTGAAGGTTACTTACATCCTGACCACTACGATCAGATCTTCACCGCACATGGTGTAATCATGATCTTCTTCGTAGCAATGGGTCTTGTTGTAGGTATGATGAACATCACTGTACCTCTTCAAATTGGTGCACGAGATGTTGCATTCCCATTATTAAACTCTGTGAGCTTCTGGTTATTTGCTGGCGCTGCAGGTCTGATGATGGCTTCACTTGTATTGGGTGAATTTGCTGCGACTGGTTGGATGGCTTACCCTCCTCTTTCAGGCATTCAGTATTCTCCTGGTGTTGGTGTTGACTACTATATTTGGGCACTACAGATTTCAGGCCTAGGTACGCTTTTAACGGGTGTTAACTTCTTTGTTACCATCATTAAAATGCGTGCACCAGGTATGAAACTGATGGACATGCCGATTTTTACATGGACTGCACTTTGTACAGCTGTATTAATCATCGCGGCATTCCCAGTATTGACTGCAACAATTGCAATGTTAACCCTTGACCGTTACTTCGGTTTCCACTTCTTCACCAATGAGCTTGGCGGTAGCCCAATGCTTTATGTGAACTTGATTTGGACATGGGGTCACCCTGAAGTATATATCTTGGTATTGCCTGCATTTGGTCTTTACTCAGAAATCGTTTCAACATTCTCTCGTAAAACATTGTTTGGTTACAAATCAATGGTATACGCGACTGTTGCGATTACAGTTCTTTCATTCGTTGTATGGCTTCACCACTTCTTTACGATGGGTGCAGGCGCAAATGTCAATGCCTTCTTCGGTATCATGACAATGATCATCGCGATCCCAACAGGTGTGAAGATCTTCTCATGGTTATTCACCATGTATAAGGGTCGTATTACCTTTACATCACCTATGTACTGGACACTAGGTTTCCTTGTGACTTTCGGTATCGGTGGTTTAACAGGTGTATTGATGGCTGTTCCACCAGCGGATTTCCTTGTTCATAACTCTTTATTCCTTATTGCTCACTTCCATAACGTTATTATTGGTGGTGTAGTATTTGGTCTATTTGCAGGTATCACTTTCTACTGGCCGAAAATGTTTGGTTGGAAGTTAAATGAGACTTGGGGCAAAGCGTCTTTCTGGTTCTGGTTCTTCGGTTTCTATTTTGCATTCATGCCGTTATATATCCTTGGTTTCATGGGTATGACACGTCGTTTGAATACTTATGACAACCCAGAATGGGATCCATACCTTGCAATCGCATTATTTGGTGCTGTTCTTGTTGCAATCGGTATTGCATGTTTCATCATGCAAGTCGTCGTAGGTTACCTACAACGCAATGAAAACATGGACCACACTGGCGATCCTTGGGATGGTCGTGTCCTTGAATGGTCAACTTCATCTCCGGCTCCATTTTATAACTTTGCTGAAATTCCAAAAATCAATGGTATTGATAGTTTCTGGAATGACAAAGAAAATGGTGTAGCGTATGCACGTCCTGCGAAATATGAAGACATTCATATGCCAACTGACCGTGCTGCTGGCTTTGTCATTGCAATGTTCATTACTGTTATGGGCTTCGCTTTAATTTGGCATGTTTGGTGGCTTGTTGTGGTAACTTTCCTTGCAGCTGTAATTAGCTTCATCGTAAGTTCATTCACTAAAAAAGTGGATTACTATGTCCCTGCTGCCGAAGTAGAACGTATCGAAAACGAGCGTTATGCTTTACTTGAAAAATACTTGAAGAAGGACTAAAGACATGACTGAAGTACTTCATCACGACAACCACGGACACGACGAGCATCATCATCACGATGATACAGACATCACCGTCTTTGGTTTTTGGACTTACTTGATGAGTGACTTGATTTTATTCGGTACACTCTTCATCGCGTTCGCTGTATTAAGCAGTCATATTCCGCCTGGTACTCCAAGTCCAAAAGAGTTATTCGGTGAGTCTTTAGGTTTCGTACTTGTTGAAACCTTTGCTCTCTTGATCTCTTCTGTAACTTTTGGTTTTGCGGTTCTTGCTTCATACAAGAAAAATGTAAATCAAGTTCTATTGTGGTTAGTGATCACATGGCTCTTCGGTGCTACATTTATTGGTATGGAACTTTATGAGTTCAATCATTTAGTTCACGCTGGTCATGGTCCTAGCCACAGTGCGTTCTTATCTGCGTTCTTCACTTTAGTTGGTACGCATGGTATTCACGTAACTTCTGGTCTCGTATGGATGATCGTGTTGATGATTCAAATCAAGAAATATGGTTTGACTCTTCCTAACACTCGCCGTCTTGCATGCTTAAGCTTGTTCTGGCACTTCCTAGACATCGTTTGGATCTGTGTATTCAGCGTCGTTTATTTACTGGGAGCTTTATAATGAGTCATGATCATAATGCTGCTGGTGCATCGCACGGTAATATCAAGCAATACACAATTGGTTTTATTCTTTCTGTTTTACTCACCATCATCCCGTTCGGGATGGTGATGAGCGGAATGACTGGCGGTGTAGTTGTTGCAACGATTGCAATTACTGCGATTGCTCAGGTTCTTGTTCAATTGGTATTCTTCTTGCACATGAACTCATCTTCTGAACAGCGTTGGAATGTGATTGCTTTTATCTATACGATTCTGACCATTGCAATCCTTCTAATTGGTTCTGTTTGGATCATGAACTACTTACATTCAAACATGATGCTCTAGGGTGTCATGTTGAAGAAATATCTATTCCTGACTAAACCAGGAATTCTCTTCGGTAACTTCGTTACCACTTTGGGCGGCTTTTTCTTAGCCGCTCAAGGTTCAGTAGATTTCCTATTGCTTCTCATTACCCTTCTTGGAACAACACTTGTGGTTGCTTCAGGTTGTGTTGTCAACAATGTCATTGACCAAGACATTGACCAAAAAATGCAACGCACAATGAATCGTGCCCTTGTCAAAAAAACCATTCATCCTACAGTTGCTTTAATTTTCTCTGCAGTATTGGGTTTAATTGGCTTTGCCTTGTTGTGGTTTTTTGTCAACGCCTACGCTTTTGGCTTTGCAGTACTCGGTTTTGTGGTTTATGTCATTTTTTATAGTCTTTGGAGTAAACGTACCACCATTCACCAAACAGTAATTGGTAGTATTTCTGGCGCAAGCCCTCCTGTCATTGGTTATACCGCTGTTTCTCATGAGTTTGATGTTGCTGCATTATTGCTTTTTTTAGCTTATGCACTTTGGCAAATGCCGCATTCTTGGGGAATTGCAGTCTATCGCTTTGATGATTATAAAAATGCGAATATTCCAATTTTACCTGTTGCACGCTCTATATATCGCACAAAAGTTGAAAGTTTAATTTATGTGTTGTTATTTGCCGCAGTGTTAAATGGCTTATATTGCTTTGGCTATACCAATATTTTCTTCTTAATTACCTTTAATGCTCTATGTGCCTACTGGGTGTATTTGTCTATCATTGGTTTTAAAGCAGAAAATGACCAGCTTTGGGCGAAAAAATATTTCTTATATTCTGTAATTTTAATTACCGCTTTAAGTTTTAGCTTTAGTTTTAGCTACATCTCCCCTGCACCACATTTACCGCTTTTCTAAAAAGATAGAGTTCAACTCTATCTTTTTTCTTTCTCAATTTCTTTACTTTAATTGTTGTTTTCTATTTTTCTCATTGCATTCCCTTGTTATCATCTAACTAAGAATTACAAATTTTAAGCCCATGATGATATCTAAAAAATCTTTCCTCTATACCGTATTATTCAGTTCTGCTTTACCTTTATTTTCATATAGCTCAGCTACACATGCAGGAGTTGAAGATATCTGTAATCCTGACTTTAGCATGCAAGGTAAAGTATATTCTGACTGTAGTAATTTACCTGTATTCGTCCCTGCCAATGATAATCATAGCAATATGATTTTATTGCTCAGTGACCTTGGTTTAGCCAAGATTAAACCGTACCAAGGCGATTTAAACTTGTGGGATTCAACTTATGCGACTGTACCGTTTGATTCCACAACCTTAACCAGCATGGCTGAAAATAAAATCACAAATAACCGTACACAATTTAAAGAAACTGAGGGTTATTATGATGAACGTTGCGCAACTTTAGCGAGTGGACAAATCAGTTTTATCGAGCAAGTCAAAAATAATAAAAATCTTTCTGCTCAAGAAAAACAAAGCCTCATCGCAGAACGTAAGAAAATTTCTGAATGCAATCATAAAATTCCACTACTGTCTGTTGACTCGCAATGGTCAACTACTGCTCGCCAATACGCATCTTACTTAAATGCAACTATTGCTTTTTACAATACTAACCTTTCTACAGCAACTAAGATATATTCAGTATTAAGTACTGTTGATGACGCATGGTTAAAAGAAACCTCTCAATATATGCTCATTCGTTCAAGTTTAAATATGGCTTATGCGACGGGGACAAATCAGTATGGCGATGTAGATTTAGATAAAATCAATCAAAATCTTCTAAAGCAATTCCTAGACAATATCACCAGTTATTTAAAAATTTATCCAAATGGCCAATACGCGGCTAGCGCACGTGGCTACATGCGCCGTGGTTTTTGGCTCACAGGTCGTCAAGATTTACTGGTCAATGAAATTGTATGGCAAATACAAAATCCTCAATCTAAATACTATAATTTAGAAATAAATCAAATCCCTGCGGAAATAGACCGCCGTGTATTTGGTAGCCAATACTTCAATGTAAAACATTTAAAAGATCCTTTCTTTTTAGCAACTTATGATTTGATGCAAATGCGTGAATCATCATCGGAAAACGATAAACCAATCACTTGGGCACAGTTGAGTGCACAAAAAGATATTTTCAAAAACCACGCTGAGTTATTTCAATATTTACAAGCTGTACATCTTTTTTATGTTCAAAACAAAACTCAAGAAGCTTTAAATTACTTACCAAAAGACATTTCTTCCGCCAATAACTATCTACAACTCAGTCAGGTCTTTTTGAAAGGGCAAATTTTAGAAAAAAATAATCCAGCTCAAGCTGAACAATATTGGTCACAATGGCTCAGTAAATCAAAAAATAACTACCAACGCGGTTTGTTTGAAACTGCGCTGTCAAATCATCTCAATTCTAAACAAGAGGTCAATGCCTTTATTGGTAAAAATCTAACCATCAAACAAATCAATTTACAAAAACGCTTTATCATTTCCAAAGCCAATGAAGCATCTTTACAAAAGATCATACAAAGTAACGAGGCCAATCTTGATCAAAAGCAAGCTGCTATTTATACCTTACTCAACAAATCTTTAGCGCATAAAAATTATGCGTTATTTAATCAATATTATAAATATTTACCGAAAGATGCAGCACAATATAAAAACTATGAAGGTGCAGAAAAACTGAAGAACAAACCACCATTTGCAGATTTTATTTGGAATGGTTCAACTATCACGACACAACTCAAATGCTCAGACTTGGCAACACTGACTGGACAATTAGAAAAGTCTCCGTCAGATCCTTTATTGAATATCTGTATGGGTGAATACGTTCGTAGTCCACATTATGGGCTCCCCTACCAACTCAATGAAGAGAATGACCTGAGCTCATTTCAAGGTAAACCATTTACTCGTGGGGAAGTTTATAAGCGCTTAATTAAATCAGGCCCTAAAGGTGATTTACAGGCTTATGCACTTTATCGTGCAATCATGTGTTATTCACCAAGTGGCATTAATGATTGTGCTGACCAAGAGGTTGCAAAAAGCGTGCGTAAACAATGGTATGACCAAATAAAAAGTGATTACCCAAATACAACTTGGGCAAAATCTTTAAAGTATTACTGGTGATCCATTGATGTTTAAGCAGATTTGTTCGGCTCTAATTGCTACCAGTTGTATGTTGAGCTTAATTGCCTGTCAACCGAGCCAATCTGCTGCATCATCATCTTCATATCACATAGATGCCAATGACTATGATGCCTTTTGGATTTGGGGGGAGATTAAATCTGCACCCTATTTAAACAAAGCCAAACACGTTTATGTTTTACAAGGCGAAATTAGAATTGATAAAGCTTCAAAACAATCCATTCTGATGCCTCAAGGTGTTTCAGTACTAAACATTCCACATCAAAAAGTATGGTTAGTCTTTCGCAATCACCACTTGAATTGGCAACACCACGAATTGGATAAAATTCTAAAGCGTGTTCTACAATGGGAAAACTCAGGTAATCATATTCAAGGGATCCAAATAGATTTCGATGCAAGAACAAAAAATCTTCATGAATATGGCTTATTTTTACAACAACTTAGAAAACAGCTTCCACAGCAATATCAACTCAGTATCACCAGTTTAATGGACTGGACGAATATTCAAAATAAAGAAACACTGAGGCTATTTCGTGAAAATATTAATGAAATGGTCATTCAAACCTATCAAGGTTCTACGACTATTCCTCACTATCACATGTATTTAAGAAAAGTTTCAGCAATGAAACTACCCTACAAAATAGGCTTGGTACAACATGGTGAATGGGATCGGCAACTTAAGTTTGACACCGATCCAAATTTTAAAGGTTATGTAGTTTTCTTATTGCGAAAATAATGCTTTTTAATTATACACTTAATCACCAAAGAACACTGAATTCTCTGTAAATCGTTCAAATAGCTCATCCATTTTCCCTGCATATTTCATATCTAAACGATGCCATAGAATTTTCGGAAGCGGAATAAAATCTAAGGTATCTGAACCATCAGATACTTTACAAAAGCGAATTTCATAATCAGGTTGCAAAATTTCATTCAAGGCAAACAATGTGGTATCTCGATCTGCACCTTCCCCTTGATAAGGGATGACTAAAGATTTATCTGCATAATGAATCGTAATGGTAAAACCTTGCTGATTATCTACATCTTCAATTTCAGCAGATAAGTGCCCTGTTTCTAAAATATTTTCACAATAACCAATAATTTCCTCATCGTCCTCTTTCCAATCCACAACCATAACGATGTCATAACGACCATCAAAAACATCATAATAAAAATCTGATGTTGGATTTTCAATATAACTTTCAATCGTTTCGAGTTTTTCTGTACTGTAATTGAGCATGGTGAAATTCCAGATATTATTTGTATTCATCTTGATCTTAATTTAGTGATTCGCTCAATCCTATTCTGTCGTGAATCTGTAAAAGTCATTGTATAGATTCACCGATAAATATTTGAATATTAAATTGTGTTTATGGCTAAACTTTCCTATAATAGGCGCTCGCAATTTTTGCGACACAATCTGTTAACTGTTTAAGTTAACGTTGATTGTGACTCCTTGCTTCGATCTTTTCTTTAACGAATTAAATAGATTGGGGCTGCATAAACCGTAAGGAGCTGACAATGCGTCACTACGAAATCGTAATTCTGGTACACCCAGACCAAAGCGATCAAGTGGTAGGTATGGTAGAACGCTATATCTCTCACATTAAAGATGCTGAAGGTCAAATTCACCGTCTTGAAGATTGGGGCCGTCGCCAATTGGCATACCCAATTAACAAAATTCACAAAGCGCACTACATTTTAATGAACATTGAATGTAACCAAACTACGCTTAATGAATTAGAAGAATTGTTCCGTTATAACGATGCAATCCTTCGTAACGTTATTATTCGTCGTGAAAACGCGATCACTGAAGAGTCATTATTGGCGAAAAGTGCTGAAGAAAAACGCGCGCGTAAAGCACAGCGTGAAGAAGCACAACACGCTCAAGACTCTGCTGAAGCTTAAGGAGAACATCAATGGCACGTTTTTACCGTCGTCGCAAGTTCTGCCGCTTTACAGCTGAGAACGTTACGTACATCGACTACAAAGATATCGACACTTTAAAACAGTACATCACTGAAAATGGCAAGATCGTTCCTAGCCGTATTACAGGTACTAAAGCTCGTTATCAACGCCAATTAGCACTTGCGATCAAGCAAGCTCGCTATTTAGCATTGATTCCTTACACTGACAATCATAAGTGAGGTTGAGCCGTGGATATTATTTTATTACAACGCATTAAAAACCTTGGTAAATTAGGCGATAAAGTATCAGTTAAAGCTGGTTACGGCCGTAACTTCCTTATCCCTCAAGGTAAAGCAGTTGCAGCGACTGAAGCGAATACTGCTGCTTTTGAAGCTCGTCGTGCGGAACTTGAAAAGCAAGAAGCTGAAATTTTAGCTGCTGCTCAAGCACGTGCTGACCAATTGAACGAAGTTAACATCGTAATCACTGCTAAAGCTGGTGACGAAGGTAAACTATTCGGTTCAATCGGTACACGTGACATCGCTGACGCGTTAACGAATGCTGGTCTTACTGTAGACCGTGCTGAAGTTCGTTTACCGAACGGTGCGCTTCGTCATACTGGTGAATTCAACATCGCAATCCAATTGCATCATGATGTTGTTGCAGAAGTTCTCGTTACTATCGTATCTGAGTAATTTCTTCATCAAAAAAGAGCATGCAATCGCATGCTCTTTTTTTATCTTTACGATTTAGCTTTTCGCTGTGTTTTTATTATTTCACCTGAATAATACGCCCTTCTTGCGCATTCTGTTGTACACTTAAATAGATCGATGTAAAGTTTAATCAATATTGTTTTTATTTTACTCAACATTTAAAAATCAAGGTTTTATATGTCTCAGGCTACTGCCAATGCTTCTACAAATACTTTTAAAGCTGACGCAAAAAATAATGAAAATGCACAGTTAAAGGAATTTCGTACGCCTCCTCATAATTTGGCGATTGAACAAGCTGTACTTGCTGCATTGATGACCGTTGCTGAATCTTTTGAACAAGTCAGTGATACTTTAAATGAAAATGATTTTTATGCGACACGTCATAAATACATTTTCCGTGCAATTGAAAAACTTGCACAAGAGAACTCACCTTATGATGCTGTCTTGGTCAATGATTGGCTAATCAAACAAAACTTACTCGATGCAATCGGTGGTGAAGAATATTTGATGCAGCTAATGGCAGATTCACCATCAAGTTTCTATAATCTTGAAACTTATGCGGGGAAAATTAAAGAATTTTCAACACTCAGAAGCATGATTAAAGTCAGCAATGAAATTCTTCAAAATGCCTATGACACCAAAGGGCGTGATGTCAGTGAGATTTTAGATCTTGCTGAAACCAATATTTTCTCAATTGCAGAACAACATAATAACAATGCCAAAGCGCAAGGGCCAAAACCGATTACCTCTGTTGTTGCTGATGTTTTTGATAAATTAAATGAACTTTCTCAACTTGATGGCAATATTACAGGTTTAACCACTGGCTTTATGGAGCTGGACAACAAAACCTCGGGGATGCAAGCAGGTGACATGATCATTGTCGCAGCACGTCCATCGATGGGGAAAACCACTTTTGCCATGAATTTAGTCGAAAGTGTTTTATTTAACTGTGACTTACCTGCTTTGGTATTCTCCATGGAAATGCCCGCAGATTCGATCGCTATGCGTTTGATTTCTGCCTATGGTAAAGTGCACCAAGGACATTTGCGCTCTGGAAAGCTGGATGGCGATGAATGGTCTAAAGTCACAGGCACAATTCTGCAATTACAAGAAAAACATTTATATATTGATGATTCTTCAGCACTTCCACCCACGGAAGTACGCGCACGTGCTCGACGCATTGCCAAACAACATGGTGGCAAACTCGGTTGCATCATGATTGACTACCTACAATTGATGAAAGTTCCTGGTATGGGTGACAACCGTGTAGGTGAAATTGGTGAAATTTCTCGCTCACTCAAAGCTTTAGCAAAAGAAATGATGTGCCCTGTGATTGCACTTTCTCAGTTAAACCGTTCTCTAGAGAATCGCCCGAACAAACGCCCTGTCATGTCAGATTTACGTGAATCTGGTGCCATCGAGCAGGATGCCGATTTAATTATGTTTATTTACCGTGATGAAGTTTATAACAAAGAATCAAAAGAAGCGGGAACAGCAGAAATTATCATTGGTAAGCAACGTAACGGTCCAATTGGTACAGTTCGTTTAGCTTTCGAAGGGCAATATACACGTTTTAGTAACTTGTCACCTGAGTATTATGCCCAGTATGAAGATGAAGAATAAGACTATTCCAAATTTATTTATTGAATAAAAAAGAGATTTTTAAATTCAAACTTTTGAACTTAAAGTCTCTTTTAATGCATCTATATTCTGTATCCATTGCTCATAATCATCTGAATCTCGCCACAGCTCATCCAATTCTGAATTTTCACTGGTCAATAAATTCAAGGCACGCTTTGCTTTGGGAATAAGCGCATAATTGGTTTTATTTTTATTCTGTTCTAACCACTTTTCTACGGGTTCGGGATAATCATCTTCTTCGCCGATAGCATCAGCAAAAGATTTTACCAAAACATCTGCGGCGGCATGTGCAATACAGCCAATATCAGCATCGATAAATTCTTCTTTTGCCATTTCTATGATTTGATTGAAAGCATCTTCAATCACCACATAACCATCACCTTCTTCAAACTCATAAGCCCAATCACAGGCAGTATCATTTCCAAAAGGTTCATGTGACCATGCTCCCATATTCCCCTCTCAAATAAATTGATAAATTTGAATATAAAATGTACGATTTTATATAAAAAATAAAGTTCTATATTTTTACAAATTATGTGCAAGACGAATGGTACATATCAGGTCATGTAAATTTTATCGATACTAAATGTGATCTTGATTCAAAACACAAATGTTTATGTTTATTTGGGCTTGATAGGTCTAGAATATTCACCGTTTTATATCGTTCTACAGATTTAAAACCTTTATTTTATTCACAATCTCAGTTTTAAGCACAATTCAATATTTGTGTTCCCAAAGGAGTACTAGGGTGCGCCAAGCAACAGTTTATATTGACAGTAAAGCACTGCAATATAATTTAAACCGTGTCAAACAACTTGCCCCAACCGCTAAAATTGTAAGTATGGTCAAAGCCAATGCTTATGGACATGGAGTAAAAGACTGTTTGGCCGCCTTAAGTTCAACGGATGCATTTGGTGTTGCCTGTCTACAAGAAGCTTTAGAAATACGTGAATTGGGTTATCTACAACCCGTGACCTTAATTGAAGGTATTTTCAATGCGGACGAGATGACAACCGTGATTGAAAATAACATTGAAGTTCTTGTGCATCATTCCGTTCAAGTTGAATGGTTACTCGAGTATAAACAACAATATATAGCCAAAGACTTAAAAGTATGGGTAAAACTGAATAGCGGTATGAACCGTTTAGGTTTTAAAGCATCGGAAATTGTTGATGTAATTCACTCACTCAAAGCAGCAGGATTTACGTGTGTTTTGGCAATGCATTTTGCCAATGCAGATGCAGAAGACCATCCGTTAAATGAACAACAAAAAAATCAATTCCTACAGGTAAAACAAGCGTGTGAACCTATCTTGGCTTCATGTTGTAATTCTGCAGCGATCTTTAAATGGCCTGAGCTGAATTTCGATTATGTTCGCCCAGGTATTATGCTTTATGGTACATCACCATTTGCAAACAAGTCCGTACATGACTTAGACATTCAGCCTGTAATGACTTTTACCGCTGAAATTATTGCACTGAATCATATTCAGGCAGGTGAATCAGTTGGATATGGCTCCACATTTACTGCTGAGCA
Organism: Acinetobacter rongchengensis; assembly: GCF_003611475.1. GTDB lineage: Bacteria > Pseudomonadota > Gammaproteobacteria > Pseudomonadales > Moraxellaceae > Acinetobacter > Acinetobacter rongchengensis. The sequence continues at coordinate 6,834 of NZ_RAXT01000012.1, read as the reverse complement.
AGCCATGGATATTGCTATAATATCAATTGGTTATGGTGATGGCTACCCACGCGCCTTCCCAAAACAAAACTATGTATCCATTCAAGGACAAAAGACCCGTGTAATTGGCCGTGTGTCGATGGATATGATTGCCGTGGATGTCACAAATTTAAATGTAGCATTGGGTACAGCAGTTGAACTATGGGGCAAAGATCGCTTAGTCGATGATGTTGCTGAAGCAAATGGGACCATTGGTTATGAATTATTGTGCCGTTTAAGCGCTCGCCCAGTCCGTAAACAGATTTAGTTTTTGCGATAAAAAAATCCAAGCACATGCTTGGATTTTTATGATTTATACTTCTACTTGTTCAATTTCATACAATAAAGCTAATAATTCAGGAATTTCTTCATCTTTTAAACTTAATGGCTGAAAACTGTCATAACCTTTATCATTAAAATATTGCTGAATTTGGCTATTGCGTCTTACATATTTCATTGACCATTGTGAAAAATGTCCCTCTTCAACTACAGCAGTTGTTTTAAAGAGTTTGATTTGATGATGTCTTGGATCACGAATCAATTTTTCAAACAAAAACTTTATTGAAGCTTCTTCACCTTCTAAACACTGAAAAAAATACTCATCTGCAAAATACAAAACACCGTGAATATTATGCTGAGTATTAAAATTTCGAGCTTCGCTTAAAATTTCTCTTAAATCATTTAAAACTTCATGCTCAGATGACGAGGTTCGACTTGCATAACATAGCTGAATCATTTATGTATTTTCTCAAATATATTTTAGCTGCTTTATGAATGATATAATCTAAATTAAATTGATGATTAATACATCTTATTAATCTACTTATATGAGAATTAAAATTAAATAACTTCAAATATTGTTTGAAATATTACTTAAAATAATCATCCGTTGGTTTTGGTAAATCCTGTAAACCTTTTTTTAGTGTCTCAGACCATTGTTTACTGATATGTTGGAAATACGGGTCATCTTCAGTAATTCTTTTACCACTTGGATGAGTTAAAGAATCTTTTAAATAAATCATTGCATCCAAAGGTAAACCCACGGAAACATTTGAACGTAAAGTTGAGTCAAAAGAAATTAAGCTACAACGCAATGCTTCATCTAAAGGCATATCGTAACTCAATGCACGGTCTAAAATTGGTTTACCATACTTACTCTCACCGATTTGAAAATACGGTGTATCGCTGGTTGCAGAAATAAAATTCCCTTGCGGATAAATATTATAAAGTTGCATTTCTTCGCCTTTGATTTGACCTCCGACCAACAAGCTACAGAAATAATTACTTTGTTCTTGAGTATCATTTGTGACATCAGCGATCACTTTCCGCAAGGTTTGCCCAACCAAACCTGCAACCTCAAACATGGTATTCACACTATATAAGTTAGGTTCCTGTTTCAAAGCAAGATGATTTTCTAAATGACCAATGACAGCCTGAGTCGTTGCTAAATTCCCAGAAGTTTGAATACAAATAAAACGTTCACCCTCAACCCCAAAAGTATAGAGCTTTCTGAAAACAGAAATATGATCTACCCCTGCATTGGTTCGTGTATCACTAATGAACACTAAACCCTGTTTGAGTCTTAAAGCACAACAATACGTCATGGAACTACCTTTCAAAGCATTTGAAAATTCAAACCCGCAGCTGGTCTAAAAATATGGTTTTATACATACGATACATAATTCAAACACATTATTTACCATTCAATTTTTCAACATGCAAGTACTTGAACAATCGAGTACATGGTTTCAATGCCACCTTGCTCTCTTATGCCTCGTACTGGTGCAACATCCCAGTAATCACGACCTATTGCCACATAAACATGCGCATCAGGTCGGAAAATTTGATTACTTACATCAATAACATGCCATTGACCGTCTAAAAAAATCTCGGCCCATGCATGACTGGCTAAATGAGATTGATTTTGTACATATAAATACCCAGAAGCATAACGAGCAGGAACGTCAAGTGCTTTGGCCATCGCAATAAATACGTGACTATGATCCTGACATACGCCTTGACGCATCGAAAATGACTCTATTGCCGTATGTGTCACCGAAGTACTCGCTGTGGTATACGGCATATAATTCAATAAAGCTTCTGCTAATTTCTGAAAATTCAATACAGTCCGTTGATCTACATAACACTTTGCAAACGCCAACATTTCACTATTACACAGCGTTGTTGTAGTTGGTTGTAAAAATAATGCTGGCGATAACGAGTTTGTGATACCAAACTGATTTTCAAAATTAACTTCTACAATACCTTGAGCCATAATCAACATTTGCTGATAAGGCTCTCGCTGTGTACTGGTCAACCAAATATTATTAAATGCATCTTTTTTAATGTGCTTTTGACCTGGAACACTCACATCCCATGTGTGAATCTGCTGATGCTCATTAGTTTGAGGCATCATTTTGATGTATTGAATACTATTTTTCGCCCAGTCTGAATATTGATAATGGGTTTGATGATTAATCATGAGCTTCATAAGCGAACCATTTCAAATAAAGAGTCAATATGATCACTAAAATGATAATAACGCATACTATCAGGCTGCTTTTTAAGTTCCCCCCATGCATCTGGCAAACTGGCCATACCCTGCTGGTCCAAGCGCTCTATTAACCCATCTAAGGCGTGTAAAGTTTGCACACTCGTTTGTTTTAAGCGAATTTGACGATCTAATTGTTCCATTTTCTGACCTAAACTAAAAAATAAAAACAACAGCTCATCTTCTTCTGCCTCTAAAACATCATTACATTCATCACAAACATCGCAAATAAAACCAGCATTTTTTTCAGCTTGTTGTAATAACTGGTTTAACTCTGCAAAAGACTGCGCAGAAATAACGCCACGTAAATCATAAATATTATTCTTTGCATTTTGAAATTGTTGATGAAAAGACGCTGGCTGTTCTGAATCCAAAATCATTTCATTCAATGAAGATGCATCGAATGCAGGCAAACAAAATGCATGCGCATAATCCAATGCTGAAGTATTATTTTTGAATGGAAACTGGCTACATAAATATTGTATACGGGTCAAATAACGACCTAACCAAAATATATTTTGTGCATTCGTACTTAATAAAATCATGTTCACTCCCCTTTGGTTCGTTAGAAATTATTGGTAACTCATTTCTGCAATACCAACCGTCCCTACGGATATGAATGTTCTAATAAGAAAATTCATCAATCACCCATGTATCCTTAATCCCACCACCTTGCGATGAATTGACCACCAAGGAGCCCTGTTGCATCGCTACTCGGGTTAAACCGCCTGGTACAATTTCAATTCGCTCAGGTGAACTCAAGATAAATGGACGTAAATCAATATGACGCTCCACAATTCCTTGTGAAGTTAAAGTAGGCGCAACAGACAAATCTAAAGTCGGTTGTGCAATATAAGCCGATGGCGAGGCGATTAATTTCATTCTAAATAAATCAATATCCTGTTCAGTCGCTTGTGGGCCGATTAACATACCGTAACCACCAGACCCCTGAGCTTCTTTCACCACCAATTGATCTAAATGGCTCAGTACATAATCCAGTGCATAAGGTTCACGACATTGATACGTTGGCACATTGGATAAAATTGGCTTTTCATTCAGATAATAGCTGATCATTTGATCAACATAAGGATAGATTGACTTATCATCTGCTACACCTGTGCCAGGTGCATTGGCTATCACGACATTATGACTTAAATAAGCAGACATTAATCCTGCTACGCCGAGTGTGCTATCAGGTCTGAAACTCAATGGATCCAAAAAACCATCATCCAAACGCCTATAAACTACATCAACTTGTTTACATCCACGGATGGTTTTCACATAAACCTTATCGTTCTCAACAAAAAGATCACGTGATGTTACCAAAGGAACACCCATCTCTCTTGCAAGGAAAGCATGCTCATAGTAAGCACTATTATAACGACCAGGACTCAGCACAACGATCAATGGCGCATCTGCTTTAGAATTTTCAGCCAATATTTCACGCAGTAATTGCGGGTACTGTTCAATCCCTGCCCCATATTGATGACACAATTCAGGCATAAGTTTTTGACTCATCTTACGACTTTCTAACATATACGACACACCTGATGGCGTACGTAAGTTGTCTTCTAAAACAAAAAACTCTCCTTTACTGTCCCGAACGATATCAATACCACTAATTTGACTATAAATATTGCCATTCAATCTATGATTTAACATCACAGGTTGATAGGCTTCATGGGTTAACACTTGAAGTTCAGGAATCAAGCCGTCTTTTAAAATACTTTGCTCATGGTAAATGTCAGCTAAAAAAAGGTTTAATGCCTTAATCCGTTGCGTACACCCAGCTTCTATGGTTTTCCATTGCTGCTTGGCAATCACTCTAGGAATGAGATCAAACGGAATAGTTCGTTCAATACCCGCTTTCTCACCATAAACCGCAAATGTAATACCTTGATATAAAAAATGCTCCTGTGCCAATGTATTGAGTTGTTCAAGCTCATAGATACTATGCTTAGACAGCCAATCTTCAATTTTATTGACAACCGTAGGGGATAAAACCTGATCATCCGTCAATTCATTAAAAAAAATAGAGTTGGTTTGTTTCAGCAAATGCTGTGCAGCGTGTTGTTTTTCGATTTGCATACTCAACTGATTAGTTTGGTTTTTTAAACCGTGATGGAGGGATACTTGTTCAGGTAAGGCTTGTTTCATCTGCGATGTTTGATCGCTCCCTACAGCCTGCTCTTTTGCTTCTATAACAGGCAAAATGGTTTGTTCTGTATAACTTGTAACGCTTGAATGTGTATCTATAGTTTCTTTTAGCATACATACCTCTTTTAGGTACTTTAGTGGCAAAATTAAATTAGCAATTTAAATGCCAATACTATGTAGGTTTTCTAAATAGTTTTGTCTATCGTATGGGGATTGATTGAGCAAATATAAATTCTTAACGCATATTTTTGTTCTGATTATCAATACTTAAACACTTTTTTAAGGATATAACTTGCGAAATGTGCCGTAATTTTCTATTGTGTTAGAGATTCTGCTCCCATAAACTTTTACCATTTTATTGATATCCAACATGCCTGCACAAGAAAAAGAAACGTCAAATAGCCTGTATCGCCAATGGCAAATCCTTTCCCGTCTTTCTACTGGAAAATGGATGGGTACACGCGAATTACAAGAAGTATTAGAACGTGAAGGGATTGAAATCAGTTTAAGAACAATTCAACGTGACTTAAATCAAATTGCGCAACGCTTCCCAATTGAAAGCAATAAAACGGTTCCACAAGGTTGGCGCTGGCGCTCAGATGCACCAATTCAAAGCTTGCCACATATGACCAGTTCACAAGCGGTCACATTTATGATGGTTGAAGAGCATCTAAAACACTTGCTACCCCCTAGCCTGATTGACGAAATGAACCCATGGTTTGACTTGGCTAAACGTAGCTTATCAACCCAAAACAATGTTCGACAATGGATTAATCGTGTACGCATCGTCCCTGCAACACAACCTGTGATTCCCCCCTTGGTTGAACGCCATGCACAACAAGCGATTTATGAAGGTCTATTACAAGACAAACAAATTGAATGTATTTACCGTTCTCGTGGGCATCTAGGTGAAGACAAATCTTATTTGCTCAATCCTTTAGGCCTCGTTCAAAAAGGTGCAATTATTTATCTGATTTGCACGCGTCATGATAAATCTGACGTACAAACTTTTGCTTTGCATCGTTTTAAATCAGCAACAGTTTTGGATACACGTGCTTTGCATCCTGTTGATTTTGATATTGATACCTATATCGACTCTGGTGCTTTGGGTTTCCGAGTAGATTTTTCAAAACCGACCGAGAATGTCGAGTTAAAACTCATTATGCACGAAGATGATGCACAATATTTTACCGAAAGCCAACTCAGTAAAGAACAAAAAGTTGAAGCACTGAATGATCAACTTTATCAAATTAGTGCGGTTGTTCCTTTTACCTCTCAACTGGTTTGGTGGCTCAGAAGTTTTGGTAAAAAATTAGTCCGTATCGAACCTGTTGAAGTCTTTAATGCCGTGCATGAGATTGAGTAATTAAATACTTATCTAAATATCTCACTCTTCTATAAACCTATAAAAAAAGAGCCTTTACGGCTCTAGAGTTTATAGTTTAATCTTTTTGTTTTATCTATTTTTGCTGATTGTTTTATTGCTGATTTAAACCATTGATGTTGTATAGCCACACCTCTACAACATCAATTTTTAATTGGAGAATACTGAACAATTACAACATACAGCATGCTAATTCGCCTGCGTTATAACGGATTGTTTTCAGTGTCATATCAATTTACCTCTTGTTTTGAATGTAAATTTAATTTAGCTCATCATATTTATATTGTGAAATAAGCAATTCAGCATCGTTTTTCTTAAATTCTGTTTAGGAGTTATTTTGATATTGTTATTCAATATTAAATAAGTCATCTACATCTATTTATTTCAAGTTATTCTTCACCACTAAAATACCAAAACACGATACCCCAATCCGCATTTGGAAGTGTTGGCAATACATCTCCTTGAGTAAAGTATCGACGAGTTCCAGGTTGTGCAGGTGTGCTCCAATAACCTGTTTTTAAACATTGCCCTCCTCCTTGAACTTTTATTCTTTCGACCACACTTTCTTCTGTCAGTTGTTGATCTTGTGCTTTGGCAAAATCCACCAAGTCTTTAGGGTAAAATTGATGTTCTCGATAGCTACTATCATCGATACCAAACCAAGTTACAGCAGCAGCCTCCCATGACCAATAACCGAAATAGCTGATACCTGATCTTAAATCTG
>NZ_RAXT01000119.1 GCF_003611475.1 Acinetobacter rongchengensis | reverse complement strand
TATATCTAAACAATATCAATAAGTTATTAGCGAGTGTCTACGAGCGACACAACGAAAAGTTGCGTCTAGACCCCCTGAAAAACCGCTTTTAAGTGCCTTGAACCCTAGAAAATCTGTATTTTGATGCAGCCCTATGCACCTAGACCGAGCGAAGCGAGCAAAAAAGCTCATGAGCGAAGCGAATTCATAGTTGTTTTTGTTTTTTAGAACACTAAGTAGATATTAGCTAAAAACTGCCCCCACGCTGCGAGGAACGAGCAGCAATAGAGTACAAGCGAAGCGAGTACATAGGGCAGTTATCCACAGGTTTTTTTAATTTCTCTCTTTTTTATTATTTTTTAATATTTTTAAATGTTTTTAGACACCCATCAAAGCTAAGAGTCATAAGGGTTTGTGACAATTAAAAGGGACGGATTGTCGGTGAAAGGGGACGGATTGTCGGTGAAAAGGGGACGGATTGTCGGTGAAAAGGGGACGGATTGTCGGTGAAAAGGGATAAAAAATAAATTGTCCTTTTATTGATTGACTTAAAAGTAGGACAGTGTTAAAAAAGTCCCAATTACTTTTAAAAAGGACAATTTGTCGGGTGAATAGTGATCTAGTTGTAATGGACAATTCCATCGTTAAAGCATCATATAATTTAAGTGTTAGTGAACAGCGTTTGCTATTGTCGGCATTAGCACAAATACCTAAAAACCAACCAATAGACCCGAAACAAGCGTATTACATTACAAGAGAAGACTTTATTCGGTTAGGTGCCAATGCTGATCAAGCAACAAGAGATATTCGAAACGCTACTAAAGATTTAATGAAAAAGACTTTACTCATTGAAACTAATGCAGGGATTTTAGAATTTCATTGGCTATCAGAGGTATTACGCTTTGATAAGAATGCAGATGCTCGATTAAAAGCAAAATATCCAAATCCAGAGGATTATAAAAATTATATAAATGGGTTGAGAAAATATAATTTATTAGAATCTTTGCCTTTTGGCCGACGTAGTGATGACATCGTCGCTAGAGTTGTTTTTGATAGTCGAATTTTACCTTTGCTTAGTGAATTAAAAGCAAATTTCACTCAATTCTTACTTGATGATGTTGCAAATTTTGGCAGTGTTTATAGTTTCCGCTTTTATCAAATGATGATGCAATTTAAGTCAACTGGTTACTGTAAAATTAGTTTAGATGATCTACGGTACTCTTTAGCCTTATTCGATAAATACGACGCTACTAAAGATTTAAAAAAACGTGTAATAGATACAGCTATCCATGAAATCAATGAGAAATCACCTTATGCGGTTAAATATGAACTGATAAAAACAGGACGTAAGTTTACACACCTAGAATTAAAATTTAAGTCGAAAAAAGCAAGTAAACCGACAGTAAAAGACTTTAAAAGAGATCCCGAAACACCTGATTTATTTATTCCAATGACAGATGCTCAACGTTATTTATTTGCAGCAAAACTTTCTGAAATGCCTGAAATGAGCAAATATTCTCAAGGTACAGAGAGCTATCAACAATTTGCTATTCGTATTGCTGACATGTTTTTGGATACTGAAAAATTTAGGGAGTTACTTCCTTTACTCAGAAAAGCTGGATTTCAATGACATTGTCAATTGAACTTGTTAAGTTAACAGTCAAGTATTAACACAAGTTAAAAACTGGTTTACATAATGAAAAAACTGTCAGTTTCAGAGTTGGCCAAGCTTTACGGATATTCAAGACAAGCCATATATGCACATATAAACAAAGGAAATTTATCTAAAGGATCTGATGGCTTAATTGACTTTGTAGAAGCCTTAAGAGTTTTTGGGGAACCACAAAAAAAAGAGACTACTGTCAATCAAAGTCAATCAATTAACAGTCAAAACTTGACAGAAGTTGACTTACTAAAACGTCAAGTTGACATACTGGAAAAACAGTTAAATCAGGCATTGCTTAGAGAAAATCAATCGCTAGAACGTGAATCATTCTATCAGGAACAAATCGAAGCCATGCAACGTCTATTGGAAGCACCAAAACCCCAAATCACTCAATCTGGTGATCATGGATCGGTACAGCCTGAACCAGCGACAGAAGCAAAAGAAGAAGTGATAGCAATGCCACCTAAAGAACCTGAAGTAATCGAAAACAAGCGAATTCCTGTTCCTGAACACGTAGAGCCTGAACCAGAAAAAAGAGGCTTTTGGAGCCGTTTTTTTAGACCCTATGATTAACCACGATTGTTTAACTAATATGAACAAAGTTGTGAAACATTGCTTAAGTAATAGGCGTGGAACATGAAAAATCATAAAAAAAGCCCATTCGAGGGTGAATGGGCTATAAAACTTGAATCAACAAATTGAATTATAACACAATTTCAAAAGCATTGCGTATAAGGTGTATTATGTTAATTTTAGGAAAAATTAACATATTAATAAAACTCAAAAATTTAAAATTAATTAGATATTTTTTTAATTTATAATGAGAAATATAAAACTTTCTGTCAAATTTCAAAAACTTTTTCAACAAAAAGTTAACTTATAAGTTAATATAATGGATATATACTTTCATTTGGTCGAAGGATTTGGTTATCCAGATCCTTTAAAAGCACCTCTTCGATCGGATAACGCATGGAAAATCTATATGATTTG
>NZ_RAXT01000118.1 GCF_003611475.1 Acinetobacter rongchengensis | reverse complement strand
AGCTAGACAACTTAGCATTTCAATGCAAACTCTTTCAAATTGGAATACCAAAGCAAAGGCTGGAACTTTAGCAGGTACAAAACAGTATTCACCTGATCTAAACGCTCTACTCGAAGAAAATAAAAAACTCAAACAACAGCTCAAAATAGCTGAAATGGAACGTGAATTTTTAAAAAAGGCAGCAGCGTACTTTGCCAAAGAAAGTCAGTAAGGTACGCCTATATGAAACAAAAAAGATATTCTTTTCCAATTACCTTAATGGCTCGATTACTTCATGTTTCAGTTTCATGTTTTTATGATTGGCTCAAGAGAGGCGTGAGCAAAAGAACGATTCAACGAAATCAACAGACGATATTGGTGAAAATAGCCCATGAGGAGACAAGGCAGAGCTATGGTTATATTCGATTAACCAAATACTTACAAGCTCAGGGCATAAAAATGAGTATGTACGCTGTACGTCAGATAAAAGCGCTGAACCACCTGTATTGTAAGCGACACAAGCGTTTTAAAAGGACTACGAATAGTGACCATAATCGAGCGATCTATGAAAACCTGCTGGAGCAACAATTCTCAATGACTAGACCAAATCAAGCATGGTCAAGTGATATTACGTACATATGGACTGTTGAAGGATGGCTGTACTTAGCAGCGGTAAAAGACCTTTACACGAAACAAGTGGTTGGCTATAGCTTAAATGAGCGCATGACAGCACAGCTTGTTTGTAATGCGCTAAATATGGCTATTCACAATCAAAAACCAACCAAAGAACTGATTGTGCATTCAGACAGAGGAAGTCAATATTGCAGCCATGAATATCGAAATATACTTGAGCAATATGGTTTTCAAGGTTCAATGAGCAAGCGCGGAGACTGTTACGATAATGCACCGATTGAAAGCTTTTGGGGAATACTGAAAAATGAGTTAGTGCATCATTACAACTATCAAACCAGAGAAGAAGCCAAAGCAGATATTATAAAATACATTGAATTATTTTATAATCATCGAAGAATTCAAAAGGGTTTGGGTTTTAAGACACCAAATCAAATGGCCGAAGACTTTTATAAGTTGGCTGCCTAGAATCTCCCAAGGGAAAGTCTCCTGATAATTCAGCGTATATCATTAACTTTTTAAATCTAAAAAACAGGAATTTCATTTATGTCTAAACACTATGATTATATTGCGATTGGCGGAGGCAGTGGCGGTATTGCATCAGTCAATCGTGCTGCCATGTATGGTAAGAAATGTGCACTGATAGAAATGGGTGATATTGGTGGAACCTGTGTCAACGTAGGATGTGTTCCTAAAAAAGTGATGTGGTATTCAGCTCAAATTGCCGATGCGATTCATAAATATGGTCCTGACTATGGCTTTAATACAGAATTGAAATCCTTTAACTGGAAGAAATTAGTTGAAAACAGACAAGCCTATATCAGCCGAATACATACATCGTATGACACAGGACTAGCTAAAAATAATGTTGATGTCATTCGAGGTTTTGCAAAATTTTTAGATGCTCAAACAATTGAAGTAAATGGTGAAACGTACACAGCTGACCATATTTTAATTGCTACGGGGACTCAAGCATTCAAACCTGAAATTGAAGGTGCTGAATATGGTATTGATTCCAATGGTTTCTTCGGATTAGAACACTTACCGAAGCGGACTGCTATTGTTGGTTCTGGCTATATTGCTGTGGAATTGGCAGGTGTTCTTAATGCATTGGGTTCGAATGTACAATTATTTATTCGTAAACATCAGCCTTTGCGTGGATTAGATCATTTCCTTGGTAAAACACTATTAGAGAATATGCGCAGTGAAAATATTAACGTGCATACTCATAGTCAGATTAACAAAGTGACTAAAGTTCAAGATAACTCACTTGTATTACACCTAGAAGATGGTACAGAACATAGTGTAGATTGCTTGATTTGGGCAATTGGTAGAAAACCTGCAACTGAAGCGATCAATCTTAATAAGACTCAAGTTCAATTGAACGAGAATCGCTTTATTCATGTTGATGCATATCAAAATACAACACAGTCTGGCATTTATGCAGTGGGTGATATTACAGGTAAAGTCGAGTTAACACCTGTTGCTGTGGCAGCGGGTCGAAGACTGTCTGAACGTTTATTTAACAATAAGCCAAATGAACATTTAGATTATGAAAATATTCCGACTGTGGTGTTTAGTCACCCACCTATTGGAACAGTTGGATTAACCGAAGATCAAGCCATAGAAAAATTTGGTAAAGATGCCATCAAAATTTATAGTTCTTCCTTTACATCCATGTATACAGCGATAACAGAACATCGACAACTCACAAAAATGAAATTAATTTGTGTAGGAACTGATGAGAAAGTGGTCGGAATTCATGGTATTGGATACGGTATGGATGAAATTCTGCAAGGCTTTGCTGTTGCTTTAAAAATGGGAGCAACTAAAAAAGACTTCGATAACACTTTAGCAATTCATCCGACTTCTGCTGAAGAATTCGTCACAATGCGTTAATCATTGATCATCTAAAAGAGCATTTATTTATATATTTGCTCTTATTTTTATATTCTATATCCAAATTATGAACTTTCAACAACTTAGGATTATTAGAGAACTCACTCAACATAATCTCAATTTATCACAAACAGCACATGCTC
>NZ_RAXT01000117.1 GCF_003611475.1 Acinetobacter rongchengensis | reverse complement strand
ATGATTGACGATCTAACGCTCCAGAACCAAATCAGGGATCTGGCTTTAGCGAGTCGGAGCGAACCGACCGATGGTTGGCGTACCGAAGAGCTTGACCCTAAGTTGTGGAACGGTTGGCGTAAAATGATTCAGGGGGACCGGCTAGAAATCGCTGAATACGATCTGACGGCTAAGGTTAGCCAAGGGGACTCTCCTAGTGACAAGCCCGGAGTGGTTGAAGGTCTAAAACAAAGAATAAGGGCTTACAACTTTAGTAAACAAAGGACGTCATCAATAGCAGTGATATAAAAAGTTATCTTTGCCGCCCCGATAAGGCTTTACGGGGCGACTAAGTCTCACCCAACCGACAATTCCGATAGTTTCAGAATAAGCTTTGAGTTTTCTAAGATTGGAATTACTACACCACAGCACGTACTCGAGATACTACAAATAGCTTTTTGGTAGGACCGATACCGAATAAATATCCATAATACATCAGGAGAAACTTTTTTTAATTTTCTGTAACCGGTCATAAATCAGTGGCGGATAATTTGCATGATATTCACCACACTCTGGGCAATGCTCTTGTTTTAGGTACGCTTGATTGTCGAGATCTTGATAAGGAAAAACGCTGAAGAGAAGTTCGTGCTGCATAAGCGTTTTATAAAAACTCTTATGATAAGGTGCAATCTCGCTGTCTTTGATTTTGTCGAAATATAGGTCAACGCTGTTCAAAATGCTCATAATTTCTTTAACCCCGTCGAACCTTAAAATGTCGTCATCTTTGTGAATATCAACATCTAAGCTCTCTAGATCCTCAATGAAACATTTAATCGCACGTCGAGAATACAGAAGGATCATTTGCGTCTTGCCATCAACGGTCTTTTCTTGATCGTAACTAAAATTTTTGATGTTTCTTTCGACGAACATATAAAGTTCGTGAAGTTGATCTAACTCGTGCCTTAGTTGCTCCTTCGTGTTTTCTTTTTCGATTTGCTGATGAAGGATTCTATTCGCATCAATCTGGGCTTTCAGCGCTAAAAACAGAACTACTGAACCTAGTATCTGTACGAATGGGTTCGAAATACCTCCAAAAGCATCTCCTATTTCGCCATAATCCTTCAAGTAGTGAAGAGGAAGAAGAGGTAAGAATAAAGGGAGAAGAAGACAGAATACACTGCCGACGACGATGACCCAGAAAGCTATTTTGGTAACAGGAGAGTTATAGATATTCATTTTTACACCTTTTCAGAATTTTCTTTTCTGTACGCGCTAGGAGTTTTGCCAATTTTTTTCTTAAACAACTTTTGAAAGTGTTCATGTGCCGGATACCCAATGGCTTCACTCACTTCGGGAACAGACTTACCGGATTCTTTAAGCAGCTGCTTTGCTTTTTCAAGCCGACAATAGGTTAAATAATCAAGAGGTGTCATGCCTGACAGCTCCTTAAATTTGACGCTGTAGTTCGTACGCGACATCCCCGCAATCCCGGCGAGATCGTCAAGACCCCATTTTTTATCGAGACTATGATGAATAGCTTCCAAGGTTTTGCTGAGTTGCGGATTTTCGATCAGTTTGAAGAATCCAGCATTTTTATTGGATTTGTACATGTGGATTCTTAACGCTTGCACGAAGATAATTTCGGTCAGCTTTCTGACTAACGTGTTGCTTCCAGGAAGCCCTGATTTTGCTTCCTGCTCTATAATACTTAAAAGCATGGCAAGCCAAGGCGAGTGGGAGTTATCAGCACTCTTGATATGCACGACATTTGGCAGCGAATTTAAGAATGGATGATCGGGTCCGCCATTAAAACAAAAATGTCCGCAAACGACGTTGGCTTTGAGCTTGCTCTGATCACCGTATTCCAAAACTTGAGCTTCGGTGAGGTTGGCTTTAGCTCTAAATTCGACCGCAGGCTCGGCCTTGATTTTTGGTGCACTGGCCATGGTGTGCTCAATCCCTTTGAAAAAGATCAAAATATCGCCCTGCTCCGCCAATGCTTTAAGTTTAAGTTTTGGCACCTCATACCAAAACTCGCCATGAGTCACGATGTGAAATCTCGCTAGATTCTCTTCCTGCGGGAGGCTGATGCCCCAGTCTCCCGCAAATGAGGTTCTATACCAGTAGCTGCTAGTAAGCTCTACCTTATCTAAAATTTCACTGAGAACATCCATATATAGCTCCTACGTAAACTGTCCAATAGGTCATGTTATACGAACTATTGAACATATTATATCTATTTTACATGCTGTAAAGTCAGTCTAATCAGTAAGTGGATGAAAACTAAGGAGGCTTTATGAAACTAGATTATGTGATCGTTGCCGGAGGGTGTTTTTGGGGTCTCGAAGACCTCCTTAGGAGTCTGGACGGTGTGACGTCAACGAAGGTGGGCTACTCTGGCGGAGATTTTGATGATCCTACCTACGCCGATATTATAACAGGGAAAACGGGGCACGCCGAAGCGGTTCGCGTGGAATACGACCAAGACGAAATATCTCTCGAAGAGATTCTACATTACTTTTTCAAAATCCATGATCCGACTACGAAGAATCGCCAAGGAAATGATGTTGGCACTTCGTATCGCTCGGCAGCGTTCTATCGTGACGATGCACAGAAAGCGATTATCGAAAACGTGATTGATGAGGTCAATGAGATCGGTCGCTTCGAGAATCCCGTGGTCACGACGGTAGCCTTGGAAAAAGAGTTTTATGACGCTGAGGAGTATCACCAAAACTATTTGAAGAAGAATCCCCACGGGTACACGTGCCATTTTGAGAGAGATTAAACCATGAATCAAACGAAAGAG
>NZ_RAXT01000116.1 GCF_003611475.1 Acinetobacter rongchengensis | reverse complement strand
ATACACAGAATAATTATATTGTGCATGCCTTAAACAAGATGAGTCTGTTTGCAATACAGGATGTGAAGTGGGTTGCAGCCCAAGGCAAATTCAGTATTCACGTACAATCGAATGGGATGGATATCTTAACCAAGCAAGATATTCAAATCAGTTCTGTTGATGGTCAGATTGTAATTACTGCGCCGAATGGGATATCGATTAAGAGTAGAAATTCAGAAATTAAATTAGATGATGCGGGGATTGGATTGATCACCAGTCATGTGTTGGAACATAAAGCGGGGCAGCATGTGTTTAAAACTGGGTCGATTATTGACTTTGAACGAATTCATTTACCCGATATTAAAAACCCGTATATAGTTCAATATTTAGTGAGAAATAAAGAAAATGAAAACCTTATAAATCGACCATTTATTTTAATAGATGAACAAGGCAATGTTCAAAAAGGTAAAACAGATAACAAAGGTTTTATGAATCTGAAAACGACCCCATCTAGTCAGATGGTCGCTGCTAGAGTCATGCCGAGTGAAATAGAAGAGGCAACAGAAGAAGAAGTTGAAAAGGAATAGGCTTGAATATGAATTATAGTCGTTTAAAACTGACCGTACAGGAACCTTTAAAATTAAAAGACCTTAGCTACAAATTTGTAGTGATTAATTATAGTACGCAGAAAAAAACAAATTTTGAGGGTAGATTTGATGAGCAAGGATTAACGGAATGGTATGAAATTCATAATTCAAATACGCTTTTAATATATGAAATTTTGTTTAGAGGTGAACTTCTTCAAAGAGTTTCCGCCAAAGCTTATCCTGATCAGAAAAAGCATAGTACTTATATTTTGAAAGTCACTACTGCCATAACAAAAAATGTTAAAGAGAATGTGAAAGAAATATATTTAAATGATGGTGAGGTTGCTTGGTACTTGGTAAAGAAAACGGAAACAATGCTTGATTGGTCAAAAAGAATTTTTAAAAAACCCCTAGTAGCTTCTGATTGGGATACTTTAAGAGCGAATAATCCCCACTTGAAAAATATAGCTCCGATTAAGTTATTAACACCAGGTCAGGTTGTCGTTTTATCTAATTCAACGACAGCAAAAGCATTACCACAATATAAAAAGGATGCGCAGGAAGCACAAAATAACTTAGATAAAATGACAAAAGATAAAGATTTTGATGCAATATTCTTTGCCCAAAACTATGAATTCTTTCACGATGCTTTGTTAGATAATCGAACAGAGATGAGTAACAAAAATATTTTTGAAAACAACGATCATCCTTTAGTGCAAAAATTTGATAATAACTCAAATGATAGTGGTGCTGCATGGGGAACAGGAATTAAAGGTGGTATAGATGCTGCGATGAGTTTTTCAGAAGGTGTCACAACTAAAATATATAAAATACATGGTGAAATAGCTTTAAAACTTGCGGAAGAAAGAAGAAAAGGATCGGCTTTAGCAAACCCAAAGAACTTTAAAGCTTTTAGAAAGAAATATGCTCATCTATATGATGAGTTAAATAGAGAATCTACAAAGAAATTATTTAAATGGGATCAGTCAATCAAAACCAATAATATGAGACGTATGATTAGCCAATCAGTACTTGCTAGAGGAGTTACTTATAAAGGAGGAATAAAAGAATATATCGAAAAAATGGGTGAGATTGGAAAAATGAGTAAATATTTAAAAGGTGGTGGTTATTTGTTTTTAGCTATAGATGTTTATAATGCAGGTGATGAGATAGCCAACGCAAAGCCTGAGGAAAGAACTAGAACAGCGGTGGTGGAAACTTCAAAAATAGCTGCTGGTTTAGGAACTGGGGCTATAGTAAGTTTTATTGTATTAGGACTCGCAACGGGCGGTGCTGGATGGGTTGCATTAGGAGTCGTTGCAGGTATAGGTGCTGGAGCAAGCTGGGGCATAGGAGAGTTGGCAGGTAAGGCTGCAGGTATCGCTTATGATGAAGCAGAAGTTTACTGGAATAGTAACTAAATATGAATACTTTATTACATTTATTTAGAACATTACCTTTAATTTCGATTAGTTTTACTTGCTTGATATTATTCTTTATATTTTCAATATGTTTATATATATATGTGAACATAAATTTGAAAGGAATATGTAAAATTATAGTTGATGATGATAATTGGTATAAAATGCCACTGAGTCCGCTAACTTTTCATCTATTAAGTGCTTTGCCATTAGTTTTTTTTAAAGAGTTTTTAAATATTAAATTTAATATTAATTTTAAGAAATTATATGGGAAAAATTATTATTTTTCTCTAAATTGTAGTGATTTAGAGTCACTTTTGAGGAAATATCCTGTATTTTTTTATATGCAGTATATGATATTTTTTTTAGGTATTTTATTTATAGTTTTTTTATTAATTTCTATGATATAGAGGTTAGTTTTTATTGAGTTGGTAAAGTAAAATTTTTAATATTTATGAGATGGGGTTTAATGAATAAAAAAGATTTAATTGTTATTTTACTAATATTAAGTGTATTTTTATGGGCTGTATTTCACCAGTTAGTCTCTAAATATATTAATGAAAATGAAGATTTGAAGAAAAATATTTATCAATTTGATTTGTATAAAAATAGGTCAATGGATATCTCTAATATTGAGTTGGTTATTTCTTTGGTTGCTATTATTCATATAATAAATTTTTTTTCAAAAAATAGTTTAGAAAACTATTTTAAAAAAGGCATTTTTTGATTTTTTAAGGTGTAAATTTTGATGTTAGCTGTTACATAATAGAAAGTCATAAAAAATTATGGGGTTATATTAAGATATCTATTCTATTTATGTTTTTTAT
>NZ_RAXT01000115.1 GCF_003611475.1 Acinetobacter rongchengensis | reverse complement strand
TTATCTAAGTATACAAAATATAAGATTATAATGTTTAACTTTTACTGTAGATACAAATAAATAAGCCCTTGTAAAAACAAGGGCTTTTAGATATTTGGCGGAAGCAGTATCCGTATAACAGTAGTGCTAGGTAATTTAAGGTAACTTCAGAATTATATTCATGGACTAAATAAAAAATCCAACTAAAGCCCATAACCGCAAAGCAATATAGTATAAAACTAAAAAATACCTGACTACTCAAGACCTTCATTTTAGCTAATTCTGTCCAACATCGAGAAGAATCTAAACTACATGTGCATAATAAAAATGTCCCTCGCCCTTACCATTGAGCATCTGAAGTCCTACTTCAGGTGAATTTATATCAAGTTCGGAAAAAGGCATACTTGCATAAATAGGATCACCATGTTGAGTTAAATTAATGATACTCACTTTTTTATGTTCTTATGTTTTCTTAACATAGCTAAAAAATCAGAATCTATTGGAGAACCTATTTATACCAAATGATCTATTATATAACCAAGATTTGCATAAGATTTCGCAATTTGTGCTGCAAGCATTGAACCATAAGAATAGCCAATTAAATTAAACTGTTTGGCAGCTTGGGGGGAAGTAGGTGGATAAACATGCTAATCAACAGTCCCATCACCATTCATGATGATTTTATAATATCGATTGGCAAGTGGGGTATTTGTAACGTTATCTACCAAGACAAATTGATGATCATAAACTTTTTTGTTTACAACACTTTCCGTTACGGCATTCTCAGCAGTAGTACTGGACGTTTTTGCAGTAGATTGAACCTATGTTAAATCGACTGACTGCGTTGACATGACAATATGATTACCAGGGCAACCACATTGTACCTTACACCCATGATAAACAACGCCAATGCTATTACAAAATTGTAGGCTGCTCGCTTGAACTGTTGAACCTATTTTTTTGCATATAGGGCAAAAAAACTTATCACCTAACACAATAATATTTTTACCATTGGATTTACGTGCTGTTTGAGAAGGAATCAGACGCCCCCCTGTTGTTGTTAGATCACCCTCTACAATAATTGGCAGTGACATTTATTTTGAGCTTCCTACAGTAGTATCTGGTTCATCAATTGGAAATATAGGAGGAATAACCATCCAACTTGTTCCTAATTGAGTGCCAGCATTATTGATAAGTAATGTATTTTTTTGTTTTTCGATCGTATTACCAATAGCAATACTGAATGATATTCCAGATATCATACTATTAGTATCATTTAATAGATGCCCTGTAGACAGGATTTGGTTGCTCTCTATTTCAAAATAATTAGATAACGAATTTAAATCGATCAAAGCATGCATTTGTGTTGGTTTATGATCAACGATCAAAAGTTGGTCACTTTCAAGTATTTTGTTATCTATATTAAATTCGTATGCCTGTTGGATTTGCTCCACGGATCGAATTATATTTTTAGCAATTTCCTGGTCATCTAATATATTGCTTTGATAACATTTATATTTCGAAGGTTTGGTTATACTTGCAATTGGATGAATACCTGTTGTAATTTTTTGATCGGAAAATAATACAGCAAAACCACATTCTGCAGGTTGCACAGACTCCTTTTCTTTATCAAATTTAATATTAAGAAGTAACTGATCTATCCACGAATCAACGCCTATTATTAAAAGTAATTGAGGATTTTCTACATGATTTAAATGTTTTGTCAACGTTTTATCAATAACCATTTGAGTTTCATCACTGCTGTTTACGTAATGAATATGATATTGAACATCATGTTGCTCATTTATATCTAATAATTTTAAACATTGTTTTGGAAGTTCTGACAGTATTTTCTTTTCTACATCAGATATATGATGAGGTAATATGTACACAACTTGCAAATTAGGTCTAGGACGATGATAGGCTCTTTCAGTAGATTCTTGAAGAGGTTGCTTACTTGTTTGTGATAACCAATCAGGGTGTAATCGTGCTTGATTTTTAGACTTAATATCCTCATCTTGTTCTGGATATAATTGTTTGATATCTAAACTTTGTAAAACTAAAGAATTTTTTTCAAATAATTGAATCGTTATTTGCTCCAGTCGTTTTGCTCGATCAGTAAATAATGGATATGGTACCAAAGACAAAGCAGAGGTTTCTTGTTTGAATAGTATTTTTTCATCATCATTAAGTGCAGGCATAGATGGGATTCGCTGACTTAAATACGGATAAGTTTTTTCATACTTTAAAATGGGATCTGGTTCAGCAGGTTTCATTTTCTGAAGTTCTACAATTATCTGTTTTACATCATTTCCAAAAGGCGTTATCAATGCCGTTTCTAAAATATGTAGATATTGTGTTGGTAAAAGTATATTTTCGTCTAAGTCAATAGATGTATTATCTTCTTGATCATTAGGCTTATTATTTTCTTCTATAGGAGGGAGTGTTGTTGTACTAATTAATTTATTTTTTATAAACTTTACAAGTATAATAATCGTGTACAAACCTAATAAGATAGCAAAAGGTAAACCAATCAGCATAATCATGAGGGTAGATACTGATATATCTATATTAGTATTATCTCGCCAATAACTAATTACCACATAATCAAAAATAATCAAGAACGTGAAGGCTAATAAAAGCCAGCGTAAACCTTTCGACATACCTTATCTCACTGTTTACTTACTAATGCAGGGTTTTGATAACTCTCATCTATAGGAACTCCTTGAGCCTTTCCTAAAACAGAGTAGTCTTTAATCGCGTGGGTACCGATCTCAAACTTAGCTATGATTACTGATTCATTGGTTTTGTCGTATTCTGGTTCACTTGCATTTGCAAATGTTGCCATACCAGTAAATACCATCAATAATATTTTATTCATAATAGCCAGCTCATTTTCTCATAAGAAACAACTAACAATTGGCAGCCAAGCCCAAAGGG
>NZ_RAXT01000114.1 GCF_003611475.1 Acinetobacter rongchengensis | reverse complement strand
GCCATTGTCATAGATGCTAATGCTATTGCCTGCTTCACCTGTTCCTGTCAGTTCAGGGCGTGCGTCATTGGTGGTGTCTCCTTCTCCAATACTGCCTGTCACTGGGGCAACGTCATCGTTGATGTTGTCCAAGGTTGGGGCTGCAGAAGCAGCACTATCAATAGTCACTTCTTTGCTTGATGGCGCAGTATAATTACCTGCTTTATCAATCACACGAGCATCGATGACATGCTTACCATCAGCCAATACATTTGCAGTATTATCTAAACTCCACGTTCCGTCTGCATTTAGCGTTGCGTCTTTCCACACTCCGCCATCTATACGAACCTGAACTTTATCACCTACTTGCAATTGTGTCGCATCTGATACTGTTCCACTAATCACTAGACTTGGATCATTAGTCAAAAAGTCATTTGCAAGACCTGAATCTTCGGTAATACCTGTAATTTCAGCTGTAATCGTCGGAGCTGTTATATCGACAATGACATTGAAAGGATCAGAAGGTTGGCTAACATTTCCAGCAGGGTCTGTTTGCGTTACTGTTAAGTTATGTGAACCTTCAGTCAAACCTGGCGCTGGAATCGTATAATTCCAATGGCCATTTGGACCTGCTGTAACAGAACCCACTGGTTTACCTTCATCATAAATAGTAACCACATTCCCTGCTTCAGCAGTACCTTCTAGAGTCGGTGTTTTATCATCTGTAGAATCACCAGATACTAATAAGCCTTGTACAACACCAACATCATCGGATACAGAATCAATCGTTAACTGACTTGGTTTTGTTGCATCTATTTCCAAACTATATTGTGATTGTGCTGTACTACCATTTGCCAGCGTCACAGATGCAGTATAAGTATGTGCACCATCAACCTGTTGAGGGAGTTCAATTGACCATTGACCTGTTGCATTCGCAGTGACTGATCCAATAACTGTATCCGTTTGATCTTTAATTATGACCACTTGATTTGCAGTTGCAGTCCCTGAAAGTATTGGGGTGTCATCATTGGTTAATCCACCATCACTGATTGGTCCCGTCTTAGGTGCTTTGTTGTCTATCGCAGTTTCAATATTAACCGCTGCTACAGTTGTGCTTACAGTAAAGTCTAAAGGCTCACTCTTATCGCTTTCATTTCCAGCAGGATCTGTTTGTGTCACTTCAAGCAAATGTGGTCCTTCCGTTAATGGGGTTGTTGGTGTATATGTCCATGTCCCATCAGGTTTTACGGTAGTTGTGCCTAGAGGTTGACCATTATCATAAATAGTAACCGTATCTCCTGCTTGACCCGTACCTGTTAACGTTGGCGTAGTATCATCGGTTGTATCACCTGAATCAATATCACCAATACTCGGAGCAACATCATCAGTTGCGACAAAACTTGGTTGAGTTGGTGATGTTACATCAATTGTAAAATCAACTTTAGCTTCAGCCGTTTGCCCACTTGGTAACTCAGCGACAGCCGTATATTCACGGTGTCCTTCTGGTTGTGTTGGCAATGTTACTGACCATTGACCAGACCCATCAGCAATTGTTGATCCAATCGCTTGACCATTTGAATCATGAATCGTAACGAGTGAATCAGGTTTAGTTGTACCAAAAATGATCGGTGTTTGATCATTAGTGATTCCACCTTTAGCCACGGTTTCTATTACAGGTAATTGATCATCGCGAATACCATCAATGGTAATATCAACAGTGCTAGTATCCACCTGAATATCGAGTGGATCACTTTTCAGGCTTTCATTCCCAGCAGGATCAGTATGGGTTACTTCAAGCGAATGTGGACCTTCAGCTAATGGTGTTGTTGGCGTATATGTCCATGTCCCATCTGGCTTAACCGTGGTTGTTCCTATCGGCTGACCATTATCATAAATGGTGACTTTATCACCAGCTTGCCCTGTACCTGTTAATGTTGGCGTCGCATCATCTGTTACATCACCAGAGCTAAGAGCAGCTTGATTTGGACCTACATCATCATTTGCTTCAAAAACAGGTTTTAACGGTGCTTGAGTATCAATATTTAGCGTAAAACTATCTGAAGCTGCTTGACCATTTGGCAAGGTAACCTTTGCAATATAATCATGCACTCCGTCAACTTGTTGAGGTAAATCAATCGACCATTTTCCTGTTGCATCAGCTGTTACAGAAGTAATCGGTGTTCCTGCTTTATCCGTGATAATCACAAGCTGATTTGGATTAGTCGTACCTGCAAATGTTGGCGTGTTATCGTTGGTCAATCCATTTCTAACAACAGCTTCCGTCACACCGACATTATCTGTTACCGATTCAATTTTAATGACCGGAACACCTGTATCTACAGTGAACGATAATGGATCACTTTTCGCACTTTCATTACCAGCAGCATCTGTATGTGTTGTTTGTAATTCATGCGGACCATTTGCAAGTTCTGGTGACGGGGTGAACGTCCAATGACCTGTTGAATCTACGATAGCCGAACCGATCGGCGCACCATTGTCATAAACTTTAACAACATCACCTGGTGCACCTGTACCTGTTAATGTCGGTACTGTGTCATCTGTTACATCACCATTATTAATAGGACCCGTGTATGACCCAACATCATCATTTGCTATAAATCCTGGATTTGTTGGTACGGTTGTATCCAATACAATTGGGTAAGCATCTGTTGTTGTACTAACTTGTCCAGCACCATCTGTGGCATTTGCGGTAATCTTCTTTTCACCGTCTGCACCAAGATCAGGCAATGTGATTGACCAAGTCTTGTCTGGATTTACAGTCGTTGAACCTACTTCTGTACCATCGACAAACACATGTACAACCGAACCTGCTTGACCAGTACCACTTACCGTTGGGGTTTTATCATCTGTAGTCTGTGCTTTTTGCAAGTCTCCAACAATTGCACCAAAGTCATCCTGAACTTGAGTAATTGCAGGCTCTTGCGGTGGTTCACCAATAATTGTGAATGATGTTGCAGATATTGGATTACCTTCATTACCTGCTTTATCTACAGGCTTAGCAGTAAACTCATGTGGACCTGATGTTAATGGATTCTCTGGTGTAAATGTCCACGTACCGTCAGCTTGTACTGTCGCTGTACCAATCAATCCACCATTGTCATAGATATTGACATGCTCAACATCTGTCGTTGCCTTGCCTGTGTATTCTGGACGGGTATCATCC
>NZ_RAXT01000113.1 GCF_003611475.1 Acinetobacter rongchengensis | reverse complement strand
ACCCTAAACATACATAAAATTTTAAAGTTATTTCATAGTAAAAGGTTACATATCACATGACATTTTTAATTCTTGTATATTACCTAATGAAAACCGTGAAAATTTTCTAAATAGTGAATGATCATTACAGAATTATCTTTTCTTTTCCCTATTTAACTTAAAATAAGTTATATAACTTTAAAATCTCTGTACACGACAAATTTCATAGGATCCTTGTCCTATCAGGCTTTTTCTTTCTTAAAATTGCTAGCACTTTCTTAAATTCTTCTTTTTTCCAAAACCAATCAAACGTAGAATAGCCATTTGAACATAGTCCAAACCGTAGCGAAATAAACTTACTGAAAGTCGTCCATGCTTCTTTATTTTTATCGCTTTTTTCCGATCATGTTGCCATTCACCTGTTAAATAGCACCAACAGAAACCGATAGCTAGCACTGCTATCAATTTCTTGACTCGTCTAGGGTCTGTTAAACGAGTATTTTCAAGATTGAATCCACGTCCTTTGAGACAACTAAATAACGTTTCGATTTCCCAGCGTAATGCATAATCACGAATAGCAGAAGCATTAAACATAGGAGAAACAACAAGTAAAAGCTCTCCATCTTCTAATCGTAGCGCACTAATATACAGTTTCACTCGACCAACCCAAATACGTCGTTTACGACATTCAGTTTGACCAACTTGAAGATGACGAAATAAATCACTAATTTTATGATTCTTGGCTAAGTGATTGGTCACAATAAAGTTTTTTTAACACGTATACAGAAGTTAATGTCATTTTCAATTAACCATGTAAACCATTTCTCACCGATAAATTCTCTGTCTGCAAACACATTCACAATACGATCTTTACCAAAAATGGAGATAAAGCGTTGAATCAAAGCAATACGCTCTTTTGTATCTGAATTTCCACGTTTATTGAGCAATGTCCAAACAATAGGTATCGCTATTCCACGATAGACGATGGCTAACATCAAGATATTAATATCTCGTTTTCCCCATTTCCAATTAGTTCTATCCAAAGTTAATTGGACTTTATCGAATGAAAATATATTGAAAATTAACTGAGAAATTTGACGATAATCGAAATACTGATCTGCAAAGAAGCGTTGTATACGTCGATAAAATGATTGTGGTAAGCACTTGATGGGTAAGGCTTTAGATGCAGAAGAAAGATTACATGTCTGTTTTACAATTAATGCAAGCATAATCAGTGTAAAACATTTTGCATGTGACTTGTTCCACTTTAGATATTTGTTTAAGATGAGATGTAACTCATTGAAATGTGTCATCATATTCGTCGTCAGAAAACAAGTATTATGCCATTATTTCAATGAGTTATCTTTTTTTGTCGTGTACAAAGCTTTAAAATAATTGTTTATCTTTGAGATATTAAAAATGCAGCAAGTCGATGTACCTAAAATATTTGTTTCATATAGTTGGTCAAGTCCTGAACATGAAGAATGGGTTCTAGAATTAGCTGAAAACTTAATGAAAGATGGTATTGATATTGCCCTTGATAAATGGGAATTAAGAGAAGGAGATGACCCAATATTCTTCATGGAAAGTATGGTTAATGATCCTACTATTACTAAAATAATTATGATTATTGATGGAAAATATACGGATCGTGCAAATCAACGCCATGGCGGTGTTGGAACTGAATCTACGATTCTATCGCAGGAGCTTTATAGTAAAAGGGATAAAAATAAAATTGTCGCTGTTATAGCTGAACCTGATGCTCCTAAACCTATATTTTATGCAGGTAGACTACATGTTGATTTGTCGGATTCTGAAAGATATGCAGAGGAATATGAAAAGTTAGTTCGTTGGGCTTATGATAAATATAAATATGAGAAACCTAAACTTCTTGGTAGTGCTCCGAGTTTTATTGTTGCTGAAGATAATCAAGTTGCATTATTCACAAATACTCAATATCGAATGGCAATAGATGCTTTAGAAAAGGGTAGAAGTAATGCCAGCAGTTTGGTAAAGCAATACTTAGATAAGCTATATTTGGAATTACCAAAATTTTCACTTTTAGATGATGATAGTAATGTTGAAGAAGCATTTAAACAGAAGCTTGAAAGGGTGTAAATAATTCTGTGTAAATACAGTTTTAAAAATACTTGGTTACACGCTCTTCAAACATGATACTAAAGCGATTCATAGCAGCTTTCCAATTCTGAATAGGCATCGTCCATTTTTTGCTTGCTGCCATAATTGCTAAATATACCACCTTTTTCACGGAATCATCAGTTGGGAAGATTTTTCTTTTCTTGGTTGCATGGCGGATAACACTGTTCAATGATTCAATCGCATTCGTCGTGTAAATCGCTTTGCGAATATCCATAGAGTAAGCGAAGAACGTGTTGAGATTCGACCAGTTGGCAAGCCATGACTTGCTGATTTGAGGATACTTCTCATCCCATTTTTGTCCAAATTCATCTAAAGCCTGTAAGGCTGCGTCTTCTGTAACAGCTTGATATATCTTTTTTAAATCGGCTGTGACAGCTTTGTAGTCTTTCCAACTCACATATTTAAGGTTGTTGCGTACCATGTGGATGATACACAACTGAATATGCGTATCAGGGTAAATTGTATTGATTGCATCAGGAAAGCCCTTCAGTCCATCTACGCAGGCAATCAGAATATCCTTTAAACCACGATTTTTCAGTTCTGTAAGGACTGAGAGCCAAAATTTAGAACCTTCGTTTTCTGACATCCACATACCTAATAAGTCTTTCTGTCCGTCTGTATTGACACCTAATGCTAGATACACCGCTTTGTTAATAATCGTACTATCTTGACGCACTTTCACCACGATACAATCCATATAGACAATAGGATAAAGGGCATCCAATGGTCGATTTTGCCATTCTATTACTTGTTCTTTAACTGCATCCGTCACTTTGGAAATAAGCGTTGGGGAGACATCCGCATCGTACATTTCCTTGAATGTAGCAACAATATCTCGTGTCGTCATGCCTTTGGCGTATAGGGATAGGATTTGGCTATCCATTTGTGTGATACGGGTTTGACTCTTCTTGATCAGCTGGGGCTCAAAAGTGCCATCACGATCTCTAGGCGTGTCTAGTTCAAATTCACCATCATCAGTAAATAGCCGTTTTGTTGTATAGCCATTACGTGTATTTTTGCCTATACGAGGACTATTTGTCTTTTTACATTAATGTCTTAAACTG
>NZ_RAXT01000112.1 GCF_003611475.1 Acinetobacter rongchengensis | reverse complement strand
AGAACAGATAGAACACAAGATTGCCAAATTTAACAAAGCCTTATTGCTCCTCAACTCACCTGATGGGATTGGACTCAGCACACAATCAGATATTCACCTGTCTGCAAATGGTCAAATGAATCATTATGCAGGCGACAGCATCAATGTGAGTACACAGAATAATTATATTGTGCATGCCTTAAACAAGATGAGTATGTTTGCAATACAGGATGTGAAGTGGGTTGCAGCCCAAGGTAAGTTTAGTATTCACGTACAATCGAATGGGATGGAAATTTTAGCCCAGGAAAAAATTCAAATCAGTTCTGTAGATGGTCAGATTGTAATTACTGCGCCAAATGGGATATCGATTAAGAGTAGAAATTCAGAAATTAAATTAGATGATGCGGGGATTGGATTGATCACCAGTCATGTGTTGGAACATCGAAGTGGGCAGCATGTGTTTAAAACTGGGGCAAAGGTGGAGAGTCATGTTCCTGTGTTGCCTCAATATAATAATCAAAATTGGATAGGGTTAGAATTATTAAATACTCTTAGGGAGCCATATGCAGATGTTAAGTACAAAATTCATTTTGAAAATAATCAAATTATTGAAGGAAAGCTAGTTTCAGATGGTAAGGCACATCATGATAATGTTCCTCAAAAAGCTATCAAGATCGAATATGAGTTTAATCCAGAAGATGAACCATGGCCCGATTATGAAGAATTATTTCAAGCAATAGAAAAAAATATAAAATAGAGAACATAATATGTCTAACTTTTTCGATGATATTTCAGATAATGCAAAAAAAATCAGAGATTCGGTTTCTAATAGTGTTTCAAATAGTATAGGGGGTGCCCAAAAACAAATTTCAGAAAGTACTGATATAATTAGAAAAAATATTGATCAAAATATTGATACGGCAAAAAAAGGCCTAGAAGCTGCACAAAAACAAATACAGGGTGTAGCACAAAAAACGACAGATGTACTAACTGAACAAACTTTAAAAAATGCATTGGCTTTTTTTTCATCTGCACAAAAAGGAAGTGAGGCTGCAAAAAATGTAGGCATCTGGTTATGGGAAGTACTAAAAGGAGATTTTCACGAAGATCCAACAGTTGGTCAAGTTGCAACTGGAATGGTTATTTCAATGATTCCTATCGTTGATCAAATTTGTGATGTACGTGATTTTTTTGCTTGCTCCATACAAGTTAGGAAAAAGCCTGATGATAATCTGCCGAAAGTTATGATGGTTATTACGATTATCGGAGTAGTTCCTACAATTGGTTCATTTGCTAAAGGTATGTTGAAAATTATACTTTCTGTCCTTCGGCGAAGTTTTAAAAATGTACCTACTAATTTCCATCGATTACCTGCATTTGATAAAAAAATAGATGAAACACTAGAGCATGCATTAAAGCAGGTGAGGATTTTTTTAAATAGGGCGGATGTGCAAAAGTATATTCAGTTTAAACGAATTGGAGATCCTTATAAATTTGTTGCTGGAAAAATTGAAGTACTTATCATAGAAGCTAATAAAAATAGCTTATTTGTTATTAAACAAGCTAAAACATTACTGGCAAAGTTTGATAAATTAATTGGTTATGTCCAACGAATGGGAGGAAACCATAGGTTGGTGCAAGAAGCGATTGCTGAGCAGAAAAAACTACAAGATTTTGTTCATAATAAGTTGCCTACATTACTAAAAAATAATGAAGTACATGCCGCTGTGATGAAGATTTTGCGAAAAACGCAACGACGTTTAGAAATTGAAAGTGATATGTCGTTTAGGGCAACTGTAAATACAAAAAATTTAGATAAAGTTTGGTTTCCATACTTAGATGAGTTGGAACAGATGAAAAAGAAAACCCCAAGCTGGGCGGATAAGAATGTTGTTTTAAAAAACCCAGCTCATTTAAATGCTAAGCCACCTGAAAAACAAGCGTACTTTTTAAATCAAGGTTATCCTGATATTGGTAGTGATTTTAAAACGTTTGCAAAAAATGCTGCTAAAGCCACTGAATTTAAAGAAGGAGAAGTATTGTATCGGGTTATTTCCCCAGGTTCTGCTGATAATTCAGTGTGTTGGATGCGAAAAACAGAATTTGAGAAATTAAAAAGCAAAGATGATTGGCGTCGTTACTTTGCAGTTTGGGGCAGTTGGAACAGCAATGGTGAATTTGTTACTTATACTGTACCTAAAGGTGGTCTAAAAGCTTGGGAAGGCAAAGCAGGCTCACAAGTGCTAGATACAGCAGGAAGAAAACCACAGACGATGTCACAACAGGATTGGAATGAAAAGATGGAGCAAGCCAAAGAGTTTTCTTTAGAGGGGGGCGCAATACAGATTGTACTTGACCCTAAAATGTTACAAGCATCCAATATCAGTGCACGTAAAAGTACTGGATGGGGTTATGGGGACAATCAGCTAGGTGCAATTGATATGGTTGGTGTACCCGTACTTAAAAATAATGTGAAATAGGATTAAAAAATGATTGAAATACAAAAATTAGAATTATTTCCTAAAGAAATATATGCAAATGAGCAATTTTTAACCTATGAGTATTACTATGAAACTGTAAAACTGTGGGAAGATTTAATTCATTATGCAGAAGGATTATTAGATAGATATAGTTCAAATTTAGTTGCAAACCACCGTTCACAACATCTTTCCCATCAAGCTGATTATGTGTGGGGTACGATAGTTTTGCCTAACTTTAAAGGCACATTAGATCATTTACAAAGTGGTTTAGAAGACTTAAAAGCAGGTTTCTTACCAATCCTTAGAAGAATGAGTAGCATAAATAATGATGTAATTGCTCAAGGTCGAGATTACCCTTGTGATTGGATGGATACAGTAGAAAAAGGTGCTGTACTTCGTTATAAAGCCAAAGAGCGTATTATTTCAATAAGAGCAACAAATATTTATGTGGTAAATAATTATCATAATATCCAGTGGGATTATAAAGATTTACTCAGCGAAGAACTTTTAATAGGGATAGATTTTCCTAATCCCTTGCCTGTATATCGTTTAAACTCAGCAGTGATGGTGAAAACAGGTGAGCCTATATTAGAAACAGGAATTTATCGTTCTATTGAACCATATTCTGCAAGTAGGTTTTTAATGCATGAAAAAAAAATGGGAGCCGAACATGATGAAGATTGGAGATTGGCACCAGAAGTAAGTGCTTTTAAAGATAACCCAAATAATTATACAGATGAGACATATGAATATCCTAGAGATATACCTACCACTTGGATTTTAGTTGAAAGAGTGGCCGAG
>NZ_RAXT01000111.1 GCF_003611475.1 Acinetobacter rongchengensis | reverse complement strand
ACCAATGTCGCGAAAGATGAAATTCTAAACCGCACAGATAATCATCCTTTAATTTATGCTGATACTATTCATGCATTCTGCTGGGAACTAATACAGCCCTTTCAAGCTAACCTAAGAAACATTATTGGTAATATTAATAAGAAATGGAGAGAAAAATCTAAAACCATACCTATCAACAATCAAAAAGTTAAGTATGATTTTGGAGTTATGAAGCTAACGGAAACTGAATTGTTTTTACATCATGATGATGTAACACAATGTATGTCTCTATTATTACAGTTACCTAAATTCCAAAAATATTTAAAGAGTAAATTCCCAATTATTTTTATTGATGAATATCAAGATACAGATAGATATTTAGCGAATAGCTTTATTAACTATCTTATCGAAAATAACTCAGGTGTTTTAGTTGGTTTTTTTGGAGATCATTGGCAGAAAATTTATGGTAAAGATGCATGTGGTTTAGTGAATAGTCCTAGTGGCAAGATTGTTGAAATTGAAAAAAATGCGAATTTCAGATCAGATAAAAATATTGTTGCTTGCTTGAATAGAATACGTGATGAATTGCCACAAAATGAGTGTGATCCAAACTCTAAAGGTATTATTAAAATATTCCATTCAAACAATTGGAATGGTGAAAGACAAACTGCAAATCATTGGAAGGGTGATTTACCAACAGAAATAGCTAAAGAGTATATTGATCAAATAAAAAGAAGAATGCGTCAAGATGGTTGGGATTTGAGTAACTCCGAAAAAACAAAAATTCTATTTTTGACTAATAATTTAATAGCAACTGAACAAGGTTTTAAAAATTTAGCAGATTGTTTCAAATATCCAGATGACTATCTTAAAAAAAGTGACCCTTATATAAAGTTTTTTCTAGATGTTTTAGAGCCTAGCATTTTGGCATTTAATGAAAAGAACTTTGGTAATGTCTTTCAAATTTTAGGACAAAAGAACCCACATTTAAAATGTCAAAGTGATAAAGGAAAATGGACTAAACATTTTGATGAGTTAACAAATATTAGACAAACCTCAACAGTCCAAACCTTTTTGAATAAAATAACAGAAGCCAATATTTTATCTTTACCTAATTCAATTCTAAAACTCGAAACAAAGTTTGAAGAGATAATCACTAAAACTCAAAAAGAGAAAACAGATAAAGATATAGAATTTCAATCAAAATACTTAGCGTTTAAAGCAATAAGCTATGACGAAGTCATACAATTGGGAGAATACATAGAAGAAAAGACACCATTCTCAACAAAACATGGTGTTAAAGGTGCAGAGTTCGATAATGTGTTGGTAATTTTTGGTCGGGGTTGGAATCAGTATGATTGGGAAAAACTACTGCTATGGATGGAAAATGGCGTGCCTAATGGAGAAGAAGAAAAATTTGAAAAATATCGTAATCTTTTTTACGTTTGTTGTTCTAGGGCAAAGCACAATTTAACTTTAGTCTTTACACAGCTGTTGTCTGAAGATTCAATTAATAAGTTAAAAGAAATTTTTGGTTCTGAAAATGTATTGGGTGATCCTTTGAATTAGGAATAGATAGTGGATTTATATCAGAATATGAACCTAAGCTTGTTTTAAAGATATAAACTCTTCAGTATTGAGGAAATTAGAAAGCTTAGGTTCTTAAATATTAGATTGTTAGTTCTCAATCTAAGAATATTTTTACCGAGTTAAATTATCAAAGTTAAATAAGAATCATTATTCATGATAATTAGTGTCCAATTTCATAGGAATAAGTACTAGCTTAGTTCAAAATGTTAAATCTTAGGATACAATTTTTGAGTGTATCTAATGGCCATCTCTTAAGCGGAACTAGTGGACTACTCTTAAATGGAACTAGTGGACTACTATTGATGATATATACACTTTAATTCTGAAATATTGATCATCGCCAATTTCTTGCTCTAGTAACGAAAAACCATCCTTTTTAAAATTTTTAATATCGCCTACTTTAATTTGGCAATCGAGAACACCAATAGATGCTTCTTCTTTCATTCTGAATGGACCATAAACACTCTCTACTCTCCAATCATTTGCAATCATTAGATCATAAGGGGTGGTATAAGATTCAGCTTCAACTTTCAGATCGGGATAACTATCAATCGTCCGAGGGAACTTTTTATCAAATGCTTCCTCAACTGCTTCAAAATTTGTGTTTGACCGATAACTCAAGTAAAATTGAATCGCAGAAACAACAACGAGCAAGGTTACGACTCCAATCAAAGTGCGTAGTATGATTTTTTTTGCTTTCACCTTATCCAAAATTCACCACCCCATAATTGAAAATATTTTGAATTATAAGCCCTTAGGGTGCTCATAATCCATAAATCAATTTCGAAGTTCTTTGTTGCATAAAGCCTTTAAAGATTGAGTTTTCCTAAGCAACTCAAATTTAAGTTACAACTCGGGTATTAGGTCGGCCTAATTCCATAAATCTGTTGAGGACTGCTACGCGAGCATGAATTTCACTCATCTGACTAGGAAAGCTTCTTGCCATTAATTTATCGCCTAATAATTTGATGCAGTGCATCTTTGTTTCGACCAAACTTCGGCGATGATAGCCTGACCATTTTTTCCATAGTGTTCTACCTAGCAGGGTTTTAGTATCTATACCAATATGAAGTTTACGCCATTGGCGACGATATTTCGGCTAATGCTTTTTACGTTTCCATTCACCTTCACCTAAGAACTTCAAATCCGTGGAATCAACGAGTAGATGCAGTCCATTGCAACTCTTTTCATAGCTAATTTGAATATCAATATGCTTTTGTCTTCTGCGAATGGTTGAATAATCCAGAGCTGTCCAATCTAATCCGCAAAGTTTAATCAAGCTTTGGACAAAGCCAGTCACCATGCATACAGAAAGACGAAATAAGGATTTAATCATGAGATAGCACTGAATGGCTATGTCAGAATAAGTTTGATTTCGACCATGTTTTCCTTGTGACTGCGAATATCATTGAATCTTAGTATCAAACCAAATTGTAAAATTACCATGATTGATCAAAGCATGATTGTAGGATGACCAATTCGGTGTACGATAAATTTAGGTGTAGGCTATTGCTGTATAAGACCTTATCGGTAGGTTTGCGCAACAAGGCCTCAAAATCCCACCTTAAAATGCAAATAGCAAAAAAACTCTACCATTCGATTGATTTCATTTTAGAAGTAATGAAATTAGTATCTGTTTGTAATGATATTTTATAAAATTCAATATTAGATCTGCAGAGAAAAACTTATCAAACTAAGTATTGGCTAGTCTTTTTCTTCGAAAAACTTATCAAACGAAGTATTAAGTTAATC
>NZ_RAXT01000110.1 GCF_003611475.1 Acinetobacter rongchengensis | reverse complement strand
AAAATCTACCGCACAACCAATTGGCCCGCATATAACCGAGCACTCATGAGTCGAGGAAATATTGCCATTTGGTTTGATCCTGCTACGCAATGATATGCTCCATCAAAAGGCAAACAAGGGCGAAATCAAATCTACTCCGACGCAGCCATCCAATGCTGCTTAATGATTAAATCCTTATTCCGTCTGTCTTTACGTATGGTCACTGGCTTTGTGCAAAGTCTGATTAAACTTTGCGGATTAAATTGGATAGCTCCAGATTACACCACGCTTTGTAGAAGACAAAAGCATATTGATATTGTAATCAGTTACCAAAAAAGTAGCGATGGGCTGCATCTACTCATGGACTCTACAGGCATGAAGTTTCTAGGTGAGGGCGAATGGAAACGCAAGAAACATGGACCTGAATATCGTCGCCAATGGCGTAAACTTCATATTGGTATAGATGCTAAAACCCTACAAATACGAGCAGTTCAGCTTACAACCAATAATGTCAGTGATTCACAGGTGCTTGGTGATTTACTTAATCAGATTCCACAAGATGAGCGGATTGACTCTGTTTATACCGATGGGGCTTATGACACCAAGCAATGCCGTCAGGTCATTGCAGATCGGCAAGCGCATGCGGTGATTCCACCTAGAAAAAATGGAAAGATACAAAGAGTAGCTCGCTAGAGCGAAATGAATTACTTCGAACAATTAAACGTTTAGGCAGGACACTATGGAAAAAATGGTCAGGCTATCGTAAGCGTCCGCTGAACCCCACTTTTTCTAACTCATTAATACCGCGATAGTGTCCACTTAAATTTAAGTGGACACCTATTTATGGATTTAAAGACAGTTATAGACAGTGCACCAACGCTAAAAAAGCCCCGTCGAACCTTCACAGCTGAATTTAAACATCAACTTATTCAGCAATGCCAGCAGCCAGATACATCAGTGGCCAAGGTAGCAATGCAACATCAGATCAATGCCAATCTGCTACATAAATGGATTCGTCAGTCCAGATCAATGCCCCCTGCATTAAAAACCCCATCCATTCCACAGACTGACTTTCTTCCGGTCATTCTTCACCCGACTCCAGTCAAACAAGAAGCACCTCTACCACCTGTGCCAGAGAAGAAAGCTGTCGCTCATATCAGGATTCCATTACATGAGGCACCAAGTTCCGCAAGGGATCAGATGATCGAGATCGACTGGCCGGTGGAGTCAGTAACTGAATTACTGTTGCTGATCCAGGGTTTGACTCAATGATTCGTATTGATGAGATCTGGTTGTCTACCCAGCCGATGGACATGCGTGCAGGGATGGATACAGCCATGGCTCAGGTGCTGAGAGCCTTTGGCTACATCAAACCGCATTGCGCTTACCTGTTCTGTAATAAGCGTGGCCATCGTATGAAAGTGCTGGTGCATGATGGACTGGGTATCTGGCTGTGTGCCCGGCGGCTGGAACAGGGGAAATTCCACTGGGCTAAAGTTCACCAGGGTGAAAGTATGGCGATCAGCCCGGAGCAGTTACAGGCACTGATCCAGGGTTTGCCCTGGCAAAGAATCGGACTGCAGCAAGTGGTAACAATGCTCTAAACCAGGCTCATCCATTCTGCTATTCTCCAAACGTTCTATTTCCTCTGCATCATGACCTCAGGCATACTGCGGTCATGAATACGCTGCCTGATTTAAGCCAACTGACCCATGAACAACTGCTGGAATTTACCAGACAGTTGGCGATGCAGCATCAGTCTCTGGCACAATCTAAACAACAACTGGAACAATCAAATCAGCAATTAGATGCCAGAGTTCAACATTTTGAAGTCACCAATCAGCAATTAGATTCTAAAGTTCAACATCTTTCTATTCTCAATCAAAAATACGAGCATGAGCTTGCACTATTTAAACAGCATAAATTCGGCAGTAAAAACGAACATCTAACCGCAAAACAAATCCATCTCTGGGATGAAGCGGTTGAAGAAGATATTGCAGCGGTTGATCTGGAACTGGAACGACTGAATGCAGATAAAACCAATGCAGCTGCACAGAAAGCCCCAGTCAACAAACCTAAACGTCGGCTGTTGCCAGATCATCTACACACCCTCCGTATTGAGCATGAACCTGAATCAACACAATGCAGTTGTGGCTGTACCTTGCGTCGTATCGGTGAAGATGTCAGTGAAAAACTGAATTTCAGACCGGCACAGTTCTATAAGGAACAGCATGTGCGTGGTAAATGGGTCTGTGATCAGTGTGACACTCTGACTCAGCAAGCGATGCCAGCCTATGTGATTGATAAAGGCATTGCTTCACCTGAATTGCTTAGCCATGTGCTGGTGTCAAAGTATGCCGATCATTTGCCTTTGTACCGTCAACGTCAAATCTTTCTACGCGCAGGTGTTGATCTGTCTAGATCAACGTTATCTGACTGGATTGGCCGCTGTGGGGTGGAACTGGAACCTCTGGCCAATGCCTTAAAACAGGTGGTACTGCAACAGCAGGTGATCCATGCAGATGAAACACCGGTGACGGTCATGCAGATGGGTGAAAATGAGAAAAAGCCCAAAAAAGGTTATGTCTGGGCCTATGCCAGCACACAGTACAATCCAGTTCAGGCAGTGATCTATGACTTTCAAGATAGCCGTTCTGGCCAGCATGCTGAAGACTTCCTGAAAGGCTGGCAGGGTCATTTGGTCTGTGATGATTACAGTGGTTATAAAGCACGCTTTAGATCAGGTCAGGTCATTGAGGTGGGCTGCATGGCACATGCACGTCGTAAATTCCATGAACTACATGTGACCAAGAAAAGTCAGGTCGCTGAACAGGCATTAGTGCTGATTCAGAAATTATATGCGATAGAAGCAGAATTAAGAAAAAAGACGGATGGTACAGCGGAAGACCGCTGCGAATACCGACAACAGCATAGTCAACCGGTCATGCAACAACTATATGAATGGCTCAACCAACATCAGCTGACGGTGCCATCGAGTTCTCCAACCGCCCGGGCGATCAATTACAGCCTAAAACGTTGGACTGCTTTAAGCCGCTATCTGGATGATGGCAATCTACCCATTGACAATAATTGGATAGAGAACCAAATGCGTCCCTGGGCCTTGGGGCGTAAGAACTGGCTATTTGCAGGTTCGCTGCGCAGTGGTCAACGAGCTGCCAATATCATGACTTTAATCCAGTCAGCAAAGCTGAATGGCTTGGATCCGTATGCCTATTTAAGTGATGTGCTGAAAAGGTTGCCAACACATAAAGTGCCCCAAATAGAAGAATTACTACCTCACCGCTGGAAACCTGAACCCCGTTAAAACTTGGCGATGGCGTTCAGCGGATGCTTA
>NZ_RAXT01000011.1 GCF_003611475.1 Acinetobacter rongchengensis | reverse complement strand
AACCTAATTATGGCGTTAAAGGTGAGTTACGCCGTGATGAAAATAATACCTTATGGAATTTAGATCCTTATTTGCAAGCATCTTGGCAATTTTTACCGACTGTACGATTGGATACAGGTCTACGTTACAGCAATGTGCATTATCAGTCTGAAGACCACTATATAAAAGGGACTAATGGTGATGATAGTGGCAGTACCGATTATCAAAAAGTTTTACCATCTGCTGCTTTTACATGGGAAATCACACCTGAGCTAAGTACTTATATCAGTTATGCCAAAGGTTTTGAAACACCGACTTTTACTGAAATGGCCTATCCAGCTGAAGGCACTGCTGGAATCAACTTTGCTTTAAAAGCGTCGACCAGTGATAACTATGAGTTAGGATTAAAAGCGCAGCACCGTTTAGGTGATTTCACAGCTGCTGTTTTCCAAAGTAACACACAAGATGATATTGTTTCTGCGGGATCAGTTGATGGTCGTGCGACTTTTAAAAATGCAGATAAAACATTACGTCAGGGCGTGGAACTGTCTTGGCATAAAAATCTATGGCAGGATTTAACTGCACAAGCCAGTTATAGTTTCTTGGATGCAACATTTGATGCAGAGATTGCCCATTCAGATCCAAAGAAAGTGGTTAAAAGTGGAAATTACATCCCTGGAATTGCAAAAAATCAAGCTTATATTGCATTAGGATGGCAGCCTGAAACGGGTTTTAATGCAGGTATTGATGTTCGTTATATGGATAAAATCTATGTGGATGATCTGAATAGCGATGCCGCACCAAGTTACGTATTAAGCAGTGCCAATGTTGGTTATATTTGGAAAAATAATGACTGGAAAGTCCGGAGCTTTGCACGTATTGATAATTTATTTGATAAAGATTATGTGGGTTCAGTGATTGTAAATGATGGAAATAGCCGTTTCTTTGAACCCGCAGATGGTCTAAATTGGAGTGCGGGACTGAGTGTCACCAAGCAATTTTAATCGTCACTTTGAATCAAATCATCTTTAATCAAATCATCCTATTTAACCATTAGGGTTTAATCATTAGGGGAAGGTGTTCATGTCTATATCTGTTCAATCATCGTCTGTTCAATTGCCGGTAAAGTCAAAGCTATTTGAGCAAATTCAATTCGGTTCACTTTCCCTTGTGAATAAAATTGTGATTGCACCAATGTGCCAATATTCTGCAACTGGACAAGGTGAAGTCACGTATTGGCATGAACAGCAATGGGCAAATTATGCTTTGTCAGGTGCTGGTCTATGTATTATTGAAGCAACAGCCGTACAAGCAAATGGTCGGATTAGTTATGCAGATCTTGGGCTTTGGAACGATACACAACGTGATCAAATTAAAGCACTTTTGCATAAAGTGAAGAATATCTCCCCAATGCCTTTTGCAATACAACTTGCGCATGCAGGGCGTAAGGCATCCACTGAAAAGCCATGGTTGGTTAAACATGGTAAAGGTCAGATTGCACCTGAGCATGAGCATGGATGGCAAACGGTTTCAGCCAGTCATATTGCATTTCATCCAAATGATGTTTTACCGCATGCATTAAGCATTGCTGAAATCAAGCAGATACAACAAGATTTTGCAGCGTCGGCAGTTCGTGCTGTGGAAGCAGGGTTTTCTTTAATTGAAGTACATGCAGCACATGGCTATTTGTTACATCAATTTATGTCTCCATTGTCGAATCACCGTCAAGATGAGTATGGTGGGAGTTTTGAGAATCGTATTCGCTTTACTTTAGAAGTAGTGCAAGCAATACAGCAAGTTGTGCCACATGATTTTCCTGTAGGAATACGTATTTCAGCAACCGATTGGATGGATGGTGAAAATGCTTGGAATATTGAATCGAGTATTGAACTATCTAAAGCTTTAGAGCAGCTTGGTGTAGCTTATATTCATGTCTCCTCAGGTGGGTTACATGAAAAACAAGACATTAAAATTGCTGCAAGTTACCAAGTTCCATTTGCAAGTACTATTAAAAAATT
The DNA here is from genome assembly GCF_003611475.1 of Acinetobacter rongchengensis. Taxonomy (GTDB): domain Bacteria; phylum Pseudomonadota; class Gammaproteobacteria; order Pseudomonadales; family Moraxellaceae; genus Acinetobacter; species Acinetobacter rongchengensis. Next base: position 84,324 of record NZ_RAXT01000011.1, on the reverse strand, counting down.
GGTGAATGTTCCAGTAATAACAGTGGGTTTGATTACAGAAGCTGAACAAGCAGAGCAGATTTTACAAAATGGTGAAGCTGATGCAATTGGATTGGCTCGAGCAATACTTTATGATCCACGTTGGCCATGGCATGCTGCTGCAAAACTGGGTGAAAAAGTTCAAATAGCACCACAATATCTGCGTTGCCAACCACATGGCGTTAAAGATTTATTTTCAGCATTTTAATATTTTGCTATTCAACAATAATGATTTGTTAAAAAAATTTAAGTATTTGAAAGATATATTTTGGCGTGTATCTTTCTATACATCTTCAGGAAAGGGTGTAATTGGATGATTTTTTCGGTAATTTTTCCTGTATTTTTCCTGTTATTTTTAGGTTTTTTTTCGGTTCGTATTCAACTCATTAGTAAAGAGCAAATTACTGCGCTTAGTGCATTTGTAATTAAAGTCGCTTTGCCTGCGCTGTTATTACATGCGCTTGCATCTAAAAACTTACACGAAATTTGGTATCCTTCATTTTTTTCTGTTTATGCAGGTGTTACAGCGCTACTTTTTACGCTGTCATTGATGATTGGACTCAAAGTATTTTCTAACAGCTTCACCCATGCTTCAATATTGTCACATGGTGCATCCATGTCAAATACAGGCCTATTAGGTGCAGCAATATTGACTTTGCTTATGGGCAATCAAGCAATGATCTACATCTCTTTGGTGGTGATCATTGAGAGTGTGTTTCTCGTCCCTGCTGTATTGGTTTTAGCGGAAATAGGACGGCAGAATCAGCCCAATTTCATTGAAATATTAAAAAGTACTTTTTTGACTTTATTTAAAAATCCACTGTTTTTGTCAGTTGTGATTGGGATGAGTTGTGCCATTTTTCAGGTTCAGATTCCACATAGCTTAGATCAGGTTTTTGAAATGTTGGGACAAACAGCCGCACCATTGGCGCTGTTTATTATTGGTGGGGGAATGGTTGGACTGACAATTCAATCTGTAAATAAGCAGACATTGTATTTAGTCTTTTCTAAAAATATATGTATGCCGATACTGGTCTATTTGGGATTAACCTACTTCACAGACCTAGACCAAAAAATGATTTATGCAGGAACTTTAATTGCTGCACTACCGATGCCATCTATATTTGGGATCTTTGGGCAAATTTATGGTTTAAATGAAAAAGCATTAACACCATTAATGATCAGTACGGTTTTGAGCTTTATGGTGGTGAGTGTATTGATTGGGTTGTGGTGGTAAAAATACTCTCCGTAGAGAGTATTTTTGTAGTGTACGATTTAAAAGAAAAATTTACTTTTTAGGTGCAGCTGCTGCTGCAGGAGCCTTTGTTTTTTCTGCAATCAGCTTATTCACAACTTCCAAAGATTCTTTCGCTCTAGGGACATTTTGCTTTGCCAATTCGCTAAAAATCTTTTGTGCTTCAGGTAGGTTTTGGTTAATCAAATTGCCATTGGTCATCATATTGGCAACAGCCATGAGCGCAGGGATATAACCTTTTTGAGCTAAGCCTTGAATGGCTTTTAAACCTTGATTGACCGTAGTTGCATTTTTAGACTTTAAACCCTCTGTAATGTCATACAAAGCTTTGGCATGAATTGCTGGTGGAAAACTTTTCTTTAATAATGGATCAAGTTTTTGTACGGCTAATTTGTCAGAAGCGGGCTTACCTTCTGAAAATAATAAAACAGCCAACTCAACAGTTGCATCATCAAAACCTTGTGAAGATGCTTTTTCTAAATATTCACGAACTTTTTTAGGGTCTTTGGCTAAACCCAATTGTCCAGTTGCATAGCTTTGAGCCAAGACATAACTTGCTACTGGATAGCCTTTAGCAGACGAATCTTGATAATATTTAAGGGCTTTTTTATCATCTTTTGTTGTACCTTGACCTGTTTGAGTCAAGTAGCCCAGATTGTACATGGCTTGGCCATTTCCAGTCTTGGCAAGTTTATCCAATTCTTGGTATGCAGCAGTAAAGTTTTTCGCTTGAATCAGCTCTTGAGCTTTAGCAAATGCAGGATCTATATTACTTTTTGGAGCATCTGCAGCAAATACAGTAGCAGCGGATAAGCTGAGTAAAGTGGTTAAGAGAATTTTTTTCATTGTGTTTGAGTACCTTTTTTAATTTCAACATCATTCCATTGTTGTGTTTAGGACACTGTTGAATCAGTGTTTTATCTTAAATTGAAAATTGTAAATGTAAATATATCAATTGTATAAGTTGATGTATTTCTGTCTAAATTGTTTATAAAATAGAAATAATTAATCAAATATTAAGTTAGAAAAGGCAGATCTAAGTTGTAAATCTACCATCAATATTGAAAAATTTTATTTTACTGCTTTTAATAATAACTCAATTTCACCTGATTCAAGTGATCCTGAAATACGACGACCATCTTTTAAGAAAAATGTTGGTGTACCATCAATTTCGAGTTTTTTAGCAAGTTGAATATTCTTTTCAATCGGTGTTTTACAAGCTTTAATTTTGGCTGGTTGCTTTTTATCAATCATATAGTCTTGCCAAGTTTGATATTGGTCTTTAGCACACCAAATTTGATCTGCAACCGTTGCAGCATTCGGATGCAAACGAGTAATTGGATATAAAAATAAATAAATGGTGACGTTGTCTATATTTTTAAATTCTTTTTCAAGATGTTGGCAGTATGGGCAATCAGGATCACTAAATAAGTAAATGACACGTTCACCATTGCCTTTCACATGTTTAATGGCTTGTTCTAAAGGCAAAGCTTTTACATCGATACGATTTAAAACTTGTTCACGTGCTTCAGTTAAATTTTGTTGTTGTTTTAAATCAATCAAATTACCGACAAAGAAATATTGCGCATCTTCATTGGTATATACAATCCGTCCCCCCATATATACTTCATAGATATCTTTAACAGGGGTGTTATGTACTGATTTTACTGTAATTTCTGGATATTTAGTTTTTAAATTTTGCTCAAGCGTTTTGATATCAGCATGAGCTGAGCTAAGTGTTATTAGGCTTAATGCGAGTGTCGATAGCCAAGCTTTCATGATTGAACTCAATAAAATAATTGAGTTTATTTTGCGTAAATCCTGATTAAAAATATATTGAGATCATGTAATTATCGCAGATTTTCCTGTCTACATTTTTAGAGAATTTTAGTGCTAATCAATAAAATAATTTAAGCACGAAGTTTATTCAAAAAAAGATGAAAAGAGATTTGCTTTTCGCTCAGCTTTTGGTTAAATCTGCCCTTAAATGAAATTGTGAGAACACCGATGTTTATTAAAGGCATTAAACGTAATTATGACAAAATTAGTCAAGATGACAGTATTGCCGATGAAGATAAAATTGATGCTTTATTGATGAAACTTGGTGCTGAATTTTTAGTCAGTAAAGATGATCGTGTCTATATTTTTAAAAAAGGTGAATTAACCGCAAAATTCGATGCAAAACATGCACGTGCCTATCATTTTAAAGACTATGTTTGTAAAGACATGAATAAATTATTTCATGGGTTTTGATCTTTAATATTTATTGAAAATGAATGAGTTATTAAATAGCGATGCAAAAACGGTTTAAGTACTTAGATGAGCCTTTTTATTCAAGTATTGAGAAAAGCATTTGACTATGTATTCATCATTTAAGTTATATAATAGACTTCTTGCATAAGTTGAAAATTAATATTGAAAGTCCCTTCTCCCTCTGGGATAAGGAATATTGTTCCGCAAGAGGATGAGGGAGATTTATTATATAAATCCTCACCCTCTTGCGCGTAATAACGCTCATCCTTTAAAAGGAGAGCGAATTTCTATTGTAAATTAAATGTTTATCACAATTCTGCTTTCGCAAGAAATCTAATATAAAAAAGAAGCTGTTATTCGTAAGATGAATCGGGACTGATCTAAAATGATGAAAATATTCTCAATCTTATTCATGTACTTAATTTGCCCAATGGCTGTTTTAGCTCAACAGCCCAATCTTATTCCGCATCAAATTAACTTGAAAAATGGGAAGCGTTTTGCTTTAAATCTTCCAGCAAATTACGAAATTATTCCTGCGGCTGAGGGTTTAAAACGAGTTCGTTTTTTTAGCAAAGCACCCGATGGTAGAATGTTTGTAACGGATATGTACGATTTGTCCGATAATGAAAAAGGCGCCATTTATATTTTGGATGAATGGAATGCTGAAACTGGGAAGTTCGGCAAAATCACTCCCTATATGACGGGTTTGAAGAATCCAAATTCAGTTCAATTTTATACCGATTCTTCTGGACAAGATTGGTTGTATTTGGCTGAAACACATCAGCTCACCAGACGAAAATTCACCCAAGGTGAAATTAAATCAACAGCTAAAGCGCAAGTTTTAGCGACGTTTCCTGATTATGGTTTAAGTTATAAATATGGTGGTTGGCATTTAACACGAACCATAGCCGTGGGTGGAAATGGGAAAATTTATGTCTCAGTTGGTTCAAGTTGCAATGCTTGTGTCGAGAAAGAGAAAGTTAGAGCGACAGTTTTAGAAATGAACCCCGATGGTTCGGAACAAAAGATTTTTGCCACAGGCTTGCGCAATGCTGTAGGCTTGAAATGGTTTGGTAAATTTTTATTTGCCACCAATCAAGGCTCAGATCATTTGGGTAAAAATAAACCTGATGAAACTTTTTATGCACTCAAACGTGATACAGATTATGGTTGGCCTTCATGCTATTCGTCGAACGGTAAAATTTTTGCAGACCCCAAATTTAAACGCCCAACAGGCTGTAAAAATGTACCATCTCCGTACGCCTATTTCCCATCACATTCGTCTGCACTAGGTTTTGACTATTTTGATGATCCAAATACAGATGACACGATTAAAAATTCTTTTTTAGTGGCTTTGCATGGTTCTACGGATGCCACAATTGGTCATGGCTATAAAATTGTGATTATGCGCAAAGGACAAAAACTTGAAACCTTTATGGATGGTTTTTTAGTGGGTAAAAATGTGTATGGACGACCTGCGGATATTTATCGGATCGATGCAAATTCCTTTTATTTCTCAGATGATAAGGGTGGTGTGATTTATTATGTGAGGCGAAAGTAGCTGTTCTAGGTATTTGAAAAATATATTCTACTGATAAAAAACCAGTGAAAATAATAAAATGGAAAAAGAGATTTCAGAACTTTATCGTTTGTTTAAAAAGTATAAATTAGCTCCAGATTTTGCATCTCGATGTTCTCCATATGGTGAGCGTCGAGAAGTTGCTAAGTACTTGGAACATAAGTCATTACATCATATAGAGATGGAAGTAGTTGATTATTGTCTTAAAGCAATTTATACGATGGGTGATGAACAAGATTTGAAGTATTTTCTACCTCGCTTAATTGAGTCGATGGTGATAGATCACTCACTTGTTAATTCTTGGTCTTTGTTTAAGAAATTAAAAATGAGCGGTTTTGAACAATGGGAAACAGTTGAACAAAAGCTCATTTATAAAATTTGTGAACAACATTTTATTTTAAAACTGAATGGTCAAAGTGATGGCATGCTTTCAAGTATGTTGGATGATTACGTAGAATTGTTTGATTTAGAACCTTTTTATTAAATTTGGTTTAATTCTGAAAAGGAAAGTGCTTTAGATCATTTTTTTGTAGAAGCTGAATATCAATGCATACCAAAAGATTTGTATTTATAAATGAATTAGTTTTCCAAAAGCACTGACATTTTTACTGACATAAAAATGTATTGAAGTTCTGTAATGCTATGAGATATATTGAAAAACAACTGACATTTTTACTGACAAAATTTAAGGAAAAAAATGCCTGAGCAGAGCAAAGAATGGTTAAATGAAACAACCTTACGTGTTATGACCTATAAATCAGGTTCATTTACATTTAGCTTGAATTTAGACATCGATCGCTTACAAGGAACAATTGATCGGGTCAATGATGCACAAAAACGCTTCAATAAAATGCCAGGGCTGCCTCAGATTATCGACCAGATGCAGGAAAAAATTCTTGCTAGCAGTATTTACAGCACGAATACTATTGAAGGTGGTGAGTTCAGCCCAGAAGAAACAGCACAAATTTTAAAAATAGACCCAGCAAAAATTCAAAACTCAGCAGAAAAAAGACTGACAAACTTAAAGCAAGCGATAGACTGGATTAATCAACATAAACATACAACACTTACTCCCAATCAGGGGAAATGCATAAGTTTGGACGATATATTGACATTACATCGTTTGGTCTCTCAAGATATTGATGAAAAAAGTAATCCACCTGCACAATTTAGAAATAATCAACCGACACAAAAAACTATTGTTGGAGATGCAGAACATGGTGGGATATATCGCCCTCCGAAATGCTTAGCAGATATTGAATATCTGATGTTTGCTTGGCTTGAATGGTTAAATGCTCCTGTCATTATGCAACAAGCTGTGTTGATTCGAGCAAGCCTTGCGCACTATTATTTTGAATTAATCCATCCATTTTGGGATGGTAATGGGCGTACAGGACGTTTGATTGAAATGTTGATTTTAGAACAATCAGGTTATCATTTTAGTTCTTCTGCTGTATGGAAATACTATCAGGAAAATATTCATCAATATTTTGCTTTATTTAATCAATGTCGAAAATTAGCTGAGAAAAAAGAAGATGTTGCTCATCAAGGTTTTGTCAGTTTTATGATAGAGGGTATGTTTAAAACGATTGATCTCCTACATGATCAGGGGGATGATCTTATTCGTTTTCTTCTATATAAAAATGCCTTGAATGATGCTCGTAAAAACAAAAGATTATCTGAAAGACAAATTCAATTGATTGAACTCTATATGGCCGAAGCAATAATTGTTTCACCCACTGAACTTTATAAACGACCTATTGTTCAAATATTATTTAAAGGCAAAACTGAACGGACTTATTATCGAGATATAGAAGGAATCGTAAAGGCTGGATTTTTGAACGAATTAGAAGGGAAATTGTATTATCCTTTTATATAAAAATAAGGATGACATTTTTACTGACATTTTTCTTTACTTTACTTATATAAGATATTGAATTAAAACGATAAGTAACTGACATTTTTACTGACATTTTTCGAGTGAAAAATATAATTGCAGTTTTAATTTTTGAAGTCAAAACTTTAAAACTTGGTAATTACTGCTACAGGCATTGGCAATCTCGTGTATATCTTCCACTCAATCTAAAACACATCTTATTTTTTCATTCATTTTTATTAAAAACCTCTAAAACTAAGAATAAGTTTTAGAGGCTAATTTATCACAACATGCTAAAAAATATAAAGTTATTGCGGTCTCGCCACATCACCATTTAAGCTTTCAGGTAAGTCTAAAATATCTAAACTTAACTCTGCCAAAGCTGCAGGTTTTGCAACCACTAAAGCTTTGTAAGTATCGTCCAATTCGATGCTGTTGACGATCTGCGTATTATCATTCAACAAGGTCGCAGGAGCAGGGGCATGTCCACCGCCTAAAACCAAATGTAACCAACTTTTCGGTTTTGCCTTAAACCATAAACGGGCAATAATTTCCTGACCCAAATAGCAACCTTTGTCGTAATGAACACCTTCACGTTGATGTAAACGTAATTCCTGAGGTTGGAACAAATGCTCAGTTGTGGCTGAAATCCATGCCTGACCTACATCTATGGCTTGTAATTGCCATGCATTCACATCCGTTTCAGTCGTTGAAAAGTCAGTGGTTGCGCCATTCAAAATAGGGAAAACTTGTGCTGTTTGTTCAAGCTTCATTTTTGAAAATGCGCCAAATTTTTTGATGTGCTTGGCAAACTCTTCAGCTTGGTCTTGTGTGGTCACAATTTCAAAATGTTCAGGATTTAGTTTTTTTAACCAAAGCCCAAAATGAATACGACCTTTTAAATCACAAATCGCAGTGTATTGAGAAACATTTTCAGCCAAAGCTTCAACATTTACAGTCACTTGCCCTTGAAGAAATTTGAGTGCATCTACACCAATTAATGTGAAAGAAGAGAAAGCTAAATCGCTCATGAAATGCTCGCTTGTCTTAAATCTAATACTAAAGAATGACCCTTATTCTCCGCTATTTTTCAAAAAAAAGCAGGATTAGTGGAAATATTTTCATGCAATTGTTACTAAATGTTTCTAAAACCCCTGTTTTTATATCTAAATACATGAAATATAAACGATTTGGGAAATGGGTTTTCGACAGTGTACTATTCACCCAATAGACACGCAGTACAAAATGATGCAAGAGGCACAACTCCATGAATAACAACTATCGCAAACCACTGCAAAATACCCAGCTCGAATACTTCGATGTGCGTCAAGCCGTAGAAGACATCCAGCCAGGCGCTTATGCAAAACTTCCATACACCTCAAAAGTATTGGCTGAACAGTTAGTACGCCGTTGTGACCCAGCCATTCTCGAACAATCTTTAAAAGAATTGATCTACCGTAAGCAAGACCATGATTTTCCTTGGTATCCTGCACGTGTTGTTTGCCATGACATTCTTGGGCAAACCGCATTGGTTGACCTTGCAGGGTTACGTGATGCGATTGCTGATCAAGGTGGTGACCCTTCGAAAGTCAATCCTGTTGTACCGACTCAGTTGATCGTAGACCATTCACTTGCTGTGGAATACGGCGGTTTTGATCCAGATGCATTTGAGAAAAACCGTGCAGTTGAAGACCGTCGTAACGAAGACCGTTTTCACTTCATTGAATGGACAAAAACAGCCTTTGAAAATGTTGATGTGATTCCTGCGGGTAACGGCATCATGCATCAAATCAACTTGGAGAAAATGTCTCCAGTCATTCAAAACCGTGAAGGTATTGCATTCCCAGATACTTGTGTAGGTACAGATTCACATACCCCACATACCGATGCATTGGGTGTAATTTCGATTGGTGTTGGTGGTTTAGAAGCTGAAAATGTGATGCTCGGTCGTGCTTCTTGGATGCGTCTTCCAGACATTATCGGTGTGGAGTTGGTAGGGCAACGTCAAGCGGGGATTACTGCAACCGATATTGTTTTGGCTTTGACTGAATTTTTGCGTAAAGAGCGTGTTGTTGGTGCGTACCTTGAGTTCTTTGGTGAAGGCGCAGACAGCATGTCGGTGGGTGATCGTGCCACGATTTCCAATATGACACCTGAATATGGCGCAACTGCAGCAATGTTCTATATCGACCAAAACACCATTGATTATTTAACTTTGACTGGTCGTGAAGCTGAGCAAGTGAAACTGGTTGAAAGCTATGCCAAAGAAATTGGTCTTTGGGCATCGGATATGAAACAAGCGGAATATCCACGTGTCCTTCGTTTCGATCTTTCAACGGTAACACGTAATATTGCAGGCCCATCAAACCCACATGCACGTGTATCAACTGCTGATTTAAAAGAAAAAGGCATTGCAGGTGTGGTTGAAAACCGTACCGATGGTTTAATGCCTGATGGTGCTGTGATTATTGCTGCCATTACTTCTTGTACCAATACATCAAACCCACGTAATACCGTTGCCGCAGGTCTATTGGCACGTAAAGCCAATGAATTGGGCTTAACACGTAAGCCTTGGGTGAAATCTTCATTTGCACCGGGTTCGAAAGCAGCTGCGCTTTATCTTGAAGAAGCGGGTGTATTGACTGATTTAGAAAAATTAGGTTTTGGTATCGTGGCGTATGCATGTACTACTTGTAACGGTATGTCAGGTGCTTTAGACCCTAAGCTACAACAAGAAATTATTGACCGTGACTTGTATGCAACTGCGGTACTTTCGGGTAACCGTAACTTCGATGGTCGTATCCATCCTTATGCAAAACAAGCGTTCTTGGCTTCTCCGCCTTTAGTGGTTGCGTATGCGATTGCAGGAACCATTCGTTTTGATATCGAAAAAGATGCACTCGGTACAGATAAAGAGGGTAATCCAATTTACTTGAAAGATATTTGGCCATCGGATGCAGAAATTGATGCATTGGTTAAAGAAGCGGTGAAACCTGAACAATTCCGTAAAGTGTATATTCCAATGTTTGATTTGGGAGTGTCAGAAAAAGCGGCAAGTCCGTTATATGACTGGCGTCCGCAAAGTACCTATATCCGCCGTCCGCCGTACTGGGAAGGGGCTTTGGCCGCACCTCGTACATTGTCGAACATGCGTCCACTTGCGATCTTGCCTGACAATATTACCACGGATCATTTGTCTCCATCGAATGCAATTATGATGGATTCGGCAGCAGGTGAATATCTACATAAAATGGGTGTGCCTGAGGAAGACTTTAACTCTTATGCAACGCATCGTGGTGACCATTTGACTGCACAACGTGCGACATTTGCCAATCCGAAATTGTTTAATGAAATGGTGGTTCGCTCTGACGGTACGATTAAGCAAGGTTCGAAAGCACGTGTTGAGCCTGAAGGCGAAGTGATGCGTATGTGGGAAGCGATTGAAACCTATATGAATCGTAAGCAACCGCTGATTATCATTGCAGGTAAGGATTATGGTCAGGGTTCTAGCCGTGACTGGGCTGCAAAAGGTGTTCGTCTTGCAGGTGTTGAAGCGATTGTGGCGGAAGGTTTTGAGCGTATTCACCGTACTAACTTGGTGGGTATGGGCGTGTTACCGCTTGAGTTTAAAGCAGGGACTGACCGTAAAACTTTGAAGCTTGATGGTACTGAGCTGTATAGCGTGATTGGTAATATTGCGCCGCGTTCTGATTTAACTTTAGTGATTGAGCGTTCTACCGATGATGGTAAAGAACAGATTATTAAAGTGCCTGTCACTTGTCGTTTAGATACCGAAGAAGAGGTGTCTGTATATGAAGCGGGTGGTGTATTGCAACGCTTTGCGCAGGATTTCTTGGAAGGGAATGTGGCGTAATCATTTTTAATAATATTGAATCTCCCCTAACCCCTCTTTATCAAAGAGGGGAACTCCCTCCTTTGAAAAGGTGAGAAGCATTGCTTTGCGAGGAGGAGGATTAAAGTTATTGAAATTGTTGTAAAAAGACCCTACTGTTAAGTGGGGTTTTTATTTGACCATACAATAGCCAGGTAGAATAGTTATAAAGCTTATGTTTCTTAATTTCTAGTTTACTGAGTAGTTACTTCTATTATAAGGATTTATATGAAACGAAGATTTCTTGATATTAATAAAACACGTATAGTTTTTATAGATTTGGAATTTTATGTGCCTGAATGTAATAGAGTTAAGCATGGTTTTTGCTACAACCCTTATGAGGAAGAATCAATACTCTTAGGTGGTTCATTTTATATTACAAAAGCTGTAAAAGAAGAGTTAGAGAAATCTGATGTTGTATTATTAGCAAAAATTCAGTCTATATGGTTATGGAATTGCACAAATGAAAGAGAATTAGTAGGCAAATTTTACCAAAAACTAAAGTCCATTTTAGATTTTATCCAAAAAGCGGACATGGGGATTTCACCTGTATTATGTGGAATTGGAGTTCAAAATTCAGATGTACCAATATTAATGGCACTTTTTGAAAGATATAACTTTTTGTCAAAGAAAGATGCTTTTAAGTTTATGAATCAATTTAGAGTTCTTGATTTATCTGTTTTGGGAATACCATTCTTTAATAATTCTACATACTTTTTATACCCTAAGCAGAAGAATCAGCTGCTAAATAAGTTTTACAAAGATTATGCTTTTGAGGATGGAAGGAGTGTATGGGATTTGTATGAACAAAAACAATTAGCTTTAATTGAGGAAAGAACAAAAGATGAAATTCTCTATACTGTTAAGATGTATGGGAAAATGAAAAGAAGTATTGAAGATTTGAAATTGGCAGAAGAATGTTATAAAAAGCATCAGAAAATAAGAAACCAAGAAAAAACGATTGAAGCAGAAAAGCTTTTAAAATCACTTTCTGAAATACCTCCTGACTTCTATTCCGAAGAAAGAGTAGATGAACTACCGCAAGAACGAGAAGAGTTTTAAAACCATTTCTTGCAAAAATGACACCATCATTTTTCAAAATAACCAATAGACAAACCTAAAAAAGCGTCTATACTTTGTTCACCATTTCTAAAACCTATGGAGAACAAAAATGGTTACTGCTGGCGAAAAACCCGGAACAGGCTTCTATTTTTGTGTCCAATGCGGACATCGCGTTTACTTAGAAATTGGTACAGATCGTTTACCCCCGTGTACCAAATGCCTTGGCAATCAATTTAACAACAAAATTGCCTAAGCAGCACAGATAAAACAGTTATCCTCTGTTTTAAATAAAAGCCCTATCACTTGATAGGGCTTTTTGTTAATTTAGAAATAGTTTTAAAATATAAAAGAAAATGAAGGCAGGGAAACGATGATGGAAATAATCCTGAGCTTATGTATTGGTATCGGTTTAAGTGCAGCATGTGGCTTTCGTGTATTTGTCCCGTTATTTGTCATGAGTATTGCATCACTTACAGGATGGTTTGAACCGATGCAAGGCTTTGAATGGTTAGCCATGCCATCTGTATGTATTGGTCTAGCCGTCGCGACACTCTGTGAAGTGGGCGCATATTACATACCGTGGGTGGATAATGCCTTAGACACCATTGTGACACCCGCTGCCATGGTCGCAGGAACACTGACAACCATGGCTGTCAGTACTGGAGAAATGTCACAATTTGCAGGTTGGGCGGCTGCCATTATTGTCGGTGGTGGAACTGCAACCGCAGTCCAAATGAGTACAGTGGCTGCACGTGGCGTATCGACCGCAACAACAGGTGGTTTAGGTAATTTTGTCGTCGCTACAGGTGAGTTGATTAGTGCTGTAGTGCTCTCAATTATGGCTATGGTTGTACCTGTATTTGTTGCTATAGCAGTACTGATTATGATTGTACTTGCAATACGCTGGATTCGTATAAAACGACAGGAAAATGCAGTCAGTCCTCTGTCTTAATCACATAAAATTGAACTATTTTTCAGATTGATTTAGATGAAAAATAGTTCAATGATGATCATAAATTTCTAAAAATTAATGAATCTCAATTTGTATAGTGACTTTGATTTTTCTACACTCTCTATCGCCTTCCACTAAACTTCTGATTTTAAAACACTCATCTAACAATCATAAAAATAGACTTCCCAATTTACATCGCAAATTGTTTAGGGGTTTTGATTTCAAGACATTGAAAGGATTCGTATTTTTTAAAATTTCTTTTTGCTTATTGGTCATTTGTTAAGATGATTTGAATCACTGTTATTGGATAAACTCTATGCGCTTTTAAATCTATTATTCGATAAAAATGAATGAAAAGTGTGCTAAAAATATTGAAGCTATTTATAAAATATTTTAATTTGATGTAAATGATATCGATAAAATAAAGTTAAGAAAAATGTAAAAAGGATAGACAATGGAAAATCAAGCAGCTAAAAAAAGTTTCTTTAATCAGGGTTTATCTACATCGGCATATTTGATGTGTGGCTGGCCATTCATTTTAGTATTTGTGGGCGGAGCCATCGGTGGTGGTCTGGGGGCTTTGGCATACTTTATCAATCTGAAGATTTATAAGTCAAATTTATCAAATATGTATAAAGTCATTTTAAATATTTTGACAGGAATGACTGCAATGATCTTGTGGTATCTGATCGCTATTTCTATAGCCGTATATTTTCAACAGTGAACATTGGTTATGGTTTTACCGATTATTTTGGCGAATCTTAGTTCAATATTTTGAGATTAAAAATCATGAAATCACAACTTCTCAGCTTATGTCTTGTATGGTCTTCTCTATTTATTGTTTCAGAAACGGTTGGTGCTGAGCCGTTAACAGCCGAACAAATCAAGCTGCAAAAAGACAAAATTAAATACAAAGCCTATGTGCCTAAAACCTATCATTTATTTGAAGCTGTCGAAGGTGATTTAAATAAAGATGGACTCAGCGATTTAGTACTGATTGTAAAAGCGACTGATCCTAGTCAATGGGTAAACCATGAGTACCGAGGAAAACTGGATCGAAATCGACGAGGTATTATTGTCTTATTCAATCAAAAAGGATCATATAAAAAAGTCGTTCAAAATTTAGCATGCTTTAGTTCTGAGAACGAGGAAGGTGGCGTGTATTTTGCCCCTGAATTATGGTTTGAGATAAAAAATAATCTATTAAATATTGGTTATGCGCATGGTCGCTATGGTGCTTGGGATTACCGCTTTAGGTTCGAAAATAATGATATGCGTTTAATCGGTTATGAGGACAGTAATAATCATGGCCCTTATGTTGAAAGTCAAACCAGTATTAATTTTTTAACCGCTAAAAAATTAGTTCGGGAAAATCTCAATCAAGACCCTGAAGATGATCCACGGTTTAAAGAGACTTGGACGAAAATTAAGCTTAAACCAATTTTTCTTTCAGAAATAACCGATTTTGATGAATTAAATATGCCATAGCATATTTTGAAAAAGTTAGATTTGATCACAAATTATGCAAATGGTGAGACTTTTGTGATTTATTTTTTGATTGAAATACGACAAAAGTCGTATATGGGGATATTTAATTAGAATAAAATCAGTGTTAATAATTATTCATAAAATTAAAAACACACGGAATAGGTGAAATAATGAAAACATTCGAAGTCGAAATCAGTTTACCTGCGCAAGGTCATTTTCCAAGAACAGAATCCTTTGAAACAACCGATGTTACTCAGATTCAAGCTAAATTTTATAGCATTCAATGGCGACGTATTTTCCTTACGCAACTTCAGTTGGAAAATGAAGAAGTTTCATTTGCCGTAGTCGATATCGATACACAACAGTATTTAGCGATTCAATTGAACACGCAATCCACCAAGGCTGAACCAGTCTTTCAAATCGACAGTAATATTCAAATGATTGTCGAAAATAAAGAGTTTTTTGGAATGTTCACCCGTAAAAAACAATATGAATTGATTTATAAAAATCTGACTCAAAGTCAAGTTTCTGAGCAATTAGACTTATTTCTAAAAGGAGATATTGAACAAATGACTGAACAATATAAGCAATTGTTGCATAAGAAAATGTTACAAGAGCATCGCATGACTTAACTATTTTGCTCATCTTATGAATTTAGATTTTTTCTTGATAAGGAGGTTGTGCACCTCCTTGTTTCAAGCAAAATAAAGAGAAAAAACAAGGAAAACTGAAAATATAAAGCAAGTCGTTAAAATATAACATTTGGATAAATGAATCACAAATATGTATTTAAAATCAATGAGTAATTTTAAATTTATTATTGAAATTACTATGAATTATGATAAGTCTTGTTAAACTAAGATGAGACCATAAGGACATGAGTCATAAAAAATGAGTACATTTAATCTTCAAATCCAATTATCAAATGCAAACTTGAATGATGAAATGCAAGAAAGCCATGATCTTGATATTGCATTTATTCTCGAAAAATTTGAAAAGGTAAATTGGCGTCAACAACGCGTCTTACAACTCCAAATAAATGGTAAAAACTCAGTTTTTAACGTGATGCATAAAGCGTCTGATGAATATTTAAAAATCACTTTAAATGCTTTTTCTAAGTCAGAACAATTCGAATTTAAGATCGAAAGCAATATTCAATTGATCTTTCCACAACGTGAATTATTTGGGCTAATGACTCGGAAAAATAAAGAAGCGTTTTTAATTAAGCAGGCTAGCCTTGAGCAAGCTCAACAAAGTTTGCAAGCTTTTATCAATCAAGATAAGCAAGAACTAGAAAATATTTATTTGAAAAGTAAAGAGAAACCTATTTCAGAAGTAGCTTAAACTTGATGTTTTGCTTTTATATGCTGTTACTTTGATGTGTATAGGTTTTAAAAAATTAGCGGGTAGATTAGAGCTGAGCTGTGGATTGGTTTGTAATCAGCTTGCTAGTGATGGATTGTTCAATCTATCTTGGTCATGTTCACATCGTCTTTTTTATTTTTGAATGCTGATCTGGAAATAAATTTTAAAAAGCTCAACAAATTTTCCATTTTTGATGGTTTTTATGAAATAAAAAATCACTATTTTAGCCTTAAAGATAAAAAATCCTAAATTTTGCTGTTTTCGAGAAAAATTTTTCTGAAAATGGCTGTAATTGGTAAATCTTAGGGAAATAATCCCGACGCACTTTGGTTAAAGTATATTTCAAGGGTGTGATAGGGATCGAAAAGAGTAGATTGCTACCAGTTGCGTATAACGTGAGTGTAGTACTTACCCAAAAGGTCTCGATTCGGCTTAGGACGCTATAGATCAAAAGTTTATAGGCAATAGGGTTAGAACTTACAAAGTTTTAATAGTTGAAGTAAACCAACAGATGTTTTCCCTGACACCCCAAAAATTTTAAAGTATAAGAAAAACACTGCAAAACAAACACATAGCAAAAGACATAGAAAAAACAACATCAATATTGATACAGTTTGCATAAGAGCAAAACAGTTTAAAGATTAGATGGATACAGAGAAAAGGGATTTATGGGGGGCTAGGATGGCATATCTCATGATGCAATTTGAAAAACTATTTTTAAGAAATACGGTGCTTCGCCGTGTTTTTTTATTGCTCATGATCACAGTATGGGGCGTGATTGATCTTGCAACGGGTTATGAGTATTCATTTGCAGTGTTCTATCTTGTCCCTGTTTCAATTGCAGCTTGGTACGATAATAAAAATATGGCGATTTTTACCATTATTTTATCCGCATTGACTTGGCTTTACGCAGATTATGGTGCAGGACATCATTATTCAAATCCGATTATTCCTTATTGGAATGCCTGTGCTCGATTGGGATTTTTTAGTGTAGTTGCTTTTTTATTATTTAAAATCAAAAGAAGTCTAACCGACATGACGCTGATGGCGATGAAAGACTCCTTAACATCATTGAATAATACACGAGCCTTTAATCTGGAATATCAAACACTTAAAAGAAGGTATTCTAAGAAAGACCAAACTCTTGCAGTCGGGATCATTGACCTTGATGGTTTTAAAACGGTCAATGACACTTATGGGCACAGTAAGGGAGATGATGTATTGGTGGAATTTGCACATGTATTAAAAGAGACTATGCGTATGAATGATGTTGTGGCACGTATGGGAGGAGATGAGTTTGTGGTGATCTTGCAAGATACAAATTCACAAGGAATTGAAGATTATGCAAAAAGATTAAGAAATAAGTTTTTACTCAGTGGCTTAAAACAACAGTATGGTGTTGATTTTAGTATGGGTATTCGAGTTTATACCGAACTACCCGATAATCTAGATGAGGCAACCCATCAAGCGGATCAACTGATGTATCAGTCAAAAGCCCGAGGTAAGTCGCAGACCACTATTTCTGCGCAAATATAAATCTATTTAAAAAGATTGATATTAAAATTCTATAGGTCTTGTTGAACAATCGCCTGACTGGCTTCTTTTAAATGATATAAAAGCTGCCCAAGTAATACATCTCTTGAACTGAGTGTGACGATAATCATAGGGTGTTTTGCACAAGGTACAGAGGTCAAAATGGCTTTACCATTTTCAGCATCCAAAGTCACACTTTGACAACCTGTTAAATTAATTTCCCCTAAAAAAGCACTGACCATAGCCAAAATTGAACTACTCACAGCTGCAAGTTTGCTGGAGTGAAATTGATGACGTTTACTGATCGAAGCCAGTTCAAAACCATCCGTTGAACAGATCATGATGAATTCAATATTATTCACATTGCTTAAGATCTGTTGAATTTGAGTTTTGGCAAAAGCAACTAGAGGTGCTGGAGCCGTGCGTGTTTCAAGTGCATTGATCATATAAATTTCCTATAAATATTTTGTTTCTAAAGAGGTAATCAGTGTTTCTAGGAGTAATAAAACGTCAGATTTCTTACGTGCATCCACAAAAAAGACCGGAAAGTTCAAATTCCTATTCATTAAAGCTTGTCGGTATTGGTGTGTTGATGTGCTCATCGCTTCATCAATATGCGTAATTCCAATGACGATGTTCTCACTGTATTGTCTAAAAGTATCCAAATAATAATCCAATTCATCCAAAGGTGCTTTTAGACTATGATCGATGAGTAAAATTGTTCCAATCGCACCTTTACAGATCACGCCCCACATAAAATCAAAACGTCCTTGACCTGGTGTGCCATACAGCCCGACTTTATTGCCATCGTCTAAAGTAATTTCACCATAATCAATACCGACAGTCGTATTGAGTTTTTTGTGGCTATGGTCATCCGTATTAAATGCCTCAGTCGCAAGGACTGGGACTTCGGATAATGATTTTATGGCTTCCGTTTTGCCTGCTCCCATCGAACCAGCAAAGACAATTTTGTACTTTTGAATAATCATAATAGATCTCAATATTAGAATTTAAATCTGGTTTTTAATTTCCCAAAAAAACTTTTTAAAAAACCTGGGTTCTCAGTTTGATTCTCTGCAAGAGATGGTTGATTAAACTGACAGTCTTTGATTGAAATTAATTCAGCATTATGAATGGCTAAATTTGCAGCAATAAAATGCTGTACGGTATGAATGGGAATATTTAATTTACTGGCTACATGTTGTATTTCTGCACCTAAAATAAAACATGCTGAAAGTTGCAATAAAATCTTTTTATCCGCCATATTCGGCTGAGGCCAGAAATTTAATCGATAGGCTTCATTCGGTGATGGAACCGTAATTATATTGGGGTTTTGCCAAATTAAATTAAATAGCCAATTTTCTAGATTATGATGTTGCTTACGAGAAACTTTGATAAAGTCGGTTGTCGTTGCAGCAACATACTCTATAGAAAGATCCGTTTTATATGTCTCACGCGTTGGTTCTAACCATGCCAGATGTGCATGATGATCAATAATAGCTAATGTACCAAATTGATCATTGATCAGGATCTTACGGATTTCTTGTTGGTATATATCCCTAAAAAAGGCAATTTCCTTAATCGCTAAAGTTTGTTCAGGTGGAACTGTATCGTATAGCGTCTCAGTTTTTTGCTCAATTGGAGTGGTTTGATTGAGTAGTTTAAAATTGACCCAGTCTTTAAGTGTGAGTTCGTCATTGATCGGCAAGCACAGTAAGTTTTCATCTATGCATTCAGCTTGTTCACTATGTTTTGAAATTTTTAAATACGGTATTTTTTTATTCTGAATAATATTTTGAATATTGTCATGTTCAAAGAAATGCTCATTAATGAGAATGCAGTTTATGTTTTGATCAGAAATATTTGTCCAATTTATACCAATATTATTGGGCAAGATTCTTCTCAAGCGTATTTTAAGTTCATCTGAGGTGGTTAAACCTAAGCCCGAGATTGCGATATTGATACATTGATTGTTCATAATACCACTTATCTTTGAATAAAATTTTCAGGGTGTATGTTAACTAAAATTTTTAAGTAAAATTAATTGCAAATCTGCTCGTTTTAATAAAGTGAACTTAACGGTTCTATAATTAAATACCTGATATATGACCTTTTTATTGCCTCCAATATTTTTGTTTAAATAAATTATTAAGCGACTAGTGAACAGTTATCTTTCTTCTTGTATTAAATTAACATTGCTGATTGTGAAAAATCTATAAGCTATTTAATCCAAATTGATAAGTTATTTGAAATAGTAAAATGGAATTTAAGTTTTATTTAATTTGAATAAGATAAATTTGCATTAAGAATCTATATTACTATTAGATTGGTGAATTAAATCACGTAATATTATTATATTTACTTAAGTAATTTTATGATGAAAAAAAGCGATCATAAAGATCGCTTTTAATTGTTTATCCATCATATTTCAGTTTTAAGCAAAAATCTTAGTAGCTGCTTCAAAAAGAATATATAACACCACCAATGCAACGATAGGTTCTGCAATTTTCGCCCAAGTTGGATTGATTGCTTTGATTTCAACAGTAGCATGCTGATCTGGATGTACATCAGATTTTTGAGCATTGACCATTTGATTAAACTCCTTCATGGTTTCCTCTAATGATATCTCTTCTTCGATCACAGGTTGAGAGCCAATCAGTTCTACCAGTTCATTTGTTGACCAAACCCAATCTTTTGCTTGTCCAGACAAGTGCTCTATTTGACCAATCACCAGTTCTCGCAAGCCTCTTTTACCTAAGCTTCCTGCACTATCTAACTGTTTTAATTCGGCGATTTGTAATTCGAGAATTTCAGTTGTGGCAGATTCAAGTAAAGATTTATCTAAACTGGATAAATTCTGCTTAGATGTGGTTAGATGGCGAGCAATCTCTTGGGTATAAAGATGATCTTGCGAAAGTATTTCTTGATAGAGTGCATTATCATTTTGACGCCATAAGCTGATCAATTTGCCTAAAGTCAACGCATTGATTTCTTCAATATGAATCTTACGTTGTTCAGCATCTAATTGGGATAAGAGCTGAGGCTTTTGAATCTTAATCTGCTCAGCAAAGTATTGTACGAGATCAAAAGCCATTGGGTATTCCTTCTTCTATTCTAAAATTCTTAAACTTGGTTTTTTCTTTGGGGGCTCTGTAGTGTTTTCTGATGGTTCACTACTATTTGATTTTAAAGCATCTTCATCTATTTGCACATTGGCATATTCGTCAGGATCAAAGAATAAACCTTGTCCATTTTCACGTGCGTAAAGACCCAAGACCGCATTCATCGGGACATAAATGTCTTTAGAGACTCCGCCAAAACGTGCTGAAAATGTGACTGACTCATTGCTAATATTTAACATGTGTACAGCATGTGGCACGATATTTAAAACAATCTGACCCTCTTGTACAAATTGTTGGGGTACATCTGTATAAGGCTGAGTTGCATCGACCAAAAGATAAGGCGTTAAATTGTTATCGCAAATCCATTCATAAATTGCACGAGTTAAATATGGTCGAGTGGGTGATACGGTTATTTCTTGTTCAGACATTGAAAAATACTCTGTTGATTGGCAATCTAGGACTTTGCTAACAATTCACGATATTGGTTCTGTTCTTTTAAAGTCATGGACTTCAAAAAAGCAGGACGGCTAAAAATTCGTTGGCAATAGAGCAAGATTGGACGGCATTGCTGTTTCGGTAGTTCAATTCCCATATGCTTTAACCGTATGAAAATTGGCGCTAACATGCAATCTAAAATTGTAAAGTTCTCAGACATAAAATAAGGATAATGTTGGAACAGGGGGGTAAGAGAGATTAATGTATCTCGTAATTGCTTTTGTGCTTTTTGAGCTGCAACACGGTCTAAAGTATCTGGATGACGTAACATAATATCTGCAAGTCTTAACCAGTCTTGTTCTAAGCGCCAAATATATTGTCTTTGCTCTGCTCGAGGAGCGGGTGCGTCTGCATATAACTTATTTTGACGATAACGATCATCTATATATTCAGAAATAATAGCAGTATTGAAAAGCTTCAAATCATTTTCTATCAGCATGGGAAGCTGATTATAGGGATTCAGGCTCGCCAAATCCTCATCGTCGTCTTCTACTAGAATTAAATGATGTTTAATCTGCTTTTCGGTAAGTAGAAATCTAATCCAGTGTGAACGAAAGTCATCCTCATGGCTATACAACGTAATCCCTTGTTGAGGTGCATTTTCGACTGACATATTCCAAAACTTGGTGAAGTGAATAGACTAGAATACTAAAAATGGACAATAAAATCATCTTAACTTTAAGATGTTTATGATAACGATCAACCTAGAAATAGAATCCAAAATTGGAGTGTAGGCATGAGTCTCGTAAAAAATGCAATAAAATCAGTCATTATTATATTTTTAATGATCAATATTTCAAATACCTATGCGAAAAAGCAGTCATCGCCTGATCGTATGGAAGACGCTCAAGTTGCTGTTTCTGCTGTAGATGCTGCATGTTTGGCTGATGAGGCTTGTGATGTTGCTACAGCAGCACCAGAAGACGAAATGTATGGAGGCATTAAACAAGAATATGTGGTTAAGGACTGCAAAGTCACGATTTATAATGATGGGCCAGTAAAAATGGTCAATCAAAAGACAGATGAGCCGTGTGATGCACCGCTTCCAAAAGATCATCAATTCGCCAAAGAAATATCTACCTATGAAGCAGATGAATGCATGATAAGTGAACAAGTGACGGTTGATGGCGCTGCTGATGCAACAATGGATTGTTCGAATAATACAAAGCTGAAATGATTTTTAAGAGGGAAACAACGAGCTTTAAAACCAATCCAAGAGGTGAGAAGTTAAATAAAGCAACGCATAAAAAAACCTCGGAAAATTCCGAGGTTTTTGGTCCGATTCGGTAAACGAATTAACGTTTAGAGAATTGAGGACGTTTACGAGCTTTACGTAAACCAAGTTTCTTACGTTCAACTTCACGAGCATCACGAGTAACGAAACCAGCTTGACGAAGAGCAGGTTTTAAAGTTTCGTCAGCAGCGATCAATGCACGAGTAATACCGTGACGGATAGCGCCAGCTTGACCACCGATACCACCACCAGCAACAGTGATGTAAAGGTCATACTTCTCAGTAGCGTCTAAAAGCTCAAGCGGTTGACGAACAACCATACGAGCAGTTTCACGACCGAAGTACTGTTCAAGAGTACGGTTGTTAATTACGAGTTTACCAGTACCAGCTGATAGGAAAACACGTGCAGTTGCGGTCTTACGGCGACCTGTACCATAATTAGTAGCCATGTGCAGTATCCCTTAGATGTCCAAAACTTGTGGCTGTTGCGCAGCATGCGGATGCTCAGTACCAGCATACACTTTCATTTTTTTGATCATTGCATAACCAAGAGGACCTTTTGGCAACATACCTTTAACTGCTTTTTCAAGAACAGCTTCAGGTTTGTGAGCAATTAACTTCTCGAAGTTAGTCTCACGGATACCACCAGGGAAACCAGTATGGCGATAGTATTTCTTATCAAGTGATTTTTTACCAGTCACTTGAACTTGCTCTGCATTGATAACAACGATGTAATCACCAGTGTCAACGTGCGGAGTATAAGAAGTTTTGTGCTTACCGCGTAAACGACGAGCGATTTCAGTCGCAAGGCGACCTAAAGTTTTGCCAGAAGCATCAACAACGTACCAGTCGTGTTGAACTTCAGCAGGCTTAGCGCTGAGAGTTTTCATTAAACCACTACCTATTATAGTTGGTTTGGACTATGGAAGCTGTCCAAACAAAAAGGAGACCGAATTCTATCTGAAAATGAGAAGAATCACAATCAAAATATAGAATTTCAGGTGCAATATTATATGTGGGTTTCGGCTAAATTGAAAGTCACTTTTTCTTCGTTTATGACTGGATTAGAAAACAGCAATATACCAATACCGTTAAAGCAATTTTAGAACAAATAATGAAGGCTAGATATGTTTTGACAGGGGGTTTTGCATGAACAGTTGTTTGCTCATTAATGATTGAATCTATGAAAACGTGATCAAAATAATACTGCTATGCAAAATTGAGCCTCGTCATAATATTGTCCATAGGATGCTGATACAATTAGGTATAAAATAGCGTAAAGAAAATTTGAAAGTCAGACACATGCTTCCATTATATGTTACGAGTGGTGAACCCGCAGGAATTGGTCCAGATATTTGTTTAAGTTTGGCTGATCGTATAGATGAGCGCCCAATCGTGGTTTTGGCTGATATAAATATGTTGCGAGATCGTGCCAAAATTTTAAATAAAAATATCGAAATTATTGAATTTATGGGACAAACTGAGTCTTCTGCGTCGGGGCAGCTTTATGTTGAGCATGTGCCGTTATATGAAGATGTGGTGTTGGGTGAGCTAAATCCACAAAATTCAGCTTATGTTTTAGAACAATTACATCGTTCTGCTGATTATGCCATGTCAGGTAAAAGCGTAGGTGTTGCAACGGCACCTGTACAAAAGTCAGTCATTAATGATGCCGGTATTCATTTCAGTGGGCATACTGAGTATTATCAAGAGTTTGCTGGTGTGAATCGGGTAGTGATGATGCTGGCAACCAAAACATTAAGAGTTGCATTGGCGACGACCCATTTACCATTACGTGATGTTGCGGATGCAATTACCAAAGCACGATTGCATCAAGTGATCGATATCCTGATTCACGATCTAAAAACCAAATTTAAAATCAATCATCCCCGTATCTTGGTATGTGGGTTAAATCCTCATGCAGGAGAGGGCGGTTATTTAGGGCGTGAAGAAATCGATACGATTAATCCTGTATTGGAAGATTATAGAACGCAAGGCATTGATATGAGTTTGAGCATGCCAGCAGACACGCTTTTTACCCCTGAAAATTTGAAAAATGCAGATGCAGTTTTGGCGATGTATCACGATCAAGGCTTACCTGTGTTAAAATCTCAAGGATTCGGTGAAGCCATTAACATTACTTTAGGCTTACCTTTTATTCGAACATCAGTCGATCACGGCACAGCGCTCTCCCTTGCAGGTACTGGACTGGCTAAAGGTTCAAGTTTGCATGTCGCTGTCGATTTAGCGCTTGATCTTGCTCGCAATTAATTCACGTTGGAACTTTTTTATGTATCAAATTAATGCCTTAAACCCAAAAGATGAAGGGCATCATACGCGTAAGCGTTTTGGACAAAACTTTTTACATGACCAACGTGTAATTGCCAAAATTGTACGTTCTGTTGCGCCTCGTGCAGGCGACAATATTGTTGAAATTGGACCAGGATTGGCTGCTTTAACATCACCTTTGATTGGTGAATGTGATGCGCTGACTGTGGTTGAGTTGGATCGAGACTTGGCAGCAGGCTTACCTGGTCGTGTACCGCATCCTGAGCGTTTAACCATTATTGAAACAGATGCATTAAAGTTTGATTTTACTGAGTTGTTTCAAGAAGGTCGCCCTTTACGTGTCGTAGGTAACTTACCTTATAATATTTCTACGCCTTTGTTATTCCATCTATTGGAATTTGGCGGAAAAGTCAAAGACATGCACTTCATGCTGCAAAAAGAAGTGGTGGATCGAATTACGGCATCTCCAAATACCAAAGAATATGGTCGTTTATCGGTCATGATTCAGTATTTTTGTAAACCTACTTTTTTATTTGAAGTACCACCAGGTTCATTTAATCCGCCACCAAAAGTAACCTCTGCGGTATTTCGTTTAGAGCCTTATGTTGACAAGCCTATTATTGCGAAAAATGAGAAAGCTTTGGCTCGTCTAGTTTCGCACGTCTTTACCCAGCGTCGTAAAACCTTACGTAATAGCTTAAAAGGCATGTTGGCCGAAGATGGTTTTGAAAAAGCGGGTGTTGATCCAATGGCACGTCCTGAAACCTTAAGCTTGGCACAGTTTGTTGCATTATCAGATCAAATGGTGGCTTAAATGACCCGTGAGAATATTCGCTATAATTATGTCATTGGTGATGTGCAAGGTTGTTTTGAGGCACTGAAAGTCTTACTCAAAGAAATCCAGTTTGATGCAGATCAAGACTTTATTTGGTTTGCAGGGGATTTAGTGGCACGTGGTGAAAATTCAGTAGGGGCATTACGCTTTATTAAAAAGCTTGTAGACCGTGGTGTAGCAGCCACTGTTTTGGGTAATCATGACTTGAATTTACTGGCAGTGGCGCGTGGTATTAAAAAAGCCAAAGAGAAAGACAAGATTGATGATGTGATTCATGCACTCGAAAGTGATGAATTAATTGATTGGCTACGTAAACAACCGCTATGTTTATTCCCCAATGATCATACTATTTTGACTCATGCTGGTATTCCGTGTATTTGGAATGCACAGCAAACAGTTGAACTGGCTCAAGAAGTTGAAGCAGTTTTGAGAAGTGATGATTTTGACGTTTTAGATGAGTTCTTGAAAGCGATGTATGGGGCTGAACCTGCATTATGGACAGAAGAATTAACTGGAAATGATCGATTGCGTTGTATTACCAATTACCTGACCCGGATGCGTTTAAGTGATATGCATGGCCGTTTAGAGTTCAGTTTTAAAGATGCTTTAGATGAGCCAATGCCGAAAGGTTTTAAACCGTGGTTTGAATTTGCATCTGAAACAGCAAAAACACATCAAATTATTTTTGGACATTGGGCTGCCTTAGAGGGCAAAACCATCAATCCTCAAATCCAAAATGTAGATGGTGGTTGTGTTTGGGGACATCAATTGATTGCTTATAGGCTTGAGGATAAAGCGCTATTTAACGTTGATAACCCAGTAATTATCGCGCCTTAAAATTTATTCAATACGAATTGAAAAAGCATACAAATTGAAAATCAATACCCAATGAATTTATTGGGTATTTTAGTTTTGGTGAACGATATACTTTAGATTAACTTGATAACCGTATCCTGATCTTGGGTAATTTATTTTTTTATTGAATTTTACACTAGATTTGAGTGATTATTTAAAAGTCATAAATAGTATTTTTATTGTTTAACTAAATGCTTTTGATTACTTTTCTCTGACCCATGTTTGTGTTCTACCGATTGCTTGAATGCCAATATATCCATGCACTCGGATATTGTTACCATTTGAACTTAACTTGATGTTAATTTTATAGTATTTCCCAGAAAGTGGGTCAACGATATAGCCATTTCCAAATTGATTTGGTTTAACTTCTTTTACTTTAGAAAAAATAGTCATGCCCAAAATAGGTTTGTTCTTAAGCGAGCCTGTACATTTGGTACACAATTCTTGAGGTTTATAACCTGCACTTGGCGTCACTTTAATAATCGTACCAGAGTATTCGCCTGACGCATCTTTTTTGATTTCAATTAAAGCCTTAGGTGCATTGGTTTTGTCGTCAATACTTTGCCAAATACCAACAATGTCTTGAGCAAAACTATTTTGTATAGATAAGCCAAATAATAGATTAGCAACAGCAATTTTTACATAATTATTCATCTAAATACCTCTTGTGTTTATTGTATAAAAATTAGCACATTTATTTTAAAATGCAAAATAAATCACGATAAAATGCATATTTGTGATATTTAATTGAATATCATTTTTATTAAGTGATTTATTCGACTTTATAACTAAAGGTACGCGGAGTCTTGATGATTGAATCATTGAGGGATTTAGATTAAATTCAGTGTGGTATAAAAATCATGGACAAAGGAAAAGATGTTATCTACAGAACAATTAAAAACAATTTATCCATTAATTGTAACGCCTAGTCATGATGGCAAGTTTTTTCATAATTATGTGCTTTCATTATTAAATTTCTTTCATGAATCCAATCGAATCGGTATGCCTACACAATATTTATTGATGCAGGGTGAAAGTTTAATTACTCGTGCAAGAAATAATTGTGTAGCCACTTTTTTAGAAAATACTGAGTGGACACATTTATTTTGGATTGATTCTGATATTGGTTTTACACCTGAAGCTGCTTTTCGCTTATTAAAATCAGATTATGATATTGCTGCTGGGGTTTATCCACTTAAAAGGGAAGAATGGCCTGTTGAGGGATTACCAAAGGGAATGACTTTGAGTGAATTTATTTCGAATTATCAAAGGTATACGGTTAATGCACGGGTAGCAGGTGACGCAGATCATATAGACCTTACGATTTTAGAGAATGGTTTTATCGAGATGAGTGAGGCGCCGACAGGTTTCATGGTGATTAAACGTGCTGTCTTTGAAAAAATGATGCAGGCTTATCCAGAGCTAAAATATACCCCTGATTCGGTGGGTATCGAAAATAAAGGTCTGCATTATCGCTTATTTGATGTAATGGTTGATCCTGAAACAGGGCGTTATTTATCTGAGGATTATGGTTTTTGTCGCTTATGGGAAAAACTGGGGGGTAAGATTTATATTGATGCAACTTCAAATTTAACTCACCAAGGTATGAAAATATATCAGGGGAACTTCGCTGAAAGTTTACAAACCAATTTAAGTCGAGCGATACCAGTTAAAGAAGGTATCACAATGAGACTAACGGGCTTGAATAATTTAACCCAAGACCACGAATAATACGTTGGCTTAGCGTAAAAAGAACAAAAGCTGTACCTCTAGAGGTGACAGCTTTTTGAAGCGATGAATTTAACATAAATCTGGTTTAATAGGCTCGAATCCAAGTTTGACTGCGACCTAATGCCGCGATGCCAATATAACCGCGGAGAACCAATTTCTTTCCATTTGAGGAAAGTTTTGCTTTTAAGCTATAAATCTTGCCTGTGTTAGGATCTAGAATCTTACCACCTTCATAGTTTTCTGCATCTTTTTGTTTTAGACCCTGAATAACATTCAGCCCTATAATCGGTTTGTTGGTATATGGGGCAGGGCAGTTTACACAAAACTCTTTAGGTTTATAGCCAACTCGAGGTGTGATTTTAGTAATTGTTCCAATATAAGTCCCATTTGCATCTTTACTAATCCTAACAATGCCTTTGGGTGCTCCAGTTTGATCATCAATACTTTGCCATAAGCCAGAAATATCTTCTGCAAATGCAAATTGACTCAGAGAAAGCATGACAATTGACAGTGAAAATTTAAATTTAGTCCACATTTTATTCCCCTAACTTTGAAGTGTTTACTGGTCATTTTTATTTCTATTGTTGCTTCAGCCGTTTGTATGTAGAAAAGACTGAAATCATTAACATGAGAATTGCTCTTGTTATGTGTTTTGAATATTTTTACAGTATTTTGATTTGAAATGATAGTTCAAAAATTGTTGTATATTTATAAAAGATGGATCTATTCAATCTGTAAGCTGCTGTTGGAAAATAACAAACTATTCACATAGCAAATGCATATTTAAATAAGAGTGAATCTAGAATCAAAGCATTTGTGCGGTTCTAAAATCATATAAAGCCCATAAATTCAATTATGAGCTTTTAGAATCAACTAAATCGTTTATTTAGTCAAAATAAGTCAATCAGTTTTCTCGAATCCAAATTTGGCTACGTCCAAGTGCTGAGACACCGATATAACCTCGTAAAGATAAGCGATTTCCATTAGCACTTAACTTTGCTTTCATCGAGTAAATTTTACCAGAAAGTGGGTCAATAATTTTCCCACCAGAATAATTTTCTTCACTGGTTTGTACTAGGTTTTTAAGAACATCCATACCTAAAATAGGTTTATTTGTATAGGGTGCTGGGCAGTTTACACAGGTCTCTTTTGGTGTATAGCCTGGCAGTGGTGTGATTTTGATGATTTTCCCTGTATATGTTCCATTTGCTTCTTTGCGAACCTCAAGAACAGCTTTAGATGAACCAGTTTTATCATCAATATTTTTCCAAATGCCAGTAATATCCTTTGCCATGCTGCCACAACTGAGCACTGAAAATAGAACACCTAAAATAAATCTATTCGACCACATTTATTCATTCCTTATCAAAATGGGGGTAAGATTTATCTTAATTTGAATAGCAATTCTATGCAATCACTTGAAATGTATAGTAAATCACAGTTATTTTATAAAAAGAATAAAGGTTGGCAACCATATGGCGGTGAAGACCGCATTGACCGCCATGCCAAAGGCCGCATAGCGTCCTGCAACTGCTCCACGTTGCCATGCTTGTGCTGTACCAATCGCATGGGCAGCAAGTCCCAAAGCTAAGCCTGACGCGCGTTCGTCATTAATATTGCGTAAAATAATGGATGAAAAAGCTGCCCCAATGACCCCTGATAAAATGACGATCAAAATCACTAAAGTGACTGGTGAGTGCAATAAAGTTGCAATATTAATCGCAATAGGGGTTGTTACAGCACGAGTTGCAAACGCCATGATGGTCGGTTCAGACATATGTAACAGATAAGCTAAGCTCATGGGCAAGGCTACAGCGCTGATACTGGCAAAGACGAGAATGCCTATTACCGATTTAAGTGGTAAATCATCATAGCGCATCGCAGCTAGAGGGATGGCTAAGGCAACAGTGACATAGCCAAGAAGATGGCTAAATAAACCATTCATCGCGCTATTATATTTTTCATATGGGATTTTTAAAATCATTAAAAGTCCAATCACAAAAAACATTGCAATCACTAACAATGGCACTTGTGGAAATCTTCTATTTACCGGTTTTGCTGCGAGATATGCAGCTAAAGTGATGAGGAAACCGATCAGAACGCTGAACATATCAATCTCCTAGAGCCACTTTTTTGCCATTTTGGCATAAATCCACAAAGGGATGAGTGTGCTAATAAACATGACCACGAGAAATAAGGGAATTTCTTTTCCCATGCTTACCAGCATGATCAGTGAGCCTGCACAGATGGGAAGGAAAGCAAAACCACTTTCTTTCATTAATTTATTATTGGTATCGACTAAACGAGGTGGAAGTTTTTTAAATTTACGCCAAATGACCAATACCAATAGCAGGCTTAAAAGGCCAGTTAAGTTCCCCAATTCAGGATGATCAAATTGTGTCATGACCCAAACCGAAGCTTCACGAAAGAAGACGATCAGTCCTATGGTGAATCCCCAAGCTTGCCAATCTATGCGTTTTAACTGATCCATGCGTCTTGATATATAAAATTTGCCCTTTCACGTTTTAACCGATTTAGCGTTTGATTTCAAACTCTTCTAAAGGCCGTTTAAACTGTTGTGCTTTACTCCCAAGAATTTCGTCAATAGGTAAATGTGCTTGTTTGATGAGTTGTTCCAATTTTTGAGGTGCCATTGCAACCCTTAAATGTAAATGACCTTGATCATCATAGTGTTCAGATTGAATAACATTTAAAGCATAAAGTTGGTTACGTAACTTGCCATAAGCAGGTTTTAACAGCAGCTCAAAATTTTGGATTTGTCCCATTAAACATTCATGGACTGCTTTACGAAGCAGGTCTAAGCCTTGTCCTGTATGGGCTGATACATAAACACGATCAGGTTGGTGTGGTTTGGCATAAATGATTTTAGCGTCTTCACCAGACTGATCAATTTTGTTATAGACCCTTAAGGTTGGAATATCTGCACCAATTTCTTTTAATACCGTTTCTACTGCTTCGATCTGTTCCATGATTTCAGGACTACTTGAATCAATTACATGCAGTAGTAAGGTTGCCTCTAATGTCTCTTCCAAAGTTGCTTTAAAGGATTCGACTAAAGAATGAGCGAGATTGCGCACAAAACCAACAGTATCTGCTAGAACCAGTGTTCCAATACCTTCCCAGTCCAAACGTCTGAGGGTCGGGTCAAGTGTGGCAAAAAGTTGATCCGCAGCATAGACATCACTTTTTGCTAAAATATTGAATAGGGTTGATTTTCCAGCATTGGTATAACCGACTAAGGATACAGTCGGAATATTGGCCTTTTGGCGTGCAGCACGTCCTTGCATGCGTGTTTTCCGCACTTTTTCAAGACGTTCTTTCAGTTGCTCCATACGAATGCGTAATAAGCGACGATCTGTTTCTAATAGTGTTTCACCTGGTCCACGTAAGCCGATGCCCCCTTTTTGGCTATCCAAATTGCTACGGCTACGAACCAAACGAGACGATAGGTGATCTAATTGAGCAAGCTCAACTTGAAGTTTCCCTTCATGGGTACGGGCACGTTGTGCAAAGATGTCAAGAATTAATCCTGTACGATCGATCACACGACATTTTAAAATTCTTTCTAAGTTACGCTCTTGCGCAGGAGAGAGGGCCTGATCAAATATAACCAGCTCAATTTCTTCATTTTCAACACGTTCAGCAATTTCTTCGGCCTTACCTGTGCCAATAAAAAATTTAGCATCAGGTTTAATGCGTTGAACCGTTAAGTGTTCAAAAATTTCAGCACCTGCAGACTTTGCCAGTAATCGAAATTCCTCAGCGTCCAAATTTTCTAATATTTGTACATTTACACTGATTAAAATGGTTTTTTCACCACCTTGATGCTGATCAAAGTATTCCACAGATATTAAAACTCAGAAGCATTAGCGAATAACCATTCTAAAGTAAATTGACTGTGAAATCCTCATGGGCTGTTAAAGAATTGCAATAAATAGCTTTGAAAAGATAACCAAAGCACCGCAGTATAAAATTACATAGCCGAGAACAGTTTTGAATTGGATCTGCTGAATTTGAGGGTTTAACCGATGCCACGATTTTAACGCTTTTTTAAGTCGATCATGCTATTTTCTCCTATGTTGAATTGTTGGATACTTTATTGAAAATATTGGTCATGAAACACGTTGGTGAATGCATTAAATACATTGTCTATGCTGATGTTTAAGGATTATTTTTAATTTTATTAACGGCATCAGATTCATAAAATGTGTGTTGCGTAAGTTTTTGCTATGTTTTTATGATCAATGCAACTTTATGTATATACGTATACAATACTGTCGGTTTAGGGGCTGTCAACAGACCCAAGTATGAAATATAGTCAGTTTAGTGAGCTTCTATGACTCAACAACAAGTAAGCAAAAAGTCAAATTCATCGAACTTAAGTGTGTTATCTAAACTTTTTTTATATAGTAAAAAAATAGTCACGGGTACAGTGGCTATATCTGAAGGCTTTTATTTGGTTTATCGCCATCAGCTCTATAAAGACCCCAATAATCCGAATAATACACGTTATGTACAATATTTTTGTCGACGTCTTTGTGAGGTTTTCAATATTGATGTTCGGGTGCATGGAGACATTCCTCGCGAGCCAGCATTGTGGGTCAGTAATCATGTTTCTTGGCTAGATATTGCTGTTTTAGGTTCAGGTGCACGTGTTTTCTTTCTAGCGAAAGCAGAGATTGAAAAATGGCCAGTTTTTGGAAAACTTGCAAAAGGAGGGGGAACCTTATTCATCAAACGTGGTTCTGGAGATTCGGTTCGTATTCGTGAGCAAATCGCTGAATTTTTAAGTAAAGATATTCCTGTCTTATTTTTTCCCGAAGCGACAACGACTGATGGGACAAAAGTTAAAAAGGTACATGGTCGCATTTTAGGTGCAGCAATAGAAGCCAATAAACCCGTACAAGTTTGTGTGATTTGCTATGTCAATAAAAATGGTCAATTAGATACCGTTGCACCATTTATTGGAGATACGACTTTTGTTGCGCATATTCAAGCGGTTTTAGAAATGCCAAAAGTCACTGCACATCTGAAGGCTTTCCCTCGGATTTCTACAGAAGGACATAGCGTAGAAAGTCTTACCAAATTGGTTCAGGAAACCATGCAAACAGGTCTGGAAGATTTGCAAAGAGACGTTTTAGTGGGCTAAACATTTCATTTTTACAAGAAGGCTTTTACATAAAGCCTTCTATTGGTAGCCATGAAATCACTTTAATCCCAGCTTTTTGCCACCATTTCATTTTAGGCTCTTTGCTAAAGGTCGTGATCCCTTGCGGTGTAGTACGCAACCAGTTGATATTATCTTGTGAATCTAAAACCAATTTATACGCGTATTTTTTCAAATTCTCATCCATGGTTTTATGCACAGCATTGGCCAAAGGTGGACTGTTAATAATGACCCCGATTTCTGTATTTAAATTGGCAGAGCGAGGATCAAAATTAAAAGAACCAATAAAGACTTGTTTATTATCAATCGCCATGAGCTTGGCATGTAAACTTGAACGACTCAACCCTTTTAAACTGACCTTGGTTTTCTTAGAAATTTCTTTGCTATTGGCGTATAAATTTTCTTCTGATACTGCGGGTAAAAATTCATAGAGCTCTACGCCATTTTTCAGTAAGTTTTCACGGTATTTTGCATAAAAAGCATGTACCAGTGCGACATCATTGGCTTTAAATGAGTTGGTTAATACCCGAACCTTTACATCATCTTTGGCGAGTTCGATCAGTTTATTCTCGCCTTTTTTCTGCGGTACAAAATAGGCGGAAATCAAGTCAACACTTTCGGTTGGCGTTTCCAAACGTTTAACCATTTGGAAATTGAGGTGCTGTTCCTTTTTTGCTTTAGCCTGAATTTTATCAGGAGAGTCTTTCACGACTTCCGCTTTGACCCAATCTAATTGAATATTATGATTGAGCCACTGGTCAAAATCATGGGTTCGGTTACTTAAATTTAAATAGTTTTGTGTTGTAATTTCTTGATAATGTTTGGTTAATTGATCTTTTAAACCTTCATAACGCAGTGTGTACGCATTGTGATTGACGATATTTCTAACTGGATATGCATAGCTATGATTCCAATACTCATCAAAAGAATGGGTAATATCATCTACAGCTTGTCCTGCCAGCATTACATCAACATCGGAAAACTGATAACTATCACTAACATTGTAGTATTGATTACTCATATTACGCCCACCAATCAAAGAAATTTGATTGTCGGCAGTAAAGGTTTTATTGTGCATACGACGGTTAATTCGTTTTAAATCGATGAGCATGTCTAAAGGGCGCATCCCTCTAAAACGATAGGGGTTAAACAGTTTAACCTCGATATTGGCATGTTGATCAAGTGCTAAATAGACACCTTCCATTTTGCCTGCATTATTATCATCGATTAATAAACGAATTTTTACACCACGGTCAGCAGCTTCTATCATTTTATAGAGCGCCAATGAACCAATTTTGTCGTTATCCCAAATATAATATTGTAAATCTAAGGTTTTTTCGGCTTTTTCAATTAAATGAATACGTGCTGCAATGGCTTCTAAAGGGTCGTATAAAACGTGATAACCCGTTAGTTCAGGGTTTTGTTCTTTTAAAGGGCTAATAATTCGAGCTAGAGACGTATCGTTGGTATTGATATCGTAAGCATATTCAGGCTGTATATTTTGTTGTTTGGGCAGCGTTGTACAAGCAGACAAACTGAGGGCTAAACAAGTACTCAGCACCAATAAACCTTTGGAACGAGAAGAACCTGTGTAATACTTTTGCTGTATTTGCGTATTGTGATTGAGCATTCGTTCCATAATTTTTTCTGCGACTCTCAGAGCTAGAGTATAATTATCTTAGCTGAAAAGATAAATAAGCGTTAACAGGTGTTAAATACCTGAGAGATTGAATATGTTCATGACTTTTAATGTTACTTCAATGTTTTATATGAGCTTTATCTTGCTTGCAATTTGGGGTGTTTCTCAAGCATGGTTAAGCCAGTCA
Source organism: Acinetobacter rongchengensis (assembly GCF_003611475.1). GTDB lineage: Bacteria > Pseudomonadota > Gammaproteobacteria > Pseudomonadales > Moraxellaceae > Acinetobacter > Acinetobacter rongchengensis. The sequence continues at coordinate 49,477 of NZ_RAXT01000011.1, read as the reverse complement.
AGAACTGAAACGATTCATCCTTTCAAGTCTTTTGTTCATTTATTGGCATTTTACCTTTCTTATTTATTAATTCCGTTGTTCTTTTTTAACATTTATGCAGGTTGGATCGGAATTTTTTCGATCCATGAAAGTATTTTTATTTTTTTACTTAGTAGTTTATTGATTTACGCACGATTTATTGAGCCTCATACTGTGCACGTTAAGCGCTTACAGTATCAGTTTGATGAACGTAAGCCTTTTCAAAAACCGATAAAAGTCGCATTACTTGCAGATTTGCATATCGGACTTTTTTCAGGACATGAGCGCCAACTCAGAACAATTGTTAAAAAAGTGAATTTGGAACAACCTGATTTTGTTGTAGTTGCAGGGGATTGGACCTATGAACCTGAAAATAAATTAGCAGAAGAACTGGCCATATTAAAAGAGATTCAAGCACCTGTATATTCAGTCAATGGTAACCATGATGAACAGTATCCAGGGCCACCTATTCAGACCTTATTAGCGCATGCTTTAGAGATCAATGATGTGATGGATATTGAAGGTCAAATTGTCGAGTTTGATGAATTTCGCCTTATAGGCATTGGTGATTTGTGGGCAGGCAAAGCGGATATGCGCTACATGCCTCAACTTCCGCAAGATAAACCTTGGCTGATTTTGTCACATAATCCAGATACTGTAGATATGGTTCCGAAACTGCCTACACGCCCGTTAATGTTGTCGGGTCATACCCACGGTGGACAAGTGGAACTGCCTTGGCTAACCAGCTATATCATGAAGAAAGTATCTATTTTGGGACATAAAAGAGGATTGTATCAGCATGAAAATGCAGATGTTTTTGTGAGTGTCGGTACGGGAATGGTGGGTGTGCCTTTCCGTTTTAGAGTGCCACCAACGATTGATATTATTGAATTAAATTAATGCGTTTAGATATTAGAAATCTTTCATTTGATAAATCATGACAACATTTATAGGATCGTATAGTAAGTATAGATCATTATAGTAAGGAACTTTGATCTCGCCGGGATCTTCCGAGTATAACAAGATGGTGCTTTAGCTTTCAGAATGTAGTGGCATAAAATCTAGGTTAGATTGTGCACTAAATATTCTGTAAATTGGTGTTTTTGAAATTGAGTTGGGATCAAGAATAATTACAAAATTAGGCTAAATAAAAGTAGTAATTTGTCTGTGAATCATGAATATTCATAAATTGTCATAAAACATTGTTAATCTCAACGAAGTACAGCTAAAACAAACGATCAAAACCTAGAGAGGGTGAAACCATGACTCGCGATTATGCAAAATTTCCTGAAGACGATAACGGTAATTTACTTTGGCAAATGCAAGAAGATGGTGATGATCTAGAAGAAATACATGAAGTTGAATTCTCTATGTATTTTAAAACAAGACAGGCAGCAGAAACCTGTGCAATCTATCTTTTACATGAAGAGCAAAAAATTTCTCTTTATCTAGATGAAGATGTGGAACCCAATGAATGGGTGATTACCGTTTATGTCAATCTACTCCCTGAGTATGAAGATATTGTTTATTTAGAACAATGGTTTACCAAAATTGCTGAGCAATTTGAAGGTGAGTATGATGGATGGGGATGTACAGCATATGTTTTTGAGGATTTAGATGAAGAAGAATAGGACTTTACCAAAATAATCATGAGCTGATCGCTGAACATTCAAAGCTTTAAGCGTGATGTTGCTCGTCGATATCACGCTAAAATAAATGATTTATTTTATATGATGAACTAAGAATCGTTGCATTAGATTGATCAATATATTAATTTCAGTGCACTCTAAAAAAATAAAATAAGTATTAAACATGTATTGATGTGTTTAGTGGCGATCGCTTTATCTTTCAATCAATAGATGCTTCAATGATTGTAATGATTTGAAATAAATCATTATATTTTTAATTCGCTGATTTTGTTTTTAAAAATACACGGTTTGTTCGGTGAGATTTAAGCACCCAATATTCTAATCAAGAACATCATAGGAAATAAAAAATATACATATAAAATTTGAGCTAGCAGTACACTGAATGTCCATCAAAAAATAAAATTCAAGGATTCGAATATGAGTAATACTGTAAAATTACATCGTGTATTTAGTGCGCCTGCTGAACGTGTTTATCGTGCATTTCTAGATCCAGATGCATGGGTTAAATGGATGCCTCCACATGGGTTTACGGCAAAAGTACATCATAGTGATGTTAAAGTGGATGGTTCCTATAAGATGTCTTTCACCAATTTTTCTACAGGTTCAACCCATTCATTTGGGGGGATGTATGAAGAATTGATTCCTAATCAACTTATCCGTTATTTTGATGAATTTGATAACCCTGAATTAGCAGGGAGAATTGAGGTTGTCATTGAATTAAAATCAGTTTTAGTTGGTACAGAAGTGAATATTACCCAATCAGGTATTCCAGATGTGATTCCAGTTGAAGCATGTTATTTAGGATGGCAAGAGTCATTACAATTATTCGGTTTATTGGTCAATCCAACCATTCCAGATCAGTAAATTGATCTGAAACTCTCTCTATTTTATATAAAGCTAATTTAAATTAAATTTATATAGATTTGATTTTTATTGTTAATAACTGATTTTTAAGAGAAGTTTTTTGAGCTTTAAACTATCAATTTTATAGCGGGGCAAGTATGAGTATCCAAACCAAGAGAGTGTATGATGCAGTATCCGCGTCGGATGGCAAGCGAGTATTGGTCGATCGACTTTGGCCCCGTGGGATTAAAAAAGAGCTTGCTCAAATTGATTGGTGGCCGAAAGAAATTACCCCTTCAAATGAGCTACGAAAATGGTATCACGAAGACATGGAAAATCGTTGGGAAGAGTTTGAACAAAAATATCGAGCTGAACTCTCCGATGCCACTACAGTATTAAATACCTTAAGAGATATGATTCAAAAAGAAAGTGTGACCTTAATATCCGCTGTGAAAAATATAGACCACAGCCATGTCACAGTATTGATTGATATTTTATAGCAGCTTGAGAAGTAAAATCCCATAGAAAATATAGGTGATTTAACACTGTGAAAAACATAACAATGTTATAATGCTAACTTTAACTATTTTTGAGATTTTTATGTCTTTACCTCACTGTCCTAAATGCAACTCTGAATATACTTATGAAGATCATGCTGTATTGATTTGCCCTGAATGTGCGCATGAATGGAAAGAGGCAGATTCAACGGCAATTGAGGAAACCACAATTATCAAAGATGCCGTTGGGAATACTTTACAGGATGGCGATACGGTAACTGTGATTAAAGACTTAAAAATCAAAGGCTCCTCTTCTGTTGTCAAGGTAGGTACCAAAGTAAAAAATATTCGATTGCTTGTAGATTCAAGCGATGGACATGATATCGATTGTAAAATTGAGGGGATCGGGCCTATGAAGTTGAAATCCGAATTTGTTAAAAAAGCATAATGCTTAACTGTTTTCGTATCAAAGCTCAATGTGTCGCCACATAGAGCTTTGATTTTTAAATATAAGATAATCAGATACTTGAATGTTTTATGAGGTTGTATGTTCAAACTATGAGTTAAAGAATATGCATTATATTGGCCTAACGAAATTACATTTATAAACAATAAAATATGCTTTAGAAGCTAAGTAAATCATTTATATTTTAGCTAAGTGGCGTCATTTATATTCAATACAACGCTGTGAAATACAAGAACTGAAAATAATCAAGAGGTAACGAGCATGTCGGGATGGTATGAAATTAGTCAAGCAAAAGACGGTCAATACCGTTTTGTATTGAAAGCTGGAAATGGGGAAGTGATCCTGACGAGTGAACTGTATAAGGCAAAAGCTTCTGCTTCAAACGGGATCGCATCTGTACAGAAAAATAGTGTTGATGATGCACGATATGACCGTTTAGAGGCGAAGAATGGCAAACCTTATTTCAATTTAAAAGCTGCAAATCATCAGATTATTGGAACTAGTCAGTTTTATTCAGGTGATGCTGCTCGAGATAATGGCATAGAATCTGTAAAGAAAAATGGGCCGTCAGAAAAAATTAAAGACTTAACTTTAGATGCTTAATGAGCACACATAGTTGTTATTGAGTGAACGGAAAGCATGCCAAAAGGCATGCTTTTTTAGTTTTACTTGAATATATGGAAAATTCATTTGGTTTTATTTTTTCATGATTAGTATATAAAACCAGGTTCTACTCATTGGATGAGTAAAGATTGACTTAAAAAGCTGATATAACATAAGCATATTGTTAAACTAGAATTTAAAGTAATATAAGTTTATGAAAAAATACAAAAAATGATTTTCCAAATAATAAAAAAAATTTTTAAAATCCTACTAAAGTAATGTACAAATTTGTTCTCATAATGTTAATATAATGATAAATGTGTCACAAATAACAATAACGGAGTCTTTGGAATGAAAATTAGAATTGATGGCGATCGAGAAATTGCGGATGAAGTATTGTTGCAAATAAAGTTATGGGATGACGCTATTATAGGTCTAAAAGTTGAGTGTTTATTGGGCCAATGTGCAGATGATATTAGTTTATTTGATGTGGGCACTCAGTTAGATGGTATAAATGCATATAAACAAGAATGGGAAAAGTTCAGTCCGTATTTTAATACTGATGTGCAAATTGTACGCCGTGACATTAAAATTTATGCTTCAGAAGGGTTAGCGGTTTTGCATTGTCACTCTAAAATTGAAAATAATTTATTGAAAGAAACAATAAAAATGCCTTGGTGTCGTACTACACTTTGTCTAAAAAAACAGCAAGGACATTGGTTGGTGGTGCATCAGCACATTTCAATGCCAGTCGATATGATGACAGGAAAAGCGATTGTTTTGAAAGATAATCCAAAATTGAGATTGGTGGTTTAATCTCTCACAGCTTTGGCTGTTTTGAGGGATAGAATCTAAAAAACTTTAAGCTAGATGATTTGGTATTATTCACGAGAATTTAAAATAAATACAATAAAATTTATAGATGAGATTATTTAAACGTGATTGGGGGCTTGTATGTCGCGCTAAGATTTGAAAAAATCATGATAATAATCTCATAAAGAAAACAAAATGCCAAATTCACAGTTATCTAAACTAGGATGGCTTAGGCCATTAAGTGCAAGAAATCCGCACGAATCTCATCGTGCTGCGACACCACTCGAATTATTGTTCGATTTAATCTTTGTTGTGGCCATTGCTACAGCAGGGCAACAATTACACCACAGTATTATTGAAAACCACCTAGCGCAGGGTCTAACACTTTATATTGTAGTATTTTTTGCGTTGTGGTGGGCTTGGATGAACTTTACTTGGTTCGCCTCTGCTTACGATAATGATGATGCGCTTTATCGGGTGATGACCTTTGTCCAAATTACTGGTTCTTTAGTGGTTGCCGCAGGTATTCCACGCGTTTTCCAGCATCAAAATTTTGACATGATTTTTATTGGTTACGTGATTATGCGATTGGCTTTAGTCACACAATGGCTGCGAGCCGCCAAGCATGATCCTGAGCGAAAGCAGATCGCATTAAAATATGCTTTTGGTATTATTGCTGTTCAAATTCTGTGGTTATTTTTTCAATTTAGCCCAATTCATTTCACGATCTATTTATTTGTCTTGCTTGCATTGGTGGAATTAAGTATTCCATTTTTTGCTGAAACCAATGATATGACGCCATGGCATCGGCATCATATTGTAGAACGTTATGGCTTATTGACGATTATTGTCTTGGGCGAATCGATTATTGGTTGTTTTGCTGCAATTTCAGATGCAATGAATAATGCATTATTCAGTAAAGAGCTCTGGTTTCTTACAATAGGGGGCTTATTGATCATGTTTACCATGTGGTGGGCTTATTTCGACCATAGTGTTGCAGACCATTTAACCAGTAAAAAACGCACATTTATTTGGGGCTACGGTCATTTTTTTATTTTTGTGAGTATTGCTGCTTTAGGCGCAGGTCTAGCAGCAGCTGTAGATGTCATCGCACATAAAGCAGAAGTTTCATCAGAATTGGTCGCCTATTTTATTGCGATTTCTCTCGTTGTTTATAGTGGATGCTTGTGGTTTTTGCAGGATATTTATCACCTTTCTGGATTTAGAAAATGGATTTATCCAGTATCGGCTGCCATCGTATTGAGCATTCCGATGTTTATTCCTAGTTTAGGTTATTGTGTTTTTGCAATTGCTGTTGTCTATGCATTGCGTTTAATGTTTTCCAAGTGTTTTTTAGCGAAATAAGCCAATGGGGTTTCACGATTTTTATCGTTTAAGTTCACATGCTGTTATTGTGAATACATGTCATCAAGTTTTACTATTGAAAGCGACTTATGCGGGTTGCGCATGGGGATTACCTGGTGGTGGTTTGGATCAAGGAGAAACGATTCACCAAGCTTTAGTTCGTGAGTGCTTTGAAGAATTAGGCTGTGATATTTCCATTGAATATCTATCAGGTGTTTATTTTCATTCAGCGGTGAATTCGCACGCTTTTATTTTTCGTTGTCAGATTGCAGAAGGGCAAACCATTCAATTGAGTGATGAGCATTCTGAGTACCGATGGTTTGATGTGGCAGAATTATCAACTGTGCAAAGGGTTCGAGTTGAAGATTGTATGGCTTTTGATGGTCAGGTGCAGAGTCGGTCATTTTAGTCAGCATAAACGATAAAAAAATAAAGCAATAAAAAACAGGTCATAAAGACCTGTTTTTTATTTTTATGATCCGTTTAATGCTTAATTTGGCAATGCATAAGCAACTAAAGAGTCACCCATTTTAGTACCAAATGAACCATGACCACCCGCCATGATGACAACATATTGCTTGCCATTACTTTCATAAGTCATTGGTGTTGCTTGACCACCCGCAGGTAAGCGACCTTTCCAAAGTTCATCACCATTGCTGACGTTAATTGCACGAATGTAGTTATCTTGTGTACCACCAAGGAACATAACGTTTCCTGCTGTTGAGATAGAGCCACCCAACATTGGTACGCCCATTTTAAATGGTGGTAATGGAATACCCGGTAAACTGTCACGGATTGTTCCAATACGACGTTTCCAAGCCACGTTATGTGTTTTTAAGTCTACACCAGCGACATAGCCCCAAGCAGGTTGTTTACATGGTAAGCCGAATGGAGATAAGAACGCGCTGATTTCTACACCATAAGGTACGCCATACATAGGTTGTACACCGGCTTCGGTACCAGCACCTTTCGCTGTTTTAGGGCGATTTGGATCTTCTGGGATTAATCTGGAAACAAAAGGCAAGCCAATTGGATTCATTACCGCAATTTGACGATCAGGATTGACCGACATACCACCCCATTCAAAGACACCTAAGTTGCCTGGGAAAACCAACGTACCATTTTCAGAAGGTGGGGTATAAATACCATCATAGTTTAGCTTGTGGAATGATACACGACAGATTAACTGGTCAAACATGGTTGCGCCCCACATTTGTTTGTCTGTCAATTTTTCTTTCGGTGCTAAATCAAAATCTGAGAAAGGTTGAGTTGGTGAATAACGTTCACCTTTGGTTTGCGGACCACGTTTTATGGTTTGCGGCACAGGTTTTTCTGTAATTGGAACAATTGCTTGACCATTCCGACGGTCTAAAACAAAGGCATTTCCTGTTTTGGTTAAAACGTAAATCGCAGGAACGGTTTGCCCATTTTTATCTTGAATATCTGCAAGTGTAGGTTGCGATGGTACATCCATATCCCACAAATCATGATGGGTTGTTTGGAAATGCCAAACCAATTTACCCGTGGTTGCATTGATGGCAAGCATAGAGTTTGCATAACGCTCATGCAATTCAGTACGGTTACCTCCCCAAATATCAGGTGTTCCTACGCCTGTTGGTACATAAACGATGTCCAATTTTGCATCATAAGCCAATGGTGCCCATGCATTTGGTGAGTTTTGTACATAAGTTTGACCAGGTCCAGGAATCTTATTTGGATCTTCTGCGCCTGTATCAAATACCCATAACAACGCCCCCGTATTTACATCATAACCACGAATTACACCTGAGGGTTCTTCTGTTGAATAGTTATCAGTCGTTGAACCTGCGATGATAATGGTTGTACCTGTCACAACAGGAGGAGAAGTAGGGATATAACCACCTGGATAAGGGAAAGGCATATCTTTCTGTAAATCAACTTCGCCATTGCGACCAAAGTCACTACATGCTTTACCTGTATCGGCATTGACTGCCACGATACGACCATCGTTCACAGGTAAAATGACTTTGCGAGGGCATTCTGCTGATGCTGATTTTTTGCTTTGTAAGCTGGCTGCAAAACCAGTGGTATTGGCAGCATCGTAATATGAAACACCACGGCAAGTTAAATGCTGGAATGTATGATCCGCTTTTAATTGAGGATCAAATACCCATTTTTCTTTGCCTGTTGATGGGTCAAGTGAAACCAATTTTTGGTGAGTTGTACAAATGTACATACTATTACCAATTTTAATCGGTGTGACCTGATTGGTTGTTTCACCAGAATCTTTGTCTGTTTTAAAATCTTTGGTGTGATATTCCCAAGCCACTTTTAAGTCTTTTACGTTCTTTTCATTAATTTGAGTTAATGGAGAGTAACGTAGACCAGATTGCGTACGACCATAAGCAGGCCAGTCACCATCGGCGATACCCTCAATGGCTGCAGGTGTTGGTTGGTTACTTGTCAGTGTCCCACGGATTTCTTGCGGATCATTAAAAATCGAATACACCATAACAGCAATGGTTATTGCCAATGTACCTGATAAGGCAATTTTGGCATTTTTTGCATCGAAACCACGAGTGACTGCTGGAATGAGCAACCATAAACCAAATACACCTAAAATGTCTAAACGAGGTGCAAGGGCAAAGAAGTCTGAACCAACTTCCCAGAGTCCCCAAACAACTGTTCCGAGTACTAATGCTGCATAAACGATTAATGCTGAACTGTTTAATTTACGCAATAAAATTGCTGTCGCAATAAAGAATAAACCTGCAATGATGTAGTACCAAGACCCACCTAAAACTGCAAGCCATATCCCGCCAATCAATAAGACCAAACCCATGACAATTGCGATCACAATCGTCAAAGTTCTGAGTCCTGAAGATGGAGTTTGCATAATGACCACCTATAATTTCTTAATTCTAAAAATCCTCATCGATCTTTCACAAGTTTGATGAGGAACTTTGCTTAAATTTCTAGATTTTAAATATCTCAGTCGCAGGAATCGGAAACATTAAAAAGACAGGCAACGGAAATATTTATTATCTATAAACTAAAATGCGGTTTGGAGTTTGATACCACCAACCCATGCATTTTCACCATTTTTATATGCTCCAACATGATGTACATATTGAATATTTGGGCGAATGGTTAGCCAATTTGTCGCATGAACACCGTAATAGAGTTCAGCATTGTATTCTTCATTTTGTTGAAGGACTTGAGTGTCATTGACGTCATCATTGATACGAATACGAGCCACACCCAATGCAATTTCATCTTGAGGTCGAGCGTCGAAAGCACCTTTATAGACAAGTCCAATATTTTGCATATTAGCAACGTGGTTGGTATCTGAGTCATGCACTGTGACATTGACAAAACCTGTTAAACCACGGTTTTTGTCGTTGTTATGTGTGGTGAATTGCTGTTTAGCAACAACCCAAACCCCTTGTTTATGTGAGGTTTTGCCTGCGTGTAGAATTTCAGGTGCATCCGCAGTACTGTAGTAATAACCTAGACGATATTCACCAGGTAGTTTGGCAATACCGACGCTAGGTTGCCATACCATTTCAGCAGGAATAATGGCGCCATGTGAACCATCTGTGCTGAGGTTCCAGCCTTTACCACGTTCTAAATTTTCTGGGTTGTATTCATAAACCCCAACCTGTGCATATAAATCAGGTTGGATGTTGTACTTAACGCGAGCAGCCCATTGACTGACGGGCCAGTTGTACCATTGGTCACCAACCCAGTTACCGACTTGAGAACCACATAGGGCAAGGTTTTGGAAATCACAGTCAAAACTATTGAAGTCTTCGCCTTCACCAAAACGACCGACTTTAATATCTAACTTTTGATCTAAGAATTTTTTCTTGATCCAAAAATCAGTTAAACGCCAGGTTTGACCGCGTCCCCAAACCTCTTGAGTTGAGCTAAGATGACCTGCTAAAGCGTCTGAAGTTTGAGAGAGCGAGCGGCCATTACGTTCAGTGATGGTGATTTGAGCTTCAGTGTCTTGCCAGCCTAGAACTTTTTCTAAATCTAAATGCGCACCAATAGCAAATTGGTCTGCATATTCAGTGCCGTGACTTGAATGCTGATCTGAATCAAGTAATGTTGCCAGTTCACCTGTATATCCTAAGCTAAAGTCATAACCCTTTTGTTGCAATTCAGTTCGTTTACCATTCCAGTCACCAAACATCCATGCGCTATTTGCATCAAATGCTTCGGCTGCATGTGCATTAGACAATGAACAACTTAATGATAAAAGGCCGAATGCCCAATAATAACCTTTAGTTTTATTCATATTGAGTGAGCTCGATAACATTTGTAACTAATTATGTATGATACTCTTGTTTTGTATAAGGATTCATTATTTTTAGATTTTTTATGTAACTTTTGTATATATTTTATCACATATTGATAAAATTATACTTATTTTAAGAGTAGTTGAAGGCCTTAAGTTATTCTTCTTCTGTGCTTTTTTATAAACTTAGATCATCTTATCGACAGAATGTTTCTTGCTTTAGATTTGTAATCTCAAGGCTTTTTATTATTGGAAAAAGATCTAAGTGAAAATAGCGGTTTAATATAAAAATAGACAATTTGTATGTTCTAAAGCATATGTGTAATCACAGCTTGAATTGATTACACATATCATTTGCTTAAAAAATGAGGTGAATTATTTGAATGGATTAAGTTTCAGTCATTTCAAATCGAAACATTCATTGATTATACAATCGGTTTACCATTTACCTTCGTCTAGCTCTTGTCCAATATAGTCATAACGCATTTGTGAGCGAGAAAACTTAATAGGACATGCCAATTGTGGTTCTTTTTGATCCGAGTAAGCTTTCAATGGAACCTCTACAATCCAATTACGTTCAGTGGCGAGAGGGGATGTTAAAGCTTCATCTAGGGTTAAAACAGGCTCTACACAATAATCGAGCTGACTAAAAATTTGATTCCATTCAGCCCATGTTTTGCTTGCAATCTTATTCTGAATTGCTTGTTTAACTTCCTTGCGATCATCAGAATCAAAAGAAGCACCTTTTGCAAGGAGTAATGGTAAATCTAAGGTCGTGGCTAAACCATTCATAAATTGTGGCTCTAAGCTACCAATTGAGATATAACGACCATCTTGTGTTTGATAATAATCATAAAAGGTACCGCCATTGAGCTGTTCAGCTTCTACTTTTTGATGCTGTCCACCTGCAAGATTTGCTGCTGCTGCCATATTATTCATACTTACAACACAATCCGTCATTGAAATATCAATGTATTGCCCCATTCCACTGTTTTGACGTTCTGTAACCGCAGCTAGGATTCCAATCACAGCGTGTAATGAACCGCCTGCAACATCTGCAATTTGGATACCCATTGGCGGTGGGCCACTGTCTTGGCGACCGCTATGACCTGCAATACCTGATAATGCAATATAGTTAATATCGTGCCCAGCTTTGTCTTTATATAAGCCCGTTTGTCCATACCCCGTGATGGAACAATAAATCAATTTAGGATTTATTTCTGCAAGTGTGTGGTAGTCCAAACCAAGACGTTGCATGACACCTGGTCTAAATTGTTCAACCACAATGTCAAACTCGGAAATTCTTTGTTTAATCCGTTCAATATTCTTTGGATCTTTTAAATCTAAGGCGACAGATTGTTTATTACGGTTTAAATAACTGTGAGATGTGGCTTGTCCATTGGCATAAGGGGGGAATAAGCGGACTAAATCTGGGCGTGTCGGTGATTCAACATGGATCACTTCTGCCCCCATGTCTGCAAGGTACATCGTCGCAAAGGGGCCAGGTAATAATGTTGAAAAATCGAGTATTTTCAATCCCTTTAAAGCTGTTGTCATAATGATTTTTACCAAATTTAGATTGATTTTTACCTTATATTAGAAATATAAAACTTATATAACAATGTCATGTTCAGCCATTTACCTTGATCATTTCGGCAATTTAAGATGTAAAAAGGTGATAAGCAGTGTTGTAAATCGCCAATTAAACATTTTTTAGCGTCATTTAGGTCAACTCTAGTGAACATCAAAGAAACTGAAGGATTTAACATGAGCCGTGATACGATCAGTATCCATTTTGTGAATGCAGCCCTAACAGGCGTAAAGCGTCTAGGAATGGATGTTGACACCTTACTTTCACATGTGGGCATAGAGGCAGAATTACTTCGTCAACCTAAAGCACGTATTTCTCCAGAGCAATATACACGCTTTGTTAAAATGTTATGGCTTGTCACCCAAGACGAGCATGTTGGTTTTGATATTCAACCACGACGCTTGGGTTCTTTTGCAATCATGTGTCAATTGATCATTCATGCCAAGACATTGGGTGAAGCTTTGGAGCTTTCATCTCAATTTTATAAATTATTTGGCGATGAATGGTCGGTTGCTGTTGAACGCGATAAACATGAAGCGCGTTTGGTTCCATTGATTCCAAAAACCATGGATCCTGATCATTTCATTACAGAAAGTATGTTGATGATTTGGCATGGTTTAGCCTCTTGGTTGATTGAGCGTCGTATTCCTTTAGAGCGTGTGCACTTTGGTTATCCACGTCCAAGTCATGCAGATGAATATGATGCGTTGTTTTTTGCACCAGTGATGCAATTTGATATGCCACGTACAGAAATCACTTTTGCTGCGGATTATCTAGATTTACCGATTCGTCAAAACGAAGCAAGTTTGGAAGAGTTTTTGAAAGCTGCGCCAGCTCAATTGTTGGTGAAATTTAAAAATACCAATTCATTGACCTCACGCATTCGTGATGTTTTAAAGAGCCAAATTGGTGAAGAAATGCCAACCTTGAATGATGTCGCTTCAATGTTGTATTTATCTCCTCAAACTTTACGTCGTCGTTTGGCTGCGGAAGGGAAGAGTTATCAGGGGGTGAAAGATGCTTTACGCCGTGATGCTGCCATTCATTTATTGCTCAATCCTGATTTAACTTTGGAAGATGTCGCTCAACAAGTTGGCTTTAGTGAAACCAGTACATTCCACCGTGCATTTAAGAAATGGACAGGCGTGACACCAGGTCTGTATCGTCAGTTGCATGGTTATCATTAAGTTTTGCTTGAAATTTTGAGTTTAGTTTTAGAATAGTTTTCAGTTTTCTGCCCAAGGCCACTTGGGCTTTTTTACGCCAATTTTTTGTTGTATAACAAGAGCAGAAGTGTGATATTGATATAAAACATGATGTACTTAATATTAAAAATCAGAAAGTAAAGGAAGGGGAGTCGATGAGAATCCAATTGGGCGATTTTGATGATTTACAGGTGCAAAATTTACTGCGTATTCACCTACAAGGTATGCATGAAACATCACCGATTGAAAATAGTTTTGCATTGGATTTAACAGGTTTGCAAAAACCGAATATTAATTTTTATACCCTTTGGCAAGATCAAGTACTGTTGGCTTGTGGTGCGATTCAGCAACTTTCTCCCACACATGCCGAATTAAAGTCTATGCGAACCCATCCTGATCATTTACGTAAAGGCGCAGCAACCCAAATTTTGCAACATTTATTAGAGATCGCACAGCAGAATCATTATCAAACAGTGAGTTTGGAAACAGGAACGCATGCATCTTTTGAGCCAGCCATTACACTGTATAAAAAGTTTGGTTTTCAGAAAGGTGAGGCATTTTCAGATTATCAAGCCTCTGAGTTTAATCAATTTTTTCATTTAAATTTGGTTGCACAATAATAAAGGGAATAGACCTAAAACATGACTTATTCTGTTCGAGCGATAAACCCTTTAGATATTGAAAAACTCGTTGAAATTGAGAAGTCTGCTGCTCAAGCATTTCTATACATACCTGAATTAGCATGGATTGCTAAAAGTCCAGTTTTATCAGCGGATACTCATCTTGAATTGATTGCGAATGTATACTCATTTGTGATCGTGAATGCACAAGATCAACCTGTTGGGTTCTTATATGCACAGAAACAAGGTCAGGATTTTTATATCATCGAAATGGATGTCCATCTGGATTTTCAGAAGCAGGGCATTGGTCGTCAATTGATTGAATATGCAATTGATTATGCTCAACAGTATGGCTTTGTATCAGTGAGTTTGACGACATTTGTCAATGTGGCTTGGAATCGTCCTTTTTATGAAAAGCTGGGTTTCCAAATGATCAATCAATGCGATTTACCACTATATCTTCAAAATGCATTAAACAACGAAGTTGCTTTTGGTTTTTCTCGAGAAAGTCGATGTGCAATGCGATTGACCATTCAATAAAATCAGTCATTTGAAGGGGATTTCGATTTAATACTATTCTTTTAGGGATATTGATCTATGACCTTTTGTTTTGAGTTCGTGTGTTCTAAAAGTTTAAATCAATATCCTATTCAATATTCGTCCTTCACTTATTCTACACATTATTTTTCTAATAAAAATTTATAAATTATTGATTTGTTATATAAAATATCAATATTTGGAAATGTGTAATTGACAAAAAATATCAACGGACTTTTCCATTCTCGTCATTGCACTCTCAACGTTATAAAGTACACTCGAAACACATAACAATCTAGAAGTCATAAAAAGGAACAGCTATGAGCGAGGCTTATATTATTGACGCTATTCGCACACCACGCGGAAAAGGAAAGAAAGATGGTTCACTGCATGAGGTGAAACCGATTACGCTATTGACCACATTGTTGAATGAATTGAAAAATCGTCATCATTTAGATACTTCGAAAGTGGACGATATTGTCTTGGGTTGCGTCACACCTATTGCAGACCAAGGGGGTGATATTGCCAAAACTGCAGCGATTGCTGCGGGTTGGGACAATGACGTTGCAGGTGTACAAATTAACCGTTTCTGTGCATCAGGCTTAGAAGCTGTGAATATGGGAGCGCAAAAAGTACGTTCAGGTTGGGAAGACATTGTTGTTGCAGGTGGTGTCGAGTCGATGTCACGTATTGCAATGGGTTCGGATGGAGGGCCGTGGGCGCTTGATCCTGAAACGAATTTAAAATCACATTTTGTTCCGCAAGGGATTGGGGCGGATTTAATCGCAACACTGGATGGCTATAGTCGTGCCGATGTTGATGCCTTTGCAGCAAATTCTCAACGCAAAGCTGCTGCTGCGCAAGCTGCGGGTTATTTTAATCAATCTGTAGTTGCCATCAAAGATAAAGCAGGCGTAACCATTTTAGATCAAGATGAATTTATCAAACCCTCAACAACAACGGAAGGCTTGGCAAAACTGAATCCTAGTTTTGAAATGATGGGTGCAATGGGTTTTGATGCGATTGCATTACAACAATATCCAGAAGCGCAAAAAATTAATCATGTGCATCATGCAGGTAATTCATCGGGTATTGTCGATGGTGCTGCATTAGTCTTATTGGCTTCTGAGAAAGCGGTCAAAGAACAAGGTTTAAAACCACGTGCCAAAGTGTTGGCAACGGCTTTAGTTGGGTCTGATCCGACGATTATGCTGACTGGGCCTGCACCTGCTGCGCGTAAAGCATTGGCAAAAGCTGGTCTAAGTATTGACGATATTGATCTATTTGAAGTCAATGAAGCCTTTGCATCTGTGGTGATGCGCTTTATGACGGAATTAAAAGTGCCTGCTGAAAAAGTCAATGTCAATGGTGGTGCAATTGCAATGGGGCATCCATTGGGCGCGACGGGTGCGATGATTCTTGGAACATTACTGGATGAGTTAGAACGCCAAGGCAAAAAGCGTGGTTTGGCAACATTATGTGTGGGTGGTGGCATGGGTATTGCGACCATTATTGAGTTGGTATAAGGAGAATAATAATGAGCGCAATTCAATATCTAAAAAATGACGATGGCATTATTATTCTGACCTTAGATTCTCCAAACCAATCTGCAAATACTATGAATGCAGATTTCCGTGTGGCTTTGGAAAATATTGTTTCTAAACTGAAATCTGAAACATCGATTACGGGGATTATTTTCCGTTCAGCGAAAAAAACCTTTTTTGCAGGCGGTGATTTGGATGAGTTGATCCAAGCACGTTTGGAAGATGCCACACCATTTTTTGAAATGATTCAGAAAATGAAAGCAGAGTTTCGTTATATCGAAACTTTAGGTGTTCCTGTGGTTGCAGCATTGAATGGTACGGCTTTAGGTGGTGGTTGGGAAATTGCTTTAGGTTGTCATGCACGTATTGCATTGAATGATCCGAAAACGAAGTTTGGACTTCCTGAAGTGACTTTAGGTCTGCTGCCGGGTGGTGGTGGTATTGTGCGTATGGTACGCCTTTTAGGTCTGCAAAATGCTTTTCCATTCCTGATGGAAGGTAAGCAGTTTGGTGTGGATAAAGCAAAATCTCTTGGTTTAATTCAAGATACTGCGGAAACAGCTGAAGAGTTGATGAATAAGGCGATTGCTTGGGTAAAAGCGCATCCAAAATCACAACAACCATTTGATGTAAAAGGTTATAAAATTCCAGGTGGAGATCCTAAAACACCTGCTGTTGCGCAAATGTTGGCGATTGCTCCAGCGATGTTACGTGATAAAACCAAAGGTTGTTATCCTGCACCTGAAGCGATCATGGCGGCTGCGGTTGAAGGGGCGCAAGTCGATGTAGATACGGCATTGACCATTGAATCTCGTTATTTTACCTATCTTGCGACAGGCCAAATTTCAAAAAATATGATTGGTACGTTTTGGCATGGGATGAATGCCATTAAAGCAGGTGCAAGCCGTCCTAAAGATGTTGCAAAATGGCAAGCAAGTAAAGTTGGTGTGTTAGGCGCAGGCATGATGGGTGCAGGTATTGCATATTCCACAGCAATTAAAGGCATTCCAGTTGTACTGAAAGATGTTTCTGTAGAAAATGCAGGAAAAGGCAAAGCCTATAGCCAAAAATTACTGGATAAAAAGGTATCGCAAGGTCGTATGACCGCTGAAAAGCGCGATCAGATTTTAAGCTTGATTACTACAACAGCATCTGCGGAAGATCTGAAAGGTTGTGATTTAATCATCGAAGCGGTATTTGAAAATCAAGAGCTGAAAGCGAAAGTCACTCAAGAAGCTGAAGCATTCCTTGTCGATGGTGGGGTGATGGCTTCAAACACCTCGACATTGCCGATTACAGGTTTGGCAAATGCATCGAAAAATCAAGCGAACTTTATTGGCCTACATTTCTTTAGTCCTGTCGATAAAATGCAATTGGTTGAAATCATTAAAGGCAAAAACACTTCTGCTGAAACTTTGGCGAAGGCGTATGACTATGTACAGCAAATTGGTAAAATTCCAATTGTTGTGAATGACAGTCGAGGCTTCTTCACCAGTCGTGTGTTTGGTACTTTTGTTCAAGAAGGTTTACGTTTACTGCATGAAGGTGTACACCCAGCGCGTATTGAAATGGCAGCACTTAAAGCAGGTATGCCAGTTGGCCCATTGGCCATTCAGGACGAAGTTGCATTGACACTCTCTGAACATGTTGCCAATGAAACACGGAAAGCACTGCAAGCTGAAGGTAAAGATTTACCTCGTTCTGGCGCAGATGATGTGATTCAAACCATGATTCATACGTTTAACCGTAAGGGTAAAGCCGCAGGTGCAGGGTTCTATGATTATCCAGAAGGGGGTAAAAAACATCTTTGGGAGGGTTTAAGTCACTGGAAAAAAGATGTCGATATTTCTGAACAAGAAATGATTGATCGTTTCCTGTTTGTACAAGCCTTGGATACCTTACGTTGTTATGAAGAGAATGTCCTTGAGTCGGTGATTGATGCCAATATCGGTTCGATTTTTGGTATTGGTTTTGCGCCGTGGACAGGTGGTGCAATTCAATTCCTCAATCAATATGGTTTAGAGCAAGCTGTACAACGTGCCAATCAACTTGAAGCAAACTATGGTGAGCGTTTTAAAGCACCGCAATTACTTAAAGATAAAGTTGCTACGGATAAAATTGACTAAATTCAATGGTTAGTTTTGTATGATGGAGCATTGAGCTTAATCATTCTGACGCTTATATAATTTAAACATCTGATTTAAAGAAACCCTGAATTCTATGAGCTCAGGGTTTTTATTTCATCTAAACGTCTAAAATACGACTTAACGCTATAAAAATAAACCAGTTGCAAGTTTATTCCGCATCGTGATTTGAATGTTTCATATACATTTTGAGAATAGAAACATCAAAAATTATTGAGTTGTTTATTGAGATGGAGGCTCTGTATCAACAATTTTAGTTTTTTATATTGGTAACTTTTTAATCTTTTGATTAAAATGAGTAAAAGCTAAGCAATATCAATGGGAAATCTCAAGTGACATTACTTTAAGTTTTTGTTTGAGATTGTCGATCTAAAACCTGAGTGCAGATTGTTTTTGGACATGGGTCATATTGCTAAATCTGTAAAAATAGTAATAATTAAATATTAGACTAAAGTCTTATAACATCCCTTAAGGAAAGGATTGGGAAATATACAATGGATTTAATACAAAGTAATGGTCAACCACGTTATGGACGTTTTAAAGATTTACCAACTACAATTAATGTGAATCAATATTTGTATAAAACGCCTTATGGAAAGACCTTAACCGGATGGCGCAAACAATTAAAATATAAGAAATTTAAATTTTGTTCTATACAGCACGAGCAATATACCATTGGCATTGCGATTGCTGATATCGGTTGGGCAGGGCATGGATTTATTTACCTGTACAATCATGTAAGTCAGGAGGCTTTAGAATGGAATGCCAATACGATTTTAGGGCGCGGCACAGTAGTAGATGAACAACCACTTTATAGCCAAAGTTATTTTACAAAATCACCTTTTGAATTTGAAATGCAACATGCAAATGGGGTGCGTTATATTCAAGTAACACGACATGGAGAACAACAATTAAAAGCACGTATTTTTTGTGCAGGCACTGAACCTTTAAGTTTATGTAGTCCAAATGGAATCAATGGTTGGACGTATACGCAGAAGAAAACAACATTGGCCGTAGAAGGTTTTTTTATCAATAAAAATAAAGAAACCATTCACTTCAATGAAAAAACATTAGCTTCTTTAGACGATACCTGTGGATTTTTAAGACCTGAAACGGCATGGTTTTGGTTGTCGACCAATTTTTGGGATAAAAAAGGACAACGCATTGGGGTAAATTTGGCATCAGGTGTCAACGAAAGTTTTGGCAATGAAAATTGCCTATGGGTGAATGGTGTGCTTTATCCGCTTTCAGATGTTCTTTTTGAGAAGTTGGATGAGAATGTTTGGTCAATTCGTTCATTAAATCAAAAGCTACAGTTGGTCGTAGAAACAGGCTGGCGACGTTTTGAGAATTTAAATCTTCGTCTTGTTGGAAGTCAGTTTAGCCAATGGCAGTCTAAAGTCAGTGGTACGATAGAAACAGAATCAGGTGAAATGATTGAATTAGAATATGAGTATGCATTATTAGAACAGCATTATGCCAAATGGTAATGCTATTGTTAATTGGGTAAATTGGTCAGTAAACGGCTAGAGTTAAAAAACTATTTCAGCTGACATTAAGGTACAAATTATAAAGCCGCTTGCCAAAATGCCTCACCTGCTAGAATGGGGTCATTTGTTTGTTCTAATACATCTACAAAGGTTTGGTATTGCTGAATAATTGTATGCTGACTTGGATGGAAGTCTGCTGAATACCAGTCTAGATATTCAGATTTCAAACGGCTGAGAATACCCTGTTGTCCTAAGAACCATGGTAATCCTTGACGAGCCATTTTTATACGCTCAAAAATACTAAACCCATCTGCTTTAAGTAATCCATTGGCACGTTGTATGGTAAAGCCGAACATTAATACAGTGACTAACGCCAATGCTGTATAACGCAATCTATTTGAAGTCTGAGCAACATGAGTCATCACGTCATAAGCGACATCACGATGCTCCATTTCTTCAATTGAATGCCAAGCAAATAAGGCACGTATAAAAGGGTGAGCATCCTGCATTGTGGTTTTTTCACTAAAAAAAGCATCGGCCATCAGTGCGGTTAAATGTTCACAAGCTGCTGTAATCGCAATATTAAATTGTTCGGGATAGCGTTTAAGTGCATGCCCAAGTCTTTGATTGACATTTTGAGTAAATTTCTGCACTGGCATGCCTTGATCAATGAGGATTTGGTTCATTTTGTCATGAGCGATGCCATGTTGAGCTTCTTGTTTGATGAAATCAGCAACTTTTTGCTGTAAATCAAGATTTGTAATTTGCTCTCTATATAACCGTACACATTGAATAAAATAGCGCTCTCCATCTGGAAAAGTCAGGCTTAATGCATCAAACATGCGTGTTTTAAATGGATCACCTCCAAACCAAAAGCGGGGAATTTGCTCAAGCTTAAAGTCTAGATTGCTTCGAACAATAGGATCAACTTGATATTGGGGGAATGTATTCATTTTATTTTGTTTCACATATTCTAATTCGATTGCGATTATGGCAAATATAGCGCCGATGTAGGACGTCATGTGATGCCAATTTTGAGTTTAAAGATGTCAGTTTTACAGAATCAATTCATCAACAGCTTAATTTAATTAATCACCGTTAGAAATTTGAGTTGAGCAGTGATGTTCTCACTTCGAGATCAGAAAAAGATGAATTAGATTATAAGGCAGCTTGCCAAAATGCCTCACCTGCCTGAATAGGATCATGTGTTGTAGCTAGAGCATCTAGCCACGTTTGGTATTGACGAATGATTGGCTGCTGGCTTGGGTGAAAGTCTTGATTAAACCAGTTCATATATTGTCTATGCATCACTGATAATTTACCTTGTTTACCAAAGAACCAAGGGATGCCTTGAATCATCATTTTTGTACGTTCGAAACCTGTAAAACCATCATGTTTTAACATGACATTGGTGCGATAGAGTGAGAAACCAAACATGAGTAGGGTGATATATAGCAATGAAAATTTACGTAAACTTTCAGGCACCTCACCGACTTGCTGCATCACATCATAAGCAACATCACGATGTTCCATTTCCTCAATCGCATGCCATGCAAACAGCGCACGTACATAAGGGTGCATCGCTGCTAAAGTCTCTTTTTTGCGATAAAACGTTTCAGCCATGAGCGCTGTCAGGTGTTCTGCCGCTGCTGTCATGGCAATATTATATTGTTTAGAGCGCTTCTTTTGGAGCATGTCAAAACGTGAATTTAAGAAGCGAACAAATTGATCAATAGGCATACCTTGATGCTTCATTTGTTCATTCATTTTGTCATGTGCAATCCCATGTTGTGCTTCTTGTTTGATAAAGTCGGTTACACGTTGTTGTAGCTCAGGATCGGTAATTTTGTCTCTTAACGCGCGAACACTTTCAATAAAATATCGTTCACCGACAGGGAACGTGAGACTCAGCGCATCAAACATTCGCGTGCGAAAAGGATCATTATCGAACCAAAATCGTGGTATTTCATTGAGTTTAAAATCTAAATTGCTGCGGACAATAGGATTAACCTGATATTTTATATGTGAGTCCATGCTTACTTCCTCACTCAATTCAAACTTGAAAATTTAAGAGGATAATGGGTGAATTATCCTCTTAAACAACGATAGTTTTTATAAAGCAGCTTGCCAAAAGGCATCACCGGCCTTGATCGGATCATTGGTTTCAGCCAAGGTGTCGACCCAAACTTGATATTGGCGAATGACGGGATGTTGGCTTGGATGGAAATCTTTTTTAAACCAATCTAAATATTCATGTCTCATTGCTGTGAGCATCCCTTTTCTACCAAAAAACCAAGGGAGGCCCTTATATGCCATTTTAAAGCGATCAAAACGGCTGAATCCATCATGTCTAAGCATGATATTGGCACGATACAACGTGAAGCTAAACATCATCACTGTAATAAAGGCGAGAGAAAAACGGCGTAAACTGTCTGGAACTTCACCAACGTCACGCATCACATCAAAAGCGACATCTCGATGTTCCATTTCTTCAATCGCATGCCAAGCTAATAATGCGCGCACGTAGGGATGTGCTTCTGCTAAAGTCTCTTTTTTGCTATAGAAGGTTTCAGCCATTAATGCAGTTAAATGTTCGGCAGCAGCAGTCATGGCAATGTTGTACTGTGGTGAACGTTGTGTAAGTTCGAATTTAAAAAGCTTATTTAAAAAGGTGATGAATTGATCAACAGGCATGCCTTGCTGTTTCATCACTTGATTCATTTTGTCATGCGCAATACCGTGTTGCGCTTCCTGACGAATAAAATCTGCAACCCGTTGCTGTAAGTCAGGGTCTGTGATTTTGTCGCGGAATAAACGAACACTTTCAATAAAGTAACGCTCACCATCAGGGAAAGTTAGGCTCAACGCATCAAAGATGCGCGTACGGAAAGGGTCGCCACCGAACCAGAAACGAGGAACTTCGCCTAATTTAAAATCAAGTTTAGTTCGAACGACAGGTTCTACTTGATATTTCACTAATGCATTCATCTTATTTTACTTGCATCGCCTTTGATGCTTTCAGTATGTCGGTGTTTTACAACTTTGTTTTGACAGAAGTTGACATTTTTTATACATTTTACGACATAATGAAAATTTTAAATGTCAAAGCCAATATCAAAATGACTGATGGGATTAGGGCATAACGCAATGCAGGAATTACAAATACCGAATGGATATTTCCACCTCTGGCAGATGTATTTGTCTGAGCGAGGGATAGATGCTTTGACTGCCGATTTTTTAAAAGAAGAACGTGCCTTGTTAAAAGTCATTTTGGCATCGCCGATTGATACTCAATCTTCTTACTTTTTCTTTCAGCAGAATATTGAAAAAACCAAACAAGCTTTGGATTGCCCTCAAATCATTTTTGAAATGGCAGAATATGTGCGTCCTGAGCATTTCGGTGTTTTAGGTTATATGGCTTCACGGAGTACGACTGTTGCAGAAGCTTTGCAAAATATTTTGCGTTTCAGTCGTTTAGTGATTGATGGTGACGATATTATCCCGATGCAAATGGAGTTCAAAGGACAACAAGTGCATTTGATTTGGCCATTTCATCATGAAAAATATATTTTAATTAATGAACTTACCAATGCATTGATGATGCATTTGGCACGTAAAATTGTTCCTGCAAATCAGTTCTTGTTACAGGGGGTAAATTTCGCACATCCACCACAAATGGCCATTTATCATTATCAAAAATTTTATGGTTGTCAGGTCACATTCAATAAAGCTGAATATAGTTTTGTTTTAGGTTTAGAAGGATTGAATGTAAAAATACAACAGGCTGATCCTTCTTTGATGCAATTGTTGGTTAAACAAGCTGAGGATGCCATTGCTTCTAAACCGAGGCATGAGACTTTGCCACAGCATTTACATTTTATTGTAGCGGAATATTTAAGGCTGAAGGAGCAAGCACCTAAAATTGAAGATATTGCACTTGAGTTAAATATTTCAACGAGAACTTTACAACGTCAGTTGAATGATTTTGATACATCGTTTAAGAAGATTGTTGAAATAGAGCGTATGAAGCGTTGTGAGTTTTTGTTGAGCAATAATATTCAGTTTACTGAAATTGCAATGCGTTTGGGGTATTCAGATCAGTCTGCATTGGCAAGGGCCTATAAAGCGTTTAGTGGTCAGACCTTATTACAAAAGAAACAACAATTAAACGGGAAGTCATAAAGTCAGTCGTAGAGATAAGTCATTCAAGGTAATTTGTAAAAAAGGGCAGTATAAATACTCACCCTGTTTAGACCTATCTACTAAGAGGATTGTTTTTTATTCATTTTTTTCATTGTTGTTTAATTTAGGGTATCTAAACACAATTGCGAATACTGCAAATATCGCCAATATCCAACAGTAATAAATAGAACCAACCAGTTCTACAGGGGATAATTTTGCAATTGAGCAAGCCAAGAGGAGTTGAGCGCCGTAAGGAATAATTCCTTGTACCACACATGAAAAAATATCCATAAACGCAGCAGCTCGTTTAGGGTCTACCTCATATTCTTTGGCAACTTCTCTCGCCATATCACCCGATAAAATAATCGCAACGGTATTATTGGCAACAAAGATATTAGAAAATACCACCAAGAAGCTGATTCCAATTTCACCTGCACGTTGTTTGCCTACTTTGAATAAGCGTGTAATGCTATAAATACGTTGAATTAACCATTCTAAGCCACCTTCTTTTTGCATGATCGCAGAAAGGCCACCCAATAGCATAGACAATAAAGCAACTTCAAACATGCCTTCAAAGCCTGTATAAATTGAGCTATTCAGTTTTAATAGATCAAAGTGAGGTGTTTCAAGTAAACCCATAACACTCGAAAATACCACACCTATGCTCAGTACAGCCAAGACATGCAGTCGGCTAAAGGCGAGAAAAAATACAGCAAGATACGGTAAAATCAGCCAAAAATTATAGTCTTTATATTGAATAGATTGTGAATCATGATTGCTGAATATATAGATGAGGATCGTTACGATTGCAGCAGGCAGCGCAATCCAGACATTGACTCGAAATTTATCTCTTAATTCCACATTTAGACTGCGTGTTGCTGCAATGGTGGTGTCCGAAATCATCGATAAGTTATCACCAAACATGGCACCACTGACCACTGCACCTACTGCATAAACCGCTTGGATATCTGTCGCTTGAGAAAAACCAAAAGCGATTGGTGCACAAGCAGCGATGGTTCCCATCGAAGTCCCCATTGCAGTTGCAACAAATGCAGAAATGACAAATAGCATAGGAAGCACGAATTCTGGTGCAATGATAGATAAACCAAATTGTACTGTTGCATCGACACTGCCAATGGTGTTGGATACGCTAGCAAAAGCACCAGCTAACATGAACACCATAAACATAAGAATCAAGTTGGGATGGCTTGCACCTTGAAGGAATTCTTCAATTGCAGTATTTAATTTGCCTCGGTAGAATAAAATAGCCAAAATAATGGCAGGTAAAGCTGCAACAGGCGCTTTGACTTGATAAAATGCAAATTCAGTTCCAATGATTGTGTGATAGATACCACTGCCTAAAAAGATCGCTAGAAATACAATAAGTGGTAATAGCGCAAGCCCACGAGCTTGCACTTTACTGTGAGGGAGAATGGTCATAACATATGAATAAAAGAGATAAGCCCGTATAGTATAAACAGCTTTTGCTATTTCATTAAAATTAAAATCAGACGATTTTGTATCTCATTATTGTGATATTTGAATGATTTAATTTATGTTTATTCATTTATTTATAAATTTGAAAAAAGCAAAAATTAGGTAGCTTTGATCATTGTCCAAAATTTTAAAATAGCGCTAAATGTAGCACATAGGTTGTTCGTTATTTTGTATCAATATGAGATAACATTGTGCTACTGAGTTACTCTGTTCAATGAGTAAAAAATAGCGTTACAATGTAATGTCTTGTATTTTTACAAAACAAACTCCTCAAGTTTAACAATCCAAGGAATGTACAACCCTATGTCACGTTTAGCCACTCGATTTGCACAGCTTAAATCTCAACAGCGTAAAGCATTGGTTTCTTATGTTATGGCGGGTGATCCTCAACCACATGTAACGGTTCCTTTGTTACATCAAATGGTTGAAGCGGGCGTAGACGTACTTGAGCTTGGATTGCCATTTTCAGATCCAATGGCAGATGGTCCAGTGATTGCATTGGCTGCTGAACGTGCTTTAGCAG
The DNA here is from genome assembly GCF_003611475.1 of Acinetobacter rongchengensis. Classification (GTDB taxonomy): domain Bacteria; phylum Pseudomonadota; class Gammaproteobacteria; order Pseudomonadales; family Moraxellaceae; genus Acinetobacter; species Acinetobacter rongchengensis. The sequence goes on along the minus strand of NZ_RAXT01000011.1, from coordinate 23,608 downwards.
CAGGTACCAATACCTTAGATGCTTTGAATATGGTCAAAGAATTTCGTCAAAAAGACACGACTACACCTGTTGTTTTAATGGGGTATTTAAACCCTGTAGAAGTGATTGGTTATGAAAAATTCGTGGCTTATGCGAATGAGTGTGGTGTCGATGGTTTGCTTTTAGTGGATTTACCACCAGAAGAAGCAAACAAACTTGATGAGGTGCTTAAGAAATATGATATGGATCAAATTTTCTTATTGGCGCCAACATCTACAGATGAACGCATTCAACATGTAGTGAAGCAAGCAAGTGGCTTTATTTACTATGTGTCACTGAAAGGTGTGACTGGTGCGGCAACTTTAGATACGACTGAGGTTGCAACACGTATTCAAAAAATCAAATCATTTACAGAGGTTCCTGTAGGTGTAGGTTTTGGTATTAGTGATGCAAGTTCTGCCAAAGCTGTCGGGCAGGTTGCAGACGCTGTGATTGTCGGAAGTGCATTTGTGAAACCTTTTGCAAACTTAGCACCAGAACAAGCCGTAGAGGCAGCGGTGAATAAAGTCAAGGAGCTTCGAGCAGCGCTCGATGAGTTAGTATGAATCAAGAAGTGAAATCAGGGAAAATTCTTAGTCCTATTACCCCGTGGACAGATCGTTCGATTCCTGGCATTGATATGCCAAATCAACAACAAACACTCAAAGCGACATTTACAGAACCGACCATTGAGTGCCCTGAGTGTCATGCTTTGGTGACTCGTACAGCGATGTCTTTTAATGCTTATGTTTGTCCATCGTGCGACGAACATTTGAAAATGAAGGCACGAGATCGTTTAAATTGGTTTTTTGACACTGTGACAGCGGAGCTCGGTCAAGAGTTTGCTGCAAAAGATCCATTACGATTTGTAGACAGTAAGCCTTATCCTGAGCGTATGAAAGAAGCACAGGATAAAACAGGCGAGACCGAAGCATTGGTTGTGATGCAAGGTCAGTTGAAAAATATTTCCTTGGTGGCTTGTGCATTTGAATTTGACTTTATGGGCGGTTCAATGGGCACAGTCGTCGGAGATCGTTTTGTTCAAGCTGCTGAACAAGCCATTGCGACGAAACAACCTTTGATCTGTTTTGCAGCTTCGGGTGGTGCACGTATGCAAGAAGGTATGTTGTCATTGATGCAAATGGCTCGTACATCTGCGGCGATTCAAAAAATGAAAGATGCGCATTTACCTTATATCGTTGTATTAACACATCCTGTATATGGTGGTGTGACTGCTTCATTGGCAATGTTAGGTGATATACATATTGCTGAACCGAAAGCCATGATTGGTTTTGCGGGTAAACGTGTTATTGAACAAACTGTTCGTGAGAAATTGGAAGAACCGTTCCAACGTGCAGAATTCTTGCTTGATCATGGTGTAATCGATCAAATTGTTCATCGTCATGCATTACGTGATACTGTATATAGAATAGTGGCGAAACTGATGAATTTGTCTTGAACAATACAGCACCTTTAAATACTGATGATTTACAAACATGGCTCGATTATTGGAGCCATGTTCACGTTACGGGAATTGATTTAGGCTTAGAACGGGTCATTCCTGTCGCGGAAGCACTTGGTGTAGTCAAACCAAATGCTAAAGTTTTGACTGTCGCAGGAACCAACGGTAAAGGTTCGACGACAACGACACTTGCTGCAATTTTAAATGCACAGGGTTTAAATGTTGGGTTGTATCAGTCGCCTCATATTTATCGTTTTAATGAACGTGTCAAACTTGCTGGGCAAGAAGTTGATGACCAAACATTGATCGATGCTTTTGTACAAGTTGATCAAGCTCGCCGTGAATGCGATTTAAGTTTGTCTTTTTTTGAAGCAACAACCTTGGCTGCATTTGTTATTTTTAAGCAAAAACAATGTGATGTATGGGTGCTTGAAGTTGGTTTAGGTGGTCGTTTGGATGTGGTCAATGTGATTGATCCAGATGTTGCTGTGATTACCAATATTGGTTTAGATCATACCGATTGGCTTGGTGATAGCATTGAAAAGATTGCTTTTGAAAAAGCAGGAATTATTCGTCCAAATATTCCAGTGATCTTTGCAGGTCAGCAAGACTTACCACTTGCTATTCAAAATAAAGTAGAGCAATGCCAAGCCCAACTGTATGCGGTGAATCGTGATTATTTCTATGCGCTTTCTGATCAAGATCAGCAATCATGGAATTTTGCCAGTTCAGGTACGACGTTAAAACTTCCACTGGGGACTTTGGCACTCGAAAATATTTCGACCGCAGTTGCAGCAATTTTAGTGAGTGGATTAAACATTTCACAAGAGGCGATGGCACGTGGAATTGAAAATGCTCAGTTAGCAGGTCGTTTTGAAATAAGGCAAATAAACAATAAAACAGTCATTTTTGATGCAGGACACAATCCGCATGGTGTTGATTTTTTGTTAAAGCAATTGCGAAAATTCTTAGAATACAATAAACAGTACACAGAAGTTGTCTCAATTTTTTCAATGCTGTCTGACAAAGATATAAATTCTGTGGTCAAGTCATTGAAAAATACTGTATTAAAGTGGAAAATTGCACCATTAACTGTGCCTCGTGCAGCATCAATGGAACAATTACAAGCTGCATTGCAGGGTGAAACAGTCGAACAATTCAATTGTGTACAAGCAGCATTTCAATCAGCGCTTGCAGATACAAAAAATAATCAGCTGATTTTGGTGTGCGGTTCGTTTCATACCTTAGAAGCGGTCTGGGAGTATTTAGAAGAATGTCAATGAATAACAAGCAACGCTGGATGGGTGGCGTTGTATTATTAAGTGGTGGTGTTTTATTAGCGGCATTACTTCTAAAAGGCAAAGAAGAGATTCATCAAAAACAGGTTGAAACCCAGCCTGTCGAGCAAATTCAACAAAATAAAAATACTTCTGTAGGTGAAGCTGTTCAACTACAACCTTTAACGGTCGATGTAGCAACTGAAAAACGTTTGCTGGAAGAACAAAAACGTGCACGTGAAAAAGCAGTTGCAGAACAAGAAGCTAAAGCTGCAGAATTCTTACGTATGCAACAACAAGCCGAGGCTGATGCTGCACGGAAAGCAGCAGAAGAGTATGCTGCAATGAATGCAAGACGTGGTGCTGCTCAAGAAGGCGCAGATATTCCTCCAGAGTTAGTGCAAGATGAAAAAGCCAAAGCTCAGCAAAAAGCGGCTGATCAAAAGCAATTGGAACAGCAAAATGCACAATTAAAACAAAAAGCAGATGCTGAAAAAAAGTTAGCTGAGCAGAAGCGTCAAGCTACCGCAGAAGCAGAGAAGAAGGCTGCAGAAGACAAAAAGCGTCTATTAGATGCAGAGAAAAAAGCGGCTGATGAGAAAAAACGTAAACAAGAAGAGCAACGCAAGTTAGAGGAACAACAAAAGGCTGAAGCTGACAAAAAAGCTGCTGCTAAAAAAGCAGAAGCGGAGCAAAAAGCGGAAGCAGAGAAAAAACGTAAAGCGCAAGAAGATGCTAAGAAAAAAGCAGAAGCTGATAAAGCACGAGATTTGTTGGAAAATGGCGATAAGCAATGGATGGTACAAGTGGCACTTGCTGCTAATGATGCCAATGCCGATGCAGTTGCAGCCAAGCTACGTGCCAAAGGTTATAAGGTGACCAAAAGTCCAACCTCTAAAGGTATTCGTATCATGGTTGGACCTGCAAAGGATCGTGAAGCAGCAGATTCTGCTCGCAAGAAAATAAATTCAGATCCAAGCTTGGGGATGAAGTCTGCCTGGGTCATCGAGTGGGTGCCTTTGGATCGTCGTTAATGACCCGATAATCCTGTACTCTTTTAAGATGGATTCGCGAGTTGCTCACGAATCCATTTTATATTTTCAGGGGTAAATAATTTTTCAATATTTACCCAAATCGGGTGAAAACCATAACCACCATGCTTCATTTCTTTCAAAGCATCATCAATCGACCAGTTTTCAAAAATGATTCGGTACATTGCGACACTTGCACCTGTACGGTCTGATCCGTGATAGCAATGAATCAGAACTTTTTGATTTTGCCGTTCTGCTGTTTGAATAATTTGCATGATTGCTAATAAATCATTGCGATTGATTGCCCATGTATTGATCGGGATATGTATTAACTTAAAAGGCTGATTCGCCAGTACAAATTTATCTTTATCACGACTTCTTAGATTGACTACGATATTGATACGATTTTTTTCAAGCTCTGTTATGGCTTCAACACTGGGTTGTTCACTACGGTATACGGTTTGGCTAATTTGATAGAAGTTATGTTGCTTATTCACAAGCTTTCCCCATTGTTGAGGACGTTCATTTTCAGCAATTGTTGGTGTGGTCATACAAGCAGTCAGTTGTAAACTGATCGCCAATACAACTGAATATTTTAAACTTCTAGATTTTAACATGCTCAAATATACCGTTCTAATTCAACAGGATCATGTGCACAAATAATTTCAACTTTAGGTTCATTTTGCGCAAGATGTTGTAGTTGTGATAAGGTTTTTAATCGTAAGGTATTATCTGCTGCTAGCAGATATTCAATTTTATCAAGCGCTCGTAATTTGTTGTTGGGATTGAGCTCTAGGTGATTGAAATATGCATCACCACAGAATAATAACCATCCTTCTTGTTGTTTGATTGCGATACCACAGTGTCCTACAGTATGTCCTATTAAAGGAATCAGCAGAATTTCATCATTAAAAATGCTAAAGCCTTGTACTTTATGGAAGTTAAACCATGCTTCACCATTTTTAGGCTCAAGAAAATTCCAATAACGATGATTTTTAAACTGTTGCGGTCGGTATCGTAATTTATTCATTACAGAGAGTTTTTGTGCTGCATTAAATTCAGTGGATAAGATATGCACTGTTGCATTTGGAAAATCTGAAATACCACCTGCATGATCCAAGTCCAAATGACTGACTAAAATATGTTGAACATCGGATGGTTTAAAACCCAGTTGTTGAATTTGAGAAATGGCCGTGAGATTAAAATCAGATTGAATGGCACTTATTTTTGAAAAAGCTGTACCTAAACGAGTTTGTGGATGTAGGTAGTCTTGCATACCAAATCCAGTATCGATTAATACTAAACCTTGATCAGTTTCAACCAGTAAACAATGGCAAACCATTTTGGCATATAAACCTTTTTGCCCATACAACGGTGCACAAATCGGGCACATGGTTCCACAATGAAGATGATGTACGTTGTAAATCATAATTTAAGCATTTGTTTTTAGGATTGTTGTTTCGTTTATAAACTGAAATGAAAGAAATACCAATCTAAAAATGATGTAATGTGTTAGTCGATAACAATATTAAAACAGCAAATATTTCTTGTTTAAAGTTGTCGGATAACGCATATTTTGAAAGTAATTTAAAAATTTGAAATTAGTAATATCTTATAAAATGGTGGGAAATGGGACTTTTAGATAGGTTTTTCAAGAAAAATACTCAAGATAAAGAACAAACTATTCAATTACCTCAAGATTGGGACTTTTATTTATGTGATATAGATGGAAAGGTGGGAAGTTATTTTCTGAATCTTGCTTTAATTAACATTATTCCTATAGCTGAAAAAAGTGTTTTGCTATGGGTTGAGTTGATATTAAATGATCCTAATGATGATGGCATGACGACAGATCAAGAGTACAACGCTTTGATGTCATTTGAGGATGAGTTTATAGTCCAAATTACAAAAAAGCTTAATGCTATTTATGTTGGAAGACTGATACATGATGGAGTTTGTGAGTTCTACTTCTATTTTAAAGAAGATAACTATGAAAAGCAGGGTATTCAACAAATTGTTGATAAATTTGCTAACTACAAAATTAGTTTTGGTCTAAAGGATGATCCAAATTGGGCGGTTTACCGTGAAAGTATTTATCCAAATATTTATGCAATGCAGAGTATTCAAAATAACAGAGTAATTATGAGTCTCGAAAAGCATGGTGATGTTTTGACAGTCAAACGTCCTGTTGAGCATTGGTGTTATTTTCAAACAAATGAAGGAAAAGATCTGTTTCTTACTGCTATACAAAAAAGAGGCTATGAAATTATTGATGAGTCATTGAATGATGAAAGTGTAAATCCATATTGTGTGCAACTGGTACGAATTGATAGTGTTGAATTGAAGAGTATTAATGAAGTGACTTGGGAATTGGTAGAGTTATGTACTGAAAATGGTGGGGAATATGATGGTTGGGAAACACCCATCATTCGTAATTAAGCAATTTTAGAGATAAATTTCTATTCAATTGCATGAAATTTATTGCTAAAAGAAAAGATTAAATCTAAATTATTATCAAGATGAAATATTGATCAGCTTTTATTAGTAATAAATTATTTAAAATTAAAAGCTTATATCGTGATTTGATGATCAATAATATATTCAATAATCAAATAACAACGATCTCTTAAGCATACATTGCGCATTTCGAAACGTAGGAGCAGTAGTTTAAGTTCAGAGACTTTGATAAAATATTTGAAATTCTCTCGCTCATTATTTTGGGTGTGAGTTGTCGTTCTGAGCTCAGTTTCTGATTCAGGCGTCCACGGTTGTTCTACAAATAAAATTTGATTGTCTTGTAGATTGCCGATGTTTAGGAGTGTTGTGAATAAATCCATAGTGTTAAAACTTAAAAGACAAAGTTATTTTAAAATCTAAGCAATCAAAATAGAAAGCTTTAAAACTTGAATCCAATGTCTATTTGGCGAAATAAGCGCTTATTCAAAAGCGCTAACATCACCGACACCTCGACGGATAATTTCAGGATTGACACCTGATAAATCCACAATACTGGTTGTGGTTAAAGTGCCTAAACCACTGTCAATAAAAACATCAATACGTTTTTCAAGCTGTTGTTCAATATCGTAAGGATCATCCATAGGTGTATCTTGTCCAGGAAGAATCAAAGTACTGGTCAGTAAAGGTTCACCTAAAGCTCGAAGTAACATTTGACATACAGGATTGCTCGGAACACGTAAGCCGATGGTTTTTTTCTTAGGATGCATCAAACGGCGAGGGACTTCACTGGTCGCAGGCAGAATAAAAGTCGTGACCGAAGGCGTATTTGCCTTTAGTAATCTATACATCGCATTATCGACTTTTGCATAGGTTGCAATATCAGATAAATCCGCACAAATGATGGCATATTGGTGCTTTGCACCTAAACCACGTATTTGGGCAATACGTTCCATGGCATTTTTATTTCCAATTTGGCAGCCGATGGCATAAGCCGCATCAGTCGGATAGACAATCACATCACCCGCACGAATCCGTTCAACAGCTTGGTCAATTAATCTAGTTTGAGGATTGTCAGGATGTACTCTTAAATGCAGCATTATTTTTCTCCTGATTCAAATTATCTATAGTGATATGGTATTGAAAATAGATGAAATAAAACACTATTATTTGTAATTAATATTAAAAAATAATGCATATCGAAAATGTGGATAGATGATTCATTAATGATCAAATGAGCCTCATTTGGAATCAACGCAATATTTTCATCATCATCTAGACTAATTTAACCTTTGTTTTTTAAAGATGCTTAAAAAATCAATCAAAAATCAAAGAAGCCTGCTTTTGAAATGATTAGAATAATTAATCTAAATCTTTTCGGTTAAATTCAGAACTGTGTAATGTTTTGCCACTTCTTGTTGATGCGCAGATACATTCAATAAAATGTTTTGCATCACGAGGAAGTTGAGCTTCTCCTGAAAAATAACGTTGTACTTGAGCAAAGACATTGTCCTTAAATGTTGCGCCATTGCCACCTTCACCCGTGAGATTATCCAAAGAAACACGGAATTTCCGACCAAAGGCTTTTGAGAATAGCCACTCAATCGCTTGAGGTTTAATTTCTACTTGTTCAAATAAAGTTTGTTGTTCTGCTGTGCGACCATCAGGTGCATACCAATAACCTAAATCAGGCAATAGACGGCGCTGTTCTCCTGCAATCGTCCAATGGCTGATTTCATGTAAGGCACTATTGAAAAAACCATGTGCAAATTGAATACGTGCAGGCGTTTGATCGAATGCAGGAAAATACTCAGGTTCGAAGTCTCCGCGAACCAGTTCAACATTTAGGTGGGAAAACCATTGATTAAAGTGTAAGATAAGCCAGTCAACCTGTTGAGCTTCACTCTGCAAATCCACCCACTGTAAACGTTGCACTTGGGCTAAGTTTTCAGCAGAATTTGAAGATAAATGTGTGTTGAATTGTGATGAAGTGGTGACTTCAGGTTGCGGCTGCAACTGATGCATAACTTGTATTACCCAAATGATCTGTCTAAATAAGTACAAAATTGTATCTTAATCTTTGACAGAGTACCGATGAATTTGTAGAATTGCCGCCTTAATTATGTCAGCAAATACCTTTCCGGCACAGATAGAGCCGTTTAAATGGGCTGAACAAGGCTTTAAATGGTCAGGTACACTGCCATTATCTCGCTTTGTTCGTATTTCCCGTGAAGCTGTTGGACCAATTGATGATCAATTGATCACCATAGACTGTAAGCTATCAATGGATGCGTATCATCGTATCGTATGGCTAGATGGTCGTGTAGAAACGAGTGTTCCAATGGAGTGCCAACGTTGTTTGGAATCTGTTGAAATTCCTTTAGTTTCTGACGTGCATATAGCTTTAGTGGATGATGAGTCACTGATAGAGCGCTTGGATGAGGATGCTGATTTCATCGTACTAGGTGAAAGTGAAGCAACAACAAAAGGGGATTATGTAACCAATACCCCTGCAACTGTTGATTTACTTGCACTTTTAGAAGATGAATTGTTATTGTTGATGCCTTTATCTCCTAAGCATGATGCTTGTGAGCATAAGCATCAACCTGCCGTTCAGGACATTGTCGAAGAAAAACGGGATAATCCGTTTGATGTTTTGGCAAGTTTGAAGGGTAAACTTAACTAAATTTTGTGTTATACTGTTAAGTTAAGACAACCGAATTTGTTCTGATCCATTTTTTCGATTTGTAAGGAGCCATCATGGCCGTTCAGCAAAACCGTAAAAGTCGCTCTCGCCGTGACATGCGCCGTTCACATGACGCTTTAACCGAGAATGCATTAACTGTAGACCAAACTACTGGTGAAACTCATCGTCGTCACCACGTGACTAAAGATGGTATCTACCGTGGTCGCCAATTATTCGCTAAAGCAGCTGATGCTGAATAATTGAGACAGTGTTAAGCGTGAGCTTAATGAAAAAATGGGAGCGAAAGCTCCCTTTTTTTGTTTTAGCATCTGCGTTTTTTGTTGTATTTCGCAATTAAAATAATTTTTTTTTTCTGTAAAATTGCCACATCGGAAACGATCAAGATTAAATAAGGGACTTTTATATGTCTGCTAGACGACTCGAACAAGCAGCTCAAGCGACGAAAACTGCATTTTTGTTTCCTGGTCAAGGATCACAAAAAGTAGGTATGCTCGCCGAACTTGCTGAACAGTTTAGTGGTGTGCAAGAAACTTTTGCCGAAGCTTCGGACGCAATCGGTTTCGATTTATGGCACATCGCACAAAGTGGCGAAGGTTTAGATCAAACTGAAAATACTCAACCCGTTCTTCTCACTGCAAGTATTGCATTGTGGCGTGTGTGGTTGGATTTGGGTGGTGTTGCACCTAAGTATCTTGCAGGACATTCATTGGGTGAGTACAGCGTATTGGTCGCAGCGAATTCAATGACATTGGCTGATGCTGTAAAACTGGTTCATTTGCGTGGCAAACTTATGCAATCTGCTGTCCCACAAGGTCAAGGTGGTATGGCTGCTATCCTTGGTTTAGATGATGCTAAAGTAATTGAGCTGTGCAACCAAGCCAATGCCCAAGGTGGCGGCGCAGTTGAAGCAGCAAATTACAATGCACAAGGTCAAGTGGTTATTGCGGGTACTAAGGCATTGGTCGAAGTTGTTATGGCATCTGCAAAAGAAAATGGTGGTAAAGCCATTGCATTACCTGTTTCTGTGCCATCACATTGTTCATTGATGAAACCAGCAGCAGAACAGTTTGCGCAAGCTTTGGAAGATACTGCCATTGAGTTACCTAGTATTCCTGTAATACAAAATGTCAACGCAGAAGTTGCAGTGGATACAGTGCAATTACGTCAAGCGTTAACTGCGCAGTTGTATCAATCAGTACAATGGACTAAAACAATGCAATTCCTTCAAGACCAAGGAATTCAATATGTTGCAGAGTGTGGTCCAGGTAATGTATTGGCAAACTTAGCAAAACGCTTACCCAATATTGAAAAAGCATTTCCACTCGATACGCAAAGCCGTATGGAAGATGCACTGAATGCTATATTAGTGGCTGAAGGGAAAATTGCATGACACAAGAAAGAAAAGTTGCACTAGTAACAGGTGCAAGTAGAGGGATTGGTGCAGCCATCGCTCAACAACTCATTCAAGACGGTTTTTTTGTAGTCGGTACAGCAACTTCAGAAGCAGGCGCAGAAAAACTTTCTGCTCATTTTGCTGAAAATGGTACGGGTGCTGTTCTCGATGTACGTGATGCTACGGCAATTGATACATTGGTTTCAGATATTGAACAAAAATATGGTTCAGTGATGGTACTTGTCAATAATGCAGGCATTACCAAAGACAATCTTTTATTGCGTATGTCGGAAGATGACTGGGATGATATCTTAAATATTCATCTTAAAGCGGTATTCCGTCTGTCTAAGCGTGTATTGAAAGGCATGACAAAAGCTCGCTTTGGTCGCATTATCAATATCAGTTCAGTGGTTGCCCATTTTGCCAACCCGGGGCAAGCCAACTATTCTGCTGCTAAAGCGGGAATGGAAGCATTTGGTCGCAGTCTTGCAAAAGAGATGGGAAGCCGTCAGATTACTGTAAATGCGATTGCACCAGGCTTTATTGCAACTGAAATGACAGAACAATTAAGCGAAGATATTCGTAAAAAAATGAGCGATCAAGTTGCGCTAAACCGTTTTGGTGAGCCGCAAGATATTGCAAATGCAGTGAGTTTTTTGGCTTCAGATAAAGCCAGTTACATCACTGGTACAGTAATACACGTAAATGGTGGTTTATACATGGCTTAATGCGATGTATAAACTTTGAAAAAACTCAATATTCAATTAAACTATCAGGCAATTAAAACGCCGCCACAAGCAATGAGGAGAATTCCTGTGAGCGATATCGAACAACGCATTAAACAAGCTGTTGCAGAACAATTAGGTATCAAGGCTGAAGAAATCAAAAACGAAGCATCTTTCATGGATGACTTAGGTGCTGATTCTTTAGACTTAGTAGAACTTGTGATGTCTTTCGAAAATGATTTTGACATCACTATTCCTGATGAAGATTCTAACGAAATCACGACTGTTCAATCAGCGATCGACTATGTAACCAAGAAACTTGGTTAATGAGTTGACTGTGTAACAGACTGTTGTTACGCCTAAAAGCCACCGTTATGGTGGCTTTTTTATATTTGAGAAAATGGATTTGTTTTCTTGAAAAAATGTGAGTTACATAACGTTACGTTTATGTCACCAATGACAACGTTATTTAGTACGTTTTTTAGATATAAGAATAAAGTTTATAAATTTTTATAACACAATAGAAATCATTCACAGTAAAACAAGTTATATGGAGTAATCACATGGGTCTTTTTGATTTTATTAAAGGAATTGGTAAAAAGAATACAGCACCTGCTGAACCTCAAGCTGCACCAGCTACACCTTCTGAGCCATCTGCTCAGGAAATTGCAAATAAATTATTAGGTCATATTAAAGCACTTGGTTTACCTGTTGCTGGCCTTTCGGTGAGCTATAATGGCGCAACTGATCTTGCAATTATTCAGGGGCAAGTACAGACACAGGCAGATAAAGAAAAAATCATTCTTGCTGTAGGAAATATTGATCACGTTGCTCAAGTTGATGATCAAATGACGGTTGTCACCCCAGAACCTGAGAGTAAATTCTATACTGTTAAATCTGGTGATAATTTGTCTAAAATTGCCAAAGAAGTTTATGGTGATGCCAATAAATATCCTAAAATTTTTGAAGCAAATAAACCAATGCTTAAAGACCCTGATGAGATTTTCCCAGGACAAGTTTTGCGTATTCCTGCTTAAGACTGTTTTGTGATAAAAAAGACACGAAAGTGTCTTTTTTTATTTTTAAATTCTGTTTTAGACTCTCAAAATATAAGAAATTATTTGAAAATTTAAAGGATAATTTTTATACTGATATTTTAGATGATTAAGAAAAATAAGGATAAACATGAAAGGTCAAATACTTGATTATTCAGTACAAACGAATTCAGGTGTGATCACGGGGGATGATCAAAATAGATATCAGTTTTCTGGGGTACAGTGGCGTGATCAGTATGCGCCAAGTCGTGGTCAACGTGTTGATTTCGCAATTGATGGGGCAGGCCAAGCGATCGACATTTATTTGATGAATAAGTCGATTCAGTTACCCAACCAAGTGGGTGAAAAGAATCGAATTGTTGCAGCGTTATTGGCATTTTTCCTAGGTGGTTTTGGTGCACATAAATTCTATTTAGGTCAAATTGGTTGGGGGATTGTTTACCTTATTTTCTGCTGGACGTTTATTCCTTCAATTGTTGCTTTTATTGAGTTTATTATTTACTTGTGTACTTCAGATCAAGACTTTGCCCGTAAATATGGGTGAGTAAAATTGATTTCTTAGATTCAAAAACAAAGGGCTAATGAGCCCTTTATTTTATGTCAAGATGAATTAGCGTGCAGGTGGCCCATATTCATTCTGTTCTTGTTTCGTGTCTGTAGCCCACCATACGATAAGCAGAATAAGTCCAATCCCTGTCAATCCAATCAGTTGCCACCAACCAGAACGACCAACATCATGTAAACGTCGTGCGCCGACGGCAAGGCTTGGTAGAAATAATGCTAGATTTAATAAGCCATTCAGTAGGGGGGCAGTGCCAATAATTCTATCTATGATTTGAACAATAATCCCTAAGCCTAAAGAGACCAAACAAAAGAACCAAAACTCTTTACGACGTGCACGACCATCAAAAGTTACATATTGTTTGATACATTTTACAAACCAATCAATCGGGCTGTATTGCTCTTCATCTTGATTAAGATTCGAAATTTGATCTAGTTGTTTACTGATATTGTGTAGCGTATTGTTTGATTTAAGTTCGATGTAAACTTGTAAGGCATTGCCCATACTGTCTACATCAAAATCAACACGCATGCCACGATTAGGTGGAGCGTCACCTTTCCATTCTGCCCCTGAAAAAGGATAGCGGATTTGATCATCACCACTAATTACACCCATGTTACTTTGTATACTGTAATCTAAAATCGTACCTTTCATATTTTTCTCAATGTTTGTTGTCAATAAAAGAACATTTGTTATTGAAAAAGATATTAACAGAGTTGTATGTATTTTGTTCTATAGGTCAGAAACTTTTTTGTAAATAGTGATTTAACTCTAATCTTTATTCTAATTTTCATGAAAAATGTATGAAAATTTCAAATCAAAAGCTTATGACAATGACGGAATCCTTCGTTTGATCCAATAATCACTGCGATAAGCTATTTCAATATAAACGGAGATGGCTGAGTACAAAACACTTTTAGTCTTTATTGGGTTGCGGTGTTAAACGTAAATATGGCTTAACCACTGTATAACCTTTAGGAAAGCGTTGTTTTAACTCAGCTTCATCTTTGAGTGAAGGTACAATCACGACATCTTCACCATCTTGCCAGTTGGCAGGTGTGGCGACTTTAAATGTGTCTGTCAGTTGTAGTGAATCTACGACACGTAAAATTTCTTTAAAGTTTCGTCCAGTAGATGCAGGATAGGTAATGATTAATCGAACTTTTTTATTTGGGTCAATAATCACTAAAGAACGTACAGTCAGTGTTTCACTGGAATTAGGATGAATAAAGTCATAGAGTGTTGATACTTTACGATCTTTATCTGCAATGATCGGGAAATTAACTTGAGTTGCTTGTGTTTCATTAATATCGTCAATCCAACCTTGATGTGATTCAACATCGTCTACAGACAATGCGATGGCTTTTACGCCTCGTTTTTCAAACTCATCTTTTAATTTTGCAGTGTAACCGAGTTCCGTTGTACACACAGGGGTGTAATCGGCAGGATGTGAAAATAAGATTCCCCAATGGTCACCTAAATAATCATAAAATTGAATTGTGCCTTGGCTTGACTCTTGTTTAAAGTCAGGGGCGAGATCGCCTAATCGTAAAGTCATGTTAAAACCTCAATATTTAGAAAAGTAGTTGGTTATTTGCTCGTCATAAATACTATTGCCTAGATTTTTTATAATTAAAAATAGTGTTTTTATATTTCTTTATCAGGAAAATGCATATTGTAAAATCAAAGCACAAAAAAATCGTGTAATTGATCTGTTCTTCGCTGTAAATATCGGTCAAATTTGCTACATTAATGCGCTTTAGCTCATATACGCTAGAACTGGTTGTCAGATTTTTTTTATTGGTTTTGTGCAAAACCCTTGTACTTCAAATTTCTAGCACCATAATATCGTTTGAGAAAAAATTATTTCACAAAGATTTAGAGAGTTTATATGTTGGCAAGTCTGATCGGAGGTATCTTCGGTACAAAAAATGAGCGTGAACTCAAGCGGATGCGTAAAATTGTCGATAAGATCAATGCGCTCGAGCCGACGATATCAGCTTTAAGCGATGCGGACTTATCTGCAAAAACTGAAGAATTCAAACAGCGATATAACAAAGGCGAAAGTCTAGATCAGTTGTTACCAGAAGCTTTTGCGGTTTGTCGTGAAGCGGGTAAACGTGTCATGGGGATGCGCCATTACGATGTTCAGTTAATCGGTGGTATTACTTTGCATGAAGGTAAAATTGCTGAAATGCGTACAGGTGAAGGTAAAACCCTGATGGGTACTTTGGCTGTATACCTGAATGCGATTAGTGGGCAAGGCGTGCATGTCATTACCGTAAACGACTATTTGGCACAACGTGATGCTGAACTTAACCGTCCATTGTATGAATTCTTAGGCCTAACAGTAGGCGTGATTTATTCAATGCAATCACCTGTTGAAAAAGCGGAAGCTTATCGTGCCGATATTACTTACGGTACAAACAACGAGTTTGGTTTTGACTACTTACGTGACAATATGGTTTTCTCTATGGCAGAGAAAAAACAACGTGGTCTCACTTATGCCATTATCGATGAGGTCGATTCGATCTTGATTGATGAAGCACGTACACCGTTGATTATTTCTGGTCAAAGTGATGATTCTTCTCAGCTTTATGTTGCAATTAACAGTATTCCTCCAAAGTTAAAAGCTCAAAAAGAAGAAAAAGTTGCTGATGGTGGTCATTTTTGGATTGATGAAAAGCAACGTTCTGTAGAAATGACTGAAGTTGGTTTTGAAAAGGTTGAAAATGAACTGATTGAAATGGGTTTGTTGGCTGAGGGTGAAAGTTTATATTCTCCATCAAACTTAAACCTTGTGCATCATGTGACTGCCGCGATTCGTGCACGTTTTCTCTATCAACGTAATGTTCACTATATTGTTCATGAAAATGAAGTGGTGATTGTTGATGAAAATACGGGTCGTACTATGCCAGGCCGTCGTTGGTCTGAAGGTTTACATCAAGCCGTTGAAGCTAAAGAAGGTTTAGAAGTTCAACCTGAAAACCAAACTTTAGCAACCACAACATTCCAAAACTATTTCCGTTTATACAAAAAGCTTTCAGGTATGACAGGTACTGCGGATACAGAAGCTGCGGAAATGAAAGAAATTTATGGTTTGGATGTTGTGCTTATTCCAACCCATCGTCCAATGATTCGTAATGATCAGAATGATTTAATCTATTTAAATCGTAATGGTAAATACAATGCGATCATTGAGGAAATCCAAAAAATTCACGAAGCTGGTGTTGCGCCAATTTTGATTGGTACAGCAACCATTGAAGCATCTGAAATTTTGTCTGATAAGTTGAAAGAAGCAGGAATTGCTCACGAAGTTTTGAATGCAAAACAACATGAGCGTGAAGCGGACATTATTGCTCAAGCGGGTTCGCCACGTGCAGTAACGATTGCGACTAACATGGCGGGTCGTGGTACAGATATTTTACTGGGTGGTAACTGGAAAGCTAAACTTGCCAAAATTGAAAACCCAACAGCTGAAGATGAAGCGCGCTTAAAAGAAGAGTGGGATCGTAACAATGAAATGGTGATCAGCTCTGGTGGCTTACATATCATCGGTTCGGAACGTCATGAGTCTCGTCGTATCGATAACCAGTTGCGTGGTCGTTCAGGTCGTCAAGGCGATCCAGGTGTTTCTCGTTTCTTCTTATCTTTAGAAGATGATTTGATGCGTATTTTCGCAGGTGATCGTGTTGTTGGCATGATGCGAGCAATGGGCTTACAAGAAAATGAAGCCATTGAACATAAAATGGTGTCTCGTTCGATTGAAAATGCACAACGTAAAGTAGAAGCACGTAACTTCGACATTCGTAAAAATCTATTGAAATACGATGATGTAAATAATGAACAACGTAAAATTATTTACTCTCAACGTGATGAAATTCTTCAAGAAAGTACATTGCAAGATTATATTGAAGAAATGCATCGTGAAGTGGTTAAGGGCTTAATTGAGAATTATATTCCACCAGAGTCTATCCATGATCAATGGGATATCAATGGTTTAGAAGTTGCCTTAAGAGATGATTTAGGTATCGATCTTGCAGTAAATCAATGGTTGGAAGAAGATCGCCGCTTAGATGAAGAAGCTTTGGTTGAACGGATCTCAGATGAGGTTGTTGCGCGGTATAGAAGCCGCCGTGAACAAATGGGTGATGACTCTGCTGCAACCTTAGAGCGTCATTTTATGCTGGGTGCTTTAGATCGCCATTGGAAAGACCATTTGGCTGCGATGGATTATTTACGTCAAGGCATTCATTTACGTGGTTATGCACAGAAAAATCCTGAGCAAGAATACAAAAAAGAAGCATTTAACTTATTTGTAAACATGTTGGGTGTGATCAAATCTGATGTGGTGATGGATCTTTCTCGTGTACATATTCCTACAGCTGAAGAATTGGCTGAAATGGAAGCACAGCAACAAGCTCAAGCTGATTCTATGCGTTTAAACTTTGCGCATGACGAAGTGGATGGTTTAACAGGTGAATTAAATAATGTGGTCGTGGATGCACAATTTACTGAAGAACAGAAAATTGTAGCACCAGAAAGCCGTAATGCACCTTGTCCATGTGGTTCTGGTCTTAAATATAAACAATGTCATGGCAAACTTTAATTTGCGCTGATTTTTGAAATTAACGGAAAAAGCAGAACAATTGTTCTGCTTTTTTTACAAGTTATTATCAAAAGTTAATTTTGATTGCAGGAATGCCAATTAAATGCTATTAACTTGCAGGATTGGATCGTTCTGTGGAAAGACAATGAAAAAATTATTACAACCTTTATTTTTTGTAAGTTTAGCAATTCCAGTATTGGCATTTGCAGATACAGCACCGCAAACAACCACGGTTGAAAAAGTTCAAGCCGCAACAGGTGTAAGCACTGCGCAAACTGTAGTGAAAAATGAAACGACGACAGTGATTAGCCCACGTACAGGTATTCGCTATACCTTGGGAAATACTGGCGGGCGCCCGATTATTCTTAAAACTGCAGCGATTGCAGCGGTTACGCCAGCAACGATTAACCGTGTTCTGGCTTCAAATCCTGCTTTATCTGCAAGCAGTCAAGAGAAAGTAAAACAGGCTTTATTGGCTGTTGATACAACTCATACTAATACAACAGCGCCAGCTCAGTAAGAATAGACAATAGCTGATGTTTCAGATGACGAAAGCCAGTAATTTTACTGGCTTTTTCAATTTTATGATTTGAATGTTTAGATAAAATAAGACATAGCTGAATCAGTAATAAATTTTAATTTTATAGTAAAAATAGATAAGCATTTTAATAGACTCGATTTTTATTAAAATTTCTAATAAGCTGTGTTCTTATTATATTTCATGTGGACATTTAAAAATGGCTGTTGGTGACGTGTCTATGCCGCATATGCATGTGGTGCAAGGGGTAAAAATTGGCTCTGCTGAGGCGTATGTACGTTATCCTAATCGACGGGATTTAGTTATTTTTGAGTTTGCACAAGGGACGAATGTTGCTGGTGTATTTACACAAAATGCTTTCTGCGCAGCTCCAGTACATGTTTCTAAATTACATTTAGAACAAGCCAATCCACGTTACTTAGTGATTAATACGGGTAATGCTAATGCTGGAACAGGTAAATTAGGCATGGAAAATGCGCAATTGACTTGTTTGAAGCTCGCAGAACTTGCTGAAGTTGAACAGTATGAAGTTTTACCTTTTTCAACAGGTGTGATTGGTGAGCAACTTCCGATTGATCGTTTGGTGCAAGGTCTACCACCTGCATTAGATACGCTAGATGAAAACTCATGGGTAGATGCTGCTACAGGCATTATGACCACGGATACTACGCCTAAAGGTGCTTCTGAACAGTTTGAACTTGATGGTGTGACCTATTCAATGACAGGTATATCCAAGGGTGCAGGCATGATTCGCCCTAATATGGCGACGATGTTAAGCTTTGTCGCAACAGATGTTCCTATTGCTCGTAACCTTGTTCAGCAAATGTTAAAAATCAGTGCTGATCAATCATTTAACCGTATTACAGTCGATGGTGATACTTCGACAAATGACTCTTGTATTTTTGCTGCAACAGGTTTAGCAGGTGGCATAGAAATTAGTTCAGTTGAAGATCCACGCTATGCTATGGTTTTAGATGTTTTATCCCGTGTAATGAAACGCTTGGCACAGTTAATCATCCGTGATGGTGAAGGGGCAACAAAATTCATTACAGTAACTGTGGAAGGTGGAAATGACACGCAAGAATGTTGTGATATTGCTTACAGCATTGCACATTCACCATTGGTAAAAACAGCCATTTTTGCATCAGATCCAAACTGGGGGCGAATCCTTGCTGCGATTGGCTATGCAGGGGTAAAAGATTTAGATGTGGAAAAAATCCAAGTGTGGTTGGATGATGTGCAAATCTGTAAAGATGGTGGTGCTGCGGCAGATTATACAGAAGAAGCTGGCGCACGCGTGATGTCACAAACTGAAATGATGATTCGTGTTGATTTAGGGCGAGGGCAGGCAAAAGATACGGTTTATACCTGTGATTTATCTTATGATTACGTCAAGATTAATGCTGATTATCGTTCTTAATTAAAAATTTAAATAAAGCCTCATTTATGAGGCTTTTTTATAATAAAAACATTTTTCGTGGTGAATTTATGTGCGGTAGAACGTACAATCAATTCACAAATGTGTAAACGCTAGCATGACGCCAGCGACAAGGAAAGAGAAGACCTCTTATGAATGATGCGAATAATTTAATTGCCAACGAAGCAAAATCGATTGTGCAAGCGCATTTAGATCGTTTAGGTGAACCGAAGGACAACAGTTTAAGTCCTGAGTTAAAGCAACAAAAGTTTGAGCAAATTAAAGCAGAGTTGCAAAAGCGTAATGCAGTATTGGTGGCTCATTACTATTGTGATCCTGAGGTGCAAGAGCTCGCAGAAGCGACAGGTGGCTGTGTTTCTGATTCATTAGAGATGGCACGCTTTGGACGTGATCATGAAGCGTCTACATTGGTGGTTGCTGGTGTGAAATTTATGGGGGAAACAGCCAAAATTTTATCCCCTGAAAAAACCATTCTCATGCCAACGCTTGAAGCGACTTGTTCGTTAGACTTGGGCTGTCCAGTTGATGAGTTCACAGCATTCTGTGATGCACATCCTGACTATACTGTGGTGGTTTATGCAAATACATCAGCAGCAGTGAAAGCACGTGCAGATTGGGTTGTAACATCAAGTTGTGCCGTTGAAATTATTGAGCATTTGGATAGTTTGGGTGAAAAGATCATTTGGGCACCTGATCAGCATTTAGGACGTTACATTCAAAAGAAAACTGGTGCAGAGATGTTGTTATGGGATGGTTCATGTATTGTGCATGAAGAGTTCCGTGCACGCGGTATTGGTAATATGAAAGCGCTGTATCCAAATGCAGCTGTATTGGTTCATCCTGAGTCACCTGAATCTGTAATTGATATTGCGGATGCTGTTGGCAGTACATCGCAATTAATCAAAGCCGCTCAGACGCTTCCACAAGATACTTTAATCGTGGCTACGGATCGTGGCATTTTTTATAAAATGCAACAAGCTGTCCCACATAAAACATTGATTGAAGCGCCAACAGCAGGTGAAGGGGCAACATGTCGTTCATGTGCGCATTGCCCGTGGATGGCTATGAATGAATTAGATGGTATTTTGGATGTATTACTAAAAGGTGATCAGGAAATTTTTGTAGATCCTGCGCTTGCAGAGCGTGCGAAATTACCTTTAGATCGTATGTTGAACTTCAGTGCTCAATTAAAACGATAGAAATTGTATAAAAAATATCTGAAATGCTTGATTAATATACATTTGGAGTGTTTTTTTAATTTTTTTTCAAGATAGGTGTTGACGTCTTCGGGCGTCACGCCTAGAATGCACACCGTACCGCACGATGTGTGATACAAAAAGCTGAGATGAACGGAGCATAGCACAGCCTGGTAGTGCACCTGGTTTGGGACCAGGGGGTCGTAGGTTCGAATCCTACTGCTCCGACCAATTCTTCAAGGCAAGGTAATCATGTGATATTTTAGTATCATTGGTCATGCGCCTGTAGCTCAGTTGGATAGAGCATCCGCCTTCTAAGCGGATGGTCACAGGTTCGAATCCTGTCAGGCGCACCATTTATGGTAGTTTGATATTGTAGATCCTGAAAATGCTGTTATGGTGGTTGTAGCTCAGTTGGTAGAGCCCCGGATTGTGATTCCGGTTGTCGAGGGTTCGAGCCCCTTCATCCACCCCAATCTCTTATGAGAAATCGGAGCATAGCACAGCCTGGTAGTGCACCTGGTTTGGGACCAGGGGGTCGTAGGTTCGAATCCTACTGCTCCGACCAATTTAAGTGAAAAGCTTAAATATAAATTATCCGCTAACAAGCGGTTTTTTTATGCCTGAAATTTGGTGTTTGAAAAAGAAATTGAGCTTTAAGCACCATTAAAACAGTACATATAAAAAAAGATCTCCGAAGAGATCTATTTGACAAGTTACATGATAAGAAACTGCAAATTAAGGAATAATAATCACAGTGACACGACGGTTTTCGGCACGATGTTCTTCTGTTTCATTATCGTGAATAGGTTGAGTTGACCCCTTACCTACTACTTTTAAATTTTGCGGATCAAATTTCTGTGTAATAAACACGTTGGCAACGCTTTGCGCACGTTCTTCAGAAAGCTTTAGATTATAATCAGGATTTCCAACATTATCCGTATGCCCAACGATTCTGAGTTTATTTAAGTTATATTTATTGAGCTGTGTGGCTAAGCGAGAGATATCTTTTTGATTT
This sequence comes from Acinetobacter rongchengensis, assembly GCF_003611475.1. Lineage (GTDB taxonomy): Bacteria > Pseudomonadota > Gammaproteobacteria > Pseudomonadales > Moraxellaceae > Acinetobacter > Acinetobacter rongchengensis. The sequence goes on along the minus strand of NZ_RAXT01000011.1, from coordinate 2,125 downwards.
TCAGGTTTAATGGTAGATTCGTTAAAACCAAAAAGTAAACGTTCAGGTAACCCTAAGCTCCAACCTTCATCTGTAAGAGTAAAGCCTTCCTGTTTTACAACACGAGCTTGTTTGTAGCTTAGACCGCCTAGATTCATACATCCAGAAAGCGCTAAACAAAACACAGCCAGAATGGTGAGCTGTAAATTTCTAAGTGACATATTAAATACTCTACATTTAAAATAAATTACGAATGATAAATAAACCAATGATGTTGCAAAGATTTTGCTTTATACATTGCTTGATCAGCTTGAGAAATTAAATCCTCTGGGGTGGTTGCATGTTTAGACAGTGCAATACCTAGACTGAAACTAAACGAAATAGATTGCCCTTTATAAATCAAAGGTTCCTCGCAACATTTTATCAAATTTTCTGCAATTGAGATTAAATGCTCAATTTTAGCAACAGATTGTAAGATAATTGCGAACTCATCACCGGCAAGTCGCGCTACGAAATCATTTTGGCGAATATTATTTTTAAGCCTATTTGACATTTCTTTCAGTACTTCATCACCAACGAGATGTCCATACTGATCATTGATCGCTTTAAAATTATTATTGTCGATAAACAATAATGCGAGATTGTTACGCTGTTTTGAATCTTCGAATAAATTACATAGAACTTGGAAAAAATAATTACGATTTGGGAGTTGAGTTAAATGATCATGCTGAACCTGATAGGAAAGTTCATGGTTCTCGTTTTGTAAGTGCGTGTGCCAAGACTGTATTTCATCCAATAATTGGTTAAAAACAGTGTTTAGTTCTTGAAACTCTTTTATATCATTTTGTGGGAATCGTAAATTGTAAGCTTTTTGGCTTTTTAATAATTGTGCAATCTGAATGAGAGGTGAAAAAGAATGCATAATATGGCGATAGGTCAGATTGACTGACCACCATAAGGCAAAAATCATAAACAACATCCCAAAAGCAAGACCCACGAAAATTTTAAAAATAAACATTAGAATTTCGTTGGAGCTACCATAAAGAACAACATTACCCACATGTTGACCTTGATGTTGTACATTCAACTTAATCGCATCTTTTAAGAAAATATGATCAAAGAAATTCTGAATATAAGAATAATGTTCGACAGTTTTTAAACTCTTTGCAATTTCATTGCCTTGCGCATCATAAACTTGAATCGAACGAACAGAATGTTGAAGTGTAAATTCATTAATAATTTGAGAAATTGCATATTTATCTGAAAATACTAAAGCTGGCTGAATACGTTCAGAAACAGTTCTACTGATTAAGAGTAAATTTTGTTTAGCGTAAGATTCAACAGTAAAGATTGAAATACTGACAAATGTAGATGTACAAATCAGAAGAGTGATCGCAAAAATCGTAAATTGAGACTTACGAAATAAGGTTTGTAATGAAGTCGATTTAAAAAAACTATTGATCATTATTTTAATCCGATTTCTTAGCAAGTAGTAAAACACGTGGGTCAATATGTATTTTAGACTGCGCCAAACTATCTAAATTTACTTTAAAGAAGGTATTTCCTGATTTATTATTGAATAAACAAAAAGTGCTACCGATATCACATTCAGCGTTACTTGTACTAAAAGTTAGAACTGAAGGATTAAAAGATTTATTGATAAAAGTTTGCTCAGCTTGAGCAGTGGTATTTGAAAAAAAAGCGACATCACAGTGACGTGTTCTTAATTCTGACGCATGAATGGCAAATGCAGAAAATGGAGACTTGGTTGTTTTGATATAAGCACTAAACTGAGTTGCATAATCGGGATTATCAACAACACATAATTGAGGATTCGGTGTATTCCATTTCGCATAACTTAATATGGATAACGTCATCATAAAAAAATTGTGTGGCGAATTGGCATGGGAATAGTTGCAAAATAATAGCAAGATTCCTAAACATAATATTTTTCTATTTATTAAATAGGCCATATTCGGATTAATTTTAAAGATGAAAACCGTCAGGCACAGTTTAAAGAAAAATAACAAATATAAATAGCTCAAAATTTAGTTAAATTCATGCTAATTTAGATTTTTTTGGGTAATAAATAATCAAACAATCATAAAAACAAAAAAAAATTGCTGAAGGGGGTTGTGTTGGTGAG
>NZ_RAXT01000109.1 GCF_003611475.1 Acinetobacter rongchengensis | reverse complement strand
AATTGATTTCGTATAACGTTGATTATGTTAAATTGAGTACATGATACTTTAAGTTCATAGACTTCTTCCTTAAACCAAAATTCAATAACTTAAGTAATTTCTATTTTACTTAAAGAATATGATATTTAGATCCTTCTTAAAGTTTTACAGCTTTTTTTTATTTAAAAAAATCTTCGACTTTATCAAAGTTATTCACGACCGCACGAATCCTTCACAATCAGTTTACTTTGTTCTCACTGATTAGGTCTGCAACCCAATCTGAGAATACGCGGATTGCTGGTGAAAGAAAACGTTGATGGGGATATAGTAAAGTTACTGTGACTGGCAACGGGCACAAGTTTTGCAATACAGCAATTAATCTCTCTTCTTTTAGATGTTCTAACACAAGTTTTTCTGCAAGTTGTACTATTCCATATCCATCAAGACACAATTTTATATAAAGCTCAGTCTCATTGACAGCTATATCAGTATTCATTTTTACTATTCTTTTTTCGTCATCATCCACAAAATTCATTTCACATGTATTTCTATTATGGTCTGAAAAATAATGAATCGCCTTATGAAATGCTAGATCTTCAAGAGATTGCGGAGTTCCATACTTTTGCAAATATTCAGGTGAGGCACACGTCACCCAACGAAACTTTCCAAGAGGACGAGCTACTAGTGAGGAACTTTTCAAGCTTCCCATTCGGATTACACAGTCTACTCCTTCCTTGATTAAGTCTACCTGCCTATCGCTGACTCCAATCATTATATAGATGTCTGGATAGCGTTTTTGAAACTCTTTAAGATTGGGCATGATGACTGAATGAGCTATACCCGCAGGCATATCAACTCGTAACTGCCCCTGTGGTTGTTGCATTGTATCGGTTAGGCTTGATTCAGTGTGCTCAATAAGATCAAGTATTTCTCTGCACTGTATTAAATACTGTGCCCCTTCAGGTGTTAGGTTTACCCGTCTGGTTGTCCTGTTCAACAAACGTACTTGTAAATACTTTTCAAGATTTTTAATTGTGCTAGTTACTGTAGATGCTGGAAGTGAAAGTGTTTCAGCCGCATGTACAAAGCTTTCAGCTTCTGCCACCCGAACAAAAATCTGCATTGCCTGAATACGATCTAATCTCATGCCTTTATCCCAATTCTATCCGCATGCTCTTAGATTATTCGCTTTTACTGAATAATAAAAACAGTTTAATCAGCTTTTACAGCATTATCATTTCAATTAAATTTTCACTATTCTTTTTTTGAAGTTGAAATGAATATGACTGATTACAACAGAAACATTGTGCAATTGACAGAATCCTCCACAAGTAAAACGCTTATTCGTGGAGCCACTATCCTGAGTATGGACAGCATGATTGGGAATATGGTTCGGGGAGATATTCTTATCGAGAACAGTATGATTACAGCTATTGGTGAAAATATTGAAGCGACTTGTGCTACTGTTATTGATGCTTCAAATATGATTGTGATGCCGGGTATGGTGGATACACATCGACATTCATGGGAAGGACAACTACGACGAATTAATCCGAATGCAGAAACGTTAGAAGATTATTGTAACGCGACGCATTATTCTTTTGCCAAGTACTATCGACCTAAAGATATATATATCGGTAATTTACTTACTGCTCTCGGGTGTATTGACGCAGGTATCACAACAGTCATAGATAACTCGCATAATAGCCGTACTGCCGCTCACTCTGATGCAGCTGTTGAAGCCTTGCTAGATGCCAGTATTCGGGCGGTACACGCTTCTGGCGCACCAGTCTCAGGTGATTGGGATAAAGACAACTGGCCTAGAAATCTTGAACGCCTACAAAATAAATATTTTCAAAATAAAGAAAATAATTTGGTATCACTCGCTGCAATGGCCCAGCTTGAACCTCAATTGTGGGCGGAGGCACGCAGATTAGGATTGCCAATTATTACTGAATTTTTTGGTGGGGAAATGGCTGCCGAACTAGAGGGTTTGCATCAACAAGGATTACTGGGTCCAGATAATATCTTTAATCATTGTACTTCACTGCCAGATGCTGGATGGGAAATTTTGCGCGAGTCTGGAGTACGAGTAAACGTATGCCCAAGATCAGATGCCCACTATGGCATCGAAGATGGTATGTTCGCCATGCAATCAGCTCTACGTCACGGTATTAGACCTGGTTTAAGTGTAGATAATGAAACCTCTTACAGTGGTGATATGTTTATGGAAATGCGTGTAGCATTTTATTTACAACGCGTAATGGGTATGCATCAGAACAAATGTTGTGGTTTAGCACATTCGCCAGTGACGCTTCATGCTCAAAACCTTTTAAAAGCTGCGACGACTGATGGTGCTACTTGTGCAGGTCTACAAGAAAAAATTGGCAGCTTATCCATTGGAAAACAGGCTGATCTAATATTGATTAGAACAGATGATATTAATCTTTATCCCTCGGGCAATGCTTTTGGCACTGTAGTTCATGCAACCGAGCGCAGTAATATTGATACTGTGATGATTGCTGGGCGCATTGTGAAGCGTGACGGTAAGGTATTAGGCGTAAATAGTGAACGACTACGTGCAGCGATTGATGAATCTCGCCAACATCTTTTTGCTGCCGCTGGTTATACTCCAGACATTTTTGCTGAGACATTTCTGCCTCTTGAGTAAACGATATAAAAGAGGACAAACAGTATGAATGTTATCTATTATTTAATGGCCTTTGCAGCAGGATTAGGAATTACTCTACAAACTACATTGAATGCTCAACTGGCTAAAGGAATTGGTGGAGATCCTGTGGCTGCTGCACTATTTTCATTTACTGTTGGTGCGGTATGTGTTGGAGTTTATTCTTTGGTTCGGGGTGAGATAATTCCTTCATTAATTGCTATTTCGACTCAGCCGTGGTGGAGTCTTTTAGGTGGAATTCTAGGTTCGTGTGCCTTGCTGAGCTATGTTGTTCTTGCGCCAAGAATTGGACTGTCTGCTTTACTGGGGCTAGCAATAGCTGGACAAATACTCTCCTCTTTAATGATTGATCATTTTGGGTTGTTGGGGGCTACTGAACGTCCAGTTTCCTTGATCAAACTAGTTGGAACAATAGTCATGCTGGTTGGATTAACTGTTGCTCTATTAGGCGACAAATTGTCAGAATTTTTTTAATTTTGATCGCTACAAATAGATATAGCCGTAAAAGTAACGATATTTGAATAGCTACTGATTTTGTAGACACCTTTTAATTAGTGGTGGACTACCACCACTATCCTAGACAAATTTAGTCTATTTTTAAGACCTTTTTAGTAGGAAAATATGCATTCATAGCTAGGTTCATGAACCAAATATTTTATAAGTTATTATTTTAACACTCTAAGTAATTAATTTAATTGCTTATTAAACATAAGTTTAATTATGAATTAGATTCTAGGTGAACATAAGTTAAATAGGCTAATTTTTTATAGTAATATTTGATTAATTTTTATAGAGTAGCTTTGATTTTTTAATACTTTAGAAATATATGAAAATTTTAATTTGTAATAAAATTAGTGATGTAAACACGTCAGATTTAGATATTAACGAAATTGAGGATTACTTGATTTTATTAGAGCATTCTTCATGGAATGACTTCGGCTATAAGGTAACTTTCAATCTATATATTATGAATATGATTGGATTAGCAACACAACGAAGAATTGGACAATTAAAAATTGCTAAGGAGAATCAGACAGAG
>NZ_RAXT01000108.1 GCF_003611475.1 Acinetobacter rongchengensis | reverse complement strand
TGCACAACTTCATCAATCAAATAAGCAACAGGACTTACAGATTGGCTTTTTGTGAAAGTCGGTGCACCAGCTTCAGCGATAAACTTCTCGCTAATCGGTTTTTTGATTTCTAAGCGATACACACGGCGCAGCTTGTTTAAGCAATCAGACATTGAGCCATCGCCAATACCGTGACGGGCTTTCTTGTTATCACGAGTCTTAAACGTGAAGTATGGAAAATGTTTGGCCATGACTGCAGTAATGTCTTTACCAACCAAGTAAATGTGGCTGTGTGTTTCGTAGAAGTGGGTAAATGACGTCTCTACGTGATAAGCAGCCAACAAGCTTTTTGCTTGAGGGTCAGTGATAACCGATTTAACTTGGTTAATCATTTTTTTGGCAATTGTTTTGTTATTCATGATGAACACCCTATAAATTTGATTAATTAGATTGAGTTAATGCAAGTTGCGTAAAAATACGTTTTAGGCACACTTTACATGTAACAAGGTGCGGTACCGTGTCCACGGTAACTTCACCTACTTTCATTTTGAATTCTTTCTTTGCTTCATCTGCAGGGAATAAGCCTCCAGCTGAGCACAAGTACTGGTTTTTCTCACGAACCAATTTAGATCCTGAGTAGTCTTCATCAAAAACCAAGTGAGTCACTGTATTTGATTTTTCACCATCGCCCCATGATCCAGCTGACAAGCCTGACATTACAATTTTTACACCAGTGAACCATTTGAACGGTAAAGCACTGAAGTTTTTCTTCTGATCGATAGCATCAAAGATCGGTTTAGCTTGTTGCAGCGCATTGAATAATTCAAACAATGCAGTAATTTTTTTCTTAGCATCCTGTTCAGCCTGGTTCCACTTGGTTTGCGCCTCATACTCAGCACGGGTATACCAGACCACTTGCCCATTTTTTGCATATAGCCAAAGTTTTTTACCAGTCATGAGATGGTTCACCATCGCATCGGGCATATCAAACATGAGGTTGTTAAATGACATAACTTTGTCATTCAGGTTGATAAAAGACTTTTTATCTTCAGGTAGTAGCACCGGCACTAACGTAGAGCGTACTAATGCTTCGTAGTTGTCAGTAGACATGCTAGAACGTGGGAAACTATGACCTGTAAACACTGGCTTAAGATAAGGGTTGTATGGCAACTCAGTTGCTAAAACCTTGGTGGACCATTCTTCCCACAAATTGAACTTTTTAGCTTGTTCAACCATATGGTGCAGATCTGCAGTAGAAATTCTAACTGATGGCATTGAAGGGTTATTTATTGATTCTGGCGCACGAGTTACACGAACAAGTTCTATAACTTCATGCGCTTCAATTGGACCATATTTGCGATCAAGGTTTTTGCTAAGTAATTCATTAATAGTAACCATTTCAACTCCAAGTTTTAAGCTTTCTGCTTCAATATGTTTATTTTAAGATAGAACCTAAACCAAAAACTTTTTTAAAATTATTTATTTTTATTATTGTTTTACTGGTCCTTGCTGCGACTTTTAACAGATAGCAGCTAAAAATAGTAATGAGGATGCTATTAAAATGATGGAAGCAATTAAGGTACCATACAAATAAGCATTGATCCTGGTGCGCCAGATCTAGCGCTGGCCACAACCAAATTTCTAAACCTTTTTTTAATCAATTAAAAAACATCGAATGCGGTTTTCAACTGCCAACCAGTGAAGCAATAGACATGCTTCACTGGTTGTTGTTATTAAGCTTCAGTCAATTCATTAATATCTAGGATATGAACGCCGTTTGATGTCAGTAGCCAACATGAGAGGGTATGTGCTTCAGTGACTTGAAGTATGAGGCTGTTAAGAGTGTCACTAGATTTTTTGCAGTAAAGGCAATCAGGTTCAGGATTGCTACCATCATCATCAATCAATGGCGTGTCAGCAATTAAGCGGTATGAAGCATACTTAATGATGTCAATATCATCGGCATTGATTGGCTCTTTTGAGCTTAGGCGTACTTGCTCTAAACTGAATGCTTCAGGTTCAATCCATTTAACCTTACTGGTGTTTTCAATCTGGTAACTTAACTGAGTGCCATCAGCAAAAAACACGACAAATTGACCATCTTCAATGTGCTGTACTTTAAAATTGCATGGAATGGTGAATGTGTTGTAGTAATTCATGGGGTTTCTCCAAGTTGTAGGCGTTGAGCCTAAGTTGATTAATCGTTTAAAACAGATTCGATAAAAGAGAGTATTTCAGCTTTAAGAGATGCTGAAATGGTTGCAGTATTTAACTGGCTTAAATACATATCAGCTTTGTCTTTTATTTCTTTTGACGTTGCGGTTTTACGAATTAAAACTAATGTATTCCACATATTAAAAGCCCTTTAGGATAGTGATTAAATCTATATTCATTATACAAAGCGCAATAGCTGTTTAATTTTTCTTAAAATTTAAAAATTCAAAACCTTTTTAATCAATTAAAAAAACATCGAATGCATTTTAAAAAATACCCAAAAGAAAAGGGATAAGGTTTTACGCTTATCCCTGTTTGGGTTTTAGATATGGCAATCAACAATCGTGATTATATAGTCGCTTGGAAAGCTCTTGAGCAAGGCTTGGTTTTTGTTTTCCCAATCTTCTTCCTTGCGAATATCCAGTCCAAACATGCCACACTCTGAACCTGTCCAGTCGCCTATTTCATCACCACTGGTCGCATCTAAGAAACAGTATGTACCGAATGGGTTTGCTGATTTTTTAGCTAGGAATTCTTCACGGCTCACCAAAAATTCATCAAATTCATGTCCGAATATGCCAAACAGGTTATCCGTATCACTGGCTTTCATTAATAAGATTGCATCTTGGTTATGATAGAAATTACGCTTATCGTTCACTGATTCGATTGATTCATCAGACCAAACATCAGCCCATGACCGCCAAGTACGTGAAGCATCACCGATACACTTCTCAAAATAGTCATAAACACGGTTAGCTTCGGTTTTTAAGCGGTTGATTTCGGTTTCAAAATCTAGCTCACCAATCGGGCAGCTATCCACTTTTCGTCCATCAAGACGCAACAGCATGTTTTTCCAACGTCCTCCGATTTCATACCAATCGTATTTCGGATTCGGGTTGGTGGTGGTGAAGTAATCGACCACTTTACCGTCAGCATCAAGCTCTATCCATTCTGTCCAACTTTCATCAGGTTTTTCACCTGTCAAAACAGTCGGCGTAACTTTTTCGTTATACCAGTTAATGAACTGTTGAAGCTCAAACACTTCAGTACATGGCACATCTTTTTGATGCCATTGAATGAACATGCCTAAATCACGAATGCGACTTGAGTACGTACCATCATCGTTTTTGACCTGTACCACTGATAAATGCTTACCGCCGTTCGGGAAGTCAGCAAAAATATCACCTTTGTTGTTTTTGATGGCATAAAGCTCTAAGTCTGTTGCATCACGCACGAAACGAGGGTCGTCAAGAAACGCATAGCGTTCTTCACCATCATCTATGATAGGCTTTGAGTTTTTCATCAAAGTGATTTCTGTCGATTCGTATTGGTCTTTAATTTCGTCCAATGATGATTCTGAAATGCAATATTTGTTTTTAATGCCTGAGCATTCAAATTCGTAAAATGGTTCTAGGGCATCTACAACATCACCATCAGGGGTGGTAACTACTGCAACTGTGAAATGTGACATTTTAAAATCTCCAAGTTTTGAGCCGTGTGCTCTACATCTGAGATTCCATAATAGTTATTAAGTGGCGTTTATAATTTTTTCCTTAAAATATTAATGAAGCTGAATTTAACAACGGTAGTGGTTCAGTAATTAAAATATTTTAATCAATTAAAATCACCGTATACGTTGAATAAAACTAATATCAATTATTTATATTTAATTAAATAAAATAAGGCTCACATATTAAAATAACCTGATTACATAGATCTATATCAAAAAAAGATGGCAATAATTAATAGTTGCCA
>NZ_RAXT01000107.1 GCF_003611475.1 Acinetobacter rongchengensis | reverse complement strand
CTCTCATAAACTCTTTAAATCCTGTAAAGTATTAATCTCTATATAATACGCCTCATTACCAATATATAAACTTGGTGCATTTACTTCCAAACCAGAATGCCGACTTTTTTCTTTATTATATACATCATGAAGTTCATCACTACGATTTTCAATAAATTGAAAGTCAAAAAATTCATTACCTTTAGGATTCAATCCAATGAAAATCGATGGTGTATTCTTTTCTAAAATTAGTGCTAACTCTCGGTTCAAATTATTCTTAAATCCTATAATTTTTTGTGTTTCAGGTTTTATTTGCTGATACCGAGTCTGTAAATATTTTTTAGCCTCATCCGTAGAAAAAAAGACATTTTTATCATAATCAACAGGAAATAAACTGTGTCCATCACAATTTATTCCTACCTCTAAAGCTACGTTTTTAAATTTTAATAACCATTCCTTTAACTCAATACTTTCTTTTACTTCATCATCATAGGCTTGATCAATCATCACCTCTTTAATTTTTTCAAATTTAAATGATTTATCTGCAATATATAAAATAAACTGCACTTGTTTATTTTTATCTCGTCCAAAATGCATTACAAATAAAAAATCACGTACATAACTAACATCTAACCCCTTGTTTCCAAAACCTAAATACCCCAAGTTAAACCCTGCATGGTAAATATCTATTGTTGGAAAGATCTCTTTAATTGCAAATAACAAATGCCAGAAGTATTGTATCTGCTCTTCAGACATCATCTCCTGATACTTATTAATTCTTGGTAAATTAAATTTTTGCTTAAACTCTTCTAATTCCACTTTTATAACCTTTTACTTCGAATGCTTTTACATTAATTAATATTTATTCACCAACACATCATAAATAATATGCGCAAACTGCTTCATCTTGGCTGGGTCGCTCATAAGCTGTGTCATTTGTTCCATATGCGCAGTATTGCTATCTAAGACGGCATCATCTAATGCCGTATCAAACTCACCTAACATCGCTTGCTCACGTGGGTTATTGTGGATCTGCGTCATCATACGTGTGTTTTCAAACATCTTATCCGCAACGGTCTGCACATAATTAATCATGTCCTGATCCGTCAGCTTATCTGTCATAAATAACTCATTCACACGACCATACTGCGATTGTTTAAAGTCACCACGAAGTAAATCAGCTGCTGACCAGATGAATGCTGCAACCTGTGAAAAATTATTATTTGTCATTTGATAAAATACCGCTTGCCCGAAGGCTGTAAAACTAGAAATTTATTCGCTTAATTGTGCCTGACTTAGCTGAAGTTTAGCTAGTAATAATATGAGGTAAAAGAAAATTTCAAAGCATCAAATTCAATCAAAAATTCATTATTAATTTTGATAACTTAGAAATGCATAGATCCTGAAATAGATTAGGCATTTTCATCTCGAAAACCTATTAAATTTTTTACTTGACAAAAAGCTTCATGGGGTTGTTTTGCAGAATAGCTAAAACAACCCTAAAAATCAAAAAACAACAGGAACAAGTTATTGAAAAAATTAATAAAAAATTAAAAACAAAAAAAAGAATCACAAACTAATACTTATTGATGACAATCCATCATTTTTTGTAAGTTTAAGTCATACAAAAAGGAAAAATAGAGCTTACATTTTTAACTCTTTTCTTGAAAATTTAAGTAAACATACAATTAAAATTTGCCCACTATTTTTACTGAATTTATTGTTCAGCAAGTAATTTACTCAAATAACTATTGGATTCTTCTTTTTCATTTAGAGCATTTTTTAACTTTAAAATTTCAAACTGCATAGAGATCCAAACAGTAAAATGAGACTCAACAATTTCATTTTGAAACCCATAATTATCTTTGGCTCGTAAAAAAATTACTTCATCTGTTTGTAATTCTGAAAGCTGTTTATATGAGGTTGTCGATCTATAAATTTTTTTAAAACCTTCATAAACTTCATTAATTTCAAAAAAATCTATTTGATAAAAATCACCTTTAATATCAGCAATATAATAGCCAGTATATTCTGAAATTAACTTCATGTACTCTCTGGATTCTTCATCGCCATTTTTTTGAAAAAAATATGCTATTGAATCATAATAACTTTCAAGTACTTCAAAGTCTGTTTTTCCCTTTTTCCATTCTTGATAATCTTCAGCCGTTATTTGTGGGGTATTTCCTATACTTAAAAAATGATCTACCTGAATTTGAGAATGTTGCCCAACTTCAAATGCCATTTTCGCAACATCTTCTATGCTTAAACCTTGTAGATTTACATTTTTATACCATTCATCAAAAGTCATTTTTTAATCCCTCATTCGTGAATATTGATTTTCATTCACATGATTCTATAGCTCAGCTCACTAAACCTATTGATGTAACCATAATTTTTACGTGTCCAGTTTAAGCAATAAACATCAAAAATAATTTCTTTGGATTTCAGGTTAAAACAAAGAAATCATATTTTTCATTATTTCTATAGTATTTGGCTTAATGGCTTAATTTGACTGTAAGCCTCATGTAGTAAGCCTTTTCATTTGGCAAACACTATAAAAAGGATTTGGCATAGTGGCTTAATCAATGTGAGTATCTTACTCGTTAAGCCATTATGCCAATGTATTAAACGATATATTGCTTAATGGAAAGCCTTACATAGTATAGCTTTCAAGGTAATTAAGCCGTTAAGCCATACTTCCTAGTAAAATAGGATTAATTGAAACATATCGGACTTTAGAAGTTTCCTCTATTTTTAAATAGTGGCTATCAATGAGTTCACCTAAAACAGGCTCTAATTTCTGTTTACTGCCACGCATAGGACGAGGGCAACTATTCATAAAACTAGAATATGCCAGTTTGTCAATTTTTTTATTACTACAGTATTTTGCGAACCATTTAATTAACTTCTCTGCATCACTTTCGGTTTTAACCTCAATATCTGCATACATCGCCCATTCATTGAGTGAGTGCTTAACGACTTCACACGCTCCCTTTAAGGTACTGGCATCAATCCACTGTAAGCCCTCAAAATAAGCGAATACAGTCGCTAAACGCCGTGCTAACTGGCTTGCACGACTGGCGAATGCTTGTAGGTATTCATAGCGTTTCCCTTTGCCTTGTAACTCCTCAAACATATTATAAAAGGCTAAATCTATTTCTTTGGCTTGGTCATTCATGGGAATAACATAACGCCCATTGTGTAGCTCTTGATCTGCATTAGGTCTAGGGCGATCATCAAGTAAGTATTCACAACGTGTCCAGTAGGCTATTAACCTATGGTCGTGATTGGCACTTTTAGATTGATAAATTGCATCTTGTAGTCGTGTCCCTGCCAAGTTCTCAGGAATGGTTAAAATGAATCTAGGTAGAAAGCCTTGCCCCCTTAACACTGGGTCTTTGAGTGCATCGGCTAGTACTTCATGCTGTCCCTGTAGGTTGAATGTCAGGCGAACATCATAGGCACGACCACTACCATTTAAATTTGATTTAGATCGGGTACGCTCCACAAAACCATCATCAAATAACTTAGCATAACCTCCAATGGCTTGAGTCCGTGTATCACCTTTCATGGTATAGCCACCAAAGAATTGACCTGCTTCATCACTGGCAATAGAGGCGTTATTGAGTACACCATCCACATAAAGCCCTGCAATTGATTCAAGGGTAATATCACTGTAAAGCGTACTAGGGTCATTGGGTGGTGGATTCTCGGCACAATATGCCTCTTTGTCCTTTTTCCCTAAGCTTGCCTGTCCACTTTTCCATTGTTCAAGGTCACGGCGGTATTGCTCGTATTGTTTACGTTCATGTTGAATAATGGCTTTGTCTGCCATATTTCGGCTTGTACTCTTACGGCTACCGCTTTGCCCCTCAGTGAGTAAATACAAACTACATGGCTCACCTTGAGCATTAAACGGATGTGGTGCATTTACATGAGCTTGAGCGATATGTGACATAGCACCAATGACACATTGAGCAGACATGGCAATAGGT
>NZ_RAXT01000106.1 GCF_003611475.1 Acinetobacter rongchengensis | reverse complement strand
CTCTCGTTTCGTATAACAGCCATTATGTTAAATCATCGTATTAGAAGATAAATTTTCAGATGTAGTAATTGATCTAAAATGATGTTTCCAAAGTTGAATTCCTAAATTTCCACTTCGATCTAAAGAAGAACCTACAGTTAAATCTGTAACTAAGCAGGGGAAAAGACCAGCATCAAATAATCTAAAACCAGCAGCAAGAACACACGTATCCGTTTGGATACCACATACATAAACTTGTTGAGTATCTAAACCTTTCAAATACTGAATCAAGTCATCTGTTGGAGAATATCCATACTTAATAAATACTTTCTCTACTTTTAGTGGACATTCATCAAATTCCGATGGAGCCCAATTTAGCTGGCTTTTGAAGGGAACTATTGATTCATCATGTAGTTCTATAGTCGCGATTGAATGAACCGAAGGCAGCAATTTTTCTAATTTTTGTATTAACCAGTTAGGAGGATTAAAAGTTGATTGAACATCAATTATTAACAGGACTGGTTTCATAAATAATAACAAATTAGTTTTAGTAAATTGATTTTATCAAAGAGAAGCCTTTAATGTCCATGAAATTGAATACATACTTAAATCCTAATTAATTATGTTGGGCTTTAAATTTCTCTAAAATTAACATAATACACCTTATACGAAAGGCCCATGTAAGCCCCAAGTAGAAATGTCCGGTTTCTCCAAAGTAAAAATGTCCGCTTTTAGAATATGCACTTTTGCAATTTTCTTAGCGGACGGTTTGATATGTTGGTGTCTATGTCGGATAAAGAACTTAAACGATTGTCGGTCTTGCAAGAAATCTGTGATCAACGCATAACCCAGTCCCAAGCTGCTCAGCTACTTCATATTTCAGAACGTCAGATCAGACGTTTATTGCAAAAATACAAAGCTCAAGGCCCAGCTGCATTAGCACATGCTGCACGTGGCCAAATCAGCAATTCCAGGCTTCCTGAAGAGCTCAGACTCAAGTGCCTCAATATTGTTTCGGATCAACTGCATGGTTTCGGACCCACTTTAGCGCATGAAAAGCTCACCACTGTTCATGGATTCGATATTTCAGTGGAAACACTGCGTTCCTGGATGATTGCAGCCGATCTGTGGATTCCTCGCGCCAAGCGCCTGAAACGCCCGTATCAGCCTCGTTATAACCGAGATTGTTATGGTGAACTGATTCAAATCGATGGCTCACACCATGACTGGTTTGAAGGACGCGCTGCTAAGTGCTGTCTGCTGGTATTTATCGATGATGCCACAGGAAAATTACAGCATTTACGTTTCTGTGAGTCGGAATCAGCATTTGACTATATGATTTCAACACGTTTGTATGTTGAGCAGCATGGTAAGCCGTTGGCGTTTTACAGTGATAAACATTCAGTCTTCAGGGTGAATCAAAGCAGCAAGAAAGACACCAAGATTACCCAGTTTGGACGCGTACTCAGTACCCTCAATATCGATATCATCTTCGCCAATTCACCACAAGCCAAAGGCCGTGTAGAACGGGCGAATAGAACGCTTCAGGACCGTCTGATTAAAGAAATGCGCCTGGAAGGCATCTATTCGATTGAGCAAGCGAATGCCTGGCTGCCCTGCTTTATCGAGCAATTTAATCGTAAATTTGCCAATATGGCCTTTAATCCCAAGGATCTACACCGGACTGTCACTGAAACAGCCGAAGAATTAGATGATGTTTTTACCTGGCGTGAACCCCGCAGAGTCACGAACAGCCTGACGATTACTTATGATAAATGCGTATATTTACTGGAAAATACCGAAGAAAATAAAAGGTTGATCGGCAAGTATCTTGAGTTTCTGGAATACCCGGATGGCACGGTAGCCATTGAACATCAAGGAAGAAAAATCAATTACAGCATCTTCGATAAATTAAGTCAGCTCAACCAGCGAGAGGTTGTTGAGAATAAACGTTTAGGTGCTGTTCTCAATCATATTCAACAACAGCACGAAGAATTAGAACAGCAAAACAAACGCAATCGTTCTCAAAAGATGCCGAGCAGACGTGCACAGAAAACAGTAATCAAAGAACGAAATCTGAATCCTGTGCTTGACTTGGAAGTGTCTGTATAGGACATTTCTATTTGGTTATTAGGTAGGACATTTCTACTTAGGAATAACAGCCCATAAATTGGGCTTTTTGGTCATGCATTTAACATAAAATCTCATCTACGAAATCCAGATTCAAGACATAAAAAAGCCCGACATCCTGTCGGGCTTTTTTAGATTGGGTTGCTCGTCTTGCTGATCTCGTGCTGCCCATTCCTTGCGCTACTTTCTTATTCTTGTTTTTTTGGAAACATCCTGTTCCCTGTATAGCCATCATAGGATTAATGCCTTGAATTACCAATCCGCAAAATCCTTAAATCTATGTAAGTTTTAGCTTACAAAGTTGGCCTATTTTTATCCCAAGAGTTGTCCGCAGAAATTGGGGATGATTTAAGCTCTCTATGGATTGATAATGCACACTAAAGTTTCATTTTGATTAAAAAATCATCAAAAACATTGGCAAGAAGTATCAAATCCGTTCATAAAAAAGCCGACTTGTTTCCAAGTCGGCTTTTTAGGTTTTGCGTCCCAATTTTTTATAGCATAACTTTTTGAAATATAAAACTATTTATGAGTACGTTTCGTATAAGCTCTATTATGTTAAATGGGTTCTAAAAAAGGCTTTAATTCTGTTGAAGAATGTATGTACAGAGGATGCCCAGGTTCTCCACTTTTATTTAATTTAAGATAATGGAGCTTATCTTTTAGAAGTTGTTTTACAAAAGTTGATCTGTCTTTAAATATTCCAGCATTTCCCCAACAAGCAATAAGTTGATGAGATTCTGTAGCTAATTGCTGCAAGTAAGCATCATTTTCAGGGCCAATTGGATCTTCCTGAGACATCATTTCTTGTGGATCAGTGGCTCTATATGCAAAAAGATTAGCCATGTAGATGCCACCCCCCCCCCAACTTTTAGCAAAGTTAATACAGCGATTGATAGTTGGATCATCTTGAATATGATCTGCTGTTGAAGGATTTAGGCCAATAAATGTAAATATAGGTTTCTCTTTATCCCAAATACGCCAAAGTGAATAACGATATTTACTACAATCTGAAATTATTGCACCCTTTTCCATAAACCCCTCTATTTAAATATATGATTATGTATCTTGTATCATAACCTCTAATTCTTATGAAAAAGAAAGTGAATTTAATTCATGGAGATATCACAGAATTTCCAGTAGATGCTCTTATTAGTTCTGCAAATAAATCTTTATTAGGTGGGGGTGGCCTAGATTATATCATTCATAAAAAAGCAGGATCTCTGATGAAAGAGGCTTGTATCCATCTAAATAAAACAAAAGGTGGTTGTCAGACTGGCTGTGCAGAAGTAACCGTTGCAGGTGACCTACCTGCTAAATTTGTTATTCATGCGGTTGCTCCTAGATGGCTAAATGGTGAAAAAAATGAACCACAATTATTGTGTAATACTTATAGTAGTGCTTTAAGAAAAGCAGAGGAAATTAAAGCTCAAACAGTTTCTGTTCCGAATATGGGAACTGGGGTCTATAACTTTCCTAAGCAGCTAGCAGCAGAAATTGCTATAGGTACTATCTTGTCAGAATTACCTTTTTATAATGAAGTGAAAGAAGTCTTTTTTGTCTGCTATGACATAGTAAATTACGAGATTTATAAGGGCATATTAGAAAATATTGATGACCCTAAAATTGAAATCTTAATTTAAGTTTTCCTAAAATTAACATAATACACCTTATACGAAATGCGTTATAATTCCACTTAGAAATCAATGCTGTAGTTTCTAGTTGATAGCCCACCTTCCCCAAGGTGGGCTTTTTTTGTGATTTTTCACGTTCCACGCTTAAAATTCGAACAGTGTTTCATGATTTTTATAAGTTAAACTAAATTTAGTTGCTAATCCCAATAAGCTATTCACTAACTTGTAAATATCGGTATACCG
>NZ_RAXT01000105.1 GCF_003611475.1 Acinetobacter rongchengensis | reverse complement strand
TTTGCGTAGCAGTCATGCTTATAGTGTGACTTTTGATAATGGTAAGGAGTTTTCAGAGCATAGTAGGATAACAGATGCATGCATAGACACTTACTTTGTGGATCCATAAAAGTCTAATCAACGCGCTAAAAATGAAAATACGAATGAATATTTGCCAAAATCCTTATCGTTTGATGATGTATCAAAAGAGCGAATAGAATAGATAGAGTTTGGTCTAAATAATCGTCCTAGAAAGATACTATGTTGGTATACACTCAGTGAAGTGATCGCTGGTTTTTATAGTGTTGCACTTGTTGCTTCAATTCGTCTTATTTAAAATTTTATTAAAAAATTAAATTAAAGGTTTATAAGTATTTATATATGTTTATATATATTTAATAAGGTTTATAAGGATATTTTTATATTTAAATTCAATTGGTTATTCATTAATAACCATACGTTTTGTCCGTTCAACCATACGTTTTGTCCGTTCAACCATACGTTTTGTCCGTTCAACCATACGTTTTGTCCGTTCAACCATACGTTTTGTCCTATAACCATACGTTTTGTCTCAATTTATCCACAAAATTATCAATAGTAAAAATTCTCTTAAAGTGAATATACAAATATTCATTGCAGTTAGCACAATAAAAACTATAACCATGAATTTTTTCTATTCCAAATAAATGATGATGTTTTAAGCACTATCAATACGTTTTGTCCGATGTACATGCTTTTTTATTGAAGATTGGTTTTTCTTTCTATTGATATATTGGATTATTTTACTTATTTTTTTTATTGTAATGACATTAAAAGCATTTAATAGCAATGCTTTGAGCTTATTTGAATTTTATTTTTGATATAACCATACGTTTTGTCCTGTTCTCATTATTTATTAGATTATATGAAATGACCATACGTTTTGTCCGTTGTTGATAATTTTATTAAATATCTGTGAATAACCATACGTTTTGTCCGTAAGCTAAAAGATATATTTTTATTGATCTGTTTGCTTTCATTGTTGATTTCAATACAAAATGTTATTAATGTATGGTTATAAAATTGTAACCACGGAGTTTGGTTTGAAAAGTACAGAATTAATAAAGCCTTCTTCTCGTCGTGTTCAATACACTGATTTAGTGGCTACACGTAATGATATGACCACTGCAAATTACAGTTATGAAGCTAATGAAGAAAAGCTAGTGTACTGTGCTATGGTTGCTGTGCGCAAAAATGAACTAAATAAAAATATGCGCTTTGATCCAGATGAGTTAATTACGATTAGTGCAGCTAATTTTGGTGAATTGATTTCAGAAAAAGATTTAGATAAAGATGTTGTCACAGCAAGTGAGCTATATGAAATTCATCGGTATGGTGAAAAGGCCTTGCAGCGTGTTTATGATAGTTATAAGCCTAAGGTAATGTTGATCAAGAAAAAAGATGATCCTACACCAATTAAGGTACCAATGATTATTTATTGTCATTATAGTAAAGAAACTAAATGCATGCAGATTCGTTTTGCTAGAGAATTTTATAATTACTTCTACAACTTAATTAATCCGACAGGTATGACGCATTCATTTAGTACACACCAAATTCGCTATGTTATGCGGATGCGTTCTAATTATGCCATGCGGATTTATAGGATTCTCAATTCTGAATTATGGAAAGCTGAGTCATTAGGTATTCAGCAAATTCATGATATAAGTTTGGAAAGATTGCGTTTTGCTTTAGATATTGAAGATAAATATAAACTAATCGATAACTTAAAAAGCCGTGTTTTGAATGTTGCTAAAACACAAATTAATAAGTTAAGTAATCTTGAAATTGATTATGAAACGATTAAAAATGGAAAATTTGTTGTAGGTATACGTTTTACTTACAAAATGAAGGAAGAGCATAGAAATCTAATTTTTCAACGTATTATTGATCGATTAAAAGAAAAACATCTTAAAAATGCAATTCCATATAGTGATGATGGATCACACTTTAAAGATAAAGAACGCGTTAAATATATTAAACCAGTCACTAAGTTGAGCTCTAAGCAAATCACAGTTTTAGTGAATTGTGATGTTTTCTTAAACGATTATGGTTATTTTTTAGGTGATTTGGATACGATTACAGCTAAAAAAACGATGCGTAGCTTATTAACAAATAAGTTAGATATATTGAATGATCATAAACTTATTGATCTGGATTACTATTTTTGGATACAAGCAAAACGCAATATGAATATCTTTAAAAAAGATGCGTCTGAAGATAATATGGCAGAGCATGAAGATAAAAATATTGCAGATTCTGATATGGATGAAATTTTAGATCCTGCAGAAGATCAACTACCTTTCTGATGATAACCTTTCTTATGTATCATTTTTTAATCTTATATATATGGTAAATGGTAGTATCCAATATCAATCTATAACATATTGGATACTCAATTATAAATTTCCACTGTGGAAATTTATAATTTTTTATACCTTATCGTCTAAATCAGCAAGAAAAGCTTCTAGTTTTTCAATTTTTTCTTGATTAAATTCAGCATTTAAACTAGTACGAATATTTACGACTGTCTTCCCATTGAGATTTTTTTCAATCTTAATTGAGCCAAATTTAAGACCATTTTTATCTTTTAGTACCATTTTATTAATTTTAGACGTATTTGTGATATTTTGTTCTTGCTTTTTAGCTATCTCTTGTACAGTTAATGCTTTTTCTATTTCGTAAATGAATTTTTTTGATGGACGATTAGTTTCTGTAAATTCATTTAGATATTTTTTCCATATATTAAATGTGGCAGATTCAACCAATTGATGATTAAATTTTAAAACGAGTTTATTTAATTCGGTTAACAATTGTTGTGCAGTTGCACCTGAAATAGCTTTTGGATTTATTTTTAGATCTTCTTTTATATAATCTGGAAGTTTATAAAAGCTCATTAATCTAAAGTATTTAGATTGATCTAGTTGATATTTTTGAGTGATAAATTCTACATTTTGTATAGAGTATCCAAACTCATTACAATGTTTTTGTATGGCGTTGACTAATTCAAAATCACTAAGATTCGATCGATGTAAGTTATCAATCAATGAAATTAAAGCTGTTTTTTCCTTGGATTTATCATCTCGAATAATTGCACGAATCGTCTTATGCTTTAATATATCTCGAACAGCTCTAAACCTTTTTTCTCCACCGACGAGCTCATATCTTTCCTCTTTTTTTATAACAACAATAGGGTAAATTTGTCCATTCGTTGCAATACTCGTGGCAAGAATTTCAACTTCCTGTAAAACTTTATCTGTAATAATACGAGGTTGATGCTCTGAGAAGTCAATAAGTTCTATAGGTACATCAACAATATTATTTTCAATTGATGATATTAACGATACTTTTCCTGTTCCTGCTGCATTAATAAATGCCTGCTCCATTTCAAGAGAATCATTAAAATCGACAATTAATGGTTTTTTTGCCATTACAGGATCTCCACCAAAAATTCATTTAATTCATCTTTTGCTTTGCTGCTACCCATTTCTAATACTGATTTTCCTTCGATCATCGCATCGCGAAATTGTTTGCGATCACGCAAAATTGTATTTAGTGTTTTAACAGACTTGACTTGCTGTAATAGCTCTAAAGCAGCATCAATTTCTGTAGATTTATTATTAGTTGGGGCTTTATTTAACACCACAAATGTTTTTAAATTTTTATTCACTTGTTTTGCTGTATTTACTAATCTTAGAACAAAAGGTAGTACTTCAATATCTGTTTGACTAGGTTGTGTTGGAATAATAAGAACATCTGCTGTTAATAATGCTGAACGAAATTCAGCTGAATCACGCCCTGCAACATCCAATACAATATATTTATTATTTTGTTTTAATTGTTGTAATTCTTCTTTTAAATTATCTTTAAGAGCAATGGTTGTAATAGAATCTTGTAGTCTACGTTTACTCCATTTTATAGAGGATTGTTGATCATCTCCATCTACAAGAGTCGTCTTGCCTTTTTTACTCAGAGCAACAGCTAAGTTGGTTGATAGCGTTGTCTTTCCAACACCACCTTTTTGATTTGCGATTACGTATATTGTCATGGGTAATATATATAAAAATTAAATTTATATTAGCATAATAAAAAAATAAAAAAAATATTTTTAAATTTCCACTGTGGAAATTTAAAAAATCAAATTATCTATAAGCCTAGTTATTATCTTTTTCGGATTCAATAGGCCTTGTTGCACAAAGATTTAAAAATTAAGGTTCCCCATATCACTTCAAATTTAAGTGATAACTTGGGTATGAGGTTGGCCTAATTCCATAAATTTATTTAATACTGCTACACGGGCATGAATCTCATTGACCTGGCTTTGAAAGTTCCTTGCACTCAGTTTATCCCCCAATAATTTGATGCAATGCATTTTGGCTTCCACCAAAGAAGCAATGTACTATGATAAGATTAACCCGTTAGGTCAGGTGGCCTAACTTAAATAAAAAAGTCTCCGACAAACCCGGTACGGTTCAGTCCTGCTTTATCAAGGCTAAAGCAGGAAGGGAAATTTCCTCCAAGCCTTGTTGAGCACAGACAGATTAAATAAAAAAATA
>NZ_RAXT01000104.1 GCF_003611475.1 Acinetobacter rongchengensis | reverse complement strand
ATCACTGCATTTGAACCATCACATCACCAAAAGCGGAGGTACAGCAATGCAAAATGAACTAGAACGCTATAAAAATTTTGACCCTACCAATGCGCCATTGGTTAAACCTAGCTTTGTGAAGAAATTACAGGAACGCCATACCATAGCTCAAGCACAGGCTTTTGATGCTGATGTAGTTGCATGGTTAAGTTCACAAGATAATGAAACAAAACAACATATTAACGATATGGTTCGCCATATTATGGCATTGAAACGTGCTTGATTAGGGATTTAGTCATGATTAGATATGACCTCTCTTTTTTGTCTTAATATCTGATTGATCAAAGAAAAAGCCCATTGAATCTTGCAACTCAATGGGCTTTCGCTTTATATTCAGCGGTACGCAGTTATTTGATGGTGGAACATCAAGTAACGAAGATCAGCAGAGCTACCAACTCGTGCAGATTTCACACAAAGGCTTGTACCTGAACTCTATTTTCACAATAAACAGTGTTTAGATCAAGACTCAAAATGATAAGTCTTCGTTAATCCGTGTTTTAAATCATCAAATAAGCATCCTAGATCGAGCTTTGCCTGCTCCTGCGTGTCCGTTTTACGGATTGGCATGCGTTGCATGTGGAGGGAATAAGTGTCACTGGTGCAACGTAGCGATAGTCGAAAGGCTAAACCGCTACAGGGGAATCTCACAAAAGCGGAGCGTTAAGAGTAGTTGTATAGGTTGGTTAAGTTGTATGTTGGGGAAACCCTCGCAGAGATACCGCCATACTTCGACAGGGAGCGTGTGGGGAGAGGTGCAAGACCTTTAGTCCTTGTCTGCATAGTTTGCAAAGCTATGTGCGGATACGACCGATATACGTGGCTCCGAAGCCAAAAGAATATGCGGTAAATCGGCAATACTTAAAGGATGCGTCATTTTTTTAAATGACCGCCTTTAGGGAGAGTATTGCCGAAACTCTCTCAACCGTTTCCAAAGCCAAAGCACGAAGTGCGACGCTTTGGGTACGAGTTGAGAAGTTGAGAGCATTTTTTTTTAGGAAGTATAGTAGTGCGGATAATCAAATACTCCTTTTTCTGCTTAGGCTATTGAACCAGTTTTGAATAAACTGTTACCCTATAAAAATATATTTTATGAGAAGAATATTATGAAAAAATTGGAACTAGAAGTTGAAAATAATACTATGACAAATGGAAAGGCATTAGTTTCTTTACCTAATAATTTGAATGGGTTAGCGAAAGTTAAAGGAAATACATTAATTGATGTAGAACAAGGTGTTGTAGTGAGAGATCAGGACTCAAGTATTGAGGTTTTACTTTTAGAGTATTTAAAAGAAGATATTCCTCAGGAAAAAGTTAAAGAAGTTGTGAGTGCAATAAAGAGCTTAAGAGAGAAAAACTTAGATACTGTTTCTGAAACTTTATTTTCGGCAAAATTGAATCAGTATTTAAAGGTTGGAACTACTATTATTGGTCTAGCTAATGTTATTTTAGGTATTCCTGGGCTAGGTTCTTAAGAAGGTTTTCAGCTTCTAATTTTCCAAGATTTGCTTTTATATATTTTATTTTACAAGCTAACTGATGATTTCTCTTAATAAATTTTTGGTTAGCTTCTAAGTTAATAAGTTCTTTAATTTTTTTATTAAATTCTATATTCCTTATTGAACTATTTTTCTTCTGCTCTTTTTTTATGATTTTATGCTTTTCCTTATTTTTTGAAGGAAGAGGGTATTTTAGTTTTGAATCAGCAACTGAAATTAAATTATTTACATTATGAGTATAGTTGTTTGATATAGCTCCTTTTCCGTAGCAATTAGATAAAAAGACAGCATTATTAGAATTAAAAAAACCACTACCTAATATATTGAAGTTAGTACAAAAGTTCATCTCTATACAATTGTTAAACCCTGAAAAAGAGCAATTGTTTATAGTCATATTTGTACAATAATCTGCACGAATTGCAGTCGCCATAAAATTCATCCTACCTTAGTTGCCTTATTATTAAGATAATACACCTTATGCAAAGTAATCTTTAATTATCTTTATAAATCAAAAATATAATTTTTAGACCCTCTGTATATAGATGAGTTTTTTACGTGCTTAGATAAAGTTGAATAAAAATTCTGAACAATCACTTTTTGTCTTTTTTACGATGATTTAAAGTTTCTTGTCCTAGCTCTTTCCAAATTTGCCATTTCATATCATTAGGATCAATTTCAGCAGTTTTTAGAAGAATGCCAAGTAATTCGGCTGGGTCACGCTGATCTAGGTTAGCTATTTCAAATAGTGCGCCTAATTGAATGAGATGACGTGTACGAGCTTTACGTTCTGCTTCCTTTTCGGCATTCAATAATTTTCTAACTGCAACTTTTTGCTTATTTGCTCGATCTATGGCTTTTTCAGCTTTGATCAAGGCATTGATTTTTTTCTCTTGGTCGGGTGTTCTGTACTGAATTTTGGCTAATTCAAGTAAAAGTTTTTGAGCATCACTAGGATTCTTTAAAGCAGAAATATATGTGATTTTTTCAGACAGCCAATCATTATTCATATTCAATTCCATTAATTCATATACCGCAAAAGCACAGGCTCAATACTCAAAGAACGATAACAAAATATTTACGTTCGAGTAACGTAATTTTGTTAAAGTCGTTCTGGAGATTATCGCCTGTACTTCCATCAAAAATTTGATGGCGCGCTTAGACGTTTCTCAATTTCATTGAGAAACCTAAGCACGTTAGGGACTTCATCCCTAAAACCCTGAAACTTCTTTTTTTCGTTCAATTGAAAATTGAATGAAAAAAAGAAGTACCAAAGCTAGGAGCAACAGCATGCAACTAAAACAGGTATTGGGAAAAATCAAAGATATTAGTTTTGGCGTGATCGCAGCACCGCTAATTATCATCATTATGATGTGGGCTTCGATACTCGATCAAAGAACATTTAAGAAAGAACTAGACCGAAAAAAGGCACAGGAAAAAACCTAATGGCGATAGCTCGTTTAAGTGTGAAAGTTGGTAAGGCAGGTAAGGCAGCACCGCATGCCGAATATATTGATCGGGACGAAGAAAAAAAGCTGAAACAGGAACAATCCGACCTTGAACATAGTGACTATGGAAATATGCCGAAATGGGCTGAACATAATCCGATTACCTTTTGGCAAGCAGCCGACCTTTACGAGCGTAAAAATGGCAGTACCTATCGAGAATATGAAATTGCCCTGCCTAGAGAGATGAATGCTGAGCAACGCCTAGAACTGGTTGAAGACTTTATTCAGTCTGAAATTGGCTCAAAATATCCGTATCAGTTTGCAATTCATAACCCTAAAGCAATGGACGGCAACGATCAGCCCCACATCCACCTCATGTTTAATGAACGTCTGCAAGATGGAATCGAACGAGATCCAGAGCAATATTTCAAACGCTATAACAGCAAGAATCCTGAACGTGGCGGAGCTAAAAAAGACAATACAGGCAAGAGTTACCAGGAACGAAAAACTGATATTAAAGACCTACGCCAAAGGTGGGCGGATTTATGCAATAGCCATTTGGAAAAACACCAAATTGACAGCCGTATTGATATGCGAAGCTACAAAGAGCAAGGCATAGAGAAAGACCCTGAAAAGAAACTCTTACCAAGCCAAGCCAAAGACCCTGAAATCAGGGAAGCCTTGCAACAGTCACGTACAGCCTATAAAGAGCTTGAGCGACTAGATTTAGGCGACCCTAAAAACGACCTGAAAGACCTCAAAAACAGCCCTATCTCAGACAAAGAAATTAAACAGGGCATTGAGAGTTTTAAGGCTGATTTTGCCAGCTTTAAACAGCTTGCCTTACAGCAGTACAAAGAACAGCAGAAATTAGAACGAGAGCAACAGAAAACAATGAAGTTTAGAGGGATGAGCCGATGACACCTGATGAAAAAAAGTTATATGCACTGATGGCAGTTGCAGAACAACAGCAGAACCTAGTCAATCAGGCCGTTAAAGAGCTTCAAATCACGAAAGAACACATTCAGAAGGTCATCGCAGAGCAAACCCATAGCACTGTATCAAAATCGCTAAATACGGGCTTACAGGAGGGTACAGCAGAGCTTATCAAGACCGCTAAGGCACTTGGACATTTAAAAAACTCGATTGAATCAACTAGTGATCAATTTTCATGGAAAATCATCACCATTATTTTAGGCATTTTCGCCATTCTGATGCTTGGCATCATTTGGTTATTCAGTGTTTATATCAAACCTTTAGAAAATATCCCTCAGATCGAGAGCTTAAGACAGCAAGGTATCCAGTTTGATATTGGAAGCTGTACTGTTGGAGAGGAATCTAAACCGTGTGTTCGTGTGATGAAAAAGCAGTGCGGATATGGAAAAAATGGAGATTTTTGTGTCATAGACCCAAAATAATAGGCATATTTTTTATTTCACGAGAGGAAAAGAGGTAATCATGCCATTAATTGAATATTACGGCTTGTTATTTGAATGGCATGACCAAAAAATGGATTTAGTCTATCGAGGGCGAGAAATCACGTTCGAGGAGGTCTGTAGTATTTTCCTTGATCCTGCATTGATCTCTTTTGAGGATGTAGGACACTATGATGAACAACGACTAATATCAGTCGGTTTAAGCAATCGTGGTAGACTATTAACAGTGGTTTGGGTTGAACGTGGAGATGTTGCGAGAATA
>NZ_RAXT01000103.1 GCF_003611475.1 Acinetobacter rongchengensis | reverse complement strand
TCTGCCCAATTCATATCTATTCTTCAAAATCATAGAAGTTAAACAAATATAGTATAATAAAAGAACATTAAATCTACCTAAAAACTAATTTCTAGGTAGATTATTATGAGAAAAATCAAACAATCACATTCAACGTCACATCAATATTACCACGAGTAGCATTTGAGTATGGGCAAACAATATGCGCAGCATCAACGAGTTTTTGCGCTTCCGCTTGCTCTAAACCTTCTAAATGAATGTTTAAAGTCGCTTGGATACCAAAACCTGTTGGAATAGGGCCAATACCGACATCACCTTCGATATAAACATCAGGGGTAATTTTTAAATGATCACGATTCGCAACAAACTTCATTGCACCAAGAAAGCATGCTGAATAACCCGCTGCAAAAAGCTGTTCAGGGTTTGTACCACCACCTGCACCACCCATTTCTTTAGGTACTGCCAATTTAACATCTAAAATACCGTCTGAAGATGTTGCACGACCATCACGACCGCCAGTTGCTTTTGC
Organism: Acinetobacter rongchengensis; assembly: GCF_003611475.1. Lineage (GTDB taxonomy): Bacteria > Pseudomonadota > Gammaproteobacteria > Pseudomonadales > Moraxellaceae > Acinetobacter > Acinetobacter rongchengensis. Next base: position 4,380 of record NZ_RAXT01000103.1, on the reverse strand, counting down.
ATGAGCTGTATATACGACTTTTTCTAATGACATTGGAATTCTTCCTTTCGATCGAGTTCAAATATATCGTATACGATATATTTATTTAAGCAAGTATATTTTATGTAATTTTTCATTAATTCATTTGAGAATATTAGTACGTAGAGTGGATAGCTGTTGTTTTAATTCAACTAATTTTTCTATATCACAAGCACTTGCTTTTAGTATTTGATTTGGAATATCAATAGCTTGCTCTTTTAGCTTTTGACCTTTCGCTGTTAAAGTAATAATCACTTGACGTTCATCTTTGGTTGAACGAATACGATCAAGCAATTCTGAGTTTTGTAATTTTTTTAATAACGGGGTTAGCGTAGAAGATTCTAAGAATAATTTTTCACCAATTTCAGATACAGTTAAACCATCCTTTTCCCAAAGAACCAACATCACTAAATATTGTGGATAGGTCAGTCCTAAAGGTGAAAGTATTTTCCGATAAATTTGATTTAAAGCAAGATTTGTTGAATACACCATAAAGCAGAGTTGATTATCAAGATTTAAAACAGAAGAGTCTTGCATACTCGCCTCAGGAATACTCATTTCGTTCTCAGTATAAGATTGTTTTTCAATATTCGGAAATGATATGAAAATATAAGTTTAAAACTAGAATGTGATTAATTTTCGATGTTGCATGAGTGGCATAGATGCGCGAATGGAATCTTGTTCTTCAAGATCAAAAGGTACAGTGATTAATTGTGTACCTTCAGCATTGACAATCTCTAAAATCTGCCCACGACTATTCGCTGCACCAGCATGTCCCCAAGTTTGACGTTTTTCACCATGCCAACCTTGTTGAGCAGCGCCAAGTACCTGACATTGACTGTCCATTGCACGTGCTTGAAGTAACAGCTGCCAATGCATTTGCCCTGTGGTAAAAGTAAATGCAGCAGGAGCAGTGAGGATATTTGCACCTTGCGCCCGAAGCGTCAGTGCAAGTTCAGGAAAACGCAAATCATAACAAACCATTAAGCCAATATTGCCAAAAGGAGTTTTTGCAATAACGGGCTCAGTACCCGGCTCAAAGAATTTAGACTCCTGATAACCACCCACAGCATCGCCCACTTGTACATCAAACAAATGGATTTTGTCATAACGTGCTTCTGTTCGTTCAGGGCTGATACACAGGCTTACAGTGCGTACACGACCATCTTGAATGATTGAACCATCTGGACGGAACGGGCAGGGCAAAGTCCCAGCAACAATCCAAATTTGATATTGCTGTGCCAAGTGCTCAAGACGCTTTTGAAACTCTTCGAAACGTTCAGCTGTTTCACGTTGCTTACCCGCAGCGAAACACACAAAATTTTCAGGAAAAACAATCAAAGAAGCACCATTGACTTTACTTTGTTGGATCAATGACTCAATGACACTGAAGTTGACTTCAATGTCATTCTGAGAATTCATCTGAACAACGGAAAGTAAAGACATATTGCATCCTTGAAAATATTACTTTGAAATGATGATTAAACACTTTCCTGATTTGGGGCAGTGCATTTCATCGTATCTTGTTGCTTTTCAAGTTGTTTGACTAATGGTTCAAACATATTTTGATTATTTTCGTTAAGTTTCATTAACGTTTTATGTGCATCAAGTACAGTACATAACATTGAGTTATGAGTGATGTTCTCATCTAGCAATGCTTTGGTGCATACCTGAGGGTCGCCACAATAATTTAAGATGACAAAAACCTGCCCTAAACCCATGCTATTGGCTAGAGTGGTAATATCTGGATTTGTAGACAGCATGACCGCTTGGATATGGTGAACTTGTTTAAGCTTTAAGCCTAACTTAGCAAGTATTCCAAGAACTGTGCTATCAATAAATGTGGTTTCGGTTAAATCAACAATAGCGCCAACGACGTTTTCTTGTTGTTCAATCCTCGCCAAAAGTTTGTCTAAGCTTATACAAGACTGGGCTCGCACTTCACCAATAATTTTGAAGATATGCGTTCCATTCAAGCTTGCATATTCAACATGACCTGTTGACATATAAATGCCATTTGCAGAGAAGGATAGGAAAATTATCACATAGCGCAAGTCTATACTCAAGTATTTGCGTATAGGTTAATAGTCTATATTTAATTATCTGATTGATTTTTAAATTAATTCATTCTTCTAAAGCTAAGGATTGCAATATCATCTGCGACGTGATCGGGTACACGAAATGATTGATTTTGCAAATGATAGACCAATTGGGCGAATTGCTCATTCAATCCACCAGTGAATGGTTCTAGAGCACCATCAGAACAAATAATGAATCGTGCATGCTTATTCAAGGTACATTCAAACTCTTCCACTTCAAGGTCTTCTGTTAACCCCAAAGGAAAGCTACTGGTATTTAAAACACGAGGTGCTTGATTAGGTTCAAAAATAATAGGTGGAGGATAATGTCCTGCACTAGACCAACGCAGTTGGTGTGTTTCAAGATTTAAAATGCCTGCAACCATAGTAATGTGCTTTTCAATATTTTCTTGAACCAACATACCATTTAATTTTTTAATCAGTTCTCTTGGAGTCTTAGAGCGGCCATGAAAAGCAGCCATCCAAGAGGTAAGGAGTGAACTGGTCACGCCATGCCCTGAAACATCGGCTAAATAGAAAATAATCTCTTTATCACTGATTTTCCAATAATCGTACCAATCACCAGACAAATAAGCAGAGGGTTGAAACAACGTTTCCACTTTATAGTTTTGCAATTCGATTGGATTGGGGAGGAGCTTTTTTTGCAATTCTGCAGCAGAAGGAAGATCTCGACTGTCTTGATTACGTTTATATTGAGCATCAATTTTAAAAAGTGAATGTTCAAGATTTACAGGTAAACGTGTCCAAACCCAACCTGCTAATGCACCTAGTTCCCACGCCTGAGAAAGTTCAGTGCCCTCATTTTCTTTAGCGATGACAATAGTGGGTAAAGACCATTGATGTTGTAGAAAATCATGCACATCAGCAATAGTAATAACCGTCGGATCATAAAGATGAATATCTTCAATGTTAATCATCTGTAAGCCCGGAAGAGCATTTAAGACTTGCTCAAGGCTAGAAATTTGACGACTGGGTTGAATGAAATACATAGAAGAGATAGATGATCCTAAAATATGAACAGTTATAACAAGTAGATTTACTATAGATAGTTATACTTTGCTAGTAAAACGATACAAATTACTAGCAAATAAGTTTAACAAAATATTGTTATTACGGATTATCGACTGGGTCAGTAGTGTCATCTGTACCATCATCTACGAAAGATACAGCTTCTTCGCCTTGGCCTTTCTTCTCCGCAATCTGGAATGCTAAACGTTGTAGATAAATATCACGAATTGCCGCATAACGATCACCTTGCAAAACATCCTCAACTTCTAAAAGGTTCGAACGAGCATCGATACCACTCCAGAAGGTTTGTCCTAAAGCCAATCCAGTTTGATTGTTATTTGATAAAATATAAGTCATCGGTTTGGCATAACTTTGCGCAGGATAATCAAGTGCTCCACGGAAAGTACTTGGTCCTAAGAAAGGTAACATCAAATATGGGCCACTTGGAACACCATAATAACCTAAAGTCATCCCTAAGCTCTCTTCTTCAGTACCTAAACCTAGACGACGAGCAGGATCTGCTAAACCTAAAGAAGTCACTGTATTAATCGTAAAGCGACCGAGGCTTTTTGCTGCACGACTAAAACGACCTTGAGCAATTTGGTTTACCGCATTCCACGGTTCAGCCATATTTTTTCTAAATAAACGATATGAGCCACGAACTTCACCAGGAACTTTTTGTGAATACTGTACTGCAATTGGGCGGACAATATTACGATCTAAAACATCGTTAAATTGATAGAACTCACGGTTTAATGGTTGTAATGGATCTTTTACACTCTCAGGCTGAGCAGCATTCGCATTGACTTTTAAATCTTTAGAATTAACATTTTTGAGTTCTTTTAAAGCATCGATTCTAGGGTGCTTAGAAGGCTGTTGTTCAACTACTACAGAATCTTTATTAGGAATAGCATCCGTAGAAACAGCATGGGAAGTTGCTGCTGATACAGTTTCATCAGAATCTGATTGAGTAGATGAATTTGTTTGGGCAGACACTTGGTTTATTACACCAATGCTTAGTAAACATGCCCATAGTAAAGAATAAGGACGCATAGAATTCCTTGAGGTTTTCTTAAGAGTAAAAGTAGCCAATAACGGTATTTAAAAGTAGCCAATAACAGTATTAACGACATCGAAATATATTCTAGCAAGAATTATCGCACGTGTATTAAAGCAAATTTGATCAAAAAATGTGAAAAAATGTGATTAATGGGTAATAAATATACAAACAAAGCGAAATTAAGCAAATAATTAA
>NZ_RAXT01000102.1 GCF_003611475.1 Acinetobacter rongchengensis | reverse complement strand
GAATTCTCCTCTGAAGACCTTAAGACTTGGGATATTTCAAATCCTACTGAACTTACCGATACAATTTTGGGAAAATTTGAAGATGATTCAGATTTACGTCATCAGTTTAGACGATGTACTCGCTACTTGAAACAATGGCGAAATGAGAAAGGTCTAGATTTTTTTAAGAGTATTGCTATCACTACAGCTGTATATGAGCATATAACAGCTGAAGATTATGAGAATGATAATAAGGTATTACTTTCTATAGTAAATAATGTATTAGATCAATTCACTACCTTTAGCATTGATCCAGAAAATAACGAGTATTACTTCAGACTCGTAATTAATTTACCTGCACATCAAGGTGTAGACTTACTCGAAAAATTGACCCGAAAACAAATGGAGCACTTAAAATCAAAACTTGAAGATTTAAAATCATCTTTAGAAGCTGTAAATGAGGAAACTGATACAGTAGAAGCTTGCAAAATTTTAAATAAAACTTTTGGAAGACAATTCCCTATCCCTGAAATACAAGAAGTGTCCGAACCAGTAGTACAAACTTATTACACTCAAGAAGGAAAATCTGCTTAGGAAAACTCAATGTTTTTTGATAACCCAAAGTTAGACAATATTGAAAAGCTATTAAGTGAACATGGAGCTCAAAATATCCATGTCACTTCTATTACTAAGGATTGGGTTAATCTAAAATTTGATTTTCTCATTAATACACAACAGGTTTGCCTTGGTCTAATTTTTCAAAATAGAGCTAATTGGACGATACCTCCCATTTTTAGAATATTGACACGACCAATGTCTGCCTTAGATCATGTGAGTCAAAGTGGGGAAATTTGTACTACGGATCATCAAGGTGAAAACTTTGAAGGCTATAGACATAAAGAACTTATTACTGAATTCTTTGAAAGGGCTATAGATATACTCAAGCAATCTTTTATTAATTTTCAATTAAACAACCGAGTAAGCTTGTATAACGAACTAGAAGGATATTTAGGCAGCACTCAAAATATAAATGAGGATGTAATATTACATTGCGACCCTACTTCTACATTTAATTTATATGGTTGGTTAAGAAAATCATCAAAAGGGAATCATCAAATATTAGAGCATATTGATGATGGCGATAGTTCTTACATAAACCACAACCAGCTCACAAAAGTAAAAATTCATAAGATATTATTAGAAGATGCTTCTGTTTTCCCCATACCAGATATAGGAGATTATTTTAATGAGGACTATTTTCTAAAAATTGTTAATACCCTCTCTAATGAGAACAAACGATCTTTGTTAAAACAAGGCAATCATTATGCCCTAGTGGGAATTCCAAATGAACATGGATTTGCTTATGTGATTTTTTATTATGCCATTTGGTATTCTTTCAAAGAAAAAGTATCCTTCAAAGGCTTTAAAGTCTCTTTAACACAAAGAGCGTGGATAGATTATTTATTAAATAGAACGGGGCAAGAGAAAAAAACAAGACATATAGCGATTATCGGATGTGGGGCTTTAGGCTCAAAGATTGCAGAGATATTAGCTCAAACAGGCGTAAATAAATTTTCTTTCATAGATCCAGAGCTTTTAAAAACAGATAATATTTATCGTCATTCTTTAGGTTTGCAGTATGTTAATACCTATAAATCTACTTCTTTAGCTAATAAGTTTTTAATAGAAAGGCCCGGATTAACTATTTTTCCATTCGTAAGCCATGGTGAAAGCTGGATAAAATCAAAAATTACTGAAGATATTGATACTATCATCATAGCAATTGGCCATACTCCTACTGAGATTTCTCTCGTAAAAACTATTTATGAAATAAGTGCAAACATTCAAGTAATAATAGGCTGGTTAGAACCTTATGATTTAGGTGGACATTTTATTTCTTTCAATAATAAACATGTAGGATGTTTAAACTGCTTATATTTTGATGAAAAATCAAATAAAAGTCTTACCCCTATGTATAAATATGTACAATCTGGACAGCTAATTGCTAAAAATATTACAGGGTGTGCTGGTGCATTTACCCCCTTCTCTTCTTTAAATTGCATGAAGCTAGCAAGCTATATTTCTGAATATGTCCTGAATCAACAATTAGGATTTGTTTCTATTTCTGGCGACAATCAGAATGCAAATAAAAATGGAATAATTACTACCCCTTTTTATAATTCAGTAAATAATTCAAATGGAATTAATATATTGAATTTAAAAGAAATTTATAAAGAAGTATGCCCATGTTGCAATACATAACTCAAGGGAGGATTAAATGTGACACACCTACAGGCCAAGTCTTTATTATTCAAGCAAATGTTTTAAAGAGTTTAAAGCAATTTATACAATTAGAATCAGATTCTCCAGAATCGGGTGGCATTCTAATTGGAAGAACAGACATAGAAACTAAAGCTAAAATCATTGAAAGCTTTACCTCTCCTATGGAAGGAGACTGTCAAACACGTATGTCTTTCTTTAGGTCAAAGTCCCACCAATATGCTTTAATACAAGCTTGGAACGAATCTAAAAAATTCTATAATTTTCAAGGCCTATGGCATACACATCCTGAAGATGTACCAACACCCTCTCCAACCGATTTAAGGGATATAGATACTGTTCTAAATGGCATTACCAATCTTAATGACCCAGTTTTATATTTAATAATCGGAAGAGTAAAAACTGGAATCTGGATTGGTAGAAAAAATTTTAAAATCAAACTGTTAGGTTATATTGAGTTAAATTGAAAATGCAACTAGACCCATCCCTAAGTTTACAGACTTCTTTATCAGCAATAGATGATTTATCAAATGCAAATAAATATATAGAAGAAATTTTAAAGCATATTTGTATAGATTCATTAGGTGTATTAGTTGATGAAGAACGTAAAAATATAATTTTTGTCTTATTGAAAAATAAAAGCCCTGAAAGTTTTTTCCGTATAATTCTCAATTATGATGATACTTTAACTTTTGTCCGAAGATTGCTTGCCAAAAAAATTTCCATTTATGCACGCTTTCTTCAAGGTCACATAATTGATGCCCACACTCTACATGATTTTGAAAAGTTAAAAGAAACATGGAATTTAACCTCCTCTCAAGAGAGCGAAGTTAAAGATGTAGATTTTGTTCCTAGAAAGATTCCTAAACAAAAACCAAACCCTGTAAACCAATTAGAATATTTCATAAAAAGAATTTTTGATTTTGAGCATCTTACAGGTAGGGGTAACGATTTATCTGAAAAAGATAAAAACCAGATTTATCTCTCAAGTCATGGCCGATGTATGTTTAAAGGATGTGGTGCAAAATTAAACATAGATGAAATAACTGGATTTGAAGGTACATATGGCGTTTTAGCTCATAATGTTGCAGCATCAGAAAATTCTACTCGCGGTATCCCCTTCTTCTCATATCAACTATCAGATGATCCAACGAATATTTTATTATTATGTGAAAAACATCATAGGTTAATTGATAAAGTTGCTGGCGCAGAATATACAGCTTCAAGACTCTCGCAAATGAGAAGTAATTTCACAGCACAATGCGAAGATTTATTAGATTCTTTAAGCTTTACTCCTATGCCAGTGTATTTATTTTTCTGGCCCGTGAATCGCAATATTCCTCAGTCTCCTTCACGACGTGATATTGCAAGCTGCCTTCTCCCATTAAAATCTATTTTGCATAAAGATAAGACACTAATTCATGAACCATTACCAGCTCATTTAAGAGCTTCAGCTGATGAGTTCTATAAAAAGTATTTTTTAGAAGAATTTGAAGTTCAAACAGAACAATTACTTAGGGAAACTAAATTTGATGATAAGAGAGTAGCTATTTTTGGCTTCGGCCCTATGCCATGCCTAATAGCATTAGGAAGTAAATTAGGAAATAAAGGGAAATTTATACCTATGCTTATGTATAGGGATGGAAGTTGTTGGATGTGGCCTGATCTTATATGTACAACCAAAGCGTATGAAATTAATAATTTCAGTGAAATAGAAGATTGTACTGAAATTACTATTAGATTGAATCTCACTGCTGATCCAGAAACCTCTAAAAATAAGGCTGTTGAATTAGGACATCCGGTAATTAATATTACTGCTAAACCAGAATATATGGGGAATGGAGCAATAAGAAATCCTGAACGAGGACTAAGTTTCATGCAAGATATTCATGCGTTATTTCATAGTCTAACAGATAAAGGAATTACCAAAATTCATGTCTTACCATGTGCATCCAATGCTGCTTGTATATGGTTTGGACAAGCATTTGATCTGCATCATCCTGAAATGGTTATTTATGATTACTTAAATAATTCAATGGTTCCAAGACTTCAAATTCGAAATAATGGAAGCAAGAATGAAATCGCTGTAATTTAAACAGTATATTTGATAGTACTTTCATACCATTAGATTTAAATATGACATTAGTAAATGGAGTTTAGCTCTAATGGGGCTTTGTTGCATAAATATCTAAGACTATGATTTTGTTTAATTTATTTTTGGATTAAAATTTAAACAAATCCTTAAAAATCAGTATCTTGAAGAATGTTTATACAACAAAGCCGTTTTAAACTAAAAAATGTTTGTAATACTATTTTATTTAAATCACTCTGCGATCTAGGTATTAAATTTAAGACTTTCCATGGTTTTAAATAATCTTGCAGATTTTTTTGTGGTTCGAGAATATTTAAATCTTTATTAATATCAAAATTTGAGGGAATTCCATTTGTATTTTTTGCTAATAATTCCTTAACTAAATTTGTTGGAATAGCTCCATTTAAATGAACGTGTAAATCACCCTTAGGAAGATTCACTATCATATCTTCATTAATTTTTTGTAGTGCAGACATAAGTGTAGAAATTAATATAGCTGATTGAATTTTATCATAAAATCTATTTCCAAGTTATTTATTTTTAAATTTTTCTATTTCAATTCTGAAT
>NZ_RAXT01000101.1 GCF_003611475.1 Acinetobacter rongchengensis | reverse complement strand
GTTTTTGTAGTTCTCAGATTATTTTAAGTCATTTTTAAGATTCAAATTTTAGGCTAAAGCATATTAAAGTCTTTGAACTAAAAAAATGCTTAAGCTGCCTTCTTTTCCCGGTCTACGCCAGATCAAACCCATCAGCCTTGCACGCTTCAACCTGTTACTCGCCATTTGGCTGGGACTGGTCTTAAACTTTGCTTTCTATCAGAAAATCCATCAATTGACGCCTTATACCAACCTCAAGGCAGGCGCATTATTGGCGGCTACAGTCCTGGTAGTTATCGGCTTGTACAATCTGGTCTTGCAGTGGCTGAACTGGAAATGGAATGCCAAGATACTGGCCAGTGTGCTGATCATTCTGGGCGGTTTTAGTGCTTATTTTGTCAATAGTCTGGGGGTTGTTATTACGCCGGACCAGATCCAGAATATGCTGCAGACCGATGCTCGGGAAGTCCGTGATCTCTGGTCAATACGGCTGGTGATCTGGACGCTGGTCTTTGTGATTTTTCCTTTGTGTATCATCTGGATGCTGAACATTCAGCCTGCATCTTTCGGGCGTCAATTGTTGCATAAAAGCCTTAGCAGTCTGCTTTCGGCCGTATTGATTCTAGGACTGTTATTCTGTTTTTATGTCGATTATGCAGCCATCTTCCGCGAGCACCGCGATCTGAAGGGCATGATTTCCCCACAAAATAGCATTGCATCCACCGTATCCTACTATAAAAAGAAAGCACCTAAAGCGAATTTGCCTTTGATTCCTTATGGTGAAGATGCCCATCTGCTGCAGCAGGCTCAAATACAGAAACAACCCAAATTGATGGTGCTGGTAGTGGGAGAAACTGCACGTGCCGAGAGTTTCGCTTTAAATGGCTATGCGCGCAATACCAATCCTGAACTGAGCAAGTTACCAGTAATTAATTTCAATCAGGTCAGCTCTTGTGGAACTGCCACAGCTGTTTCAGTCCCTTGTATGTTTTCGGGCATGTCACGTGAAACCTATGATGAACAGTTAGCCAGCCACCGAGAAGGTTTACTGGATATTGCTCAGCGCGCCGGGTATCAGGTGACCTGGATTGATAATAATTCGGGCTGTAAAGGTGCCTGTGACCGGGTACAAAAATACCAGATTCCGGCACAACTGAAACAGAAGTGGTGTGATGCCGGTGGTGAATGTTTTGATGAAATCCTGGTGGATAGCCTGAAAGATTATCTGGCACATCTGGATAAAAACAACCCGAAACCACAATTAATTGTACTGCATCAGATGGGTAGTCATGGCCCCGCATATTACAAGCGTTCCAAAGCGCCATATCAGCCATTTCAACCGACCTGTAATACCAATGCTATTCAGGGCTGTAGTACAGAAGAATTAAAGAATAGCTATGATAATTCGATTGTATATACAGACCATGTTCTTGCCCAGATCATTGAAACTTTAAAGCAGCAGACTCAATATCAGACCGGTTTCTGGTACCTGTCTGATCATGGAGAATCCACCGGAGAGCATGGTTTATACCTGCATGGTGCTCCTTATAGCATGGCACCGACCCAGCAAACCCATGTCCCGATGCTGATGTGGTTCTCCGATGCCTGGAAGCAGCAGAATACCCAGCAGGTCAGCTGTCTCAAAGGACAGACCGAACAGGCCCGTAGTCAGGATCATCTTTTCCCCAGCTTATTAAGTTTACTGGATATAAAAACGCAAGTGACTGAAGCTAAAAATGATATGCTTGCACAATGCTCACCATCATTAAAGAATAGAGCTTGAAATGCATAAAATACTGATTATTGAAGATGACTTTATGATTGCCGAGTCGACTGAAACATTGCTCAAGCTGCATCAGTTTGATGTGCATTGGGTCAATAATGGGATTGAGGGTTTAAAACAGTTACAGCAGCAGGTCTACGATATTGTCCTGCTCGATTTAGGCTTGCCGATGATGGATGGCATGCTGGTGCTAAAAAATATCCGGCAGAAGTTTCCGAATTTACCGGTGCTGATTATCTCTGCCCGGGATCAGTTACAAAATCGGGTAGATGGGCTGAATCAGGGAGCAGATGATTACTTGATTAAACCCTATGAATTTGACGAGCTACTGGCCCGTATTCATGCCTTAATACGCCGTAGTGGTTTAAAAAATACTGTGACAGATATAAATAAGAAATTATCACACAGTGGGCTGGAACTGGACCTGGAACAGCACATTGCATGCTTTAATGATGAACCGATCGAGTTATCTAATCGGGAATGGTCTATTCTCACTGCACTCCTCATGCATCCTAGCAAAATTTTTTCTAAAAACGATTTAGAAGACAAGCTTTATGATTTTGATAGTGATGTAAGCAGTAATACGGTAGAAGTTTATATCCATCATCTGCGGGCAAAACTAGGAAAAGACTTCATACGTACCATACGTGGGCTAGGGTATCGCTTAGGATGAGCGCCATGCAGAAACGTTATTCCTTGCAAAAACGTCTAGTTATTTATATTTCACTGTTTAGCGTGGTGCTGGGCTGTGTGCTGATCTTTGCTGCATACCGGATTGCGCTCGAAGAAATTAATGAAGTACTGGATAAACAGATGCAAAGCCTGGCAGAGCGCATTTCAGAAAATCATCCGCAGCCCCTGCAAAGTCAAATCGATCTGGCAAAACAATACAGTGAAGAAGATTTATTTGTAGATATCTGGTCCTATACAGATACAGCCACTTCCTTGCATCTGCAGGATGTTCTGGTGGCGCCGGTCAGGAAAGCAGGTTTCTACAAGCATCAAACGCCGTATGGAACCTGGTTAACTTATATTATTCCTGGTAAGCAATTACAGATTCAGGTGAGCCAGCAGCAAAATGTCCGGCAGGAACTGGCGCTGGAGCTGGCAGCCAATATGTTTCTTCCTTATGTGCTTTTCTTGCCTTTTGCAGTATTTGGCTTAGGCTGGATGATCCGGAAAAATTTTCAGCCGCTCAATGATTTTAAAACTGAATTGGCCAGCCGCAAGGCACAAGACTTAAAGCCAATTGCAATGAAAGATTATCCCTTGGAGCTGGAACCGACCATTCAGGAAATGAATTATTTGTTTGGCCGCATTTCTCTGGCCCAACAGGAACAACGTCAATTTGTAGCAGATTCTGCCCATGAATTACGCACGCCACTGACAGCACTAAACTTACAGCTGCAAATTTTGCTACAGCAGTTCCCTCAAAGCGAGTCTATCCATAATTTGAGTCAAGGCATTTTGCGTATGCAGCATCTGGTCAACCAGTTATTGAGTCTGGCCAAACAGGATGTGACCGAAGGTTTAAGCGAACCTGTTCAATTGCTATCACTGAATCAAATGACAGTCACCTGTATCGAAGAACTAATTCAATTGGCGCTACAGAAAGACATTGATTTGGGCGTAGAACAGCAGCAGGAACTGTTGATTCAGGGCCAAGCTTCGGCCTTGCACTCGATTATTTATAATTTAATTGATAATGCAATTAAATATAGTCCGAAGGATGGCGTGATTAATGTATCTATTTTCCAGCAAGGACGGCAGGCGGTTTTACAAATTGAAGACAGTGGGGCAGGGATAGATCCTGCTCAATTCAATCAGATCCGGCAACGCTTCTACCGGATACATAACCATGCAGAAATTGGCAGCGGTTTGGGTTTATCCATTGTAGATAAAGCCACCGAGCGCTTGGGTGGAACACTAGAATTTTCGCGAAGTACCAATCTGAGTGGCCTTTGTGTACAGGTCAAGCTTCCTTTAATCGAAGCCTAAGCGAATAAGCTTCTGGTTTTTTTGGAGTTAAGGTTGCCTGATACTAGAGAGTATAGGAGTGGTCTTTTCTATGGGTAGTTTATGGCTAAACAGCGTATAGCCAATGACATTCATGCACCAGATAATCCAGCCAGTCCATAAATTATGACTCAGGAAATGTGCTCCGCGCATCATTTGTGCCCAGCCCATGGTCAACCCTAAAATTACTGCAGCGATCAGAAGAAAATAAGCACGCTTGCGGTTAGAAATGCGATAAACAAAATAACCAGCCATCAACGCAAAACCACTAGATGCATGCCCTCCAGGAAAACAGTGGCCCGCAGTAGCACTAAAATCCCACAAAATCCCGTTATGGGTAGGTATGGTCATATCCCAGGGACAGGCATGGGCCGACTGAGATTTTAAAATTCCGATCGAGGCCGTGGTCAGCACCACCATGCTAAAAAAATAGCCAAATTCCCAGCGCCGCGTATGCCAGTTCTGCCATTTTAGTGATGCCAACCAGGCCAGTAATAATGTGATATACACCAGAATCAGCAGGTCTTTCACATAGCGATGATTGAGTTCTGCCAGTGCCCATTGTTTTCGAAGTGGAAATTGACCATGATCATCGATAAAGGGATAGATGAGCTGTAAGTCCAGCACTCCTCCAATGTCAAAGAAGTTGAGAAGAATCAAAAAACTGAAGATCAAAAGTAAAGTTTGGGTCAGTAAAAACCGGGAACGGTCAGTGATCATTTTTAAGTTGTCCATTTCAGGCAGTAGCAAGAGCAGAGGTCAAATCAAATGACCAGCCAAAATGATGCCCCAGGTCAGGGCAATTAAACTAAGTGCTACAAACTGAGCCGCACTGCCCATATCCTTGGCATTTTTAGACAGTTCATGCCGTTCCATGGAAATACGATCTACCACTGCCTCTATCGCTGAGTTAATCAGTTCAATGATCAGCGCCAACAGGCACACGGCGACCATGAGCGCTTGCTCAACTCGGCTAACTGGCATCCAAAAGCTTAGAGGAATCAAAATAAGATTAATCAGCAGGATCTGCCGGAAGGCGGCCTCATTTTGAAAGGCGGTTTTCAAACCAGCCATGGAATAACGGGTAGCATTGAAAATACGTTGTATTCCGGAAGTGCCTTTATAAAGTGAACGATCAGGGGACATAGAAATGATTCAGTTAAGACGAAATTTGATTAATTTAAGTTCTTAACCTTAAAACTCTCTTAAAAATGGATGTCGATTTGATCCGCATTTATCTAATCAGATTTATGATCTAGATGTGTATTTCAATCAGCTTTCATATAAAAAAATTAATTTGAATGGATTGGGGAGAATTCACCTTTTGAATGTTTGTGTAAAAAAGCTGTTTATTTAT
>NZ_RAXT01000100.1 GCF_003611475.1 Acinetobacter rongchengensis | reverse complement strand
TTGGTTGCTAAACTGTTGTGATTTTAATTGTGAAATAGCGCTTTGTTTTGCAGCATCACTCATTGAGCTATTTATGATCGTGTCACGCTCAGCTAAATATTGATTGACTTTGTTTTTCCAATCGCTACGTTGTACATCCAGTTTTTCTAAGCGTTGAGTTGCTTCAGCACCGACTAAATTGGTGCGCATTTGATGTAATTCTTCGGCAGAACCGCCACGTGCTTTAATTTCTGAAGTGAGCTTTCTGAGGTCATCGAGTTGAGAAACTTGTTGTAAGTTTTCTTTCCAATCTTCAGGAAGTTGGTTAAATAGTTGCTTTAATTTTTCAGCTTTTTCAGATGCAGATAAATTCTGGTTGCCCATCACTTGCATGCGATCAACGGTGTATTGATCATAAATATCTTGTGTGCCAAATAAGCCTTGAATTTCATAATCAGAAAAGAACTTTTTTCTTAAACTCTGAGTATTGTCTACAATTTGCTGATAATACTTCGGACTGTCTTTCTCAGCTGTAGGCGGCTGTAGATCACCCAATTTACTACGGTAATCCACATAGCGTGCCCATAGGTCTGTTAATTGCGATAAAACAGGTTCTTTATAGCTGGCCTTGATATAAGCAAGGAAATCCACTTTGATTTGATCAAGCGTTTTTTCGCCATATTGGGTAATAAAATACTCAAAACAATCTTTGGTTTGTTCATTCACTATTAAATGATTTGAACGATCTACACGAATCTGACAATTAACTTGGGTGTCTTGTTGGCTTTTGCTGGAAAAGGACTGTGCTTGAGTTGTTGATAGCATTGTAGGCATAATTTGTCCTGCCTCTTGCTTAGCAAATTTTTCTGAAGATGTTTGTAGATCATCATTTGGCTGTTCTTGCGGTTTTAGCCAAAAAATAAAAGCAAACACCATCACAATAATTAAAATAATTGCTATCCATAGCAATTTTCTACTTGCTTCCTGCATGTAAGTCCTTTGATTTGTATTGTTTTTATGGTCAAAAAATAATCGGACATAAATATTTATTTTGCAAGAGATAAAATTGTAAAAATAGGTAAATGGATTTGTTAAAATAAGCACACATTGTTCCGATTAGATTCAATATGTCTACAAAATCGCCAAAAATCCAACGTCGTCATATTAGTGGCGTTTTTTTATTGAATAAACCCTTAGGAATCAGTTCGAACGCCGCGCTACAAAAAGTACGCTGGTTGTATCGTGCGCAGAAAGCTGGGCATACCGGTGCACTCGACCCACTTGCATCAGGTTTATTGCCAATCTGTTTAGGAGAGGCAACTAAATTTTCACACTATTTGCTTGATTCAACAAAACGTTATCTCACCACGATTCAGCTTGGGCATAGCACGACGACAGGCGATGTTGAAGGTGAGGTATTGTTAGAAAAAACAGTGCCTGTGCTCACAGACGATATGATTCAACGGGTGTTAGCGCAATTTCAAGGTGACATTCAACAAGTTCCACCAATGTATTCTGCATTAAAGAAAGAAGGTCGCCCTTTGTATGAGTTGGCGCGTAAAGGGATTGAGATTGAGCGTGAAGCTCGCCCGATCCACATCTATGCCATCCATTTAATTGAGTTTTCAGAAGATACAATAACTTTAGACGTGACCTGCTCTAAAGGCACTTATATCCGTGTATTGGGTGAGGATATTGCTCAAGCACTTGGAACCTATGGGCATTTGATCTATTTGCATCGAATTCAAACAGGGCATTTTGAGTTAGATCCGAGTTATACCATTGAATACTTGGAAAGTTTAACAGAACAACAACGTGAAGTCTTGTTGTTACCCGTTTATGCACCAATCGACCATTTCACCAAAATTCAAGTACCAGAAGGGCGTGGAGAATATTTTAGCCGTGGTATGGAAAGTAATATTGAGCATGAAGCTGATGCAGAAGTATTGGTATTTGATGGTGAAAAGTGCTTAGGGTTGGCTGAAATCACTGATAAAAAGCGTTTAGTGCCTAAACGTGTCTTAAATCTCTAATTTGAGTAAGTTGTATGGAACTGGAAATAGTTGTTAGCCTGATTTTCTTTGCTTTTTGTGCAGGAGCAATCGATGCAGCAGTTGGAGGAGGAGGCTTGATACAAATTCCAGCGTTGATGGGAGCCTTGCCTCATTATCCAACAGCAACGGTTTTTGGTACCAATAAGTTAGCTTCAATTTGTGGTACTGCATCAGCAGCATTTTCTTATTTAAGACAAGTTAAAATCCAGTGGAAGCTTTTGGCTGTTATTGCCGTGACTGCTTTTATTAGTTCTTTTGGTGGTGCGGCCTGTGTATCTCTGATTCCACAGGAAATTTTGCGTCCATTTGTATTGTTTATGTTGATCGTGATAGCGATTTATACCTTTTTTAAAAAGCAATTTGGACAAGTACATTTTCAGCAAGAAATCACCAATAAAATGTTATTAATCGCAGGTGCTGGTGGTTTGGCGATTGGTTTTTATGATGGAATTTTTGGGCCAGGAACAGGTAGCTTTTTTATTTTCTACTTTATCCGTTATTTAAAAGTTGATTTTTTACATGCATCGGCATTGTCTAAAATCGGTAATTTTATGACGAACTTTGCAGCGCTAAGCTTCTTTATTCCAACCGGACATGTGTTGTTCCAATTGGGCTTAATGATGGCTGTTGCCAATGTCTGTGGTTCATTGGTTGGGGTAAAAATGGCTTTGAAATACGGCAGTGGCTTTATTCGGATTTTATTCTTAATTTTAGTCAGTGTGTTAATTTGTCGTTT
The DNA here is from genome assembly GCF_003611475.1 of Acinetobacter rongchengensis. Taxonomy (GTDB): domain Bacteria; phylum Pseudomonadota; class Gammaproteobacteria; order Pseudomonadales; family Moraxellaceae; genus Acinetobacter; species Acinetobacter rongchengensis. The sequence continues at coordinate 2,452 of NZ_RAXT01000100.1, read as the reverse complement.
GGCTTACCAGATGTTTATGAGTTAAGGTCTTTGAGTGAGTAAGCGTTTCGATACAAAAAATTTCATTTAATGACGATGTTTACTGGATCACTCTTTTATGATGTTAAGCTGATTAAGTCAATTTTATTGAGTTTAATTGAGGGAATCATTATAAAGAGGGATTCAAATGGATATTTTTGAAGCATTAAAAGTGAGTCATGAAGTTCAACGAGATTTGTCAGGAAAATTGATTGAAACATCGGGTGATACTTCTGAGCGCCGTGAGATTTTTGCATTACTTAAAAATGAATTATTTGCGCATGCAGTAGCAGAAGATCGTTATTTTTATATTCCATTGATGATGACGGATTCAGGATTGAATATTACACGTCATGCACTTTCGGAACATCATGCAATGGATGAAATACTGGAGTCTCTCACTGAGACTGATTTTAGCCACTCTCGTTGGTTGGTTCTTGCAAAGAAATTATTTGAAACGGTGCATCATCATTTACAAGAAGAGGAACATCGATTTTTTCAACAAGCAGGTAAAATTTTGGACGACAATCAAAAGCGGATACTTGCAAAAAAGTATCAGGCTGAATATAAAAAATATAAGGCAAAACATAAAGATGTACTTATAGGTTAATACTAATAAATTTTGTATTTTAAATACTAGACGGTTAAAAAGATGGAATGTTCCATCTTTTTACGTATTTAAAGCATGAAAAATAAATGATCTAAAATATAATGGAATGACAAACTATAATGCATCAGGATCTTGTTTTGATCTAAAAGTCACACCTATAGAAGCGAGCATAATGCAGACTAAGGCAATACATTGCCACAAGCTAATCTGCTCTTTTAATAAGAAGAAACCTGCAATTGCTGCTAATGCTGGAGATAGACTTGAAAGTGTTCCATAGCTGAGTTTGCTTAAGCGTTTTAAAGCCATTAAATCCAATGCATAAGGAATAGCGGTGGCTAATAAGGCGATGAGTAAGGCTTTGCCCCAATATTCAGTTTTGAGTAATGCTTCTGGATGGTGTACAGCACTAATCGGTAACATCACTAGTGCTGAAAGAACGATGGCAATACTTAAAGCATGCATGCCAATATTTTGACGAACCACCTTTTGCCCATAATAGATATAGATTGCCCAACAAATCCCTGCACCTAAAGCAAAAGCTGCACCAAGATACGAAAAATTATGTGCAGTTGCATCTTGCCATGGCACCATCAGTGCAACACCAATAATGGCAAGCAAGACCCAAAGATAATCACTTCTTTGCTTAATAGAGAGTAATGCCAAGGTAAGTGGACCAAGGAACTCTAACCCGACTGCAATTCCCTGTGGTAATTTACCTAAGGATGCATAAAACAAGACATTCATTAAACATACAGAACCACTATAAAGTAATAAGTCTTTCCATCTTAAATAAGGCAGACGTTTAATGATTTTCCATGATCTAAACATGAGAACAATGAGAATAGCAGCAAAACACAATCTTAAAGTAACCACTGTAAGTGGATCTAAAACCTCAAAAAGCTGTTTAGCAAATGATGCGCTGATCTGATATGCAACCATGGATAAAACCATGAACAGCACGGCAGTAAGATGAGAGTTCTGCATAAGTATAAAAGTGTAATATTCTTACGAGATTTTATCATTAGTCGATCATAAAGCGACTATTTCTACAGTTTATATCGAAAGATAAAATATTTGCTTGGAGATTGGAAATTCTACGTTATGATGAAGAGAATAAATTATAGATACATCACATAAATTAAATTTTAAAAGATGTAAGTAGGGTGGTTAATGATGATGAATTTAGAAAGAATAGACCAAGCTTTACTCAAGCAAGCTGAGTCTGGAGATCCCGTTGCACAGTTTGAAGTGTCTATGCAACTACCGCCAGAGCACGAACAGCATATTTCATTACTGAAATCCGCAGCACAGAATGGTCATGAGCAAGCAATACTTTGTATGGTGATGCATGAGCGTCAACAACAAAATATTGATGGCACTTTATTTTGGTTAAATCAGGCAAAAGATTTAAATAATGCAAAAGCTTATTTTCTTTTGGCTGAAATTTTTAAAGTAGGTGAAGGGGTCTCGTTAGACTTACAACAGAGCCTTGAATACTATAAAAGTGCAGCAGATTTAGGTGATATTGATGCAGCTTTTGAATTATTTAAAATCTATAATGAAGGGATTGGAGTTAAAAAAGATAGAGAAATTGCTGAAAAATATCTAAATCTAGCAAAGCAAAACCAGCATATCGAAGCTGCGTCTATTGAGCTTTAATTAATAATGGCTTCGTTGTTTAAATAATGACAATGTATTGATTTTAAATGATTTGACCAAAGTCAGGCAACAATCAATGAAATCATATGTTTCATTATTTAAGTAACAAAGTGACTGAAAATAAACTCAAATTATTAATTTTTTTAATCATTTTCATTAGGTCTT
>NZ_RAXT01000010.1 GCF_003611475.1 Acinetobacter rongchengensis | reverse complement strand
ACTTAATTAAACAATCCATTGAGAGAAATGATCATAAATAACTAACCGACTGTTCAACTCAAATAAACGATTAGACCTTATCTTATAAAGTAAGCAGCAAAAACCATCAATATTTGCAAACTTAAAACCACACCAAACCATTTCCAGCCTTTATGGCGCATGGCAATACGATCAACACTTGAATAATTGACTGTTCTTATCATTTTATCACCTCATTCTTGCTACATGATGAAACATTGTTGGGGCAAAACATTGATCTTTTTATAGACAATATAGGATAAGCAATAATTAAACCAACTCATTAACTGTAACGAAAATTATCTAACATTCATTCATAAACTTAACTTGATATAAATTAAATTACTTTTGTTTATTTCATCATTTAATCATAGATAGTGGTGGCATGAACGTCGCCGTTAGGCAAGGATATAGGACGCATCAGTCGTCCAACAAAGGGCTTTAGTACTTATTACCCCCTGAAAAGCGAGGTATCAGCTACGCAATTTATTTGTTATTTTTTAAATATATATAAGGAAATGCTCATTTTATAATACTGCCCAACAAAGAATGACAACACAACTTCTCCTCAGGTAAATATATTCAAAAACAAAAAAGCCCCTTACGGGGCTTTTAATCAATTTAATCTGTTCTAATTAACCAATAAACTTACGTGCATTACGGAACATACGTAACCATGCACCATCTTCAGTCCATTCTTCAGGTTTCCAAGAGTGCTGAATCGCACGGAAGTTACGCTCAGGGTGCGGCATCATAATCGTTGCACGACCATCTTTAGACGTCACACCTGATATCGCCTCAGGTGAACCATTCGGGTTCAACGGATATTGTTGTGTCGCATTACCCAAGCTGTCTACATAGCGTAAGATCACTTGATTGCCCGCATTCAACGATGCAAAGTTTTCAGCAGAAGTCTCTGCACGCCCCTCACCATGTGCCACGGCGATTGGTAAAATTGAACCTTCCATACCTTCTAAAAGAATCGATGGTGATTTTTCAACTTTAACATTCACAACACGTGCTTCAAATACTTCTGAAGTATTGCGGCGGAAACGTGGCCAGTTGTCAGCACCCGGAATAAGTGGTGCAAGTTGTGCCAACATTTGACAACCATTACAAATACCTACTGAGAAAGTATTGTCACGATTAAAGAATTTTTCAAACTGATCACGTAGTTTTGGATTGAATAACACTGATTTCGCCCAACCACCACCCGCGCCCATGACGTCACCGTATGAGAAACCACCGCATGCAACTAGACCTTCAAAATCGTCTAAATCTACACGACCAGCAAGTAAATCACTCATGTGAACATCGACAGTGTTAAAACCAACTCTGTCAAATGCTGCTGCCATTTCGACATGACCATTGACACCTTGTTCACGCAAAATCACCATATTCGGGCGACGTTCGTTGATATACGGTGCTTCCACTGGCTCATTTAAATCGAATGTAGGTAAAGCAATAATACCTTTATGATTTTTATCGCTAATTAAGGCAAATTCAGAATCCGCTGTTTCTACGTTGTCACGTAAGCGTTGGATTTGATGAGAAACTTCAGTCCATGCTTGTTGTAATTCAGCACGATCCAACACCAAGCCATTCACAGACAACTGATCTGAATTGTTGACTGTACCCACAACAGCAATAGCATCTCTTAAACTTGAAGTCGCAACTTCTGCTTTTAAGTTGGTCCAATCTGCTTGGCTAATCTGTAATACTGCGCCAATTTCTTCCGCGAATAAGCTTTCAGTCGTTTGATCGTCTAAAGCAACACCTAAACGTGAAGCAAACATCATTTCTGCAACAGTCGCCAATAAGCCACCGTCACCAATGTCATGGTATGCCTTGATTAGACCACGGTTGTTCCAATCTTGTACCAATGCAAAGAATGCTTTGAAGTCATCAAAACTGTCGACATCAGGTGTAACTGAGCCAATCGCTTTATAGACTTGTGCAAGGATTGAACCACCTAAGCGGAACTGACCTTTTGATAAATCGATACGTACCAAGACTGAATCTTCATTCTTCAATTCAGGTGTCAATGTTTTACGTACATCTAATACTGGTGCAAAGGCTGTAATCACACCTGACATTGGTGAAGTAACTGATTTGTCTTCACCTTCATCATTCCAAGTGGTACGCATTGACAATGAGTCTTTACCTACAGGAATAGCAATCCCTAAAGCTGGACACATTTCCATACCAATGGCTTTTACGCCCTCAAACAAGGCTTGATCTTCACCTTTTTGACCTGCTGCTGCCATCCAGTTCGCAGACAATTTAATGTCGCTGATCTGTTCAATATTAGCACACATGATATTGCTAATCGCTTCTGCAACCGCCAAACGTGCTGAAGCAGCAGGATTCAACAATGCCACAGGTGGACGTTCACCCATTGCCATTGCTTCGCCTGTATAACCTTGCAAGCTTGTTGTAGTTACCGCAGCATCTGCTACAGGAACTTGCCAAGGTCCAACCATTTGGTCACGTGCAACCATACCCGTAATTGAACGGTCGCCAATCGTAATCAAGAATGATTTTGATGCAACTGTTGGATTTTTAAGTACACGGAAAATCGCATCTTTTAAATCGACTTTAGATGCATCAAAAGCATCACCTTTACGCTCTACCGTTTCATATGCACGACTCATACGAGGTGTGCCACCAAGCATGACTTGCATTGGCATATCAACAGCTTTGTTGTCGAATAATGGATCATTCACTGTCAATTGACGTGCTTCGGTTGCTTCACCCAGTACTGCAAATGGGCAACGTTCACGTGCACAGATTGATTCAAATAATTCTAAAGAACTTGGATGAATCGCTAAGACATAACGTTCTTGAGCTTCATTAGACCAGATTTCCATTGGAGACATACCAGGCTCAAGTGATGGAATCTTACGAAGATCAAGGATTGCACCAAGTTCATGGTCATTTACCAGTTCAGGCATTGCATTGGAAATACCACCCGCACCCACATCATGTACAGACACGATTGGGTTGAAATCTTCCATTCTCCAACATGCGTCGATTACTTCTTGACAACGGCGCTCCATTTCAGGGTTTTCGCGTTGTACAGAAGCGAAGTCTAGGTTTTCACCCAATTTACCGCTATCTACAGAAGATGCTGCTCCACCACCCAAACCAATCAGCATTGCAGGGCCGCCGAGAACGATGAGTAAATCACCGGGTTGAATTGCATCTTTTTCTACGTGGTCAGGACGAATATTCCCGTAACCACCCGCGATCATGATCGGTTTATGGAAACCTTTTACATCACCATTAACATTTTGTTCAAAAGTACGGAAGTAACCATTGAGTGCAGGACGACCAAACTCGTTATTAAATGCCGCCCCCCCTAAAGGACCATCAATCATAATCTGTAAAGGAGACGCCATACGAGATGGTTTACCGTAATTTTCTTCCCAAGGTTGTTCAAAACCTGGGATATTTAAGTTTGAAACAGTAAAGCCTGTTAAACCTGCTTTAGGTTTACCACCACGCCCTGTCGCACCTTCATCACGAATCTCACCACCTGAACCAGTCGCAGCACCTGCAAATGGTGCAATTGCTGTTGGATGGTTGTGGGTTTCCACTTTCATTAAAATGTGGGCAGCTTGGCTTTTGTATTTATAAACGTGATGACCTGTTGCTTCATCTTTTTTCGGATAGAAACGTTGTGTGTCAAAACCAACAATCACTGAAGCATTGTCTTTATATGCTGACAATACATCTGTAGGTGATTCTTTATACGTGTTTTTAATCATTTGGAACAATGACAATGGTTGAACTTCACCATCAATTGTCCATTCAGAACCAAAGATTTTATGACGACAATGCTCAGAGTTTGCTTGAGCAAACATCATCAGTTCGATATCGTTTGGATTACGCCCTAATTTATTAAATGCAGCTGTTAAATAATCAATTTCTTCATCTGACAATGCAAAACCAAACTCAGAATTGGCTTTAACCAAAGCGTCTTTACCCTGACCTAAAATATCAATCGAGTTTAAAGGTTTCGGTGCTGTTTCAGAAAATAATGCAGCCGCCTCATCTACTTGATTAAACACACTTTCCGTCATACGGTCATGCAGGATTTGTTTGACTTGGTCAGAAACTTCTGAAATCCCTTTTAAAGTAAACAAAACACCGCGTTCAAGGCGGTGTATCGGTGTATTACAGTTAGCAAAAATATCAGTTGCCTTAGATGACCACGGCGAAATTGTACCCACACGCGGTGTCACTAAAATTTGGACTTCATCTTTTGCAGCTTGGCGAATTTGGAAGCTTGTCCCATCATTTAACAGCTGTAAAGCAGATTGCTGTTGTTGCTCGTTGAGCGCTTGGTCAAACAGATAGACCCATTGGCTTTCTATTGATTGAACAGAACTGATAGACGATAAACGTGTTAATAGTTGTGTTTGCTTAAAAGAAGAATGTGCGGGTGCACCGGCAATGATAAACATGCTGTTTTTGGCTCCACGGGCAGGTATTAGGCAACCTACCTCAATGTGACTTGAAGAGAGCGCATATTCTACTGTGAAAGCAGATTTTCAGCTAGTCATATCCACTTTAAAAATGGGAGATTTTTTTCCCGCAAGTACTTGCTTTTACGCTTATTGCTTTAATTTCAATGCAAATAGTAACAAATATTTAGACAATACGAGAGCAATTCAGCCAAAAGTGACTGCAATGTTCAAATGTTTAAACTTAAATCACGTCGACTCATCAAAATGTTCACTTTTTATCAAATTCAGCTTTTCATCATTTTTTCCGATATTCTCTATCATATTAAGAATACACCTAAACATCCCCAAAAATTAAAAAAACCAGATAAACCCAAAATCATAAACACTTATAAAATATAGAATATTTAATTTTCAACTTATTTTCTTATCTAAAATATGCTTAAATACTTAAAGACAATTTTTAATACACCCCAATAAAATCTTAAATAACATAAAATTAAAATACCATCTTTAAAAAATAAGATTAAAAAAATTAAACCAATGTTATTAAATAAAAAAAACATACTATATAAAATTTACACCTACTTACCATTAAAGAAAAAACAAAAAATAAATAATAAATTTCATATTTAATTATGAAATGTAAAAATAACACAACCATTAAAACAAAATTTTAAAATCACACAAACAACACCCATATAAAGCAAATAATAATATTATTAACACAAATAATATTATTAATAAAATATAACCATTGTTTTAAATAACTTCAAAAGCACATTAAATATAATTTCTTAATTTCAAAAAAATATATCAACCATACAATTTAATAACATGCATATTAAATAAATCGTCTAGTTTAAATTACCGCCATTGATTCGGCGCTTTTTAAGTCAGAATAATGATGAAAAAACTTAAATTAAAAGAATGGATTCCAACTGAAGTGCATGATTGGGAAGGAAAAGAAAACGATGTTTTAGTTTTAAACTACACCATGAAATGCGCTCTTGCTTGCGACTTTTGTTGCTATGGTTGTCATCCAAACCGTAAAGAAAAAATGTCTTTTGAGTTGGCTGAAAGGCTGATCAGAGAAGCCGCTGAGCTCGATACATTTTCATCTGTTGGCTTTACTGGTGGTGAACCTTTACTGTTCCCTGAAGAAATTTGTGCTTTAGCCGATGTACTGCACGAAGTGCATCTCCCCTTTACCATTGCAACTGCAGCACATTGGGCTGTAGATGATGCTTATAGTAAGGAGTTATTGGGTTATTTAAAAAATAAAGGATTAATTCGGCTCAATATTAGCCACGACCCAAGTCACATGAAATTTGTAGACAAAGCTATTGTTATGAATGCTGTCCGTGCGGCAAGCGAACTAGGTATTGCAACTTATGTTGTAGGGACATTTAACAGTATTCATGAATCATTAGAATCTTTTTTACCTGAAGCAATTGATTTACCGAAAGTTTCTTTATTGACCAAATATGTTGCAAAAGTCGGAATGGCAAAAAAATGGGACATTACCCAACAACTGTATGGTTTGTCGTTAGACACAGAGGATCTTTGCTGCTATCGCAGAGTCAATCACGACATTGTCATTTGGCATGATGGTTCGGTTTACCCATGCTGTTCCACATTTAATCGAGCCACGCCTGGTATAAAAGTAGGCAATGCCCATGATCTATCTTTAAGAGAAATTTGGGAAAAAGTCGAAGGCTCATTACTGTTTCGAATTATGAAAAGGCAAGGCTTTGGAGAATTGTATTCAATTTTACATAGCCGAGCACCGCATCTATATAAGCAGCTCCCTCAGGCTCAAGACGTAGTCGGGCCATGTAGTTTATGCAATGCCATTTTTAAAGATAAAGCAATATGTACTGAAATATTGCACGTTATTTCGGAGTATGAGAAGGAAAAAGTCTCTCATGCACTTGAAATCGTCGTTGAGTTATTAGGTATAGACAAGGCGACGTCTGTTGTAGAGGAAATCATAACTTAGTTTTAAAAAGGAATAAAATAATGAATGATATGAAAGCTTTACAAAAGAAACTAGAAACAAACCCGATTGCAAGAACCCGATTTCTTGCAGATCTCTTAGGAACCCTAGAACGTAGCGGAGTCGATATCCAAGACCCTAAAGTTTTAGATCAACTCAATTTAAACCTTGATTTACGTGATGGTAAAAAGTTTTTGGATGGGCTCAGAGCAACAACCAATATTGTTACCATTGTTGCTTAATTTTTCTAGCCTAATTTCAATTTAATTTATAACTAACAAACAATGAACAGCATTATTGATATGTTGTTCATTGTTTAATTCATACAAAAACTCAGATCCTAATTACATAATTTATAGAGATAAATTTATCTGTTGATGAATACTCTTTTGTACTCGTTAAATTATTTAGAGATGTTTGTACCACTGAATTTTTCTAATTGTAAATTTTAATTAGAAATAATAAAATACACATAAAGATAAATTTAAAAAATAAGATGATTAAAAAATGAAAGCATTAATAACAAGAGGTTGTACGACCAATCATGGCGGAATTATTCATGAAGCAGATGACTCATTTATCGTTCAGGGCAAAGCTGTCCATTTAGATGGTATGAAACATTTTTGCCCTCAATGTAAAGTTATTTCTTACGCGATCGCTTCCAATACTGGTTTTATGATGGTTGGCTCACGAACAATTGTGGGCGATGGTGACTCGTCAACTTGTGGTGCAAAATATATTAAAAATCAAGATTTAGTAGTACGTGATGGTGGTATAAATATAGGCACTAGAATAAGTCATTCAAATGAATTACCAAAACAAAATGAAGTATTTGATGAGCAAATTATTGCTGTCGATCAAAATAGTCAATATCTGTCTAACACAACTTTTTATATTGAAACTGTAGAAGGTAAAATCTATCAAGGTATGACTGATTTTGATGGAAAAACACCGAGAATTACAACTAACGTAAGTAGCGAATTGAGAATATGGCTAGGTGATGATGCTGAGTTAATGATTAACAAGGAATAACGAATGATTCCTCCAACAGGAACAGCATCGACTAATCAAAGAAAGGGTTCAACTCAAAAAATAACGGTTAATCGCAAAAATAGAATTATTGTCTATGGTGGAGCGTATAGTAAAAGTGATAACAATACTTTTCTAGATGCTTCCAATAATTTGCAAAGAATGTATAAAGCCAAAGAAGGTGAGAAATACAATATTTACATTCGAGAAATTAAAGTAAAACAAGACCTCATTGATCTAATTAATAGACAACCTGTAAATAGTATTCGCTCACTCGATATATTCACGCACGGCGGCGAAAATTCACTATATATGGTTTCTGTAAGACAGGGTGATAACAATTCTTCAATGAATAAATATTGGTGGTGGCGTTATTTCTTTAATAACCAAACATTTAAAACATCTGATTTAAAGTCATTCAAATCAGATGTTTTTACAACTAATCTAAAAGTAGAAATTCATGGCTGTAAAACAGCTGAAAATCCCAAAGTAGCAAACAACTTAGCAAGCAACTGGTCTAAGAATTTATATGCTTCAGGAAAAACAAAATTTGTTGTTATAGGACATACTACTAATACCAGTCCATTGATTCATGGCCCGTCAACAAGTCCAAACGAACAATCTTATATGTGGCTTGAAAGAGCTATATATAGAAATGGTAAACTTCAGCAACTTACTAAGATCAAAGGTTTTCTTAATGAAGAAGCGCTCACAAAATAAGAAGATTAATTATGATTGATAAAGAAACGATGTTGACTCAGTTTTGTTTTTACCTATTTTCAATATCGTTTATCTGCTTAGGATTGCTCGCCTTTGTAGGTCTCATCTATCCCAAATGGTTAACAAAATTAAATTTACCCAATGATCGATATAAGCAATTTACAATATTGATTTTAACTTCCCTTTTATGTTTAGCAATTTCTCATGTATTTATTCCTAGCGGATTTCCATAATAAGCACATTAAACATGCAAAACACTTATAAAGTGGAGTTTTTGAATATTGCTCATTTATTTGAAAAACATTAGCACAAAGACAACTTATGTCGCTCTCCCCTAGAACATTCACCATAAATTTGGCATGATGCAAATAAGCAATAACTGAATAACGATAAATGACTCAAATGCGTTGGTTAGAACTCCTTTCAACAGTTCGAATGGGCAGTAAAAAACAAAATACAGAACAGGCACGTAGCCCTTTTCATAAAGATTATGACCGTATTATATTTTCACAAAGCTTTCGACAACTGAATCGTAAAACGCAAGTTCATCCACTAACACAACATGATGGTATCCATACCCGCTTAACGCATTCACTAGAAGTTTCGTGTATTGGCCGTTCATTAGGCATGTTGGCTGCCGAGAAAATTAAAGATGAATTACCTATGTGGATTTCCCCTGCCGATGTCGGTGCGATCATTCAAGCTGCATGTTTAGCACATGATATTGGTAATCCCCCTTTTGGGCATGCAGGTGAATACGCGGTTCGAGAATGGTTTGATGATGCATCACATACCGACTTTCTTAAAGATTTGAGTCCAGAACAACAAGCCGATGTGCGCCAATTCGAAGGCAATGCACAAGGGTTAAGACTGCTAACAAAAATTGATTACCATCCTAATGATGGCGGGATGCGCCTTACTTACGCAACGTTAGGGGCTTACTTAAAGTATCCTTGGCTTTCCAAAACCATTGAATCTCAGGGGGATACACCTGCAAATAAACGTGCAAAGTTTGGTTGTTACCAAGCTGAAAAAGACATTCTTAAACAAATTGCAGATCAACTTGGCCTCATTCAGCTCGGTGAATATCATTACTGTCGTCATCCTCTGACCTATCTTTTAGAAGCTGCGGATGATATTTGTTATGCACTGATTGATTTAGAAGATGGCATTATTTTGAATATGCTGTCTTATGAAGAAGTTGAGCCTATTTTTCTAGATTTGATTGGCGATTTTGGAATACCTTCTGAACTCAGCATGCCATATACCACATGGCAACAAAAAATTGCTGCTTTGCGTGGTCGTGTGATGAAACGTTTAGTCGATGAAGTGACCACTGCTTTTGCACGACACCATTTTCAAATTTTATCAGGTCAATTAAAAGGTTCGCTGTTGCAATATTGCGCCCAAGACATTGAAATTGGGATTGATCGTGCGAAAAATCTTGCACGTGAAAAGATTTTTGAGCATCCACAAAAATCTGGTTTAGAAATTATTGCACATCAAAGTTTGCAACATATTCTTGATGCATTTATTCCATTGACCACACCCAATAAAACCTTAAGCTTTAAAGATGGTCGCCTCATGTCGATTTTAGAACGTTTTGGTGCACGTTTTAGTGATGATCACTATGACAATATTATGCAAGTTTTGGATATTGTCAGTAAATTTTCAGACCATCAGGCCTATAACTTAGCGCAAGAATTACAAGGCAATAAAGTTGGTTTCTTTTAAATCATCCAAACCTTTTTGAGTATAGATCGTGCATAGTTTTCGCTATACTCAGAACATTCAATAAACAAACTAAGTTTTCAAGCAACTTAGTTATACAATTTTTAAAAGTGAACAATATTCATGATCGGATGTCTTATTGGTGAAGTCTTTGCATTAGAAGCACCGACTGTACTGTTAAATGTAAATGGTGTGGGTTATGAAATTGACACGCCACTTTCAACTTTTTGCCAGTTACAAAAAGGTCAAAAAGTCACGCTATGGACACATTTGGCTGTTCGTGAAGATGCTCAGCTGTTGTATGGATTTTCAAATGCTCAAGAGAAAACCATTTTCCGTACGCTTCTAAAAGTAAACGGCGTAGGCCCGAAAATGGCTTTGGGTATTCTTTCAACCTTAAGTGTAGAAATGCTCATTCATACGGTTGAACATGAAGATGTAAATACCCTTGTGAAAGTACCGGGAGTGGGGAAAAAAACTGCTGAACGTTTAATGATTGAATTACGTGATCGTTTTAAAGCCATGTCATCAACTACAATTCCAAGCAACTCAACAGTCGAACAGATTCAATTTACAGGCAATTCCGCTGTTGCAGAAGCTGAGGCTGCTTTACAATCTTTAGGTTATAAGCCTTTGGAAGCACAGAAATTAGTCAATGCTGCGAAAGGTGATTTTACTGAAGCCAGTGATATCATTCGTGCTGCACTTAAATCCATGAATAAATAAGATAGATTAAGACAATCATGCAAGATCGTTTAATCAGTGGTACTGAAAAACCAGAAGATCACTTTGATCGTGCCATTCGCCCGACCTCACTCGATGACTATATCGGGCAACCCGTGGTTCGTGAACAAATGGAAATTTTTATTGGCGCAGCACGTGGTCGTGGCGAAGCACTTGACCACACGCTAATATTTGGCCCGCCGGGTTTAGGTAAAACGACGTTGGCCAATATCATTGCACGTGAAATGGGTGGAAATCTCAAATCAACTTCTGGTCCAGTACTAGAACGTGCAGGTGATTTAGCTGCGATGTTGACCAATCTTGAAGAAGGTGATGTTTTATTTATCGATGAAATTCATCGTCTTTCTCCCGTCATTGAAGAAATTCTTTATCCTGCGATGGAAGATTACCAACTCGACATTATGATTGGTGAAGGCCCAGGCGCACGTTCTATTAAATTGGATTTGCCCCCTTTTACTTTGGTTGCAGCAACGACTCGTGCAGGTTTATTGACCTCACCTTTACGTGACCGTTTCGGGATTGTGCAACGCTTAGAGTTTTATTCCGTTGAAGATTTAACCCATATTGTTGCACGTTCAGCTTCTTTAATGGATGTACCAACAACAGCAGATGGTGCTTTAGAAATAGCGCGCCGTGCTCGCGGAACACCTCGTATTGCTAACCGTTTATTACGTCGTGTACGTGACTATGCGCAAGTCAAAGGTACAGGTGAAGTTACACAAGAAATGGCGCAACGCGCTTTAGATATGCTGAATGTAGATAAAGATGGTTTAGACACATTAGACCGTCGTTATTTATCGATGTTATTAGAGCGTTTTGATGGTGGCCCTGCTGGTGTAGAAGCTTTAGCAGCTGCGATGGCAGAAGATTCTGGTACATTGGAAGATGTGATTGAGCCATATTTAATTCAGCAAGGTTATGCAATGCGTACTGCACGTGGGCGTATTGCAACAAATCAAGCTTATTTACAGTTTGGAATGACACCACCTGAGCCAAAGGCTTAAATACTCATTGATGATGCCGTTCATTTATCTAAGCTCTCTTTTAAAGCGCTTGAAATTTATGAATAGCATCATCAATATTGAGTGCATCAAGGTTAAGTTTGAAAATTGAAATAAAAATTTCTTTTAATTCATCGGCACTCTTTATAATCTGTTGTTGCGTTTCATTGTCTTTATTATGAATATTTAAAACACCATTGCTAAAATTATAACGTTTATCTTGCTTTACGATCGACAAAATTAAGTTTCGAGTAAATGAGCACTTGGGATATGTAGACATAAACCAATTTGCAATTTTAATATCTGAATCAGCAGCGATCTGTTCTGGATTGAATGCATAAACATTTTCCCATTCACCCAAAACACAAACTTGAAGCATATATTTCATATCGAAAAGTGCTGAATCGATTAACCCACTGTCTGCCACTTGAATAAGACGGAATGGCTCATTTAAAGTAACTTGCGATGTTTCTAAAGCATGAATCGAAAGAACACTTGTAGGCGTCATTCCTCCGAAGCCTGGATCAAATAAATACAGCTCACCATTTAAACGAACAACTGTCACTAAGTGTGTTTTGGCAGGTGATTCTGTAGGATGACTTTTATAATAAACCCGACACAGTACATTAAAAGTATCATATCCTAGCTCATTCAAAACATTTTTCACTAAAACATGATGTTCAAAACAATAAGCATCTCGACCTTGTACTAAAATCTTTTCAACTAATGTTGCAATATCTAACTCCACGCCTAAACCGAGAAAAGAATTTAAGTTTCCAAAAGCTATATTTTGTACATGTAACTCTAAGAGTCGATTTAAATTCTCTAATGTCGGTTCAACAATTTCATCAATTATGCCCAGTTTATTCAAATATAATTGTGAAATTCTATTTTTCTTTCCCATAATTGAAAGTTCCCTTTATTTATTTTCAGTAATATAAATAATTTAGTTGGCGGAGACTAAAACTTCCGAAGCTCATTCAACAATTTTGGATATTAACTGCTTACCATAATTCTCATATCTTCAATTAAAAATAATTCACAAGCACCATTTCCAGTATCTTCACGTGTCAAAGAACTACGCCAAATCCAACCATCTTGCGCACGAACCTCAACAAGATGACCTTTTAAATAAATGAGATCATCTTTCTGCACTTTAGATAATTGCTTTGCAATGTCTTTATTAGCAGGAATCATATGCATATTTGCGCTATGTGTTTCAATTTCTCTGACATCAATCGGTGGGGTATTTTCATAACGCCAATAATACCAACGATTACTCTGCCGAATAGAAAGTTGCTTATAAATTTGAGGTTCAGCCATTCTCCCCCAACCTAAAGCAAAGTCTACAGGGCTAATTTCTGCTTCACGCCCCATACTATAGTCTTCACGTGACAAAACACGAAATTCGCCTTCAAATGCAGATAAGTTTTCAATTGTAAATTGATCAAAGGTTTTTATTTGCTCATTCACTATTTGATCATTATGATGATCCTCAATTCCCTTATTGGGCTTAAGCCAATGTGTCCATACCCCATAAACGAATAACATACTAATCAATAGATAAATAAATCGCTTCATCAGACATTTTCTCAATTTTATTATTTATAAATCACTTCAATCATTCTATAGACTAACAAGATTTGGACAAAATATTTCACAGTAAAAAGAAATGACACCTTGTGCCATTGGACTGAAAAATCAGAGTGCTAAACTGCCACGCATTATATAATTTGAATTTTAATTGGAAAGACTCATTTCTCTCAAATGATACTTCCAATATTCAAGTGATTAATCAGAAAACTGAATTAAGAAGTGGATCACCATCATGGCAAACAAATTTGAATTTCAAATCCGTGTATATATAGAAGATACAGATGCTGGTGGTATCGTATATCATGCCAATCATATCCGTTTTATGGAGCGCGCTCGTACTGAATGGTTACGTGCATCTGGTATTGACCACTATTGGCATCAAAAAGATTACAATTTTGTGGTTCATAAAATTGCATTGAAATATTCACGCCCTATACTTATGGATGATCTTATTACTGTTACAGCAAGTGTAGTTTCATGTAAAGCTTCGTCATTTGTATTGCAACAAAATATATATCGTGGTGAAATCATGCTTGCTTCTGGCGAGGTAGAATTGGCATGTTTAAGTACAGACATGAAACCTCGCAGAATTCCTGACGAAATCCGTGATTTAATTCTTCGAGAATTAGCTCACGAATAAAAATACTATTGGCACATGTAACTTATGGCAACACAACTAGAATCTTCTCTGCATATCTCTGATTTAATTTTACAAGCGAGCCCTGTGGTTCAATTGGTCATGTTGGTTTTAGTACTGGCATCTGTTTTTAGTTGGTATTTAATTGCCAAGTTACATATGGGCTATAAACGCGCAAGACAAGGAGATGATCATTTTCAAAAAATCTTCTGGTCTGGCGCTGAACTGAATACGTTATATAACAATGCGCAACTCAACTCTAAACGTGACGGTTTGGAAGATATTTTTTACCAAGGTTTAAGTGAATTTTTAAAGCTCAAAAAACGCCATGCCGAAACTTCATCAATGATCGAAGGAACTGAACGTATTCTACGTGTCGGTTTAAGCCGTGACCAAAGCCGTTTAGAACAGGGTTTAAGTGCCTTGGCCAGTATAGGCTCAGTTGCGCCTTATGTCGGTTTATTTGGTACCGTCTGGGGCATTATGAATGCATTTATTGGCTTAGCTCAAGTAGACCAAGTTACACTTGCGACTGTTGCTCCTGGTATTGCCGAGGCGTTGATTGCAACAGCGATTGGTCTTTTCGCTGCAATTCCTGCTGTATTGGCATTTAACCATTACACGGCTAAAGGTGAAGAAATCTATTCAGATCGAGCATTATTTGCAGAAGAAATGGTGGCGCTATTACAACGTCAGTCTGTGGGAACTACACAGGAAGCTGAATAACAATGGCAATCCAACGCTCAGGTCGCTTTGACCGTATCAAAAAACCACTAAAGAGTGATATGAATGTCGTACCGTATATCGACGTCATGTTGGTTTTGTTGGTTATTTTTATGGTTACAGCACCCATGATTACCACTGGGGTAAAAGTTGATTTGCCACAGGCCAATAATAATCCGATTCAATCTGAAGACAGACCTACGATCGTCACTTTAGAGACTGATGGTACGATTAAACTCGAAGACAAAGTGCATAAAAATGATGTTATGACACTAGACGAGTTAAAAGCAGTCTTAGTGGAAAATCAAAAACAAGCTGAAACTGACAAAAAACAATTAACCGTGTTAATTAATGGTAGTGAATCACGCCCTTATGGTGAAGTCATCAAACTCATGGCTGCCCTTCAGGATGCGGGTTTAAGCCAAGTTGGGTTACTGACTGAGCCTGTAAAGTAAGTTATGAAAAATATTCAAAAGCCACAATCTAAAGAAAAAGCGATTGCGCTTGGATTTACCTTTGGAATCCATGTGGTGGCAATAACAGGCTTACTTTTTCTTGGTTTAAGTCAGCCACCTGAACCACCCAAACAGATCAAAACAGTATTGATCAAGCCAGAAGATTTACCACCACTTGAAGCAAAACCGTTAGAACAAACAGATTCTGAAGAAACAGCGGATAGCAAAGTTGCTGAACAAGTCCAACAAACAGCTGAACCGAATCCAACTGCACCCATCATTCCGACTGAAAACAAACCAAAACCTGAAGATACGAAAGCTGTCGAAATGAAAAAAGCTGCTGAAGAAGCCAAAGCAGCACTTCAACAACAACAAGCTGCCGCTGCTCAAATGGCTCAGGAAAAAGCAGCCAAATTAGCACAAGCAAAAGCAGATGCTGCTGAAAAAGCAAAACAAAAAGCTGCGGAGATCATGCAACAAGCTAAAGCAGATGCTCTTGCAAAAGCTGAAGCAGCTGCCAAAGCAAAACAGGAAGCGTTGCAAAAAGCCAAAGCTGATGCCGCTGAAAAGGCACATCAGTTGAAACTGAATGAACAAGCCAAACGTAATGCAGAAGCAGCAGAAAAAGCCCGTCAGGCTAAAGCGGACGCTGCCGCAAAAGCCAAAGCAGATGCGGCAAATAAAGCCAAAGCTGATGCTGCTGCAAAAGCCAAAGCCGATGCGGCAAATAAAGCTAAAGCTGATGCTGCTGCAAAAGCCAAGGCCGATGCGGCAAATAAAGCCAAGACCGATGCTGCTGCAAAAGCCAAGGCCGATGCGGCAAATAAAGCCAAGACCGATGCTGCGGCAAATAAAGCCAAGGCCGATGCGGCAAATAAAGCCAAGACCGATGCTGCTGCAAAAGCCAAGGCCGATGCGGCAAATAAAGCCAAAGCAGATGCAGAAGCTAAACGCAAAGCGGATTTAGCACGTGAACTAGAGGAAGAGAAAGCATCTGCGGCAGAAAAAGCCAAAGAAGCCGCTGCAAATAAAAAAGCAGAAGCTAAAAAAATTGCCTCATCTGCAAAACGTGACTTTGAAAATAAAGTGCGTAATGCATGGCGAATGCCTGCAGGTTCATCTGGACAAAAAGCAACTGCTCGAGTCACCTTAACAGAGAGTGGCGGTGTCGCTTCTGTGATTGTCAATGCTTCTGACCCAGATGTGAAAGCCAGTGTAGAACAAGCTGTCAGAAATGCGGCACCATTCCCGATGCCTTCAGATCCCGATGCACGTCGTGAAGCTCGAAGCTTTAGCGCAAGTTTTACTGTAAAGTAAATATTTTAAACCCTGCTTCGGCAGGGTTTGTGCTATTTTGGAGTTGTTAGTGTTTCAGGAACAATAAAAATGTATGGGAAAATTTTTAGTTTAATCAGCCTGCTCGCTTTATCCATTCCCGCTACTTTTGCGGAAAACAGTCAACTTGTAGATACAGAAAGCCAACAAATGATAGATTCGAGTGGACAACCCTTAACTATCACTCATCGTCCAATAACACAAATCAGTCGACGCCCTCTTTTGAACTGTCAAAGAAATAATATTCAAAAGGTTATCGACAATTCAAGTATTGCACACACAATGTCGGATAGTAATATTAATGTATATGTTGAGTTAAAAGATGATGGAAATGTTAAAAGAATTCAAACCAATGGAAGGAATAATGATATTGTTGTCAAATCATTAAAAAAAAGTATTTTCCGAGCAGCACCTTTTGTAATGCCTAAAGATGAAGCAGAAATTCATCTTTGTAATAAATTCGAATTCAATTTCTATCGTCATTTAGCCCCACTTTAATCTTTTATTCATAATTACATGCTTTATATAGATTAAAATTATCTCTTTATGCTACAAAGCTATGCATAGTTTAAAACCAATATTTGAGTACATGAAGTCCAATGAAAATCATGCCTAAACAACTATTAGGATTAGCAATTATTGCTGCACTGAGTCCTGCACTCGTTACTACTTCTTATGCACAGCTCCATTTGGAAATTGCCAAAGCGCCTGAATCTGCACCGAAAATTGCAATTATTCCCTTTAGCAATGATCAGTCAATTTATCCAGTGGTAGAACAAGATTTAAACCGCTCAGGCCGTTTTACCAGTGCATCACAAAATCTTCCTGCAACAGCATCGATTAACAATGTCAATGCAGAAGCATGGAAAGCTGCTGGTGTTCCTTATGTCGTGCTAGGTGAATCTAAAACCAATGCGGATGGTTCACTTTCTGTTCATTATCAATTGTATGATGTTGAAAAACAAAAATTCTTACTGAATGAATTACTCACTGTTCCAACTTCACGTGTTCGTTCTGCTGCACATATGATCAGTGATACCATTTACCAAGCTTTGACTGGTATTCAAGGTGATTTCAGCGGTCGGATTGCTTATGTATTACGAAACCCTGCGACCCCAGAACAACGTTATACGCTACAGATTGCAGACACAGATGGTGAGCAACCAAAAACTGTTTTAAGTTCACGTGATCCAATTCTTTCCCCTGCTTGGACACCTGATGCGAAGAAAATTGCATATGTTTCGTTTGAAACCAAACGTCCTGCAATTTATGTACAAGATTTAGCGACAGGTCAACGTGAGAAATTAGCCAGTTTTCGTGGCCTAAACGGTGCGCCAAGTTTCTCACCTGATGGCAAATCAATGCTATTTACTGCTTCCATGCATGGTAATCCTGAAATTTATCAAATGGATTTAGATTCACGCCAAGTGAAACGACTTACCAACGATAGCGCAATTGATACAGAAGCACGTTATTCACCTGATGGAAAATCATTTATTTTTACATCTGATCGTGGTGGTTCGGCCCAAATTTACCGTTATAACTTTGCAGATGATTCAACTAAACGTTTAACTTTCCGTGGCGCATTTAATGCACGTGGAACATTAAGCGCAGATGGTAAATATGTGGCATTGGTACATCGTCCTTCTGGCAGTAACTACAAAGTCGCGATTCAGGAAATTTCGACAGGTATTACCAATATTCTCACCCCGACCAGTTTAGATGAATCGCCAAGTTTCTCTCCGAATGGGCAAATGGTGGTTTATGCAACCCGTGAAGGAAGTCGTGGCTTATTGGCAATCATGTCTACAGATGGTCGTTTCCGCATGAATTTACCAAGTGAGCAAGGTGAAGTACGTGAACCCGCTTGGGCACCGAAATAGTGTTGTCCCTAAAACAATCATCGTTTTTATGTGTATGTAGTATTAATTTAAAATGAAGTCATGGAGATTAAAATGAATTCGATAAAATATTTAGCTTTACCATTATTGGCTGTAAGCCTTGTAATGACAGGCTGTGCAAGTCGTAAGCCTGCTGCAACTGTTGAAACAGGGACAAACCCAAATGGTGCAACAACAGTGAATACTAATGGTTTAAGTGAAGATGCTGCTTTAAATGCTCAAAATTTAAATGGTGCTTCTGCTAAAGGTGTCACTGAAGCAAATAAAGCATTTTTAGCGAAACGTGTTGTTCATTTTGATTATGACAGTAGCGATCTTTCAAACGAAGATTACCAAACACTGCAAGCGCACGCTCAATTCCTCATTGCCAATGCAAACTCTAAAGTGGCTTTAACAGGTCATACCGATGAACGTGGTACTCGTGAGTACAACATGGCTTTGGGTGAACGTCGTGCCAAAGCCGTTGAAAGCTATTTAATTACCAATGGTGTTAAATCAACTCAGCTTGAAGCTGTAAGTTATGGTAAAGAAATGCCAGTCAATGCAGGTCATGATGAAGCCGCTTGGAAAGAAAATCGTCGTGTTGAAATCAACTACGAAGCTGTTCCCCCGCTTTTAAAATAATATCTTGATTTTGATAATGCAAAGATTCTCAATCATACTGGGATTGCAACGTTAAAATGAACCATAAAAATGCTCAATTGAATTGGGCATTTTTTATGTAAATTGCTCTCACAAAGCGATCTATTGCTTAGTTTAAGCGGTCAAGTATTTTTATGATGATCAGTTTAAATAACTTAGGTTCTCAAAATAACCGCATAAAAAACGCCCATTGTATGATGAGCGTTTTTTATCGATTAAACCTTTGATTCATCAGGCTTAGGGCTTTGCATGGATTCGATCATGTCATGCTTATTGAATTTTTTAAATTCAGGTTTTGCTTCGTAATCTTTCCAGGCATCTTTTACATTTTCAGCACTGATTTCTTTTAAATCAATACCTTCACCCTCAGTTGGAGTCGCATCGAACTTTGCTGTTGTCATATGAGTACTCCTCATTTCCTTGGTTTATAAATTCAACATAACACTTTATGAAATACTTTCAAGGGTATTTTCACGACAAATAACACAGGATAATTTTTATTTTCTGCCGAACTCATCTAAAATAGTCGCATTCTTTAATTTAATAGAATTTTATTGCTTTTGGAGCACAACAGATATGTCATATCGCACCCTATCCCAATATTTAGAACAACAACAAGGGAACTTAACCACTGAACTTGCTGATGTTATTGAAACTATTGCCAATACCTGTAAAACCATTGATCAAGCTTTACAAAAAGGTGCTTTAGCAGGTGTATTAGGTAGCGCACAAAATGAAAATGTCCAAGGTGAAGAACAAAAGAAACTGGATGTTATTTCAAATGATTATTTAATTGATGCTCTAAAAGTCAATAAAAACGTGGGCGGTTTAGCATCAGAAGAACTTGATGACTTCACTCCCGCTCAAGAAAATGGCAAATATCTTGTTTTGTTTGATCCACTTGATGGTTCAAGCAATATCGACATCAATATGTGTGTAGGCACAATCTTTTCAATTCTTCCTGCAAAAAATGCTGTGACGCAAACAGAAGATTTCATGCAAGCGGGTACACAACAAGTGGCTGCAGGTTATGTGCTTTATGGCCCATCAACCATGATGGCACTCACAGTTGGCGCTGGCACAGTATTTTTTACATTTGACCCAGAAACTCAACAATTTCTGTTAACTTCTGAAAATATCCAAGTTGCAGCAGATACTAAAGAATATGCAATCAATGCATCAAACCAGCGTCATTGGGAAGCACCTGTAAAACGCTATATTGATGAGTTACAAGCAGGTAAAACTGCTGGTCGTGGAAAAGATTTTAATATGCGTTGGGTTGCATGTATGGTGGGCGATATTCACCGTATTCTTTGTCGTAGCGGTATTTTCTTATATCCATACGACACTAAAGATCCGCAAAAAGCAGGTCGTCTACGCTTAATGTACGAAGCAAATCCAATGAGTATGCTTATGGAACAAGCGGGTGGCGCTTCAACAACAGGCCGTGTTCGTATCATGGAAATTCAACCCACTGAATTACACCAACGTGTTCCAGTCGTGATTGGTTCTAAAAACGAAGTTGAATTAGTGACCAGTTATCATCACTAATTCATACTTTTACTCCCTGCTTCTATTCATTTAGCGGGAGTACATCATTCAGGGGTTGTCGCATCTTGCACAACCCCGACTTACTTTTTATGGATGCACTCCCATGCCTACTATTTTCCTAGAATCAAAAGATAATCCTAAAATTAAACACTTACGTGGTTTAATTGAACAAAATACCTATCGCAAAAAACAAGGACAAACTGTCCTTGAAGGCACTCACCTTAGCTTAGCTTGGCTAGAAAAAGGCCGTAAAATTAACTCGATCTTTACTACTGAACATGCTTTAGAGCATACAGATCTTGGCGAAATTATTGATCAATACCAAGGGGCTGTTTTTGTCATTAGTGAATCTTTATATAAAGATTTGAGTACATTGGGGACAACTCTTGCCTGCTTAGCGATTGTGGATTTGCCTACATCAACCCAAGCTTTAAACTTCAATGAAGACACCTTAATTCTTGAAAATGTTCAAGATCCAGGTAATGTCGGAACATTATTGCGTTCAGCAGCTGCAGCAGGTATTGAACAAGTGGTTTGTACCAAAGGCTCAGCATCGCTATGGTCGCCGCGTGTGTTACGTGCTGGAATGGGCGCTCACTTTTCATTGCAAACCTATGAAAATGTTGTGCTTGAAGACATTATCAAGCAATTTAAAATCCCTGTTTATGTCACCAGCTCACACGATTCAGAAAGCTTGTACTCAAAAAATCTGCGTAAACAATGTGTTTGGATTTTAGGCAATGAAGGTCAAGGTGTTTCAGAATTTGCTTTGAAATATGCAGAATCTGTGGCGATTCCACAGCCAGGCGGTCAAGAGTCTCTTAATGTTGCTGTAGCAGGTTCAATTTGTTTCTTTGAAATGGTTCGCCAACGCCTATAACGTTAAATTATTTTAAATATTGCCCGTTATTGGACAAAATCATTTAAACTGAAAAAAATAATTGATTTACATGTCAACCCAAATCATTTTTTAAACGTTATATGTATACGAATTTAAAATGGTGGGTACCCAATGACGGGATTTTCCATCTCTATGGACTTAGCACCAAAGAAGTCACAGTCTGAAACAGCAAGTGCTCAAACGAGTACGGCTGAGCAGCGCCTGAGATTTTTTATGCATGATGTAACTGGTCGTGCTTTAGTGATGATGGAAAGTGCAACACAGGGACACAATGGGATTGCTATGGATTTGGTACAGGAAGCATTCATTTCCTTACACAAATCTTATTCAGACAAATCGACTGAAGAATGGTATCCCTTGTTTTACACGATTTTAAATAACAAATTACAAGACTGGCGTCGCAAAGAAGCGAGACGTGCCTCTCCTTTTTCTTTGTTTCGTAAAATTGACTTAGATGGGGACGATGATGAAGCAATGGATATTGTGGATGAATCGACACCAAATCCACTGCAATTTTTAGATCAAAATGTAACTGTTGAAGAAATACAGCAAGCGATTAGTCAATTACCGACACGCCAGCAACAAGCCTTTATGTTACGTGCTTGGGAAGGGTTTGATACTCAAACCACGGCGTCAATTATGAATTGTACAGAAGGTAGCGTTAAAACCCATTATCACAGGGCAATTCAAGGATTGAGAGCTTCGCTATCCCACCTAAATCCATATGGAGGAGGTTCATCGAATGAATAATGATGATTTCACCAAACAAGTGACGTCTAAACTTGATGGACTTGCACATAATCATCGCAATAAAGCCGTGGTGATGAATAATGTGCTCGATCATATTGAGAACAAGTCTACATCTCGTTATGGTACGTGGAAAATGACTGGTTTTGCACTCGCCGCTGCGATTACAGGTTTTGTGGTGATTCCAAATGCATTTGATGTTTCAAATGAACCACACAACCAACAGCAAGTCATTGTTAGTCCTAAACTTTCACCTCAAATGATGGAAGATTTAGATATGTTATCTGTATTTGGTGAGGATAAAAATTCCCATGGTAGCTAGAAAATTAGCTTTGGCTTTTTGTGCTATTGGTTTTTTACAAACAAGTTTTGCTGGTTTTGAACGTTTTTGGATTTTTTCTAAAGATGCGAATAGTCAAGTCAATGAAACATGGGATAATTTATCTGAGGACGAACAAAAAGCCCTCATTAAACGCTATCAAAATTTGAAAGAAATTCCTGCTGATCAAAATAATTCTTTGCAACAGCGTATGGATTGGTTTACTCAACTTCCCGAACAAGATAAACAAAAAATGCGTGAAGTTTGGCAGCAAATGAGTACAACAGAACGCAATGAGCTACGCAAAAAAATGCAGAAAGCTTCTACATCTGATCAACGTAATGAGATACGTGAAGAATATATGCAAAAATATCAAACTACTATCGTGACTTCTCACTAAAGATATAAGTAGATATAAGTTTGAATATTTTTAAACAATAGGCCTCATTTGAGGCTTATTTTATTTAAATATGTTAAAAATATCTTTTTTAATTTTATGAAATTCTTGTATTTAGCTTATTTCAACTTTCTGCTACATTTTATTGATCAGACTGATCTCATTACTTTTGGACACTATAATGAATATAAAATCTGTCATTCAATTCAGTATTCTCTGCATTCCAAGCACATATAGTTTTGCTTTAGGCTTAAATCACTCTCCTATTCAACAGGTTACACTTTATCCAACTTCTGCAAAAATAGAAAGAACCATTCCAGTACAAGCTGGGGAACAACTGGTGACCTTGACGGGGTTAGCTGCAAATTTTGATATCAATCAATTGCAATATCAAAGCAGTAATATTGAAGTCAATGCCGTATCACATACAGATAGTGCGATTGATAAACCATCTGGCACTGAATCATCACAGCTTCGCAGCCAAATTGAAGGAGTAAAAAAGAAAATTTCTGAACAAAATTCAATTATTCAAGCTGCTGAATTACAAAATAAATTTCTAGGCAATGTGACAGAAGGTTCTGCACCTAAAGTTCGACAAGATGCTTATGTCGCATTTATTGCAATCGACCAAGCAAAAATTGAGAAAGAAAAATTAGAACAGCGCTTAGGAGAGTTGGAACAAGATTTAAATGCGATTGGCGACAGTGATTTTAACCAACGCACACTTAAATTCTATGTCAATGCCAAGCAACAAGGTGAGATCAAAATTAGCTATTTAATACCATATGCACGTTGGCAGCCGACTTATAAAGCCGAGTTGAATACGCAAACAAAGCAAGTCAAGCTAACCCGTATGGCGATGATTGCCCAAAAAACGGGAGAAGATTGGAACAATGTAAAGTTAGCATTATCAACATCTACGCCTCGAAATTATGTACAACAGATTCAACCTCAGCCGTGGTGGGTAAATTATTATGAGCCTGAACCAGTACGTCCAGTTTATGAGCCTGCTCCCGCCCCTATCGCAATGGCTGAAATGGCGATGGACAGTGAAGCTAAAAGTAGAAGTCCTGCACGAAATAATGGCCCTAGCTTTCCTCAATTCCAAGCTGCAGATTTAAATTTTAGTACAGAGTTCCGCTCAGAAACTAAAGCCTCTATTCCGAGCAGCCAACAACAGATCTTCTTACCTTTAAGTGCTGAGCAATATCCCGCAAAACTGTCAGTTTGGGTCCTACCAAAACAGAGTACACAAGCAACCATTAATGCTGAAATTGCTAAATTGGATAGTAACTGGCCTTCAGGTATTGTAAAACTTTATCGTGACGGCGATTATATTGGACAAAGAACTTGGAACAACAATGCCGATGAAGCATTGCAAATGAGCTTTGGTATAGATGAACAGATTCAAGTGAATGTTACAGATTTAACAGATAAAAAAAATCCTGTACGCTCACGCTCTGAAACCATTCAAAAACAACAATATTCCGTTCAAAACTTACACAGCTATCCAATTCAGGTGACGGTTTTTGAATCTGAGCCACAAAGCCAAAATGGCAAATTAACGACTCAATCTACTTATAGTTTGGTACCTAGCGCAACAACTTGGAATGGACAGCCAAATATCAATCAATGGCAAATGAATTTAGAACCTAAACAAACCTTTAAGTTAGATGTACAACATCAATTTAAATACCCAAGCAAAGGCTACACTTCTGGTTTTTAAGTTGAATACTATGCAATAAAAAATATAGCCATCGAATGAATGATGGCTATATTTTTTAGTTAAAGTCACCTTCTCTTTCAGGTTGATACAGCACTTTCTCAACTTTCACTTTCATCATATGACCATCTAGCTGTGGCCATTCAATCTCCTGCCCTTCTGCAAGTCCAAGGATTGCAGCACCAATCGGAGCAATCACATTCAACTGTCCTTTCTCGCCATGAAAATCGTGCGGATATACTAGTGTGACTTCTGTCATTTCATCTGATGAGGCAAGGGTAATCAAAACTTTTGCGTTCATACTCACAACATTTGCAGGTATTTGATCCGGCTTCACAACGTTCGCTCTTGCCAGTTCATCTTCTAAATGTTTCATTGTATCTGTGAGTTTGACTTGATGTTCCAACATGGTTTCTAAACGATTTAAATCTTGTTCTGAAATAATAATATTGGGTTTATTCATCTCTGTTATTCCTATGATCTTTCACATCATTTTAACTACAATAGCATGTATTGAAACCGCTATTTTTTTCTTTTGAATCGGTATTTTACAAAACGCTTAATTTCTTATTCCAATAAAAAAGCCCCCTTGAAAGGGGGCCTTTCTCAAGTTAATGCTTAAGCATAAACTGGGAATTTAGCACATACCGCTTCTACTTTCGCTTTCACAGTATTAATTACAGCTTCATCTCCTTTAGAATCAAGGATATCTGCAATCCAACCTGCAAGATCACGAACTTCAGCTTCACCGAAACCACGTGTCGTCACAGCAGGTGTACCAATACGGATGCCTGAAGTTACGAATGGAGAACGCGGATCATTTGGTACAGAGTTTTTGTTTACAGTGATATGTGCATTGCCTAACCAAGCATCTGCTTCTTTACCTGTAATGTCTTGTTTAATTAAAGACAATAGGAATAAGTGGTTTTCAGTACCACCAGAAACAACATCATAACCACGTGAGATTAATACTTCAGCCATTGCTTTAGCATTGATCACTACTTGTTTTTGATATTCTTTATACTCAGGAGACATTGCTTCTTTAAAGCAGATTGCTTTTGCAGCAATCGCATGCACTAATGGACCACCTTGGTTACCAGGGAATACAGCAGATTGAAGTTTCTTCTCGATTTCTTCATTTGCTTTCGCAAGAATTAAACCTGAACGTGGACCACGTAATGTTTTATGCGTTGTTGTCGTTGTTACATCAGCAATTTGCACTGGGCTTGGGTAAACGCCAGCAGCAACTAAACCAGCAACATGCGCCATATCTACAAATAGGTAAGCACCCACTTTATCTGCGATATCACGGAAACGCTGCCAATCTACAATTTGACTATAAGCAGAGAAACCAGCAACAATCATACGTGGCTTATGCTCTACTGCTAAACGTTCAACTTCTTCGTAATCGATCTCACCTGTTTCAGGGTTTAAACCATATTGAATTGCGTTGTATGTTTTACCAGAGAAACTCACTTTAGCACCATGTGTCAAATGACCGCCATGCGCCAAGCTCATACCTAAAACAGTATCACCAGGATTAAGAAGTGCTAAGTAAACTGCTGAATTTGCTTGAGAACCTGCATGAGGTTGAACGTTAGCATAATCAGCACCAAATAATTCTTTAGCACGATCGATCGCCAATTGTTCGATCACGTCAACATATTCACAACCGCCATAATAGCGTTTGCCTGGATACCCTTCTGCGTATTTGTTAGTTAGTTTTGATCCTTGTGCTTCCATGACAGCAGGAGAACAATAGTTTTCAGATGCAATTAACTCAATATGCGCTTCTTGGCGAGCATCTTCGTTTTGAATTGCTTGAGCTAATTCTGGATCAAATTCAGAAATAGAGATATTGGCGAACATTAGCGAGGTCCTATGAATTAGGGCTTTTAAGCCGTGCTAAGATTGCGCACATTGTAGCATGAAGTTTGTAATTAAACAGAATGAACTTTACTCAGTTTTAAATAAAAATAGCTCATGTTTTCAAAACATGAGCTATTTAAATCAGCTTAAGCTTGGTCTACAACCAATAGATATTATTTGGCTAACATTGTATTGACATCAAACACAATATTATCAATGTTTGATGCATAAGCTGATCCATGATCCCACGTTGGACTGGTGATATAATTCACTTGAGTTCCAAATGCTTTCGCTGTTCCTATTAAAGCGTCAGTCGCCACTTGAGGTACAGTCGTATCCGCTCCACCTTGGTAAATCACGACAGGGGTTCTGACTTGCACTTGCAAAG
Organism: Acinetobacter rongchengensis; assembly: GCF_003611475.1. Lineage (GTDB taxonomy): Bacteria > Pseudomonadota > Gammaproteobacteria > Pseudomonadales > Moraxellaceae > Acinetobacter > Acinetobacter rongchengensis. Next base: position 61,355 of record NZ_RAXT01000010.1, on the reverse strand, counting down.
GTTGTGAATCTTTTTCCAAGAAAGTTTTGACAATAGGCAAGGACATAAAAGTGTCCGTCGTTCTTGGATAGTCTTTTAATGACCCATTGACTGCTGCATATTGCCCCATTGCCAAAGCAAATTGCTTACCAAGCATGTCATAGCAGACACTTTCAGCATTTTTGGCAATTTGATCAGTTGGCATTTTAAATACTTGATTGTATTGAAGTGTTGGATTTGGATTACGCAATCCTGCTGCAATTAATGCAGTAAAGGTATCTAACGATGCGTAGACTGGAATTTGCTTTTCAAATGGTGCATTTGCAACAGATGCTTGCCCTGCATTTAAAATTAAGCTTAATTGCGAAGCAGGTGCAACAGCAACAGTTCCTTTATAGTCTAAGTTAGCACGTTCAGCATACTGTGCTGCACCTAAGGCAGCTTGACCACCTTGAGAATGACCTACCGTTACCCATTTCTTAGAAACTTTGTTCCCTAACCAATTATGCGTCGCAACCACGGCATCTGTAATTGCATAGCCTTCACTCTTTAAATTTAAGAATGGATGCAATTCTGTACCTGTTGGTTCACCTAAACCTTCATAATCAGGTGCAACCACCACATAACCTTCAGCCAAGAACTTAGAAATCATACTTTTAACAGAATCATTCATTACATTGCGGCTTGGCGCACACTGATCAGCCACACCAGTTGTGCCATGCGCCCAAACCACAATCGGCCAACCTGTCGCAGGTGCTGCTGTTTTAGGGGTAAACACCAATGAGGTTGCTTGTACTTCTGTACCGTTGATACCTTTCATTTTATAGGTCATGACGACACTTTCAGCTGCGGCTGCAGACATGTCTGTCAATGCATACGTCGTTGGTGTGCCGACAACAGGATTTGCAATATTATTTACATCTGTATTTGATGAAGTTGAAGAAGAGCTACCACCACCGCCCCCATTGTCACATGCACTGAGAACTAACCCCGAACTTAAAACTAAAACCGTTAATAAATTTTTTTTCATGTGGCTTATCCTTAAACACTGTTTTTAGAAATTTTGTATGCAAAATACACTCTGCATATTCATTCATCAATACGACAAAAAAATAGCTTAAGCAAGTCTTTTCATTGAAATTATTGCAGATCAATTTGAATTTATATTGCTGAGCTAAACTCAACTTTATCACTTCTATCTATTTGAGAGTTTTCAATGCTTCATTCTATTTATTTAAACTTAACAAACTTGAACATGCAGCGATGATTTTGGCTGATTTCGTCAAGAAATGGACACACCTATTTATTTAAGCTAATCAATACTGTTAAACAATGAATACACTGCTTTAGGCTTGCTTTTATGCTGGATTGAAAAATGGTGTATTAAACTTGTGAATAGCCTTTAATTCAAATTGTGATTCACAAAATACTTTTCCATTTTTGTTATTGCTCTTTAATTACGTGTTTCAATTGAAAGAAAATTTTTAAAATTCGGGCACGAAACACAGTCTACTTTTTGGTGCTTTTAAATTTGATATAAGTGATGAATAAACAATGCACGAGTAACTCAGCACAATCATGTGAAATATAGATTAAGAATTGTATTCAAAGCACAAAAAAGCTAGTGTTATTGGGGTTTACTCATTTGCACTGATTTTGGAGCAACGTATGCAAGCAATTATCTTAGATACTGAAACACATAATTTAAATGGTTTACCGATTGAAATTGCTTATGCGCCTATCCAAATTGACCATGGTAAGTTAAGTTTAGATCGTGAACTTATTTTTGACCAACTTTATAGTATTGGCGATGAAAAAATTTCGTATGCATCAATGGCCGTGCATCATATTTTAGAGTCTGATTTAATTGATCAACCCAATTTTTCAACCTTTACGCTCCCAAAAGAAACGACTTATATTATTGGTCATAACATTGATTATGATATTCGTGCCATTCAACAATGCGGTGTCGACACTTCACAAATCAAAGCAATTTGCACGTTGGCATTGGCACGTTTAGTTTGGCCAAATGCCGAAGCACATAATATTTCAGCGCTCATCTATATGATTAGCAAGGGCAGCGAAAAAGCACGTGACATGTTAAAAGGCGCACACCGTGCAGATGCAGATATTATTCTCACTGCAAATATTTTGATGCATATTGTGTATCAACTCAAAATTCAAAATATTGAAGAATTATTTGAGGCATCTGAAGATGCACGTATTCCACGTAGTATTAACTTTGGTAAACATCGTGGTACAGCGATTGTAGATTTGCCTGCAGACTATATTCAATGGCTACTCCGCCAAGAGGATTTAGATCCTTATCTACGTAAAGCACTAGAAAATGCAAAATAAGTCACAAATTAACCTATTGATTTGTAATAAAATAGTCATGTTAGTGTAATTTTCACGCTTTATTCTAGAGCCAATTTATTAGGGGGAATAGATTGGCTCATGGATCATTATGTTAAGACTGATTTAGGTATGCAAGCCCTAAAACAGCGCACATTTCAACTCAATGCTCGTCAAAGACAATTGTTACTTCTTATCGGTACAGACGATTTTCGAGTATTGAATAGTGCGATGAAACAACGCTTAGCGACACCTGAAATTGTTCAGCAATTAGAACAATTGGGTTTAATCCTTCCAAACCGGAATATCTCGAATACATCTGTTGAATTCAAGCCGGATAACCCTCATCACGTTGTTTTAGATCAAGATATTGAAAATATAAAACAGGAAAACAAAATTAGTAAAGCTGAATATAAAGACAATAAACAGCAAGACAATAACCATCAATTAGCAGATACTCAAATCATTCATCATCAGAAAAAAACTGAAGCAACGAAACCTCAATTTATACAAACTAAAGATTTATCAAATAGTCATGATCCATCTGTAATTAATGGCACGCCTCTAAATTTTGAAGAAGTAAAACAGACCATGATGGGTTTATTAAAATTACATTGCGGTTTGATGGCAAAACAATTGATCTTGAAAATTCAAGATGCTCAATCTGTCCGAGAAATTAAACTCTGTCAGATGCAGTGGATTACAGCTCTACAAGAAACTCGAATTCCACGTGATGAATTAAACCTAAACATGCAGCAAATCAATCGTTCATTGCAGCATTTACATACTTCATAGCGAGTTTAAAGATTTGCCTGAGATAGTTTGATTCAATCTCGTCTTACAAAATTTGGATCGTGTTTAAATTCGGTAATGTAATAAAATAATTCAAAAAAAAACGTACAAATATCTATTTATAATAGTTAAATACATAAAAGCGTACTGAATTTGAATGATTCAATACGCTTTTTAAATAAGCATTGAGAAAGGTTTAGTTTACTTCTTCGATGATACGATAAATACTGTCACTACTTTTACTTTCAAAAAGCAATTCAATATTCGGTAAAATTTTTTCTCCCTCGACCACAATGTGATCTATACGTTGGAATAATGAATAAGACTCATCCTCATGTTCTTGGAGCTTATTCAGCCATGCTAAAGCGTTGAGTTCATTACTATATTGATCTTTAATCTTGACTGTAATCATTTCAGACATTTTTATACCCTCCATTTCGTACATAACTTCTTATATCACGCTATTGGGTTTAAGTACTTTTGAAGATGTTAAATTTTATGGCATTGTTAAATTAGATTAATGGAATTCAAAAATTAGTGCTAAATTTTTATTGGAAATTGATACTAATTTGAACTAATTTACATTATTGCTTCGTTGAATGTAACAAATGAAAAAACTCGCATTTCTGCGAGTTTTTTAATGTTGGAAAGCTAGTGCTTATTTCTTATTTGAACATCTGTTGCAAATTCAATAAGCTGTCATTGATCTGTCCAACTACTTTGTAGCGTCTTAACGACCTACTGTAGTTTTAATATATTGCGATTTAATTTTATGCGCAAGATGCTTTTACATTATTCAACTTTTATATAGCAATTATTATATTGATTAATTTAACAATAGGTAGATAATAATGTCGCAATACAAAATCAATTTGAGAGTGAATGACTTAATTTAAAATATAAACTCTACTTTTATAAAATTTTTCTTTATTTAGAGTGATTTATTTTTCATTAAATAACATATCTTTTAACCCCAAAAATTTGATTACGTGATTTTCTGAATCTGAAAACAAGAGCTTTGCTTGCAACTTTTAAATAAACGTTTTGAAAAATGATATAAACCTAAAGTCACAGCAATCACTCACATTCAATGAATTTTCATAAATCTCTGTTATAAAATTTTTAGCTCTTGCGCTCACCAATATCATTTTAACCTTTATTTTTAGTTTATATTTACTCACTGAATTCCCCCATAAAAGATTTGACAATCACTTTTCTTAACCCTAAAACTTGATCACTCAGCCTTATATCTAGGTCTTAATAATCTTGATGAATAGTAGTCTTGATGAATAACAGTCTGATCTAATACCAATATTACCTGAGTTCTAAATCCTCCCCTTTATACACAGAAAATATTCCTTCATAAGTATTTGTTCTTCTATTAATGAGGATAAGCAGCCAGTACAAAAATGAACCATTACTATCATTTCGTTGAGTAGAGAAAATATGTTGATCAACAGTAAGATGATCTACATACTTTAAGCTCACTTTTCTAATAAGGCTTCTGATTTCCATACTGATTTATTGGATATAAATAATTTATCAATGTATAGATGAGTGAGAAAATAATAAAGATGGGGTTAAACCCAGTTACGCTTTTCCTTTTTATATAAAAAACCCACTCAAAGTGGGTTTAAATATTTCTAGTTTTAAGTAAAAAATTCCTTTAATCCAATTTTATTTAAGAATCTGGCTTGGCTATCATGATTTGGAAATTCAAATCTTCTTACCAAGTCTCCACCAAGAAAGATCCGAACAAACTCTCCATTTTCATCTACTTCAATTAAACGAATTTGATCCGTATTGATTACGGTATTTGCAATTTGAATGAGCATAGTACCCCCAAAAGGAAAGAGTGTTTTAAAATATCAATCTATCAGCAAGTTATTTTATAATCAATCACTTCAAATTTGCTTTGATTTCAACCTACGCTGCCATTGAATTTATACTTTAAGTTCTATGTTAACTACGCATCAAAAACTAAAAAGAGTTGAAATATTAATTATAAAAAATTAAGTAGATTTTTATTTATTCTTGATAAATTGCTTAAAGCAAAGCCACTTCATTGCCTAAAACCCAACATTTGTTTAAATTAAAAACAAGTAAACATTCTTCATTTTAAATTTATTAAATAAAACTTAACAAATTAGTATTGCGTATCAATTAAATATACCAATGTATATTAATAAACAATATAAAAGCAAAAATGCCAAACGATCAATATAAAGAAGAACATTAATTAACTATTTCACTATTTACTCTAAAAGGAGTCTAAAAATAACCAAAACATCAAACACTGGCACTTTAGCCAATATAAGGTAACAAAATCGAATACCCCTTCATCGCGATAAGATCAAACAACACATTAATTTTTATTATTTATTCATTTAGATGATCTACATTATTTTATTGGTTAAGAAACAATTCTTTCATTAATATATAAATCTATGCTTAGTTACTTTAAAAATGTTTTATATTTTAAAAATAAATTGATATTATGTAAGAAATTAAACAATAGAATGATCCAAAGTCTTTTTATTACACAAGTTATAATCAATGTGGTTTTAAATTTGTCTCAATATTAAGAAAACATGAGTATGGCAGGCAAACTAAATGGATGACTTTAAATTTAAAAACTTCGAACAAGCTAGTTGTGCAGTTCTCACATTTTTAAACAAACGATTTGGTTTTAAACTCTGGATGGTAACGCGAACTGAAGGTGAAGATTGGATCGTACTTCAGTCTAAAGACCAAGGTTACCAAATTGAATCTGGTCGTGTATTTAAATGGGCTGATTCATTTTGCTCACAAATGGTACAAGGAAAAGGGCCACGTATTGCCCCTAGGTCTGAAGATATTCCTGTATATGCGAATGCAGAAATCAATAAACAAGCTGATATTAAAGCCTATATTGGTCAACCTCTGATGAAAGAGGATGGTTCTTTATTTGGTACACTTTGTGCAATTGATCCTCAACCTCAACCAGACAAATTAGTAGAAGAAGAAGGCTTAATTAATTTATTAGGTCAAATGTTAAGCTATATTTTGCAGGGTGAATTACGTGAGATTGAACATATCCGACAAAGTGAACGCTTCAAAGAAGAAGCATTATCAGATTCATTGACAGGATTATTTAATCGCAGAGGTTGGGACAAATTACTTGCTATAGAAGAAGATCGTTGTAAATTTTATGGACACCCTGCTGCCATTATCATGATTGATCTAAATAATTTGAAAATGATAAATGACAGCTTAGGCCACGATGCTGGAGACGAACTTATTCAAAAGACAGCCGCTACTCTCTCTAAATGTGTACGTAGCAATGATGTTGTCGCACGTTTAGGTGGTGATGAGTTTTCTGTTTTAAGTATTGAAAATAATCTTATTAATGCTACAGGCTTAGCAAATCGTATTCTGCAAGCATTTGCAGAAGAAAATATTAGTGCCGCAATTGGTGTTGCAATGCGTAACCCTGCTTATGGCCTCTTAACTGCAATGCATGAAGCAGACAAAAAAATGTATCAGCATAAAAGAATGCTTAAATCTCAAAAGGATAAAGTCTGATATTCATTGCAAAGCATAGATAGAAGTAAAAAGGTTGTACATATAGTTTCAATCAACTGAAAGTAGGTTGATTTTTAACTCGCAGAAAACTTAAAACATTGATATTGAATATAAATGAAAATAATTTCTTGTACGTTATTTTAAATATCAGTCAAATCAACTTTAGATCAAACAATCAGAAAAAATCAAAAGTGTTTAGAAGTTATAAATAAAAATGGTTTTTAAATAAATTTAAGCTATTGATTTTATTTAAATAATGGTACGCCCAGCGGGACTCGAACCCACTCCACAGGCTTCGGAAACCTGTACTCTATCCAGTTAAGCTATGGGCGCTTAATTTGAGTTGGGACATCATACCAAAAATTTAAGCGCGGTAAAGCATTTATAAAACAACTGATTGAATTGATGCTTATGCTTTGAGCAACGTTCCAAATTTGCAACAGATAATTCCTTGTAATACGCTTGGTTTATTCTTCTATATCGCTCACAATACGCACTCTTCAAACCATGTGAGAATTTCATGACTGATGCTTTGGCGTTAAGAGATTTATCGAAAACTTATCGAAATGGATTTCAGGCACTTAAAGGAATCAATTTAACGGTTCCTGAGGGCGAGTTTTATGCACTTTTAGGGCCAAATGGTGCAGGTAAATCTACAACGATTAGTATTATCAGCTCTTTGACACATAAAACATCAGGTACAGTCGAAATTTTCGACAATAATCTCGATACTCACCCTTCCCTTGCAAAACAATGTTTAGGTGTTGTTCCTCAAGAGTTCAACTTTGGTCAATTTGAAAAAACCTTTGATATTTTAGTTACCCAAGCAGGTTATTACGGTATTCCCAAAAAGATTGCGGAAAAACGTGCTGAAGAATATTTAGAAAAATTAGGTTTATGGGAAAAGCGTAACACTCAAGGACGTATGCTTTCAGGTGGTATGAAACGCCGCTTAATGATTGCTCGTGCCATGATGCATGAACCAAAACTTTTAATTCTAGATGAACCAACTGCTGGTGTAGACATTGAATTGCGTCGTTCAATGTGGGACTTTTTGACTGAAATGAATGAAAAAGGCACTTCAATCATTTTAACCACACATTACCTAGAAGAAGCAGAAATGTTGTGTCGTCAAATTGCCATCATTGACCGTGGTGTAATCAAAGAAGACACCTCGATGAAAGCATTTCTTAATCAGTTAAATGAAGAATCCTTTATTTTTGATTTAGAACACCCGATTGAACCACTTCATGTTGATATCATCGGTGTGAAATTTAACTTGATTGATCCAATGACTTTAGAAGTAACAATGGATAAAGCACATTCGTTAAATGATCTATTTCAGCTATTAGAAGCACAAGGTATTCGTGTACGTAGTATGCGTAATAAATCGAATCGTCTTGAAGAGTTATTCGTCAAAATGGTCGAAAAAAATCTTGAAGGAGCGCAATAATGAACTTTAGCCAACTTCGAGTCGCACTTTACACCTTAGTTTATAAAGAAATACGTCGCTTTATGCGAATTTGGCCACAAACCTTATTACCGCCTGCAATCACCATGAGTTTATACTTTGTGATTTTTGGAAATTTAGTGGGTTCTCGTATTGGGCAAATGGGTGGATTTAGTTATATGCAGTTCATCGTGCCTGGTCTGATTATGATGGCTGTGATCACCAATAGTTATGCAAACGTGTCATCAAGTTTCTTTAGTGCAAAATTTCAAAAAAGTATCGAAGAACTGATCATGAGTCCTGTTCCATTGCATATGGTGCTATGGGGCTATGTCATTGGTGGTGTTTGTCGTGGTGTTCTAGTCGGTGCAATTGTCACAGCCATGAGTCTGTTCTTCACTGACTTAGCCATCCACAACGTTTTCGTCACAATATATACCGTGATTATTACATCACTACTCTTTTCTTTGGGTGGTTTCATTAACGCTGTCTATGCAAAATCATTTGATGATATTTCAATCATCCCAACATTTGTTTTAACCCCCCTCACCTATTTAGGTGGTGTATTTTACTCTATTAGTGCTTTAAGCCCTTTTTGGCAAAATCTCTCTTTAATTAACCCGATTGTATATATGGTCAATGCATTCCGTTTTGGAATTTTAGGTCATAGCGATGTGAATGTTTCACTTTCATTAGTTGTCGTAACACTTTGCTGTGGCGTACTCTATGCGATTGCCTACTATTTACTTTCTCGTGGTTCAGGAATGCGTGAATAATGTCTGTTGAACTCTCTCTATTGGGTAAAGAAACCGATTACCCTACTACATACCAACCTGAAATTCTTTTTCCTATTTCACGTGCACCTGCACGTGAACAATATGCCGATATTGATGGCATCTATAAAGGAAAGGATTGGTGGCATGTTTTTGAAATTTCTTGGCTGAATCTTAAAGGCATTCCACAAGTTGCGATTGGCCGAATCACCCTACCTGCAAGCTCTCCAAACCTGATTGAATCAAAGTCTTTAAAACTCTACTTTAATAGTATGAACTTTACAGCTTTTGAATCCCAAGATGCCTTTATTGCAACGGTTGAAAAGGACTTGTCTCAAGCTGCTCAAGCCGATGTGACACTTCGCTTATTCCAAGTTGATGAGCTTGATATTGCAAAACCACAAGGTATTTGTATTGATGATCAACAACCTGATCGTTTGCTCAATCATCCAGATGCATCGCTTTTAGCTTTGGATGAAAGTGCGTTGGCTGAAAGCGTTGAAGTACAACTCTATTCACATTTATTAAGAAGCAATTGCCCTGTCACTGGACAACCCGACTGGGGAACTGTTTTCATCCGTTATCAGGGCAAAAAACCTTGTTATCGCAGTGTTTTAGCTTATATTATCTCTTATCGTCAGCATAATGGTTTCCACGAGCAATGTGTGGAGCAAATCTTTGCCGATATTTGGCAAAATTTAAAACCAGAAAAACTGATGGTATATGCAACATATACACGTCGTGGAGGATTGGATATTAATCCATGCCGTGTATCGGATGAAACATGGATGCCAAGCCCAATTCGATTGGCTAGACAATAACATTGAGGTTGAAAACATGCCTTTTTTTGGTTTTGTACCATCTGAAGAACTTTTAAGGAATATTCAGACTGGTATCGAGAAAAAAAATTCTAACGAACCACTTTACCCATTACGTGATCAAACTGCTTTATTAATTAATGATGAAATCATTGATGCAATACTGATTGGGCTCGTTCGCCGCTTTCCACCCAGTGATCGACGTGACACTGCTGAAAAACTAGCAGGTTATGTAAAGTCGACTGTGGCTGTGTTGCTTAAACAACTGTTAAGTAAAGCAGACAATGAAGTCGTTCGTCAGTCGATCAATTTTTCTGAACGTAGCTTATTTAAAGACCCGCAAGGCCAACCACGTGTTGGAGCAAACTTGAATGCAAATCTAGTCACCAATATGAAGCATAGCTTTGCTGAAATTCTAGAAAATGGTGATATCGATCGTGGTGTTTTGTCTGAACAATACAAACAATTCGCTGATGCATCCATTAACCATTTCATGCGTGAATTTAATAAAACATTAGATTTAGGGATGATTAAACGTAAAGCTTCAGACATCGGCGCTGCGACAGTAACTAAAGCTGTACATATTGCTGTTGATAAATTGATTCCAAGCTTGAATAAAGATGAAATCAAAGCACTGGCTGAATATCACAGTACATTATTTTTTAATTGATCATTCCAAGTTAATTGAATTTTTTAATGGAAAAATACTCTTGAATTCAAGGGTATTTTTTTTGTTTTGAGAATAGTCTCAACAATAAATTTAGAATATTATCTTTAAATTCAAATAAATAAAAAGTCTATTTTTTAAAAGCGAAAACCACTTTGCGCTATAAAATCTTACATTCACAATGTTCAAGATTTTGTTTCTTAATTTAATTTTAATATTGATCATTTTTGGCTTATTTTTTAACCACAAATTCCCTTCTTTTCTATCTTTTAAACAACATGACGAATATAGACAAAAGTTAACTTATATAAGGCTTATGTTAGCATTCGCAAACCGTTTCATGCACTAAAATAGTCCAATGGCTCCAAGTTCGCAGTATAAGTTTTTACGTCACGCTCCCCGTGATGGATTAAGCACAGCAATGCTCCCTTCTCGATGGCAAAAAATACATATTGACCCATGGTTGACCTTGTTTTTAATTTTAAATGCTTTGCTTGGTTTAACCGTTTTATATAGCGCATCTGCTGAAAATACCGGACTTGTCGCAAAACAAGCCATGAGCTTTAGTTTGGGTCTCTTGGTCATGTTTGGAATGGCACAAATTCCACCAAAGGTCTATCAAGCTTTTGCACTCTATTTCTATCTGTTTAGTGTCATGTGCTTAGTGGCCGTTAAACTTTTTGGTGAAGTTCGTATGGGCGCTCAACGCTGGATTGATATTCCAGGTGCAGGTAGTGTGCAACCCAGTGAATTTATGAAAATTGCTATGCCTTTAATGATTGCTTGGTTTTTATCACGTCATCGGCTTCCGCCAAATTTTAAACAGGTTTTTCTGTCTTTGCTCTTAATTGGTATTCCTTTTATTCTCATCGCTGAACAACCCGACCTTGGCACGTCATTACTTATTCTCGCCAGTGGGATTTTTGTGCTATTTCTTAGCGGTCTGCCTTGGAAAATAATTTTAGCTGCGATTGCTGCTGCGGCGGCAGTCATCCCCATCGCTTGGCAATTTTTACTACATGACTATCAAAGGCAACGTGTCTTAACCTTAATCAATCCTGCTGCAGATGCTTTGGGTACGGGTTGGAATATCATTCAGTCAGAAACAGCGATTGGCTCTGGTGGTTTTATGGGCAAAGGCTATTTATTAGGTACACAATCCCACTTACATTTTTTACCTGAAGGTCATACTGACTTTATTATTGCTGCATTTTCAGAAGAATTCGGGTTAATTGGTATTATCTTATTGATTGTGATCTATTTTGCAATTATCTTCAGAACATTCCAAATCAGCTTAAACTGTTTCCATAATTTTGGTCGTTTGGTTGCTGGTGCTTTTGGATTGTCGTTTTTTGTTTATGTATTTGTAAATGCAGGCATGGTCAGTGGTATTTTACCTATAGTTGGTGTGCCATTACCCTTTATGAGTTATGGAGGGACTGCAATTATTACTTTAATGGCCACTTTTGGTATTGTAATGTCAATTCATACACATCGTTAATTTCATCATAAATAATTAGGAAATATAACCTATGTTTAATTTTGGGCTTTTGCAAAAAGTAAGAAACCTGTCTTTTTGTGCAGCTGCATTTTCGATTACCAGTTTTTGCCAAGCCAACGAGTTTGCCAGCCATCCTGACTATAACAATTTTAAAGTAAAAACCATGCAAACTTATGGTTTAAGTAGTGAGCAAGTCGATTGGGCAATGAATGGTTCAAGAAATCTTCCCAATATTATTAACATTATGAATCGACCAGGAGAAAGTAAACCTTGGTATGAATATAAAACCAACTTTCTATCTGAAGGCACCATTCAACGTGGTATCCGTTTTAAAAACCAGTATGCAGACACTCTAAATCGCGCTGAACAGCAATTTGGCGTCCCTCAAGCGATCATTCTGGGGATTTTAGGGGTAGAAACAGGCTACGGCTCAAATAAGGGCTCATTTATTACCCGTGACGCACTTGCGACTCTGGGCTTTGGTTATCCACGCCGTGCACAATATTTCCAAGATGAGCTCGGTGCTTTAATTGCTTGGTCATATAAAGATGATGTACCAACCAACTCAATTGTCGGTTCATATGCAGGTGCTGTTGGTTACCCTCAGTTTATGCCAAGTAATATTTCAAAATTTGGCGTGGACTATGATGAAAATGGACATGTTGATCTGCGAAATTCAGCAGTAGACGCCATCGGTTCAATTGCAAACTATTTAGCACAACATGGTTGGCAAAGAAATCAACCTATTGGATTCTTAGCGCGTTATACAGGTCATACCCCAGATGCAATTATTGCTAAAGATTTAACTCAGCCTGTCCCTTATGGCTCGATTAAAAATTTAGGTATTGCACCACTCAATCCTATTGTCAAAATAGATGACTTGGATTTAGTCAATGTCATTCAATTGCAAGATAGTTATGGTCCAATTTATTACATCACTTATCCTAATTTTCAAGTGATTACGACCTATAATAAAAGTCGTATGTATGCCACAGCATTATGGTTATTAGGCACTGAGATTGTGAGCCGATAAGGCTTACAATTTTATAAAAACAGGAAAAGTCAATGAATTATTTTATTAATGTGATCACATTTTCTACCATTTAAATAAATTGTTACATTATTGGTTATTTTTTATTCAATTTCTGTAAGAATTTGTCCTTTTTGTAACTATTTTCCAAATAATGCTAGACACATTTGTTACCGCTTGAATATTATCCTCTTCGTTAAATGCAGTTGCACAAGTGAATTTACAGACCTCTATGGTTAATTTTCAGCGACTTAGAAAGTTAAATTGAGGTTCCAAGGAGTTAAACGATGCATGCTTCACTAAAATATATGATTGCCCTGACCATGGGTTTGAGTATGACGCAAGTCAACTCTGAAATGGTTCAGTCATCATATTTAAACAATGATTCGGACAGTTCAAGCTTGGCTTCTCGCATAGTCAGCAAAGACTCAACGAATTTTAATTCACATTTTTCAAATTTGAACAGTTTGTCAATTACTGAGCGTTCTGGTGATAAAATTCGCCGTGAAACTATTGCAGCTAAGATTCAAGTTCCTGAAGATGAGCCTTCAGTAATTGATAAATTAAACGAAGTCGCTTCTAATACAGTTCGCAAATTTAGCCAAACTGGTGTTGCGTCTTGGTATGGTCGTCAATTCCACGGTCGTAAGACTGCAAGTGGTGAAACATTCGATATGAATGAATTGACGGCTGCGCACCGTAGTCTTCCATTGAACTGTTATATTCGCGTGACGAATAAAGACAATGGTAAGAGTGTGGTTGTAAAAGTAAACGATCGTGGTCCATTCCATGGTAATCGTGTACTTGATCTTTCATACGGCGCTGCAAAGCGTTTAGGTATTACAAATTCAGGAACGGGACGCGTCAGCATTGAACGCGTTGACGGTCCAAACTCGTAAATTCACCGCATGCATTTAACGAAGCCACTTTTAAGTGGCTTTTTTAATGTCTAGTTAGATACATAGGTCTGAGACAATCTCTCTGCATTCTGGTGCACAATGTAATTCTAAGCGTCATTGAAAAATCGATGTCGATAAACACCAATAACTGAATGTTTAATTTATTCCTATACAAAAATAACCATCTCTGCTAAGTTAAATTTTCAATCTACTGATTTGACACTCAATATATTTTCCTGAATCGCTTTTTATAATTTAAAACTTTTATAATTTAAATATGGGGGATAAAAATGTTGCTACGCCTTTCTGAACTTATCCCAACAGCTTTCCCCATACTATCGATCACGAGTTGTGTCTTCATCACCAGTTGCACAACGCTACCTCAATATACAACTGTTCAATCACAGCAAACTTCTCAAGAAAATACTCAAATTACACAAGCTTCAGAAAATATCTTAATCCGAGGTGGTTCAATATTAACCATGCAGGGCATGACGCCGCATTATGTTGAAGCATTACTGGTTAAAGATGGACGCATTACATTTGCAGGTGATTTAAAACAAGCCAAACAACGAGCGCCCCATAATAGCCAAGAGATTGATTTAAAGCATTACACCCTACTCCCTGGCTTTATCGATGCACATAGTCATCTCAATAGTGTTGGACTACAACAAACGGTTGCTAACTTATATCCTGAGCCCGATGGTGATATCTCTGATATTCCCTCTTTGCTCAATGCTTTATCAGAATGGCAACAACAAAATCGGGCATTTGTACAGGCCACACAAGGCTGGATTATTGGAAATGGTTATGATGATGCTCAACTAAAAGAAAAACGCCATCCGACTGCAGATGATCTAGATAAAGTATCCATTACCCAACCGATTATTATTTTGCATCAATCAGGGCATTTGGCCTCAGTCAATCATAAAGCGCTTGAATTGCTAAACATAGATAAGCACACGGCTAATCCAACAGGAGGGATTATTCGTCGTAAAGCGGGTTCTCAAGAGCCTGATGGTGTATTAGAAGAAGCTGCTGTATTTTCAGCGATGGCAACAGCTTTTAGCAAAGTCCCACCTGAAATGATGCAAAATATGGCGAAAACGGCGTTGAATACCTATATTAAGAATGGCTATACCACAGTACAAGAAGGCCGTGCAGATGCAGGTACAGCAGAGTTATGGCGTAGTTTTGCTGAAATTGGTCAATTGAATATTGATGTGGTGGTTTATCCAGATCTCATCAATGAAAAAGCATATATGCTTAAATATGGCTCAAGTCGGCAATATCAAAAACATTTTCGAATTGGCGGGGTCAAAATCAGCCTTGATGGCTCACCACAAGGTAAGACCGCATGGCTCACAAAACCGTATTTGATCCCGCCTGAAGGACAAAATAACAACTACCGTGGCTACCCTGCTTATCCTGAGCAATCCACGGTTCAAAATGCCATCAATCTCGCTTATCAACACCATTGGCAAATCCTTGCGCATGCCAATGGTGACGCTGCAATCGACCAATATTTAGAGACAATTGAAGTGGCAAATCAAAAGTTTGGCCAAGAAGATCATCGTAATGTCATCATTCATGCGCAAACCATGCGAGAAGATCAACTCGATCGTGCGCAACATTTAGGTTTAATTCCTTCGTTTTTCTCTTTGCATACTTATTATTGGGGCGATTGGCATAAACATGAAACTCTAGGTGCAGAACGTGCCAATCGTATTTCCCCTACTGGATCTGCATTAAAAAGGAATTTAATTTTTACTGAACATCATGATGCACCTGTTATCCCACCTAAAAATATGATGGTGATTGATGCAACAGTCAATCGTACCACACGAACGGGTGAGGTTTTAGGTCAAGAGCAACGGGTTAGCCCTTATATTGCGCTGAAATCTGTGACCGATTGGGCGGCATATCAATATTTTGAGGAGAAAGATAAAGGGACATTGGAAAAAGGCAAACTCGCAGATTTTGTTGTTTTAGATCTTGATCCACTCAAAGTACCATCACAGCAAATAAAAAATATTAAAATTTTAGCGACGTATAAAGAAGGTCAATTGATTTATCAAGCAGATAATTTCAAACCTAATATCTCTGTAAATCCGAATGCAACTACAAAATAATTGACCTACACAATAGTTAATCATTATTGAAAGTGGTAAGTAAAAACTCACCACTGCCATACTCAATAAAACACTTAGAGTAAATTGACTGCCAATAATGCCAATAGTGCAGGAACAGCTTGAATATAAATAATTTTCTTGCTTGCAGTTAAGCCACCGTAAATTCCTGCTACCAATACACAGCCCAAAAAGAAATTAGCCAGTGCTATTGCATAGGTTTCAGGTACGAGTAAAGACCACAATAAACCTGCTGCTAAAAAACCATTATATAACCCCTGATTTTGTGCCATCACTTTGGTCAGTTGCGCTTTTTCAGGCGTATTCCCAAAAGCTTTCAAACCATAGGGTTTATCCCATAAAAACATTTCTAAAATCAAAATGTAAACATGCAGTATTGCAATCAATCCAACCAATATTTGCCCAATCATCTTTATTTTTCCTTTTCTATGCTCAAGTTGCTATATTCGGTTTTTATTTCAAGTCAGCCTCTCGGCTGACTGTTTGACTTAATAAATAAAGTTTTATGGCTTTAATAAAACTTTACCCTGTCTCGCACCTTGCGTTGCTTTTGCTGCAGCTGTAGAAATATCTGAAAACTCAAAAACCCCTTCAACAGGCAACACAAGCTTGTTCTGCGTTGCGAGTGTTAACAACTCGATAATTAACGCTTTTTTACGTTCCGCAGGCATTTGCTTATTCACCACACTTGCCCAAAAACCTTTCACTGTCGCTTGTTTAAAAATCAAGTCACCTGAAGAGATTTGCATCATTTCTCCAGTCATGCTACCAAACGAAACCAGTAATGCATTTTCAGCCAATAAATTTAATAATTCTCCACTGGCTTTCCCACCAATCGAATCTACCCCCACTAACAATGGCTGGTCAGCATGAATGGCTTTAACTTGTTGTTGCCAATCAGGATTATCAGTTGCAACAACATGTTGAATGCCTAGTGCTTGCATTTCACTGATTGCTTCTTGACGGCGAACTAAGTTAATCACATGAATGCCACGTGCTTGAGCAATCATCGCAACAGTTTTACCGACTGCACCATTGGCTGTATTTTGGATCATCCATTGCCCAGCTCGAATATCGGCAAAATCAAGTAGCATTAAAGCACTGATTGGCATACCAATCAGCTGTGCGGCTAACTCATCAGGAATCGCATCGTTCAAGGGAACAACGGCTTGTGCAGGGGCAATAAAGTATTCGGCCCAGCTACCATGTACGCCAGCAACAGCAACACGTTGTCCAACTGCGATACCTGTCACTCCCTCACCTAATGCATCAATGATACCGACAGCTTCACTACCGCCGATTGCTGGTAACTCAGGCTTATAGCCATAGCTGCCACGTACTGTCCAGACATCATGGTTATGCATGGGAGATAAAATTGTTTTAATACGCACTTGCCCTGCTTTCGGCTCAGGCTGTGGCATTTCCGCCAATTCCAAGACATCAACAGGTTCGCCAAAACTACGGTGAATAATACTTTGCATAGATTATCCTTTAATTGGATCTAATAGATTTTGTGTGGTCTCTAAAGCCAAATGAAGCGGTGCTTTATCTTGAGCGAGTTTGGCCAATAATGCAGCGCCTAACCAAAGCTGATACATCACTTGTGCCATTTTATTTGGATCAATGTGTTTTGGAATTGAACCTTCTTGCTGGCCTTCGTGTAATAAACTCGCTACACGCTCAGTCAATTTAGTCACACCGAAATTTAAAATTTTTCGCATATCTTCCGATAAATCAGAAACTTCTGCTGCCAACTTCACAATCAGGCAATTTTCTGCCCACCCTCCATGAACGGGATCTTCTATCCATGCCTGCCAAAGTGCCATCAAACGTGCATAGGCACTGCCGTCTGTCTGTAACCAAATTTGCTCAATTTTCGCTTTATAGTCATGTATATATTGCGCTAACAACGCACAGCCAAACGCTTCTTTTGACTCAAAATAATAGTAAAACGAACCTTTCGGAACGCCACAGGCTTTTAAAATCTCTTGTAAGCCAACGCCGACGAATCCTTTACGTAATACCAATTCAAAACTGGTATCTAAGATATGTTGTCGTGTGGCTTCACTTTTGTTTGATCGTTTCATCATTTAAATATAAATAATAATAGACCAGTCGTCTATAAAAATTATGTAACTTATCACGTTCTGAAGTCAGAATTAAATCATTCACTAAACAAGAAAACCGCTGTATTATTATTCAATGCTCACAGAGCAAAACATCGTAAATATTAAAAAGTTATTGATATTTAAAAATATTATCAGATTCAAGCAACTTAAAAAAGATCAGGTAATACACAGTGAAATATCTAAAAACTGCCCAGTAAAAAGATTGCTTGGATGAGGTCATCAAAACGTCATATGCCACCTATAGGGTTATGCATATTTTCTAAACTACTCATTTAACAATGAAATATTCAAAATTGATCTATTCAACACTCTTTCTCAGCACATGTATGTTTTTAAGCGCGTGTAATGAGCAAAATACTCAAACAACAGTGACGCCACCGACAGACACGGCATCGATTCCCTTTCTGCAAACTAAGCAACCTTATCTGCCACAGCAGAAAATTGCAGATTACACCGCGGTACCTACAGATTTTCAGCCTGTATTTACCCAACTTGTTGCTCGACATGGTTCTCGAGGGCTTTCAAGTATGAAATATGACTTAGCACTCTATCATTTATGGTTAAAAGCAAAACAAGACAACGCACTCACACCGCTTGGAGAAAAGTTAGGGCCAGATATTGAAGCTATGATGAAAGCCAATATTTTACTTGGTTACGGTGTAGAAGGTATTCGCCAGTTTGGTTATGGCAATGAAAGTGCCGTTGGTATTCAGGAACATCGTGGAATTGCAGATCGACTATTACAGCGTTTACCGAAGTTATTCAATCAGGCTGTGACAGATGGAAAAACCATCAAAGTTTCAAGCTCTGGTGTAGATCGTGCAGTAGACAGCGCTAAATTCTTTACCAATGAATTGATTCAAAAACAACCTAATTTGACAGCGCAAATCACCCCTGCAAGTTATACCCACTTAAAAAGTACCGTGAGCCCTAGCTTGGCTGATGGCGGTGTAAACCGTTTTCTTTTATATTTTCATAGTTTAAATGCTCAAGATGATTTAGCCTCTATCACTTCCGAGCTAGATCAAAAAGTATATGATGCGAGTTTAGCCTATCAAGATTATGAAGAACATAATCCAGATCTAGCGCAAAAATTGAATGAATTAAACACCAACAAAAATGCACAAAAAGTTGCACTGGATGTATTAACCCCATTATTTAAAACTGATTTTATTCAAAAAATTGGTCAAACCAATTATGTTTTTGCCAATAACGGAAGCTATAGTGTTATAGCACCCAATGGTGCAACCATCACTGAAACAGGTAAAGGAAAAAATAAAATCAGTAGTCCTGTTGATGCAGCTGCATATTTATATGAGTTGTATTCAATTTCTGGTGGTTTAAAAGAAGAGCTCGGACAAACTCGTTTTACTGCATATATGCCCACTAGCGCAGCTCAATTTTATGCCGAATATAATGATGCTAATGATTTCTACAGCAAAGGGCCGAGCTTTAGTACAGCTCAGGGCTATACAACCAATATGGCGCAAGGTTTAAAACAAGATTTATTTAAACAAGTTGATGCTGTACTGAATAAAACGCAAAATCATGTCGCTGTTTTAAGATTCGCCCATGCTGAAATTATAATTCCTTTAGCAACCAGTTTAGAATTAAAAGCAATGATGCAACCTTTGCCATTCAATCAAACCTATACATATGCAAATAGCCCATGGCGTGGTGAAATCATTTCACCAATGGCAGCCAATTTACAGTGGGATATTTATCAAAATAAGCAAGGCCTGACATTGGTTAAAATGCTTTACAATGAAAAAGAGACCAGTTTTAAAATAGCGTGTGATTATGCTCGTTATAAACCAAACAGTATCTATTATGATTATTTAAAATTAAAGCAATGCTATAACATTCAGTAATTTTATCTTTAAATTTGCTTTTAAGTATAGAATGAAGCTAATTTATTGATTCATTAGAGAATAAAAAAGCGACCTGTTTTGATCTAAATAGGTCGCTTTTTTAATTACTTTACTTCAATAACGAAAATTAACATCTTGAATTCAAAGCCTAAGTTTTTAAATAAAAATTTGAAAGAAAAAGAAATCTTAATTTAATTATCGTTCCCCAATTTAATCGTAACAGGATCATTCTAAATACTCCGCATCGAGAACAAACCTTTGATACCCATCCTCCCCGATTAGAAATAGCTTGTAAAAAGAGTTTATTTAAATATGATGATAGTGAGATATTTTATATACTTAAGATACCAGTTTTCATAATTTTGGATAACTTATGAAGAATAAAATAATTTTTATCATTGTCTTACCATTTATATTTTCAAAAACATATGCTACAGAGACGCTTTTTGATTCCAATATACTGAATAACTATACCGTAATAACTGACACTGAGTGGTATGCTTATGGGGTAGGATATACGACAAAAGATGTAAATTTATTCTCAAAAGTTAAATATAGTCTTAAAGATAATAATCTTTATATCAAAGCAGAATATGCAACAGATGGTAGTAACAATTTAGACCTAACTGAATACCTATATACAGTTTTGGCAAATGATGGTTTATATCAAGCTTCAATTACAGATGAACCAAACTTTGGATATCAACTAACAACCTTCTCGAAAATCACCCCCACATCAAAAAAATCTATAATGTGGACTTATACTCCATTCTCAAGCAATGCAAGTCAGGAACTAATACGCACTGATAAATATGAAGAGATTGATTTGTCTGAAAAATCAATCAGTGAATTTGTGCATCCGTTTAATCATTTTACTGGTTTAGATTCAACATTGACTGAAATTGTTGGAACATATCCTGCCTATTATGTAAAAAAACTCCACGGTAAAACGTTTCCAGCTGGAGCAACTTGCTTAAAATCCACAACTTCTTCAAATAATGTTGCATTTGCCAATATTGATATGAGCAACTCTTCAGCCAACTTTGATCTAAAAAAATCTTTTCCTTTGGGATATACGCAAAAAACGTTGAATAAATATCCATTGTATTTATCAAAAAAAATTCAATCAAATATGCCTATAGAAGCTGTGGTTAAAATTGGCGCGAATTATTACTATGCCGAATATTATAACAACGGTGTATATAATTCTTATGCAAATAAAACAAAACAGTATGAGCAAAATTATCAACAAGCAATAACTTTATTTGGCAAAGAAAGTATAAACGCGAAAATGCAAGGCATTTTTCTCAAAGCATTAAAGTCTGAATGTAATCTATTCAATAAAGTCGCAAGTCAAGCAATTGATGCTGCAAAATAATTTATAGATTTATAAACACTTATATCAAGCTATATAAGTGTTCCTCTTAAAATCTTAAGATCAATCTGTTCTTATTTATACTTTCCAAAAATCTTCCATACGCCATTATCAGCTAAAGGATCACGATAACTATCATTGCGTTGCTTACGTGGCTTCTCTCTTGCATCAACAATTTCGAAATCTTTTTCTGTACTTAACACGATACCATTCACATAAAAACGGGTACGTGTATATTCACTTTGGCCATGTTGAAATACATAGGTTCTTAAATCGATAAATTCCCGATGTGCGACCAATGCTGCTGTATCATCACTATTCAACCAGTGTGTCATTTTAGCAACTTGTTCGGCATCAAATTGCCCACATTTTTCTAACAATGAAGCAATGCCACGAAAAGTTTTAGATTCTTTCGCTCTGGTTTTATTGATCCGTATACGGTCTACATGAAAGAAAAACAGCGGAAAATTTAAATGACTCGGTAATTGCACAGCATCTAACACTTCATCTTGCATAAAAGGTTGATATAAATCTTGCGCCCTTTCAATCAAACCAAGCCAGTGCGTATAATATTCATCGACTTGTTGTTTTGTTCCATAATAAATCGGTAAACCTTGAACATTGGATAAATCTACAGGCGGCCAAATATTTTGCTTTAATAATGCAATATCACTTTTTAAACTTTGCACCGCAATTGCATCTTGCATCTTATTTTCCTGAATCATTTCAACTATGCTTAGGCTATTTTAAGTATGCTATAGTTGCAAAAGCTAAACAAGATCACAAAAGGAAATCGAATGTCTAAAAATGATGAAATATATGAAAATAATGAATCGGATGAGCAATTTTTTGAACGTGCAGATGAATTCATTAATTTAGCAAATCAGCTTATCGATTCAACACATCAAGTTTCACATCTCACCACTGAACCTGGAAAAGTCAGTGCTTCTTTTATGTATGCCAATGCTCGCTTTAGCGCGTGGCATGCTGCTTGTTCTTACCAGCACGTTGATGATTTCAAAAAAGACCGTCAAGTCATCTTGGATTATTATGTAGAACAATTCAAATCGATGCTTGAGAGTAATCTTGATGAATATGAAGAAAATTTTGAAGCGTATTTCCCAAAAGCTGATCCTGAGGAAGTAAAACGTTTCGTTTAAGTACGGGATTGCCTATAATACTTGCGTAAAATTAATGTGTAGTTGTGGAATAAAACATGTCTCAAAAAATCGATGCGGCTGATGTTACCGAAGAAGAAGCTTTGAATGCTGTCTTTTTTGAGCGTGCTGATGAGTTTATTAAACAAGCCAACGAATTTTGTCGTCCTGCAAAAGGACAGCAACCCAAACCAGAACAACTTCGTGGTCAAGTGAGTGCAGCAATGTTATTTGCAACTGCACGTTTTAACACTTGGGTTGCTGCCAATACCTTTAAAGATGGCGAAGAAATGCGTGAAGCCAAAGAACAAGTCATGTCTTATGTCTTACAACAGTTCCAAATGATGCTCGAAGACAATTTTGATGAATATTGTGAGCAGTTTGACAACTATCTTCGTTTTAGAAAAAATGAAGAGTTTCATACACATAAACATGATAAAAAAGATGGTCATCAACACTAATTTATTTCAATAATGCAATATAACAAAGGCCCAATTGGGCTTTTGTTATATTCGATTTAAAATGAATAAATCTTTCAATTAAGATATTAATAGTGAATAAATTTACTAAACATAACATTCATACTTTATCAATTTGATGTATTGTATTTCTAATAAAAAAAACAACTTGGACCTTATATGCAACATATCAATTTCCCAATTATTGATCCTCATATTCATCAATGGGATCCATACCATACACCCCATGCAGCTGCACTTGCCGTTAAACTACTGGGAAATCACCCTTTCCTCTTAGATAAAATGGTGCGTTTAGTTAAACCCAAAGATCTGATTGATACTGTTGGTTTAACCACACATATCACTCAACCGTATTTACCTCAAGATTACAAAAATGATATTGGTCAGTATCACGTTGAACAAGTCGTCCATGTAGAAGCAAGTTGGGCTAACCATAAGGGCAAAGGTGTCGTTGGGGAAACTGAATTTCTAGAATCTTTACCTTTTAATGATGATACTGTTCAGCTAGGCGGGATCGTTGCTACTGCTGATCCTTGCGATAGTAATTTTAAAAAGATATTAAAATTACATCAAAAAGCCTCAAAACGTTTACGTGGTATTCGTCGCATGGCTTCATTCCATGAAGATCAAGGTGTTCATAATTGGACAGATGATCCAAGTTTATATACCAATAAAAAATTTCTAAAAGGTTTTGAACAAATTGCGCAACATAACCTCAGCTTTGATGCATGGGTGTATTCAACTCAGATTCCAGATGTGATCGAATTAGCCAAAAGATTTCCTGAAACATCGATTGTTTTGGATCATTTGGGCACACCTGTTGGGCTGTTTGGAAAGGTAGGACAAAATACAGGCTTAACTGAAACGGCTCGAGAAAATATTTTCTATCAATGGCAAGACTATATGGCCGAACTTGGGACTTTACCCAATGTCTACACCAAAATGTCTGGATTGTTTATGCCTGTTTTAGGACATCAGTTTTATAAGAAAAAACAATTGGCTTCTAAACAGCAAATCATTGATCTTGTTGCTCCTTTAATTACCCATACTTTCGATAGTTTTGGAACCTATCGGGTCATGTTTGCTTCAAACTTTCCAATGGATCGGGTCAATACCAGTTTAGTCAATATCATTGATGCATTTAGTGATATCGTGCAGCAATATGATGAAAATGCACTAGAAAAAGTATTTCATCACAATGCGAAACAGTTTTATCGTTTGTAGTTTTATTTGAAAATATACGTCATAAAAAAGCTCGCAGTAAACAGCGAGCTTTTTCGATCATAGCTAATTGAATTAAATCGACTTCATTTCAGCAAAAACTTGTTTAGCCATCTCAATCGTAAATTGAATATCTTCATCACTATGCGCAGCAGAGATAAAACCAGCTTCAAACGCTGAAGGTGCAAGATTTACACCACGTTGTAACATGCCATGGAAGAATTGACGGAACGCATCAATATCACATTTCAGAATATGGTCAAAACTGGTGATTTCTTTTTGATCTGTAAAGTAAATTCCAAATAAACCACCTGCTTGCTGAGTAAAGAAAGGAATCCCTGCTTGATCAGCAGCAGCTTGTAAGCCTTTTAATAATTGATCTAATTTTTCAGACAAATTTTGATGGAAATTAGGTTGACGTAAATTTTCAAACATCTTAATCCCTGCACGCATGGCCAATGGATTTCCAGACAATGTTCCAGCTTGATATACACCACCTAGAGGTGCAATACATTCCATAATTTCACGCTTACCACCAAAAGCCCCCACTGGTAGCCCTGCCCCAATAATTTTACCGAGAGTGGTTAAGTCAGGTTTTACATTGTAATAGGCTTGCGCCCCCCCTAATGCAACACGGAAACCGGTCATGACCTCATCAATAATAAACACTGATTTATATTGATCACATTGTTCACGAATTGTTTCAAGGAAGCCTGGAATCGGTTTAACCAAATTCATATTGCCCGCAACAGGTTCAACGATGACACCCGCAATCTCATTTCCAAATTTAGCAAAACATGCTTTGACAGCTTCGATGTCGTTATAGGGTAAAGTCACTGTATGTTTAGCAAAATCAGCAGGCACGCCTTTCGAAGTCGGTTCGCCCATAGTTAACATACCCGAACCCGCTTTTACCAATAACGAATCTGAGTGCCCATGATAACAACCTTCAAATTTTACAATCATGTCACGGCCCGTATAGCCACGTGCGAGACGGATTGCAGTCATAGTTGCTTCAGTACCTGAATTGGTCATACGTACCATTTCAATCGAAGGCATAATTTCACAAATAATATCTGCCAATGTCGTTTCATGTACTGTCGGTGCACCAAAACTTAAACCATCAACAGCAGCATCTTGCACTGCTTGGATAATATCAGGATGGGCATGACCTAAAATCATGGGTCCCCAAGAACCGACATAGTCAACATAGCGTTTACCATCGACATCATATAAATAAGCACCTTTGGCTTTTTCAATAAACACTGGCGTACCACCCACGCCATTAAATGCACGTACAGGTGAATTCACACCACCTGGAATATGCTTACTGGCTTGTTTAAACAATTGTTCTTGCTTTGGAGATAAGCTCATAAATCTACTCAATCCTGTAAAATACTAAAATTTCAATATGATATAAAAACGGCAATATAAATTAAGATGATGCTGTTTCTGCAAAAAGTTGTGCCCATGCTGCGACACGTGCTGGAATATTTTCAACGGGTAAAGCTAATATATCACTAATCACGGCGCAAAGGTCAGCACCCGAATCAATCACAACTTTTGAATTTTCAACAGTTAAACCACCAATTGCACAAATCGGTAGGTCAAATTTTTCAGAAGCCTGCTTTAAAACATCCAGCCCAATATCCCCTGCTTCAGGTTTAGTCGATGTCGCATAAATTGCACCAAAAGCAATATAAGTTGCACCATCAGCAATGGCTTGTTCTGCAAGTTCTAATGAATTCAAGCAAGTTCGACCAATAATCACGCCTTGTGGCAACCGTGCAGCTGCATCCGAAATTTCACCATCAGATTGTCCCAAATGCACACCTAAACCAAACTGTTCTGCAAGCTCCAAATCATCATTGATCACAAATGGTGTTTGATACTTTTCACAAAGTTGTTTGATCGATTCAACTTCACCCAATTGTTCTGTTTTAACAATGTTCTTACGACGGTACTGGAGAATGGCAATATGATGAGTTGCCAAAGCTGCTTCTAATTTTTGTAGGAGTAAATCGATAGGATCATCATTGGTGATGAGGTAAAGGCCACGCATACTTTTACTCGTACTCAGATAAATCAAAGTAGAAGTATAACCAGTGTTTTATTTAAATACATATTGGCATATAAAATTTATTGTTTTGGAAACGCCGCTATACTTTGTTGATATCTGAAAAATTGGAATGCACTGGCTTATTAACGATATAAATATTCTCATTCCCCCTTTCACTTTTGCGACTTTGCAACAGATAGCAAAAACTGATCAAAAATTAAATCGCTCATTCTCGAAACTTAAATCCATCAATAGATCTAAAACTCAACTATATAAGCCAGCGATTTATAAATTAATTGATATGTACATATCCATTTTTCAAAGAATCAATATTTAATCTTTTAAATATTTTTTAGTATTGAAAATACTTATAAATAGGGATTGAAATTTTTATTCGGTTAAAATTTCATTAAAATATTTGGGCATACTCAACAACAATTTCACCAAATCAGATTGTCGATTTGTATCCGTTTTCCTTAAAATCTCCTTAATTTGCTTTCTCACAGTATCGATTGAAACATTATTTTTTATTGAAATTTCTTTTGCTACAAAACCTTCCAATAATAAAATAGCGACTCTTGATTCCGCTGGTGTTAGATTAAATGCTGTATGTAGCAGATGTGAATTTATCGTAGGTGAATATTTAGGGTGATAAATGGTCAACATTACCGTTGGTCGAATACCAAAAGTCTTTAACTCATGTTCTGAGATTAATAAGGTCGCAAAAATATATATCTTTCCGCCATTTCCATCGTCAAGTTTAATACAGCCATCTTTGATGACGTCATGTAGATGATCACTTTTTTGCCTAAATAAACATTCAATATTTTGTAGGTTACTGGCTAATTTTTGTTGAAATGGTTGTGGTAATAACAACTGATCATCACATATATTCACCACTTTCGTTTTTTGAATGAGTTGTTGTGCCGAGGTATTCAAATGAACCACTTTACAGTCTAAATTGATGAGAATGATCGGTTGCGATAATTTATCAATCAGTGAATAGCCAATAATTGCTTTACTTGAAAATTCAAAGATATAGCGTTGAATTACCGCAATTCTTTTTAAATGCACCACCAATTGATCTAAAAAATCTAATTCATCTTGATTTAAAGGCGCTCGTTGCTTGGAGGTATTAATACCAATAATGACACATAAGCGATCATCTTGAATTAATTCATGTACAGCACTATAACGAATTTGATTCGGTTCTAAAATATTTTTATATACTTCCGAAGATTCCATGGTTGCATCATCAATAAAATGATGACATTGATACCACCCTGTCTGCTGTTTATTTAAGACGTCAACCCACCGTGGATCATTCTTAATATAATTTTGTATATAATTGACTTCTATACTGGCACTTTCTTCTTCAGTATTTAATGAAATTGCACGACTATATGAAAACGCGTTATATTTTAAATCCATGCCAATAACATGAATCGCTGAGGAATCCATTACTTGATTGAGTCTAGCTAGGAAAATTCCCCATCCATCATTTTGAATAGGAATTTTATAAATCAACTCAACCAATTCATCATAATATTCTCTATAAGTCATTGTGTTTTTTTAATTCATGGACTAATCATTAATATATCAAAAAATCACATGAAATATACAGAATTAAATCCAATAATTTATAAACAAAATAGTCATTATAACGATCAATAAAACAATCCAAAAAAACAAAATGAGTATTACTTTAAAATATTGAGTTTAAATATAAAGTTATTTCAAACAATTAAAAAAAATCATATTGAATAGATCAAAATAAACTCAATAAAAGTGAAAGCATTTATCTAATGGTTATGCTATCTAACACCCGTTTATGTTAGAAATAGACATTAACTGTCAATTTTATCAAATTTACGGTCTTTTAAACTTAAATTGCCACGAATAATATCGGATAGCATTCGCCAATCTGAAATAAAACTATATAATGGTTGTTTAAAACTTGCAGGTTTGTTTTTTTCAAAAACAAAATGCCCAACCCATGCACATGCATAGCCCGATACCAATCCATAAATAAAATATTTTGGCTTTTTTTGGCGAATAGCTTGAGTAAAAAAATAAATCCCGACACTGCTTCCAACTGCATGTAGTCGACGGCTCATAATATTGCGATGTTCAGTTAAATAAAAACGATAGAACGTTGAATAGTTTTTTATAGGCAATTGAAATTGTTTAGATATTTCTACATCTGCTTTTGGTTCAATATGTGCATTCATTGCAATCATCCTGATCTATTTTTACCCTTCTATCCCTAATTTATGTTGAATTTACAATCAAAGCAATACTTCTATCAAGCTAAGCTAAAAAGATGAGCACAAATCGACATTAGAACACCCATTTTAATTGATATTTTTACGCTACAATATCTCACTAAAATTCAGTTCAATTCATTTACACGATTACGTTTTACAAATGTTTTTGCGCAAATCGTTGGCTGTATCCTCATAGACTTTCTAATTTAAACAATATTACTAGGATTTGATCATGCTTGAAGTTGAATTAAAATTTCAGATTCCTGAGACTCGTCGAAATGCATTACTTAAAGCATTAGACCCTAAAAAATCTGAGCTAATTCAATTACAAGCAAAGTATTATGATACAGATGACAAAAAACTCTCTTTAAATGGCGCAGCACTCCGTCAGCGCCTAGAAGGCACACGTTGGATACAAACACTTAAAGCTGCGACAAAAAGCCATTTACAGCGCATTGAAGAAAATCATGATTTGGGGGAACTTTCCGAAGCACCAAAACTGGATTTATCTATTTATAGTGAACAATCTGAGGCCCATCAGATTTTAAAAAATGCATTGGGTGATCAATTCGAACATTTGAAACTTCAGTTTGAAACAGACATCCAACGTACATTTCGTGTCATTCATTTTGAAGATGCAGAAATTGAAGTTTGTTTGGATATTGGAGAAGTTCGTACAGATACAGCTCAACAAGAAATCTATGAAGTTGAATTTGAACTCAAAAGTGGCTCAATCCAATCGTTATTGGCTTTTAGTTTTGAATGGGTTAAAAAATATCAACTTTGGCTGGACGTTCGTAGCAAAGCTGAATTTGGAAATTTACTAACATTAAATAAAACAGTAAGCCCTGCAAAACACAGTAAAGAAATTATTCTCAATAAAAAAGACAGTGCAGATAAGAATTTAAGAGCACTCATTGCCAATCATATGCAGCACCTTTTACCCAATATTTCTGCAATTTCAGCACAAGTGGCCGAAGCTGAACATATTCATCAAGCTCAAATTGCATTACATCATTTACATTTAAGTCTTTCTCTCTTTAAAGATTGGACTGAGATTAAAACGGATAAATGGGCGCATCAATTGGCTGCTTTTGAAAGCCATTTTAAAAACCTGCAACATTTTGAGCACATGCAAAGTACCCTAGGCGCTTTATTGCAGAACCCTAAAACCGCGGAAAGTTTAGATAAAGACATTTTGTATGCTCAAGAAAAACTCAACAACTTGGTGAAATCTACACAGAATGTGCAACATTATTTAGAATTATTGATGTTTAGTTTAGGTCAATCTGAAAAAACACAGGAACATGATTTAAAGTGGTATGCACAAAACACCTTGCAAAATCAATATAAACACCTTCAAGAAGCTTTAACGCAGGCCGATTTAGCGGATTTGGAAAGTTTAGAATTATTGGCACAACGACTCAATGAATTAAAATTTAGTTTTCCAATCTTAACCCATATTTATGATGTCAAAAATCTACAAAAATATGCGAAATCTTTAAATGATGCTCAACAAGCGTCTGAGCAATATCAGCTACTTGCTTCTTCTGCATCGTATTTACAACAAACGGAACTTGAAGCCAGTGATTGGTTTGCTTTAGGTTGGCTTACTGCAAAACAAGAGGCTTATGCACAAACTTTATTAGATGCGACTGAACAATTCTTGGTGAGTCGTAAATTCCTAAAATAACCTTTTCTACCTAGGATATGAATGA
This sequence comes from Acinetobacter rongchengensis, assembly GCF_003611475.1. Taxonomy (GTDB): domain Bacteria; phylum Pseudomonadota; class Gammaproteobacteria; order Pseudomonadales; family Moraxellaceae; genus Acinetobacter; species Acinetobacter rongchengensis. Next base: position 31,101 of record NZ_RAXT01000010.1, on the reverse strand, counting down.
TTTTAATTGATAATTTTTAATTGAAAAATCTCAAGTGAAAGACTTTTCACTTAAAATCTTCATATCCTTGCTTTTATTATCGGAACTTATAACAACAAATATTCAATAATAATCACAACATAAAAATGACGTAATCATATTGCAAATAGCGTTAGACTTAATTGAAACATTTATAAAAATGGAATTTTAACAATGCAAGAAATTGAGCTTAAATTTCAAATTCCAATAGACAAGCGTGAATTAATTTTCAAAGCATTGCAACGTAAAAGCGTGCAACATAAATCGATTGAAACCCTTTATTTCGACAATATCCAATTTGATCTATTTCAACATGCAATTTTACTCAAACAACGTTTGGAAAATAAACAATCGACACAGATTGTTAAAATTGTATCGGATCACTCAAGTAAAAAATTTCATATTAAACATAATATTACCTGCGATGAAAATCATATTTTCAATACACATGATTTCAAAGATGATCAAAATAATAAAATCCCAAAACATGTTCGAAAATTAATTGCAGACATTGAACAACAATTGCTGATGCAATTTCAGACAAAACTGGAAAGATCAACCACACTATTTAATTTTCAAAATAGCCAAATTGAGGTGGAACTTGATCGTGGTTTTCTAAACGTTCATAAAGATCAAATCGAAATTTATGCAGTTAAATTTAAGCTTAAACAAGGTACGATTCAAGATCTCATGTCGTTTATTTTACCGCGTGTTAAACGTTATGGCTTATGGTTAGATATTTTAAGTAAAACGCAGCAAGGCTTTCATCTTGCTCAGAATATTCAGCAAATACCTGCTCAACTACAAATGCCTTTAAATTTAGATAAAAATGATTCAACTGAAATTGCTTTAAAAAAAGTAATCCATAATTGCCTACAACACTTACTGCCCAATAGTACAGCGATTGCTTCGCAACAATTCAATAGTGAACATGTCCATCAGGCTCGTGTAGCAATTCGACGATTACGCAGTGCTTTAAAAACCTTTGATAATTGGTCGCAAAATATTGATTTAACTTGGCAAACTGAATTGACACATTTATTTCGAGACTTAGGCACTTCTCGGGATTGGAGTATGCTCTATGAAGAAATCTTACCCCAGCTTGAAGCTGTTGATGCGCCTCAGTTACAACTTAAAGCACAACCGCAACATGAGAATCATAAAATTAGTGATGCCTTTAAAACCTTGAACTTTGCGAGTTTAGTGTTATCCCTCATTCAATTTTCACAGCAAGAAACGCATGCGCAATCCACAAAATCAATCGAAAAAAGTATTGCTAAAAATCTTGAAAAGCTCCATCGCAGTATACAATTTGATGCTGAACACTATTTAGATTTAGAGATTGAAGCGCGTCATCGTACCCGAAAACGGCTTAAAAGATTACGTTATAGCATTGAATTTGTTTCATCTTTATATGATCCAAATGCGGTAAAAAGCTATTTAAAAATGCTAAAACCCGCACAAGAGAGTTTAGGGAAATATAATGATTTTATTGTTGCTGAAAACTTGTTACAGCCTTATATCCCAACGCAACCTGAAGTGTGGTTTGCCCTAGGATGGCTTGCAGCTGAAAAACAAAAAGCACTGTTAAAATCACAGCAAGATTTGCTGAACTTTGCTCAAGCCAAACGCTTTTGGAAATAATACTAAATATCATCATATATTTAGTGTGAATGCTGGATTTGCTTGATAAACTCAAAATCTCATAACCTTCGATTCACTTTGCAAAACTAATTTTTAATAATTTATTCAATATTTTGAATATAAATCGCATCTTGATGACAATTAAATTGAATATTAAATGCTCCAAACCTCATCCCATAAACACGTGCTTCATCATGTTGATAAGCGGGTCGTGGATCTAGAGATAAAACTTGTTCTAGCTCATTGATATATTGCGGATTAATTTTCTTTGCCTCAAGTAACTTTTGCTTGATCAATTGGGCTTGCTCATTCCACTGCACCACTTTCCGTGTAGGCTCATTTTGAGCATAACCACTTTTAGCATTAATGACTGCATCTGAATATTGGATATAAGGTTTGATATCAAGAATTGGGGTTCCATCCAATAAATCACTCCCTTCAAGATAAACCCTAATTGTGCTTCCATGTTTTTCAACGCTTTTTAGTTTGACTACGGATAATCCTATTGGTGCAGGGCGATACATACTGCGGGTCGCAAAAATACCGATCTTCTTATTACCACCTAAACGAGGTGGACGAACCTGTGGTCTAAATTTTTCTTTATCTTGTTGATTTTTATTGTCATGGAATTGCCAAATAATCCATAAATGACTAAATTCTTCGATACCTTCAAATGCCAATAAGTCATTATATGGTGCAAGCATTTCTATATAAGATTCAACTTGAACAAGATTCGGTTGGCGTGGAATACCAAACTTTTCTTTATAAGGTGATCGCATATAACCAATCATTGGCAAAGTCAATTCAGTCATAATCACTTTTTCTGATAAGCTCAATTAAATATATTCAGTTTATCGAGAATGATTTTAGATTAGAATAGTAAACTGTTTTAATTTGATAATTTATTGAGACCTTTAATGGCTGCTTTCAACGTCGAAAAGATTACTCACGTACACCACTGGAATGACACATTATTCAGTTTTAAAACGACACGTGACACTGCGTTACGTTTTAAAAATGGTCAATTTGTGATGATTGGACTTGAAGTCAATGGTAAGCCTTTAATGCGAGCTTATTCTATTGCTAGCGCTAACTACGAAGAAGAATTAGAGTTTTTCTCTATTAAAGTTCCAGATGGTCCTTTAACTTCGATTTTACAGAAAGTAAAAGTTGGTGATGACATTCTTATTTCAAAAAAACCAACAGGTACTTTGGTTCATGACGATCTAAATCCTGGCAAAAACTTGTACCTTCTTTCTTCAGGTACTGGGCTTGCGCCATTTTTAGCAATTATTCGTGACCCTGAAACCTATGAACGCTATGAAAAAGTCATTGTGGTTCATGGTACTCGTTTTATTTCAGAATTGGCTTACCAAGATTTGATCTTGAATGAACTTCCAAACCATGAGTTTTTCCAAGAGTTAGGGGTAAAAGAAAAACTTATTTACTACCCTACAGTAACTCGTGAAGAATTCCACACTCAAGGTCGTGTAACCACAGCAATTGAAACTGGTGAACTTTTTAAGAAAATCGGTTTACCTCCTTTTAATCCAGAAACTGACCGTGCAATGTTATGCGGTAGCCCTGCTTTCTTAAAAGATGTTGTTGCTCTATTGGATCAACATGGTCTTAAAGAATCACCACGTATGGGTGAGCTTGGTGATTATGTGATTGAACGCGCATTCGTTGAGAAGTAATTCTGATCGATAAAAAAATAAAAACCGAGGTTCATGCCTCGGTTTTTTATTGTGCATTCTTGAATTTGACATAGGAAGTTTAAGTTATGTAAAGGATAGAAACTTAGAATTGACAACAAGCATTCTTGAACTAAAACACATATTAGAATTATAAAAACTTACAAAACTGTATTAAATTCATATAACACAGTCTAAGAAAAACTAAAAAATCTGCTGTTATACATCCTATTCCAACTTAATCAAATAGATTTACTGTTTAAGAATATAAGATATTTGAGTAGCAAATAATCGAACTTTACTCCAATCTGTAAACTCAAAAACTTTCGAAGAATCAGTCGGTCCATTCGTTAAATACATAATAGCCTGTATCATAAAACGATCAAAAAAATTATATTTTGGATATGAGATAGAACCTGCAAAAATTCCAGCAATACATGGAGTCCAATCAGATTTTCTTTTAAATTTTTCAAAGTAATGATCTGTTTCAGGAATATCTCTTCCTATTTTTCTTGCTATTGCGCTTACTGAAAAAAAACCAGTCTTAACCATTTCTAGCTCATATAAATTATTCTGAATAAATTTATAAAGAGAATGACGATAACCACCGTAACGAATGCTCGCACCTATAAGAATAAAATCATAATTGGTGTTTATTTTATGATGACTATCAATAGAAGCAACTTGAATATTAAAACCTTCATCAGCCAATAAATCTTTTATATAATTACAAATTTTTAGAGTTTGACCATCTACAGATGAGAAGAGAACAAGTATATTTTTCATACAATTTAACGATTTCTATTATTTTACGCTATCAAATAATATATTAAATTACACTATACGAGAACATTTGAGCTTTACTTAAAATTGTTATACATGAATAAATTCCATTGATTAAAATTAGTTTTTAGTTTCAGCATTACCAATGGTAATTCGCCCATATTCATCGTTTTAAATATGTAGTATCGACCGCTTTTAACCATCACTAATTATAAATAAAAAAAGCCACACAACAGTATGGCTTTCATTCTTCATATTATAAATCTAAGTCAGTCGATAAAAGTTACTTTTGAGCTTTTGCATATTGATCAGACATAACTTCAACCAATTGATCAGGCTTAATATATTTTTTAATTACTGCATCCACATCTGTTTTGGTTAATTTTGCAATTTCCTGATCACGTAGTGCACGGCTTTCCATTTTTTTGTTACGTTCAAGTTGACTATTCAACATACGATGAATAACACGCTCATCCTCTAAAGACGTCACACGTTGTTTCATGATACTTGCTTTGGCCGCTTCCAGTTCTTGAGTCGTAACACCTTTACTGAGTAAATCAGCAAGCACTTTATGTACGACTTGTGAAACCTCAGCAGACTTCCCAGCAGTATAATTCGCCTCAATACTTAACGCACCTGCATCATTGAAAGAATCCAAATCTAGATTACTTCCAAAACCATACACCAAGGCATTTTTCTCACGTAATTCTTGACCTAAACGGGAAGAAAGTTGAGAGTCACCTAAAATATAACTGAAAACAATTAACGCCGCTGCATCCTTATGATCGACACCTACAGGTAAAGTCTGCAAAGCTTGATAACTACCAAATTCACGTTGCTCAGAAAGTGCATGTACTTTTTGTGCTTTATAAGCATGGTATTCCGTTGTAAGACGTTGGTACGGTTGCTTACTCGACCACTGAGAAAACGCTTGATTTAATAATGCTTGCATTTTTTTAGCATCATACTGCCCTGTAATCGAAATTTGAGCATGATCCATCGCAAAATATTTTTTATATAAATCGATCACTTGTGCATTGCTGGCAGCATTGATCTGCTTCTTGGCAAGCTCAGGTTCAAAGTGATAACGCAAATCTCCAGGTTGATAGGTTTCCAACAATCTCGCAATGGTCAAGGCAGCAACAGTTTCAGGTTCAGTATAAGGTCGATCTAAACTCGCTAAACTCTGTAATTTAATCAAATCAAATTGAGATTGTTCAAATTTTGGATTCTTCATCACAGAAATAATATATTTAAAGAACTCTTCGAACTTCTCTTGCTTCGCTACGATTTGAATTGTCATTCCATTTTCAGAAGCCGTGGCTGTCGCAGATCCACCAGCGGCGATGCTTTTATCTGCGATATCTTGCAAACTGTATTGATTAGAAGCACGTAATAACAAATATGCAGTGAAGTCTAAAATCTCAGCCTTATTCATGAGTGATTCGGCTGTGCCAAAATTCACATTAATCGTTGCATAAGTCTTATCATCACGTGTCGAGGTCGGGAACAGTGCATATTGCATACCATTTTTGAGTGTCCCACGTTGAATCTTTTTCTCTATCTGATCTAAATGTTGTTTAGACTTTTCAACAAACTGTCGTACTTCAGCTTGATATTCACTCACATCTTTCAGTGGTTCTTCTGCAATCGCTTGCTGATCCAATGTTTTAGGTTTTTCACTGGCTTGCTTTTGCTCTAAGGCTTTCTTCTGATCTTCAGGTGTAGGCTGAATATCACCATTAAAACGATGATTTGGTGTCAAAAATGCTTTTAGAGTTGCATTGGTTTCAGCAACAGTGAGTTTCTGAATCGCTTGTTGATCTCGGAAATATTGCGCCCAATCACCATGCGATGACACCACATAATCACTTAGCATTCCACCAACAGCAGTCGCATTATTCAACAGGTTTTCATTGGCATTGCTCATTAAATTTTTGACACGTTTTAATTCAACTTCGTCAAATTTCTTATTTTGCTCTACACCTTGAATGAGTGAATCTTCAATTTTTTTAGCATCATGCGTTGGTGCATAAATTGCCCCCATGAAAACCAAATTAAAGTCATTATCTAGCCATGTTGTAGACTGTACATTGGTGGCAACACCTGTTTCCACCATATTTGAATATAAGTGTCCACTGGGTTGTAAGGTATAAAGGTAGGGAGCCAATGCTAAGACGGGTTGAATTTTCTCATCTTTCCCATTCATATAAATATTGAATTTGGCTAAATCACTACCTTTTTGTACTTTAAAATCACGGATTTTAATTGTTGCAGAATCCAATAAAGGCACTTGTGCCTGAGCAGGTAATTTTCGTGCAGGAATTGGACTAAAATTTTGATCGATTTGTTTGAGGACTTCTGCTTTATCGAATTTTCCTGAAATCACCATCACAGCATTGTTTGGTGCGTACCAATCTTTATAAAACTGATTTAACTCACTCATTTTAATCGATTGTAATTCGGATAAATCTCCGATTGGTAAACGACCTAAAGACTGATTGCCATAGGCTGCTTTCCACATTTGATCCATTAAAACGGCAAATGGTTGATCCATACGAACTTCACGTTCACGCATGACAATATTAATTTCAGAAGGTACGTATTTTTCTTGGAGGACTAATTTATCCATACGTTCTGCTTCTAAATGAATAATTTCATTGAGCGCTGTTTTCTCAGGACGAACGATATTGGTATATTTTGTTGAATAATAATCTGTACTTGCATTGGTCATTAAGGTGTATTGATCTAAACGGCGTTGGAACTCCTCACCTTTGACATTTTCAGTCCCTTTAAAAGCCAAATGCTCAAGTAAATGTGCTAAACCACCTTTACCTTTTGGATCATTCAATGAGCCTGTAAAATAAACTGTATTTACAAAAACTTTATTCTCTTTATCATTCGGGGCAAGTAAAACTCGCATACCATTATCGAGTTTATATTCTTCGATATTGTGTTCAGATTTAACCAAAATGGTTTGTGCAAATGTTGTTGCACTGATACCAATCAAACATAAAGATAACGTTAGTTTTTTTAACCGCATGAGCATAAAAAATCCAGATTTTTTGAAATATTAAAATTTATATGTCATTCATCTTAAAAAATCCTGAACAGAATAAACAGTAAAGTTTTGAAAAAATAGCCGTTTATTTCAACGGCTTTTGTAATCATTAGAGATGTAGCTTGGATTTGAAATATGTTTAAAGTGAAATCTCAGCCTGCATATACAACTTTGCATAACCTGAAATTTCAATACGATCTTCTGATTCAATCTTACAAAAAAGCTCCCCGCCACGCGCTGAAGCTTGATAACCAACCAATTGATCTTTGTTTAATTTCTCTGCCCATAACGGCGCTAAACCCGTATGCATCGAACCTGTAACAGGATCTTCGTTAATCCCTTTATGCGGTGCGAAATAACGTGCGACATAATCATAGTCATCAGATTCAGCCGTAATCGTCACATCTAAACCTTCGTGGTAGGCAGTAATAGCCGTACTCACTTTATGCTCATCTGCAATCATTTGAATATGAACAAGGTTAGGTATTGCATCAATTACATCTTGTGCTGAATGACAAACTAAAATAAACGCTTGTGCGTTGGCATAAACTTCTTTAAATGGTTTATCAATCACATGATTAAGCAATTCAGGATAATCTGTGAGTTTTTGAGCTTTTCGAATTGGAAAATTCATTTGAATTTTGCCATCATCTGCTTGATGGATCGTGAAAATACCTAAATTTTTAACATGAAATTGTATCTTTTTAGCCTTGGTAAAATCTTTAAACAAAACAAAAGCTGATGCCAAAGTTGCATGCCCACAGAAATCAACTTCAACTTTTGGGGTAAACCAACGAATTTGGTAATTTTCATCATCGATTCGTTTTACAAAAGCCGTTTCAGCCAAATTATTTTCCAAAGCAATATTTTGCATCAACTCATCATCAAGCCATTGATCCAGTACGAGCACTGCAGCGGGATTACCTTTAAATAATTGTTGTGTAAAAGCATCAACTTGGTACATTTTCATTGTCAAAACTCCTGATTTTTGTTGATTCTAAGCGAAATAAAAAATGATGACAGATACAATCTCTGTTTTTAAATGGGTACAGAACAATAATTCAACAATTTTCCTTATTGATCGATATAATATTTATTTTGAATAAGCTTTTTTAAGACAATTTAGCTGAGCAATCAAACTAAACCAACACCTTTAACCCAAAATAAATAGGAGATGATCTGTGAAAATAACAAATCTACTCATTGGCTGTTGTATGCTTTTCTCTCCTTTGGCTCAAGCAGATGATACCACTTGGACTGCTGGCTCATCACATGTGGGTACTGTCACTGTACCAATTGAAAATGGCCCAAATGTGGTTTGGAAATGTGATGGTACGACCTGTCGCTTAACTGGTCCTTGGGGAAAAGAGCTTTCTATAGACTCATGTCAAAATTTAGTGATACGTGTAGGAAAAATTAGCTTCTATAAAAACTCTGCGGGAAAAATTTGGACAAAAAACTCTGCTGAGTTAAAAGAATGTAACCAAGTCGCCGATTAAAAAATGAATTTAAGAAACAAATAAAGTCAGCTTCTTATTTATGGTTTGAATATTGAATAAGTTGCTGACTTTTTGTTGACCACATCATAATCGAAAATGTGGTCACAATTAAATTTTTTGGATGGATTGAAAATTATCGGTTTGATAATTCTAAATTTTCATCACTTAATAAAATCGATTTATCGGTTTGCCCCATCAATTGGCTGGTCACGACACCTGCGGTCATTGAACCATCTACGTTTAAAGCAGTACGTCCCATATCAATTAATGGCTCGATTGAAATCAGCAATGCCACCAAAGTTACAGGTAAACCCATAATCGGCAACACGATAAGTGCAGCAAAAGTTGCTCCACCACCTACGCCCGCCACACCAATTGAACTCAGCGTAACAACACAAACCAGCGTCAAAATCCAAACGGGATCAAGCGGATTAATACCAACTGTTGGTGCAACCATTACCGCTAACATCGCAGGATATAAACCCGCACAGCCATTTTGACCAATGGTGGTACCAAATGAAGCTGAAAAACTTGCAATCGATTCAGGCACACCCAAACGGCGAGTCTGCGCTTCAATATTTAATGGAATACTGGCTGCACTCGAACGGCTGGTAAATGCAAATGTAAGAACTGGTAACACCTTTTTAAAGAAGCGCAACGGATTGACACCTGCCAGTAGCAATACCAGTGCATGTACCAAAAACATCATTGCTAAACCGAGATATGATGCAACAAGGAAGCCTCCTAGATTGACGATATCCGCCACTTTAGAGCTTGCAACAACTTTAGTGATTAAAGCAAAAACACCATACGGCGTTAATGTCATCACCAAGCGTACCAATTTCATGACCCAAGCTTGCAATGTTTCAATTGCGATAATGATTCGTTGCCCTTTCTCAACATCAGTTTTGATTAAATTAATCCCCGCCATGCCTAATAATGTTGCGAAAATCACCACACTAATAATTGAAGTAGGATGCGCACCCGTTAATTCTGTAAATGGGTTGGTTGGAATAAAAGATAGCAAAAAGTCAGGAACACTTAGATCGGTCACTTTACCAATATAATCCGTTTGTATTGCTTCAAGTCGTGCAGTTTCTTGGGTTCCTTGTACCAAACCCGCAGCACTCAGACCAAATAAATTGGTGACAAATACACCGACTAATGCCGCAATAAAAGTAGTGATCAGCAATGTACCTATACTAAAAATACTGATTTTACCCAATGATGATGCATCATGCAGTTTAATCACTGCACCTAAAATGGATACCAATACCAATGGCATAACCACCATTTGCAACAATTTGACATAACCATTTCCAACAATATTAAACCATTGAATCGATTCGTCTAAAATTGCAGTGTTGGCACCATAAACCAAATGTAACCCTAAACCAAATACCACCCCTAGACATAAACCTGCAAAAACTTTTTTCGCCAAACTCCAGTCGGTTTTTCGTGTTTGCATGAGTAATATGATTAAGGCAATGAATATAACAATATTCAAAATAAGTGGATAATTCATCTGAGTTCCAAAAGTTTTGATCTGGTTATTATAAGCATAATGGTCGTTATTCAACAGTCTTTAGCATTTTTTGCGATTTACGTGATGTTTTTTATCTCTTTATAAACAAGAATAAAAACAAAATCTTATTGCTTTCATATCTAAATTGAATAAGCTTTTCTAAATAAAGACTATAGCATTTTAAAATCTAGGTTATTGAATGAACACACATATTAAATCTGTAGAACTTGCAAAAGCATATCGCCTTCTCAATCATGGGCCAACAGTGCTTGTTTCAGCCCAATATGAACATGAAGAAAATGTTATGACGGCTGCATGGGCATGCGCACTAGAGCTTGTTCCTGCTAAAGTTTCGGTTGTCTTAGACAAAAGTACGAAAACACGAAAATTAGTGGAAAAATCAGGTTATTTCATCTTACAAGTTCCGACCTTAAAACAACTTAAGTTGGTACAGCAACTTGGCTCAATCAGTCAGTTCAATGATCCAGAAAAATTAACACACTGCCATACCTCATTATTTCAATTTGAAGGTTTTGATTTGCCAGCTGTTGAAGGCTGCGCCGCATGGTTAATCTGTGAATTAATTCCAGAACCACACAATCAACAAGCCCATGATTTATTTATTGCTAAGGTTGTTGCTGCCTATGCAGATGATCGCGTCTTTCGTGATGGACATTGGTACTACCATGAAGCACCTGCTGAATGGAAAAGCTTACATCATGTTGCAGGCGGTCACTATTACACCATTGGCGATGCGGTTGATGCGAATATTTTAGAATAATCTTGGGTTGATTCACTGTTCAATATTCACAAAATAAATAACGAGAATTATTTGTGATTTCTTCAAATCCTGATTAAGGTCATTGCACTGAAACATAAATCATCAGTATCGAGAATTGAATGTTTTCAAATAAGGTCAAACTTAGCCTATTTCTATGTCTTAGCATGTGTTTGGGTATTGGTATCTTAAGGTTTTCATATACAGCACTGCTGCCTACAACACGCCTAGCTTATGAATGGTCAACTCAATTTTCCAGTATTCTCGGTAGCGCAAACTTACTTGGTTATTTAATCGGTGCTTTTTGGGCAATGAAATTGCCACAAAACCCAAGCATGTCAAAATTTATATTAAGTGCAGCATTTGCAGGTAGCATCAGCTTATTAAGTTGTGCATTTTCAGACTTTTCAGCGTCTTGGTATATATTTTGGCGAGTAATTTCAGGTGTCAGTGGTGGTTTATTGATGATTCTTGCACCCAGCGTGGTCGCCCAATGCAGCATTCCTGAAGAACGCTTAACGATTAACTTTATTGGTTTTAGTGGAATCGGCATAGGCGTTTTACTTGCAACATTATTCCTACCCTATTTAGACCGCATCTCAACCCAATCCGCATGGCTAATTTTATTCGGTTTTGCTTTATTGATTAGCCTTATTTTGATGTATTTACTCAAAATATTTCAAAGTCATCTCAGCAATCTCCCGTCAAATACCCATGCATTGACTACAGTTAATGGTATGTACTTCAGCTTGCTGATTGTCTATGCATCCAGTGCTTTTGCTTATGTACCACACTCACTCTTTTGGATTGATTATTTAAAAAATACATTACATTTAAATCTTTATCATATTAATTTTAATTGGATTTTATATGGTTCAGGTAGTGCATTAGGTGCAATCAGTGCCTATATATTGGCACGGAAACTCGGTCATTTCACTGCATTGAAAATATTATATAGCCTTTACGTAGGTGCTATTTTCATTGCGATTTTCCAGTTTAATCCAATCCTCACCTACATCTCTTCCTTTTTGACTGGTTTGCTCAATCCTGCTGTTGTCTTTTTAACGTCTTATACCATCATGCATCTATACGGTCTTGCCTATAAAAAACTATGGAGTTTCGCCACATTATCTTTTGCGATAACTCAATTGATCGGTGGACTATGTTTTAGTGGATTACAGCATTTAGGCGTTTCGTATCATCAACAATTTATTCTTGCTTCAGTTGTATTGGGTTTAGGAACACTACAATTTTTTATTTATGCACAAATAAAACAAGCCGATCCAAATTCACAACTTTAATTAAAGTTTAGTACAAGAATTAAAGTTTAGTACAAGCCAAGTATAATATTCAGATGTAATGCTAATTAAAATAAAGATCCGCAACCACCTTTTTGAATATTTAATTCCTAGATGAGGGTTTTAAATGAAACATCTGAATATTATTGAACACTAACTTAAGTCCTGGCATAACGCTTTGAAACTTTAACGATCTTTTGTCATTTTATAAGCATCTTGGGCAATCGCCATACTTTTTTTCTTCCCTTCAACTGTATCTGGAATCTCGTTTGACGTTCCATTACCTGACTTACGTTGCAAATGTTGCTGCTGAGAATAGCGGCTAGAAACATCAGGCGCTTTTTGTTTAACATCTTGATTTGCTGTTCTTTGTGTAAGCTGTTTTTGATATTGCTGCTGAGGATTGGGAATAACTTTTCCTGCACATGGTCTAGATTGATAAGTCACTGTACCCTTATTGACACATTTATGAACGTCACCCGCTTCCGCAGTGATCGTAATTCCTAAGAATACAAAAATCATCAAACTCGCTTTCATCGTTATACTCCTTTTAAGCGCGTCTAAAATATCAACAAATGATTAAAATAGCCATTGACGCTAGAGTTTTTATATCGAGACATTTTAAAACTTACCACAAATGGATAAATATGACTGTTTTTGCCATTTCTGACACGATTTTGTCATTTAACTTATATCGCTAAATCTGTGGTTTACTCACTGATTTACCCACTATTAATATTGAGATAGGTCTTAAAATAAATAAACTGAACCAGATCATTCAGAGCACGATAAGTAAAATAAAAATCGCAACCCAAACTGTATTATAAAAATAATTATTTGTTAGCCTTAATCACCTTAAGACATTATCTCTAATAAACTAAACACTTTAAACCAACCACCAAATCCTAATATCTTATTATTTAACTTAGATTTGAATAAAAATCATTACTCATGAAAAAGCCCGCAATCAATACGGGCTTCAGAATATGAATGATATAAAAATTATTTATCCATATTGGCAATAATGGCTTGACCAAACTCAGAACAACGAAGCAATGTTGCACCTGGCATCAAACGTTCAAAGTCGTAAGTAACGGTTTTTGCTTCAATCGCACCCGATATACCTTCAATGATCAAATCAGCCGCTTCTGTCCATCCCATATCACGTAACATCATTTCAGCAGATAAAATAATTGAACCTGGGTTTACTTTATCCTGACCTGCATATTTAGGTGCTGTACCATGTGTCGCTTCATAAACAGCAATTGCACCACCAATATTTGCACCAGGTGCAATACCAATCCCACCGACTTCTGCGGCAAGTGCATCAGAAATATAGTCACCATTGAGGTTAAGTGTTGCAATGACAGAATAGTCAGCAGGTCGCATCAAAATTTGTTGTAAAAATGCATCGGCAATCACATCCTTGATAATAATATCTTTACCCGTTTTAGGGTTTTTAATTTTAACCCAAGGACCACCATCAATCAGTTCACCACCAAAGCGGTCAATCGCAAGTTCATAGCCCCACTCTTTGAACGCACCTTCGGTATATTTCATAATATTGCCTTTATGAACCAAGGTCACACTAGGCTTATCATTATCAATTGCAAATTGAATTGCTTTACGAACTAAACGTTGAGTCCCTTCTTTAGATACTGGTTTGATACCAATACCACAATTATCTTCAAAACGGATTTTGGTTACGCCCATTTCTTCTTTTAGGAATTTGATGACTTTTTTAGCTTCTGGAGAATCCGCCTTCCATTCAATCCCTGCATAAATATCTTCTGAGTTTTCACGGAAGATCACCATATCCGTCAGTTCAGGGTGTTGAACGGGCGAAGGTACACCTTCAAACCAACGTACTGGGCGTACGCATACATAAAGATCAAGTTCTTGGCGTAATGCAACGTTCAATGAACGAATACCACCACCCACAGGTGTCGTTAATGGGCCTTTAATAGAAACAACAAACTCGCGAAGTGCTTCAAAGGTTTCCTCAGGCATATAACTGCCATAAATTTTGTCTGCTTTTTCACCGCAATAGACTTCCATCCATTCGATCGAACGTTTGCCACCGTATGCTTTTTGAACCGCAGCATCGACTACAGCTTTCATTGCTGGTGTAATATCTACACCAATACCATCACCTTCAATGAAAGGAATAATTGGATGATTTGGAACATTCAATGACAAATCTGCATTCACAGTAATTTTGCTACCATCTGCAGGTACGATGATCTTCTGATAACCCATTGTGCAAGCACTCCCTTTTATTATAATTGGAAAATCCAAAAAAAATTGTCAATTGACAATACTTTCAACGCTTCTTAACGCATAATAGTGTAATTGAATTCCAGTGTTTTTGAGATTTATACGGGGAATAACAACATTTCTCAATTAAATAAAGCTCAATGTTCTCCTATATTATGTAATTACAGAAGTCATTTTTTATGAAAATTGTCATTCTTAATAAGCCTTATGACGTTCTCTCCCAATTCCGAAAAGACGAAGCACATATGACGATATCTGACTTCGTTGATGACCCAACCTTGCGTTTGGCTGGTCGTCTTGATATGGACTCTGAAGGTTTAGTCTTTTTAACTGATCATGGTGGCTTAAACCAATACATCACCAATCCAGCGAACAAGAAATTTAAGACTTATTTGGTACAACTCGATGGCGATATCACTGAAGAGGCTTTAGAGCAGCTTCGCAAAGGCGTCGAGCTAAAAGATGGTATGACCCTACCTGCGACGGCGATTAAGGTTGAACAACCTGAATGGTTATGGGACCGTGATCCACCCGTTCGTTTTCGTGCCAATATTCCAACATCATGGGTAGAAATTTCTATTTGTGAAGGACGTAACCGTCAAGTACGTCGTATGACTTCTGCTGTCGGCTTTCCAACTTTACGTTTAATTCGCACTAAAATCGGGGCTATCGATCTTGTCAGATTAGGCTTACAACCGGGCGAAAGCAAAGAAATTGAACCTTTGCTGTATCCTGACTTTCAAAATGTACCTGCTGAAGAACCTTATCGTTCACGTTCTTATGTGAAAAAACCGGGGGGTACAGGTGGTAAACCCATGGTACGCAAGAATAAAGATGGTTCAGTAAAGAAGTCTGGAACGAAACGTATCTGGCAAATGGATGAAAGTGAAAAACCACGTCGTAAGACCAATGGTACAACACGTCCAAATACCAAAGCTCCACGTGGTCGTGGACGTAATGGTCGTTAAGAATTTATTGTAAATCAATGCTCAATTTGCTGAGCTTTTATTCACAATATTTCCTCATCCTAAAATAGTTGAAAAGATTTTCAAATAAATGCCCGATGAAATTCATTGGGCATTTTTCTTTTTGCATAAATTCAATTTAGACTATATTCCCCTACGAATCTGCGAAATTCAGATATAAACTGTACGCACATCCTCATTGATATTGATCATTTTAGAGAAACAATATGTCACAACAAGATTATGAAAATGGATTAAAAGTTCGTACCGAAGTGATGGGCGAAAGTTTTGTAAAACGCGCGCAAGACAACACTGTTCCATTTACACAACCGTTACAAGATTGGATTAATGAACATGCTTGGGGCTCTACATGGCAGCGTGAAGGCGTTTTACCACGTAAATATCGCTCATTGATCACCATTGCATTTTTAACAGCACAAAAAAGCCCAACTGAGCTAAAAGGCCATGTCCGTGGTGCTTTAAACAATGGCGCGACTGTTGAAGAAATTCAAGAAGTCTTACTTCACAGCTTACCGTATTGTGGTGCGCCTGCAACTCAGGAAGCTTTTCGTGCTGCGCTTGAAGTCATTAATGAGTATCAGAAAGCTGAATAAACCTTGAAAAGCTATGCATAAATATGTTTATAAAGTCTGATCTTTCAGGCTTTATAAATTTAAATTAATTCCAAAACACATCAAAACGATAAAAAGATTCATCTACTTCAAAACGGACCTGATAACCCAAATGCGTTAATTCAGCAGAAAGCGCATGTATACCCTCTAACGGTAAATGTTTAGGTAAAACGGTACATACAGCGGTATTGCCTTGCTTTGCATTCTCTTCGATCAATTGAGCCAAACGTACTTTATATAACTCAATATTGAGGTTTGAATGTTCAACCAATCGTTTCGCTTCAGATGCAGAAATAAACATAGCTGAATTCCTAATCATGTTCTTTATAAAATATAAAGAAAATGACAAAGGCTATGTATCTTTTCTGTTCAATAAAAATCAATAAAAAAACAAGATCGTTTTAGCAACATCGAACAAGGTGATTCATTCCCAAAAAATCTATTCAATTAAGTTATAATCAAGCAAGCCACCCTGTATATTGGCTTATTTTTGAGTTACTTCTTCCTTATTTTTAAATCGTCACTTTGTTTAGCGGAATGTTTATGTCTAAGCCTCTTTCAATCCCTGCAGAATTGTTAAACCGTGCTGCCATGGGCAATTCCAATGCACAATTTGAACTTGCAGAAATATATATGCAAAGTGAAGATGAACAAGACAATCAACTGGCTGAAGAATGGGCGCTCAAAGCGGCACAATTGGGTCATGTAGAAGCAATGTATTGGCTTGGTGAAGGTTATCATGCTTATGCAAAAGATTTGCTCGAAGACGATCCTGATGAAGCAAAAGTTTGGTTTGAACATGCACATCGTTGGTTAGAGCAAGCTGTAAAACATCGACATCCTGCCGCAATTTTAGAATTATCTAATTTTTATCGTCGTGGTGATGTTGTTGAAAAAGATGTAGCAAAGTCTGTAGAGATGGTTATCCAAGCTGCCGAACTCGGTGAAGTACAAGCCATGCGAGATTTAGTGTGTATTTATGAACATGGTTTGGGTGTCGATATCGATGAAGCCAAAGCTGACTTTTGGGCAGAAAAAGCTAAAGCTGGCGAATGACCTAAAATAATCCTCTTTAAAGCCAATAGAAATGCAATACTATTCGACTAAATTACGAGACTTAAAATATCTATTGGCTTAAAAATAAATTTTAACAATTTTCATAAAGATATACAGCAATATTGATATTGTAAAAACAGAGTTTACAGTAAAAAAGCCACTACGTTTTTTGTAAAAAATGGACAATAATAATACTTTATAAAACCAAGGTGACACTATGAAAAGAACAGTACTTTTACCACTTATGATGCTTGGAACAATAAGCACTTTATCAAATGCAGCCATTCCAGATAAGGTAGCCGAAGATGCTTACCTTTATGGTTATTCGATTGACGAAGCATATAAATTTTTCTATGAAACAGCGGTTGAAACCAATACGCCCTTAAATCGTTTCCAAAATATTCGTCACATTGCAGATGATACATATACGGCTCATCCAACGATTAATAACGATACTCTGCATTTAATGGGTTGGTTAGATGTAGGTGCTGAACCTGTAATTGTCAGTATTCCAGATTTCGACGCAGGCCGTTATTGGATTTTGCATACCATGGATATGGGACATTACACGACGGCTATGCTCGGTGCTAGAACCCGTGGTACAAAAGGCGGACGTTTTATGTTTGCACTAAAATCATGGAAAGGCACAGTACCAGATAGTGTAGATGAAGTGATTTATGTTGAATCTGATTTGCAGAAAATGATGGGTCGTATTATGGCGACCAACAAAGAAGATGAGAAAAAAGCACTGAATTATATGGATCAATGGAACATTCGTACCTTGTCTGAATATTTGGGTGTAGCTGGACCAAAACAAAAAGAAAGAACTTATCCAAATCCAGCAAATACTTCTTGGGTTCAACGTGTCAACTTTATGCTATGTGAAGGCACAATGGCAGAAGCAGATAAGAAATGGGTGAGCCAATATAAAGCCATGGGAATTGCTCCATGTAACTATACGCTTACTCCAGAGCAACTTGCTGCTGCCAAAGTTGGTGAAAAACTAGGCATGCAACATATTAAAGACCTTGCGCCGAAAATGTCCAATGCAGGTAAATTATTAGGTACACGCGAGCAACTTGGAAATGCACAGCGTGATTTATTTGCAGAAGGAACCTATTTAGGTCAGTGGGGCTTACCGCCTGATGAAACCGTTTATTTAAAAACTGATGTAGGTTCAGATGGTAAAAATATTAATGGTTCAAATGGTAAGAAATACAAAATTCACTTCAAAGCACCTGAAGTGAGCCAATTCTGGTCATTTACAATTTATGGTTCTGACAATCGACTCATGGCACATAATGAAATGAACCGTCATAGTCGTGGTGATCGTACACTTAAACCAGATGCAGATGGCATGTATACGATTGACTTAAGTTCAGATGAAAAAGCGAATGCGAATAATCCGAATTTCTTACCAATTCCGAACAAAGACTGTTATGTCATTCTAAGAATGTATGGTCCAACTAAGGACATTCAGGAAGGTAAATATCCAATGCCAGTAGTACAAGTGGTAAAATAATTCCTTTCAACAACAAGGCACCTTTCGAGGTGTCTTGTTGCTAAATAAACTCTTCAAAAATATAGAACTGCCAAACCAAATTTGATCTAGTGCAAGTTAAATATCTTCCCCCAATCTTGTTAAGACTTTCTCTTGTTCTTAAATTTTTTAAATAAGAATGGCCAGCGCCATCTATAAAACTGGATGTTTATATACTAGCTCTCACGTAAATGTACAAAAATCACATCTAAATTCTGTTGAGGAACAAAGTTTTTCTCGACCATTTGAAATTGGGTCGAACTGATTTTTTTCACATCACCTTTCCAACAAAAAGAAACCAATTCATTCGGTTCACGTTGAATCGTGAGTTTGAAATTCTGAATCGGTTTTGCCCAATTTGCACCTGTGGTTAAAATATAACTCAATGCACTAAATGGCGCATGTTCAGATTGTGCTCTTTTTAAACCTTTCTTGAAATTTTGATTCATACAAAATTGTTGATTATATTCATCAGGATAAAGTGAAACAGAACCGCCAACCAAGGGTTGGTATTGATGTGACACTTGAGTGATGGTGTTGGCTTTAAAGGTCTGCTGCCAACTATAAATCACCTGCGATTGCCAACGAATGACGTCTTCATCCTGAATAGCCAATAATTGTTGAATTTTTGGATTTTTACATGCTCGAATTTTTTGTTGGGTCTGAGGATGAGTATCCTCTTGCTGCCATGGTTGCATGAGCTCTTGTTCTGTTAATCCACAATCTAACAATGTTGTTGTGACATCTGCCTGAAAATCACCATCATTGATATATTGATTTTCATTACTCGGTAAAAATGCACGAACATGAGTTTTCGGTTTAAGTGCTTTACCATTCACAGTCACTCTAAAACTATCAATCAATCCTTTAACATCTGCATAATCATACTCAATATAATTCTGCACTTTTGGCAGTGGGAACAAAACTGTTTCTGTAATATCTCGCTGACTTAGATTTTTAAAGTGATAATCGACTTTAATCTTCTCTTTGCTAATGAATAAGTCTTCACTTTGCATCGCAATATTTTTGTTTTTTAAGTATTCAATACCACCCGTACCGACATAGCCTGTGGAGTCGTTGGCAATAGCAGAGGATGCAACACAAATTGAAGCGATAAAGTATATTATTTTCATTAATTTAGTCCAAATCAGCAAATTCAATCGATTGATAACGTTGAGCATAAATTGACTCATCAACAATAACATTTTCGGAAATTTCATTCATTATTTGCTTCTGAAAAATAATTTCTTGTTCTAAAACTTGGTTCCAATATGTCTGATCATCTGAAAAATTTTCATAATAATCGAGTACTTCAATAATACCGCTCAATAGTGCAAGTAAATTTTTGGATTTATTCTGATTCGATACCATCATCAAAAAAGCATCCAGCGTAATGACTTGTATTGCTTCCAGCGCTTCATAATCATCTGAATATTCATCAATCTCAGCATTGGCGAGTTTAATTTGGCCTTGATAATATGCTAAATTTTCTTGGTCTATATCATTAAACAATTGATTATTATCAATATGAATATGATAATACTGTTCAATCGTCTGATAAAAATGAGGTAATTTTTGATAAAAACCAAACACTGCTTTCACTAAACTTTTACGTTGCGTTAACGAAGCTTGTTCTATTGCATGTTTTAGAGCAAAAGTATGCTGGTCAATAATTTGTACAATATTCATAAACGATATACTCCAAAACTCATTCCAATAACTTCATGAATAGGGATGATCCTCACTCATTTCATTAAAGTCCTTGCCACAACTAGAATTTAACAGATTCTTTCTATTTTTGAGTTGACAACACAACTCGTCATTCACCTTAATTGATAGGTTTTTATACAATCGAGATTGGAACAAAATCAAAATATCGGTACAATACTGCTCAGTCGAGGGATGCTGCGACTTTTTCACAGGCACATAAATGTGAAATCGCTAGGCTCGACGATTCGGTTAAAATTTCTGTTCATACTGGTTTTAATCAACAACGGCATCCGCGAACTGAATGATCAATTATTTTTTATTAATAAAGGAGATCGTGATGAACGCGGTTAATGCTTCATTTACAGATTATAAAGTTGCTGATATTTCCCTAGCTGACTACGGTCGTAAAGAAATCAAACTTGCTGAAGCAGAAATGCCAGCTTTGATGGGTTTACGTAAACGCTATGCTGCTGCTAAACCACTTGCAGGTGCTAAAATCCTTGGTTGTATTCATATGACCATTCAAACTGCTGTACTTATTGAAACTCTGGTTGAATTAGGTGCAGAAGTTCGTTGGACTTCATGTAACATTTTCTCTACTCAAGACCATGCTGCGGCTGCAATTGCTGCTTCAGGTATTCCTGTTTTTGCATGGAAAGGCGAAACCGAAGAAGAATACATGTGGTGTCTTGAACAACAAATCAATGTCAATGGCACGCCTTGGGATGCCAACATGATTTTGGATGATGGCGGTGATTTAACTGCACTTGTCCATGAAAAATACCCAGAAGTTATTGCAAAAATCCACGGTATCACTGAAGAAACAACCACAGGTGTTCAACGTCTTTATGAAATGCATCGTGATGGTACGTTAAAAGTTCCTGCGATTAACGTCAACGACTCTGTGACTAAATCTAAAAACGACAACAAATATGGTTGCCGTCATTCATTAAATGATGCGATCAAACGTGGTACAGATATGCTTTTATCTGGTCGTCGTGCACTTGTCATCGGTTATGGAGATGTGGGTAAAGGTTCTGCTCAATCTCTTCGCCAAGAAGGCATGATTGTTCGTGTCACTGAAATCGACCCTATCTGTGCGATGCAAGCCTGCATGGACGGATACGAAGTTGTTTCTCCGTACAAAAATGGTGTTCAAACAGGTAACAAAGAAGACATCAACTTAAATCTTCTTCAAAATACTGACTTGATCGTAACCACGACTGGTAACTACCACGTATGTGACGCTGCGATGTTAGATACCTTAAAAGCGGGTTCTGTCGTATGTAATATTGGTCACTTCGATACTGAAATTGATACCAATTATTTACGTGGTTACAAGTGGGTTGAAGTTAAACCTCAAGTCCACCAAGTGTACCGTACAGAAAACGAAAATGATTATTTAATCTTACTTTCTGAAGGTCGTTTAGTGAACTTAGGTAATGCAACAGGTCACCCTTCACGAGTTATGGATGGTTCTTTTGCAAACCAAGTTTTGGGGCAAATGCATTTATTCGCTGAGAAATTTGCGGATTTACCAGAAGCACAAAAACAAGCATCAATTCGCGTAGAACTACTTCCGAAGAAATTAGACGAAGAAGTTGCTGCTGCAATGGTTGCAGGTTTTGGTGGTGTACTTACTCAATTGACTCCAGAACAAGCGGATTACCTTGGTGTAGCTGTTGAAGGTCCATTTAAATCTGAGACTTATAAATACTAAGTTTTAATCTACCCTTCCTCATTTTACCTTCTCCCGAGGGAGAAGATACCTAGGCTCCCTCTCCTTCTAGGAGAGGGTCAGGGAGAGGTCAAAAAATAGTACTATAAAAAGGATTTCATCATGACCAAACGTGTTCCAATTTCGTTTGAGTTTTTCCCAACTAAGACAGATGCTGGTGCGGAAAAACTTAAAATTGTTCATCAAGAATTACAATTGCTCAATCCTGAATTTTTCTCAGTGACGTATGGTGCAGGTGGTTCTACACGTGAACGCACACTTGCAGCAATTGCAGACTTTAACGGCAAAGGTACGCCTGTAGCCCCGCACCTTTCATGTATTGGGGATGATAAAGTTCGTATTGCAGAATTACTTGATTTGTATAAAGCACAAGGGATTGACCGTATTGTCGCACTCCGTGGTGACTTACCTTCAGGACAAGTTGGATTAGGTGAGTTACCTTATGCCACTGATCTTGTGCGTTTTATTCGTGAACATTCAGGTGATCACTTTAAAATTGAAGTCGCTGCATATCCTGAAATGCATCCTCAAGCTGAAAACTTCGATGCGGACATTAAACATTTCGCTGAAAAAGTAAAAGCGGGTGCAAATGCTGCAATTACTCAAT
This sequence comes from Acinetobacter rongchengensis, assembly GCF_003611475.1. GTDB lineage: Bacteria > Pseudomonadota > Gammaproteobacteria > Pseudomonadales > Moraxellaceae > Acinetobacter > Acinetobacter rongchengensis. The sequence goes on along the minus strand of NZ_RAXT01000010.1, from coordinate 8,276 downwards.
TCTTTTTTAATCCAGATGCCTATTTCTATTTTGTAGATCGTATTCAGAAACAGGGGATTGATATCCCTGTTGCTCCGGGAATCATGCCTATTACCAATGCAAGCAACTTAATTCGTTTTGCTGATGGTACAGGTGCAGAAATTCCACGCTGGATTCGTAAGCAACTTGCTACTTATGGCGATGATTCCGCCAGCATCAAAGCATTTGGGCATGAAGTTGTCGTCAAACTATGTGAACGCCTGATTGCTGGTGGTGCACCAAGTTTGCACTTCTACACGATGAACCATACAGAACCAAACCGTCAACTTATACTTGACCTTGGTTTAGCATAATTTCAAACCCATAACTTGAGTAAAATTGAATGCCCCGTTTTTATATCGAAACTGATTTAACTGTCGATGTGAATATCCAACTCACTGAAACAGTATTTCATCATTGGGTTAAGGTTTTACGTGCGCAAGTGGGTGAAAAAGCCACTTTGTTCAATGGACAAGGTGGTGAATATGCTGCAGAACTCATTGAAATTTCAAAAAAATCTGCAACTGTTAAAATCACGGACTTTAATCCAGATAATCGGACTCCTGCTTTTACGGCCGTATTGGGCCAAGTGATGAGCAAGGGGGATCGTATGGATTATGCGATTCAAAAAGCCGTTGAGTTAGGCGTATCAGAAATTCAACTACTCACTTCTGAACGTTGTGAAATGCGTTTAAAATATGATCGTGATCAAAAAAAGATTGATCATTGGCAAGGTATTGTCATTGCAGCCTGTGAACAATGTGGCATGAATATTGTTCCCAAAATACGAGCCCCTCTCTCTTTGCAAGAATGGTTAAAAACTGATTTACCACCATCACGTTTAGTTTTAGCACCCAATAAAGAAAATATGAATCCACTTGAAGCAATCACTCATCATCTTGCCCTTTTAATTGGACCCGAAGGTGGATTATCAGAGCAAGAAATTGTCGATGCCAATGGTTATGGCTTTAAAAATTGGTGTATTGGTAATCGCGTTTTACGGACTGAAACAGCACCTGTTGTTGCATTATCAATTTTGAATCACACAATTGAAAAATAGTGACCTATTTATTAAAAAATTATTGCAATTGTGATTGATACACAGTATTTTACATTAAAAGTATTCGTTTTTTTATTCAATTAAAATACAAAACAATTATGCTTTTTTGAATTACTTTTAGTTAGATATTATTCAAATGAAATAAGGTGCAGCAGCAAATGATGGATGTTCAGGATGAGCTTCTTTCGCAAAGCATGAATGCATTACAAGTCAAAAGTATAGCAGATCATATGCAAATTTTTCTTGCATGGGTCTTGTTTGCAAGTTTTTTTGATATTTTTATTTATTACTTATATTTCAATGATTATTCAAACTATTTAAACAACTGGTTTTTTGTTTTAATCGGTATTATTACGACCATGATTTTATCGATTTCATATTTGAAAAAAAATCAGATTGAAACCAATAACGATAAAATCGATGCGCTATTTCAATTCTTTTGTCTTGTGATTGGCACAACCCTAGGTATTGGTATATGCATCATTTATTACTTTCTAAAAATTGAAAATTCAGAACTCGATCACACTCAGGTTATTGTTTTATCAGGTTTATTACTCAGCATTACCTATGTCATAGCACTCACTTACTTGGTGGAGCGCTTTAGCTATTTTCTTTGCATATTTTTACCTTCTGCACTTCCTGCGATTTGTGCACAATTACTGTTTCTCCATGATGCATTTTACTTTTATAGCATTATCACAACCTTATGGTTTTCAACAATTTTTATTAGTGCATTAATGTCAAGTAGAATGCATAATCGTTTGAAAATATTAAACAACAACAACACGATATTAATTGAGCAATCAAAACGTCATTTAAATGAGTCTAAAGAACTACAGACACAACTTAAAAAAGAGTTTAATCGAACTGAAGAAATTAAAAATGAGTTACAGCTCAATAATCAATTACTGGAACAAAAAGTTAAAGAAAGGGTAAATGATCTTAAACAAATTAATGATCGTTTAGAAAATCATCAAGCAAATTTAGATTTTGCCCATGAAACAGCAGGAATTAATTCATGGATTTGGGATATCGAAAAAAGAACTTTTGAAATTGCGAAAGCAAATAACGAAGTTGAATTTAGACAGATGAATTTAAAACACTCCAATAATATTTCTGAGTTTATTCATCCTGATGATCTTAGCCATTATAAATCTATCCTGATAAACCATATCAAAGGTAAAACGGATCGTTTTGAAGCCATTTATAGAATTAAAAAAAATGACCAATGGTGTTGGATTCAAGATATTGGTCGAGTCATTGTTCGCAAGACCAACAATAAACCCCTGAGAATGGTGGGTATTCACCGTAATATTCAGAAAGAAAAGTCTGACCAAGAAAAACTAAAACTTGCTGCAAATGTTTTTAAGCATGTAGCTGAGGGTATTTTCGTCTTAGATAGTAATTTATGTTACCTTGAGGTCAACCAATTTTTTGAAAAATTATTGGGCTATAAGCAAGAAGATGTCATTGGCCATCATTTATTTGATATTACTGTCAATAATGACCCATATGCTTCAAAAACTTATACAAAAATGACGAAGCAACTCATTGAAACTGGTGAGTTTGATTCCGAATTACAAATCGAATTTACTTCTGGTAAAAAACTTGTTCTTTGGATTCATATCAATGTGATCCATGATGAAAAGAACAAAGTTGTAAACTATGTTGGTATTATTACTGACTTAACAGACCGGAAAAAACAAGAACGCAAACTATCTTATTTAAAACATTACGATATCTTAACGGACTTACCTAACCGTTTTTATTTCAAGCAACAATTGCACAATTACCTGACTGATTATTCTAATTTATTTAAACATTTTGCTGTATTACGAATTAATATTGATCGTTTTAAAGCCTTCAATGATTCTCTAAGTCAGAAACATGGTGATGAGTTATTAAAGAAAGTCGCACAAAGATTAAGACTGTGTTGTGCAAATGCTTCACTGACTGCATATTTAAACAATGATGATTTTGCTGTGATCTATAATTTAAGCAGTGGTAATATTCCAATTCATCAGCAAACGCAAAGTATTTTACAAGCCTTTAAACATCCATTTGAAGTGAATGGGCAAGACCAAACCATTACCATTTCAATTGGTGTCGCATTATTTCCTGAGCATGGCTTGCATTTAGACAGCTTAGATGGACATGCTGAGTTTGCTTTGGATGAAGCAAAACGCTTGGGTGGCGATACCGTTAAATTCTATTCAAACTCAAAAATTCCTATTCTGAGTCAAGGTATTAACCTTGAGAATGAGCTTAGAAAAGCAATTAAAGAGCGTCATTTATCGGTAAATTACCAGCCTAAAATCTGTATTCAGACCAATCGAATTTACGGTTTTGAAGCGCTTGTGCGTTGGCAACACCCTACACTTGGTTATATTGCACCTGATATCTTTATTCCTTTAGCTGAAGAAACCAATTTAATTTCTGACATTGGTCTGATTGTTTTAAACGAAACTTGCAAACAGATACATCAGTGGCAAGCACTTGGATTTGATCACTTCAGAGTGTCAATCAACATTGTTGCTCAACAAATCCACCGTGGGCATTTGGTTGAAGACATTGATTATGCACTCAAAAAATATAATATTTCTGGGGATATGTTAGAACTTGAACTCACTGAATCTTCTTTATTGGATAAATCAGAGCAAGTCGACCAACTATTGCTACAATTAAAAGATCGTCATATTTCGATTTCCTTAGATGATTTTGGTACTGGGTATTCATCTTTATCTTATCTCACCAGCTATCCTATTGATGTATTAAAGATTGATAAATCCTTTATTTCTAAAATTGGACGTGAAAAAGATGAAGCGATTGTGAATGCAATCATTGCGATGGGTACAGCAATTGGAATTACTTTAGTCGCTGAAGGTGTTGAAACAAAAGAACAAATTGATTTCTTAGAAAGACATGGCTGTTATATTTTACAAGGTTTTTATTTTTCTAAACCGCTTACTTCCGCTGAAAGTACACAATATTTAGAGCAGCATAAACTGATTACGATTTAACAAAGATTTTAGACATTTAATCTATAACTTGAATTGAAATATATACTTTTTAACTGTCGATAGTGCTCAACAAGTGGTATATTCGTTCATATTTAGCCAAAACGACCAGCCTCGCTGGAACATTGTAACAATCGAGACTCAAATGGACGATCAATCATTAAAACAGCAAGCTCTTTATTACCATGAATTTCCTACCCCAGGAAAAATTAGCGTTACACCAAGTAAACAACTGGTCAATCAACATGACTTAGCACTTGCCTACTCGCCAGGTGTTGCTGCTCCATGTTTGGAAATTGAAAAAGACCCATCTAAAGCAGCACTTTATACTGCGCGCGGAAACTTGGTTGCTGTGGTCAGTAATGGTACTGCTGTTTTAGGCTTAGGAAACATTGGTCCATTGGCTTCAAAGCCTGTAATGGAAGGAAAAGGCGTTTTATTTAAAAAATTCGCTGGTGTTGATGTATTCGATATTGAAATTGCTGAAAACGATCCAGATAAAATTGTTGATATCGTTGCAGCATTAGAGCCAACTTTTGGTGGTATCAATTTAGAAGACATTAAAGCACCTGAATGTTTTTACATTGAACAGAAACTTCGTGAACGCATGAAAATTCCTGTGTTCCATGATGACCAACACGGTACTTCAATCATTGTTGGCTCTGCACTATTAAATGCTTTGCAATTGAATGGCAAAAAAATTGACGAAATTAAAATCGTTGCTTCTGGTGCAGGTGCGGCTGCCCTTTCTTGCTTAGATTTGCTTTGTGCAATTGGCGCTAAAAAAGAAAACATCATTGTTGCAGACTCACGTGGTTTATTAACCACTCGCCGTGAAGGTTTGGATGAATCTAAGAAGCGTTATGTACAAGATATCGAAGGCAATCAACTTGCAGATGTGATTGCAGGTGCTGATATGTTCCTTGGACTTTCAGCTGCTGGCATCTTGACCAAAGAAATGGTTAAGGTTATGGCAAATGATCCAATCATTTTTGCATTGGCGAATCCAGATCCTGAAATTTTACCTGAACATGCACATGAAGTTCGTAATGATGTCATTATGGCGACGGGTCGTTCAGACTATCCAAACCAAGTGAATAATGCACTGTGCTTCCCTTATATCTTCCGTGGCGCTTTAGATGTTGGTGCGACAACCATCAATGAAGAAATGAAGATTGCTTGTGTACATGCGATTGCACGTATGGCGCATGTTGAAGCAGATGCAGCGTCTTATGGTGAAAAATCAGCATCATTTGGTCGTGATTATTTAATTCCACGCCCTCTTGACCAACGCTTAATTCTTGAAATTGCACCTGCGGTTGCGCAAGCTGCAATGGACTCTGGTGTTGCAAGCCGTCCAATTGAAGATTTCTCTGCATATCGTCAACGTTTATCTGAGTTTGTTTATAACTCTGCATTGATGATGAAACCAATTTTTGCGCAAGCAAAAACTGCGCCTAAACGTATTGCATATGCTGAAGGCGAAGATTTACGTGTATTACGCGCAGTTCAAATCGCAGTAGATGAAGGTTTGGCTATGCCAATCCTCGTTGGTCGTACTTCGGTGATCGAAGCGAACATCAAAAAATTAGGTCTGCGTTTAGAACATGGTGTAAACATCACGATCGTTGATCAAGAGAAAAATCCTGATTACGAGAAATTTGCTGATGATTATTACAACATCATGCAACGTAAAGGTGTAACACCTGAATATGCACAACGTGAATCACGTCGTCGTTCTACACTGATTGCAGCAATGCTCGTTCGTCATGGTTTAGCAGATGGTATGTTGTGTGGTACTTACTCAAGCTATGATATCCATTTAGATTTCGTAAGACATGTAATTGGTTTAAAAGAAGGTCGCAACAATTTCTTTACTTTGAATGCATTAATGCTCGAAGATCGCAATTTGTTTATTGCCGATACTTATGTCAACACCAATCCAACTGCTGAACAGCTTGCTGAGATGACGATTTTAGCTGCTGAAGAAGTACGTCGTTTCGGTATGACACCACGTGTTGCTTTGCTTTCTCATTCAAGCTTTGGTTCAGATCAAAATGATCCAAGTGCGCAAAAAATGCGTAAAGTTTTTGAAATCTTAACAGAGATTGCACCTGAGTTAGAAGTTGATGGTGAAATGCATGCAGATGCAGCACTTGATGAAAATATTCGTCATTTCGCATTCCCGAACTCACGCTTCAAAGGTTCTGCAAACTTGTTAATCATGCCAAACCTTGATGCTGCAAATATTTCATTCAACTTATTAAAATCTACATCGGGTAATAATGTGACCATTGGTCCAATCTTGCTCGGTGCAGCTAAACCAGTTCATATTTTGACCCCTACGACAACAACCCGTCGTTTAGTCAATATGACTGCATTAACAGTTGCAGAGATTCAACAAGCTCAAAGTTAGGCTTAGGACCAATTTGAGATAAATACTGTTAAAGTTTAGCAAATCGCTAGACTTCAACACTTGAGAAAACCTCTATTCTGTTGCATGATGGCATTAAGAATAGAGGTTTTTTCATGCAAGTTTATTTAGTAGGCGGTGCCGTCAGAGATCATTTACTCGGACATCCCTATCACGAAAAAGATTATGTTGTTGTAGGTGCTACCCCTGAACAACTTCTCGCCCAAGGTTATCAACCTGTTGGTAAAGATTTCCCTGTTTTTTTGCATCCCAAAACAAAAGAAGAATATGCACTTGCCCGTACTGAACGTAAATCAGGACATGGCTATCATGGTTTTGAGTTTTTCACTGATCCAAATGTAACGCTTGATGAAGATTTAATTCGCAGAGATTTAACCATCAATGCCATGGCAATGGATGAGTCTGGACAAGTCTTTGACCCTTATCATGGACAAGATGATTTAAACAATAAAATTCTTCGTCATGTTTCTGAAGCATTCGCAGAAGATCCTTTACGCGTATTACGTGTAGCTCGTTTTGCTGCTCGTTATGCTCAGTATGGTTTTACAATTGCAAGTGAAACTCTTGCTTTAATGCGTCAATTGACTGAATCAGGTGAGCTTCAAGCATTGACACCTGAACGTGTATGGAAAGAAACTTCTCGTGCTTTGATGGAAAATCATGCAGATGTTTATTTTGAAGTATTACGTGATTGTGGTGCACTAAAGGTCTTATTCCCTGAAATAGATGCTCTATTTGGTGTTCCACAACGCCCTGAATATCATCCTGAAATTGATTGTGGTATACATACTTTGATGTCTTTAAAACAAGCATGTAAAGCCAATTATTCTTTAGATGTACGTTTTGCAGTTTTAGTTCACGATTTAGGCAAAGCTTTAACGCCTAAGGAAGAATTGCCTCGTCATATCATGCATGAGGAACGTGGAATTCAACCAGTCACTGAAGTCTGTGATCGTTTAAAAGTTCCAACTCAGACCAAACAACTTGCTTTGGCTGTGTGCAAAGAGCATTTGAAATGTCATCAAGCTTTTACTTTAAAAGCAGGTACGGTGTGGCGCCTTTTACAACGTTTGGATGTACTACGTCGTCCAGAGCGTGTTGAAGCATTTATTCAGGCTTGTGAATGTGATGCTAAAGGTCGCTTAGGTCTAGAAAACCGTGAATATCCACAAGCCAATTATTTGTTGAGTGCAGTGAAAACTGTACGGACAATTAAAGCATCCGACTTACCACCAGATGTTCAAGGTTCTGATATTGGTGAGATGTTGATTCAAAAGCGCATTGAAGCGATTGCCCATTTAAAGCAAGAGTTAGGTCATCATAGTCATACAGTTTAAGTGAAAGCCTTCTCAAGGATGAAAAGGCTGCGTAAATTTAGGTTGTAGTTACAGGCTCTAGTTAAAACAAATTGAAGGATTCTTAGGGAGACGGTATCTCAAACCCGATCTGACTCTTACCCATTTTTTAGTATGTTATCAGATTAAATTTGAACTCATTTTTCAGCAAAATTTTTATCCCAACTTATCTCAATACGTCTATTTGTTTTACTAACTTTCTTAATTTTTGTACACACTACACTTTGGATTTCATTGGTATTACGTACATGTGTACCGCTACATGGTTGAATATCAATACTTTCAATTTCGATAAGGCGAATATGGTTATGATGACCCGTGGGTAAACTTTTTAATTTACTCTTCAAGTTTGAAGAATGATTCAATTCATCTTGGCTTATCAATTTAGATAC
>NZ_RAXT01000001.1 GCF_003611475.1 Acinetobacter rongchengensis | reverse complement strand
TTTTAAATAAATTAAATTCGATTGAAGCAAACCGATTCAATAGTTTGAAGTACCTATTCGTACAGAGTACATAAGATTTATAGAATACAACGTTATGAAGATTGATCAGGTTTTGATCATTTTTCAGAATCATTATGATTTAGGTTGATTGTATGCAGCGAGAAAATATCAGTTCAAGACGTATCCAGACTTTAGATCCAGCACTGGCAAACCAGATCGCAGCAGGAGAGGTGATTGAGCGCCCATCTTCTGTGGTGAAGGAGTTGCTTGAGAATTCGATCGATGCAGGTGCAACAGAACTGATCATTCGCGTTGCACAGGGCGGTAGTACGCTGATTGAAATCATTGATAATGGGCGTGGTATTCATGCCGAAGATCTTGCATTATCTGTGACACGCCACGCCACCAGTAAAATCCAATCTGCAGAAGAGTTGCAAGCGATTGTTAGTTTGGGGTTTCGTGGTGAAGCATTGGCTTCTATTGCAGCCGTTTCGCGACTGACATTAACCAGCAGCCAAGACGATTCGGGTATTGGTTATCAACTTGAAGTGAATGGTACGGCATTCGACCATCAAGCTATTCAAGCCGTTGCTGCACCGCAAGGTACACATATTCGTATTCAGGATTTGTTTTTTAATGTTCCTGCTCGACGTAAGTTCTTAAAAAAGCCCAGCACAGAATTTGGGCATATCGAAGAAATTGTACGCCGAATGGCGTTAACGCATTTCGATATCCGTTTTGTATTGGAACATAATGAAAATATTCGCCTTAATTTACCTATCGCTGACAGTGGTGAATTGCGCTTTCAGCGTGTGCAGCAATTATTAGGTCGTCAATTTACTGAAAATGCCTATTGGATTGATGCAGATAGTATCAATATGCGTTTATCGGGTTGGTTAGGTCATCCTTCAGATGCACGTGCGCAAGCTGACTTGCAATATGTATATGTGAATGGTCGTATTGTCAAAGATAAAACCATTTCACATGCGTTACGTATGGCGTATGACGGTATTTTACATGGTCATCAACACGCTGCTTATTTATTGTTTTTAGAAGTTGATCCTGAAAATATTGATGTCAATGTACATCCTACGAAACATGAAATTCGATTTCTGAATCAACGTGAAGTACATGAATTTGTACGTCACTATGCTAAAGAAACGCTCGCTCAATTCCAAACAGCAACAGCTGAACTGTCTTCTGCAATGAAACAGGATGAGCAAGCTTCAGCGTGGCAAGTCCCACAACCGCGTTATCAAGAGCAATTTCAATTACATCGTGACACAACTCAGTTACAGGGTGATACTGATGTCCACGTTGAAAATAGCCTAAGCAATGCAGATGGTTTGCATACAAATCAATTTCACCATGATGGTTTAACAGACTTTAATTCAAAACAACCGCAAACTGTGCATTATCAGACGCATCCAAATCAGCAGCAGTACAAAGGTACGCAGCAACTGAATAATGCACTAAAAAGTTATTTGGCGCCTTTACGAGAATATGACCACACAATACAAGGTGCAGAAAATAACTCGCAGGCTTTAACTGATCAAGAATCCTATAATCGTTCAGTGCAAGCGATTGCGCAGCAAGTGGTTTCTCCAATAGATGAATACCCATTGGGGATTGCGATTGCTCAGTTACATGCAATTTATATTCTTGCACAAAATACGGAAGGTTTAATTATTGTTGATATGCATGCAGCGCATGAGCGAATTTTATTACAACAAATGAAATTGGCATGGGATAAACCTGAGTTTTGGACTTCGCAACAGTTACTGATTCCAAAAGTAATTTCGATTACCCGAATGCAGGCCACACGTATTGATGAATTAAAACCGCAGTTAGAAAGATTAGGGCTAGATATAGACCAATATGGTGATGACCAAGTCATTGTCCGAGGTGTACCTGCCATATTGCATAAGGCTGATTTTGAGTCACTTGTACCTGAATTACTCAATGATTTAGATCCAAACGATGAAGCTCAAGCTTTACAACAAAAGCGTGATCATATTTTAGCTGGGATGGCATGTCATGGTGCGGTGAGAGCGCATCGTGTACTGAGTCTTTCTGAAATGAATGCTTTATTGCGCCAAATGGAACAAACAGAATTTGCGAGTCAATGTAATCACGGCCGTCCGACATGGCGTGCATTTCCATTGGCACAATTAGATAAATTATTTGCTCGAGGAGAGTAGTTGTACATGTCAAATCAATTGCCTGTCATCAATTTAATGGGGCCTACTGCAAGCGGTAAAACGGCTTTGGCATGTGAACTATATGAGCAGGGCAATTATGAGCTAATTTCTGTTGATTCTGCGCTGGTTTTTAAAGATATGGACATTGGTACAGCGAAACCTTCAAAAGCAGAACAAGCGCGTTATCCACATCATTTGATTGATATTATTACGCCGCTTGAAGTCTATTCCGCAGCAGAGTTTGTTGAAGATGCTTGTCGTTTGATTGATGACATTCACTCACGTGGCAAAACACCGATTTTGGTCGGTGGAACGATGTTATATTTTAAAGCATTGCTGGAAGGTTTAGCATCAAACTTACCCAGTGCTGATTATGATATTCGCGCTGCGATTGAGTTAAAAGGTGAAACCGAAGGTTGGCAAGCAGTTTATGATGAGTTAAAAGCTGTAGATTCGCTGGCAGGTGAAAAATTTAAGGTGAGTGATAAGCAGCGTATTATTCGTGCTCTGGAAGTTTATAAGATTACTGGGCGTCCAATTACACAACTACAAGCAGAACAACCTCAAAAGCAACCATATCGTTACAATTTTCATAATTATGCTTTGCTACCAGACCGTGTAGAATTACATAAACGTATTGAGATGCGTTTGGAAAAAATGTGGGAAATCGGATTTTTAAATGAGGTGGAGAATCTTATGAAAAAATACGATCCCGATGAAAATTTGCCTGCTTTTCGCTCCGTTGGTTATCGTCAAGCTATTGATTTCTTAAAAAACAGTGATAAGCATCAAGAAAATTACCAAGAAATGTGTGATAAGGCTTTATTTGCAACACGACAATTAGCCAAACGTCAATACACTTGGTTACGTTCTTTGCAAGAATTACATCAATTTAAAACTTTTTTTACGATAAAGCAGGCGCAAGAAGACTTGCGAAACTTATACGGATAAAGCAAAATTTAACAACTATCTTTTTTATAAATTTTAATTGAAAAATAAAGATAGTTTTTGCGCTGATTTTAAAATTTTTTTTGGAGTATAAAATGTCTAAAGGTCAAACTTTACAAGATCCGTTCTTAAATTCTCTCCGTAAAGAACGTATTCCTGTTTCTATTTTTTTAGTAAACGGTATCAAACTGCAAGGTCATATTGAATCTTTTGACCAATATGTGGTTTTGTTGAAAAATACTGTAAGCCAAATGGTTTATAAGCATGCAATTTCAACTGTAGTTCCTGCACGTAATCCACGTCCTGCTGGCGCTCCTGCTGGTGCTCAAGGCGCTGCGGGTGGCTTTGGTGGTCAAGCTGGCGGCTTTGGCGGTCAACAAGGCGGCTTCGGTGGCCAACAAGGCGGTTTTGGTGGTCAAGGTGGTTTCGGTAGCCAAGGCGGCTTCGGTGGTCAAGGTGGCTTCGGTGGTCAAGGTGGCTTCGGCGGTCAAGGTGGCTTCGGCGGTCAAGGTGGCTTCGGTGGTCAAGGTGGCTTCGGTGGTCAAGGTGACTTCGGTGGTGAAACTAAGTTTGAAGATTCACAAGATGATGAAAACAATCGTTAATTTTTGATTGTAGAATCTGATTGTATAAAAAGACGCCGAATTGGCGTCTTTTTTATGCTTTATTTTTGATTGTGTTTGAGTTTAAACCGTCATGACTTAGGTTGAATATAAAATGACGCTATGAGAATAAAAGTTAGTACTCAAATAACACTGGTTTATTCAAAAATATGCGCTGATATGGCTTTTTAGCAAGGCATTAGAGAGATTTAAGGTGCTATGTAGAACACGGTTTAAATTTTGTTGGTGATCACTCTTGGGGGTACATCAGTAGAGAATATGTGCAATAAAAAAATAGAGATAGCTGTAAATAAAATGAATAAGTAAGTCACTATTCACGTTATATGGCACTTTCCATTACAAAAATAATTACGATGGCACTGATCTAGGTGAAACAGTTGATGTTGAATGGAAGCTCTGATCAATTAGGATGCAAAGAGATTATTTTGTTTAAATAAGTTGTCTCTGATCCAATCAGTCGGTACGTTTCATTGTTCAATCAGGTTAGGTATTTGTACGTTATTGTCGTCAGGTTTTGATAGCTTAGATTAAAGTGTTAAAAAAACCAGTTGAAATAACTGGTTTTTTAACATTTAGATTTTAGCTTTCGTTCTTTTTAGGGTCTAAGCTTGGATCTTTAATTTCGATATAGGTATTTGCACGTAATTCTCTTAACCAACTGTCAAATTCTGATTCAAATTGACGCTCACCTAAAATTTGGCGTGCCATGCGTTTTTGGTATTCGCTGGTCATATCTTGTTGACGTGTTTCAGAAACCAAGAGTAAATGCCATCCAAATTGTGTCTCAAAAGGTTTGCTTACTTCGCCTACAGTGGCGTTTTGCATTGTTTTGTCAAACTCAGGCACCATCATGCCTGGGCTAACCCAACCAAGGCTACCACCATCACGTGCTGAACCAGGGTCATTTGAATAGGTTGAAGCAAGGGTAGCAAAATCTTCACCCGCTTTTAAACGATTATACAGACTGTCGATCATTTGTTTGGCATTTTCAGGACTAACCACTTCCGAGGTTTTGATCAGAATATGACGAGTATTGAACTGTGGTATCAAGGCTTTTTGATCGTTGGATTTTTTTTCAATCAACTTTAAGACATGGATACCATCTTTAGCTTTAATTAAATCTGTCGTTTGTCCTGCTTGTAGTGTACTCACACGTGCAGCAAGTTCAGCAGGGATGTCAGATAATGGACGGAAGCCCATGTCTGCGCCATCCACTTTAATTTGAGCTGTGGTAAATTTTTTACCAATAGCATTGGCATCGTTACTGTCCTTTAGCTCAGTACGAACAGATTTAGCTACATTCTCAAGTTCAGCAACAGGTGCATCACCTGCAATTCGCATATGTAGCACATGTGCCTGACTACCAACTGCAGCTTGACCTTCAGGTGATTTTAAGAAGTTTTCAACATCTAAATCAGTGATTTTAATACGTGACATTACTTGTTGTTGGCTAAGTTTTTGAATTAATAAGTCTTCAGAAACTCGATTACGCAATAATTCGTATGTACCTGGTGCAACAGAATCTAATTTTTGCTGGAATGCTTCTAATGAGTTTGAACCTGATTGTTGCGCAATTTTTAAAACAGCTTCATTTAAGCTTTTTTCATCTGCTTTTAAAGCGTATTTTTTAACAAGTTCTAATTGTGCATCACGTGTAATGAGTTGATTTAAAACTTGAACTTGTAAAATATTTTGTGGTGGCACTTCTTTTTTCTGTGCTTGAAGTTTATGTGTAGCTTCAGCAACACCTTGATCCAAATCACTTTTTAAAATTGCAGTTGTACCAACAATAGCGATGATTTGATCGCTTGGTGCAGCATAAGAAAAAGTAGAAGCTGAGATGAATAAAGCCAAGCTTGAAGCTTTAAACAAATTTTTAAATTTTTGCGTCTTCATTAATGTGTCCAAGATTGATTAGCTTTGTCAAAACCTAAAATACGATTTTGAAGTAATGAGCTTAATTTGTTGTTTAAACCACCCAGTCCTTTTAAGGTTAGTTCCGCCATCACTGCGCGTTTAGGTGAGACAGAAGAATCAGTTACATCGTCTAGATCATTGAAATAAGAGCGACCATAGACAGAAACACCCCAGCAACAAGACTCATAATTCACGCCGAGTAGATATTCACGTGCGACATGATTATCAAGGTCATACTGAATATGTCCCATGATGCGCCAATTGTCTTTAATCGGTTGCATAAATGATGCAACAGCCTGATCGTACTTATCTTGACGATCTGGAAGGTTATTTCTATAGAAATAACCGACATTGTAAAGATTGCCTTGTTCACCTGTGTAATACAGCTGGAAGTCATGTTGAGCGCTATCACCATTTGACATCCAAGCCGAATTGGTGCTCAAAGTGAAACTTTGAGAAAGTTGACTTGAAATACTAATGATAGGTCCTGTACGTTTTTCTGTATCGATATTATCGGTGCTGTTTAGCAAAGTAACCCGACGATCATCAAAATAGTAACTTTGTCCGATACTGGCACGTAAACGTTCTAAACCGACTGTATCAAAGAGGCTATAACTTAAACCTAAAGATAAAAAGTTATTGTCTTCTAAACGGTCATGTCCATAAAAGCGGTATGGGCTAAATAATTGATCATAACTGATCGATGCGGAGGTCGAATCAAAGTTAGGATTGTCCTTTTGATTCTTATATGGTGCATAAGCATAGAATGCACGTGGTGTAATCGTTTGTAAAAATTTACCTTCTTTTTCAAAGGTTAAGCCTGTATCTAAAGTGAATTGAGGCACCACGATAGACTTGGTTTTATTATCTGAGCCGAGTCTTTGTTCCGTTTCTTGGTCGTAGAATGTATTTAAACTACGGACAGAAACTTCTGGAATCGCAAATGCCCATGGATTACGGAAATTATAACGTGTTGCAAATTGGTTATATAAACGAGTACCACTTGGCTGACTGATATCTGTTGCATCATTGATATCTTTTTGGAAGTAAGCAGTATCGTTATTAAATTCGTATTCCAAGCCTTGCGGATTACCCGTCACATAATTTAATAAAAATTGGGGTAATCGCGCATATGGTTTATCAACATCTTGAATCGTATCATCCAAAGTCTGGAAATCTTCGACTTTTAACTGCGCTTTTAAGCCAGGAATACCGTGTGCGTAATTTAATTCCCATGCACGTCTTTGGTTAAGTTCTGTGCGAGAGTTTGGGTTGTTGTCTAGATCAGAAAAGAAGTCTTTGTCTGATACGTAGTTATATTCAAAATTAGTTGTCCATTGATTGTTAATTTGCCAATTATGCAAAAAATGGAAGTCTTTACGATCTTCATCGTTATATTCACGGTCTGATGGAAGATAACTTCCCCAAACGCTACCTCTACCATAATTTTCCGTCAGATAGCGGAATTCACCTTGCGCATAGATGCCACGATCTGTGATCAATCTTGGTGTAATTGTTGCGTCATAATTGGGTGCAAGGTTCAAATAAACAGGCACAGCCAGTTCAAAACCACCATCATTGGTAAAACCAAAACCAGGGCTCAATAAACCCGTGGTACGACGATCATCAATTGGGAAATTGAAATACGGTACAGCTAAAACAGGGACATCTTTAACATAAAGTTTAGTACCACGAGTTACACCACGCCCCGTATCTTGGTCCAATTCAATTTGATTGGCTTGAATTTTCCACGTTGGTTTTTCATCAGGCGGGCAAGTGGTATAGCTGGCATTTTCTAAAATAATTTTAGTTGGAGAAGTTCTTTCGATTTTATTGGCATAACCATGTGCATGCGTAACTTCAGCAATATAAAAACTATTGTTTAATTGGCCTGTTTCATCTTTTAGGTTGTAATCAATCTGATCGCTTTGTGCAATGATGCCACCTTGCGCCATCTGCACATTACCTTTGGCTTTGGCAAAAGTTTGTGTTTTATCCAAAGTAACTTCATCTGCACGAATCATACGTCCAGATTGGTCAATCACCACATCACCTGAAAGTATCGAGTCACCATTCGGATTGTAATAGCCTCGATCAGCGGTGATGACAGATGAACCATCTTGAGGATCTACAGCTTTAGACGCACTGCTGAATGGGGTAATCCAAACCCCTTCACAATAACGATTATTTGGACTTTTAGTGTCGCGTAATTGCGCTTCAGGGCTATTTTTATCGACATAATATTGTTCAAAGAAGTTTTGCCCTGCATAACTTTCTTTAATGGCAGCATTGAGTTGCGTATTGTTGACTTCAGAGGCAGTATTTGTCGATTCTGCATAGCTGGATACTGAACTTCCGCAAAGAAGTGTCAAAATAGCAGTCGCTAAAGGATTAAATTTAAACTGATGCTTCATTTGTCTCATTAACCAAATATGCTAATCGCAATTAATTATTGTCGCATCATAGAGAAAAAGTCGATAAGTAGCTACACTTAGCACTTCAAAAATTCAGCCTGAATTAGATTAAATTGCAAATGAATACACAACGTGAACAATTGATACAAACATGGTTAACATCAGTACTCAATTCAGAACAATTTGAAATCCATTTTTTAGCAGGCGATGCGAGTTTCCGTCGTTATGCACGAATTATATTGAATAATAAAACATTTATGCTTATGGATGCACCTCCTGAGAAGGAAGATTGTCGTCCTTTTGTGTCTATTGATGAGTTCTTTGACACAAATGGCGTACGTGTCCCACATATTATTGCTAAAGATTTAGAAAATGGTTTCCTATTGTTGGAAGATTTTGGTGATGTGTTGCTGTCGACACAGTTGAATGATCAAACAGTAGATGCGCATTATGCACAAAGCTTTAAGCAATTGGTGCAATTACAATCAATCGCTGGGGATTCGCATTTACCTGAATATACATATGAAAAGCTCATTTCGGAAATGGAACTGTTGACGGATTGGTTATTGCCTTCATTACAAATCCAAGCAACCTCAGAAGAACTTGCGTTAATTAAACGTACTTTCGCGATTCTTGCCAATGCAGCTTTGGCACAGCCTCAAGTCATTGTACATCGTGATTTTCATAGCCGTAATTTGATGATTTTGGCGGGTGAAACTGAGCAAGGTGTGATTGATTTTCAGGATGCCGTGATTGGTGCAGATACCTATGATTTGATTTCGATTACACGTGATGCTTATGTGCAGTGGAACGCAGAACGAGTTTATCAATGGTTTAAAGTGTTTTATAACTTACTTCCTGCAACTGCAAAACAAGATCGTGATTTTGAACAGTTTAAACGTGATGCAGATCTGATGGCGATTCAACGTCATATCAAAATTTTAGGCATATTTGTGCGTTTATTTGAACGTGATGGTAAGTCAGGTTACCTTAAAGATTTACCACGTGTGATGTGGTATTTACTTGAAGAATCGAAACCATATGCAGAATTACAACCTTTTATGCAATTTATCAATGCTAAAGTGTTGCCTAAATTTGAAGAAAAATATGGAAAATATGAGGTTGTAGCATAATGAAGGCAATGATTTTAGCTGCGGGTTTGGGCAATCGCATGCGACCTTTGACTTTATATCGACCTAAACCACTTTTAGAAGTGGGTGGGAAAGCATTGATCGTATGGCATATCGAAAAGTTAAAAGCCATTGGTGTAACGGAAATTGTGATTAATTCTGCATGGTTAGCGGATCAGTTAATCGGTACTTTGGGTGACGGTTCGCAGTTCGGAGTAACCATTCGCTGGACACGTGAAGACGAAGGCTTAGAAACAGCTGGTGGAATTATCAACGCATTACCATTATTAGGCGTTGAACCCTTTATTTTGGTCAATGGTGATGTTTGGACGACTTTTGATTTTGCTTCATTATTAAATGTAGATTTGGGCGATGATTTAGCTCACTTGGTTTTTGTAAGCAATCCTGAACAGCATCCAAACGGTGATTTTACCTTGCTAGAGGATCGGGCTTATACTTTTGAACAGGAAAAGCAAGGTGAGAACCTGACTTATAGCGGTGTTGCAGTGATTCATCCCAAAATGTTTGATGGTTTAGAAACAGGTAAGCGACCACTTGCACCATTGCTTAAACAAGCTATGTTAGAGGGTAAAATTTCTGCTGAAAAAATGCAGGCAGCTTGGGTTGATGTCGGTACACCAGAGCGTTTAACGGCTTTAGATTTACAAATTCGTCAGGGTGTTTTTGCTGAAGCATGAGTTGGGTGGGGGTTAACTGCATTATAAGTACAGATAAATCTGCTTAAGTGCATATTAACTCATCGTTAACTACTGTTCCACGGGCTAGAAATCGGTATACTTCCAGCTAATTTTTTAGAGATGTTATTTGATTATGCATCCATTTTTTCAAGAGTTAAAGCAAGGCAGCCAAAAGCTTGGCTTAAAACTAAGTGATGAAGCATTGGGATTGTTGTTGCAATACCAAGATGCACTTGTGTTGTGGAACAAAGCTTATAATCTAACAGCGATTCGTGAGCCAAAAGAAATGTTGGTAAAACATTTATTGGATAGTTTGAGTATTTTAAATGATTTGCCAGCAGGTCGTTTACTGGATATTGGTACAGGTGGGGGGATGCCTGGAATGATCATTGCATTATGCCAACCTGAGCGCCAATGTGTGTTATTAGATTCAAATGGTAAAAAAATTCGTTTTCTCAAACAGTTTATTGCCGATCTAAAATTAAAAAATGTGATTGCAGTTCAGACACGTGTTGAAAATGAAGACAGCATTAACGAACTGGGTCAATTTGATGTAATTACTAGTCGAGCTTTTGCATCATTAACTGATTTTGTTGCAGCTTCACAACCTTATATGCATGCAAACAGTATTATTGCTTCTATGAAAGGATTGATTCCAAGTGATGAAGTTGATGCGTTAAAAGATCAGTTCAGTTGCGACATTATTGAGTTGCACGTACCACGACTAGATGAACAACGTCACTTACTTTTATTAAAACAAATTTAGAAAATAGACAAGGATTGGGATTACCATGGCTCAAATTATTGCTATCGCAAACCAAAAAGGTGGCGTCGGTAAAACCACGACAGCAGTGAATTTGGCTGCATCTTTGGCAGTCTTAAAAAAACGTGTGTTATTGGTGGATATGGACTCTCAAGGCAATGCCACAATGGGGTCAGGTATTCAAAAAAATGATTTACTATATTCTGTAACGGATGTTTTATTGGGTGAAACACCGATTGAAACGGCGATCACTAAAGCAGAAGTGGGTTATAAAGTTTTAGGCTCTAATCGTGATTTAGCTGGTGTGGAGTTGGTGATTGCTGAACAAGAAGGTCGTGAGTTCATTCTTCGTGATGCACTAAAAAAAATTGAAAAAGATTTTGACTATATCATTGTTGATTGTGCGCCAAGTTTAAGTCTAATCACAGTCAATGCTTTGACTGCTGTGCAGAGTGTGATGATTCCAATGCAATGTGAATATTATGCTTTGGAAGGTTTGGCAGATCTAACTCAAACCATTGATAAGATTCAGCAAGCACTCAACCCTGATTTAGAAATCATTGGTGTCCTACGTACGATGTATGATGCACGTAATGCTTTAACCCGTGATGTTTCGACAGAGTTGGAACAATATTTCGGGAAGAAGCTTTATGATACAGTGATCCCGAGAAATGTGCGTTTGGCAGAAGCGCCTGCACATGGTTTACCGATTATATATTTTGAAAAAAGCTCTAAAGGTGCAATTGCGTACTTAAATTTAGCAGCTGAAATGTTGAAAAAAAGTAAAGTGAAAAAAGGAAGTAAAGCATGACCGTTAAAAAAAGAGGCTTGGCGAAGGGTCGTGGCTTAGATGCATTATTAGGTTCAATCCAAAAAGAAAAATTACAGCTTGAAGTTCAGGCACTTGATCATGGTCAACTCAAGCAAATTGATGTGACTCAATTGAAGCGCGGGACATATCAACCTCGTCGCTTTATCAATGAGCAGGATTTGCAAGAGCTTGCAGCATCGATCAAAAAGCATGGTGTGATGCAGCCAATCGTGATTCGTCCTGTAGATGATGAAGAATTTGCTTATGAAATTATTGCAGGTGAGCGTCGTTGGCGAGCTGCACAGTTAGCTGGGTTGACCGAAGTTCCTGCGATTGTTCGTGATTTAACAGATCAAGTGGCAATCGCATTGGCATTAATTGAAAATATTCAACGCCAAGATTTAAATCCGATTGATCAAGCATTGGCATTGCAACGTTTCCATGAAGAATTTGGCTTAAGTCATCAAGAAATTGCCGATACTGTTGGTAAAGCACGTACAACCGTGAGCAATTTACTGCGTTTATTGAGTCTTGAAGAAGAAATCAAAGAATTGATGCAACAAGGTCAGATTGATATGGGGCATGCCCGTGCAATTTTGACCATGAAAGCTAAAGATCAATTGCAAATTGCTAAAATTGTCATTGAAAAAAGCTTATCAGTTCGTCAAACCGAGCAATTGGTTCGTGACTGGAACGAACCGAAACAGGAAAAACCTAAGCATCCTCAAGCACCTGATGTGCAACAGCTTACACAAAAGTTGTCTGAGCGTTTTAGTGCAAGTGTGAAATTAGATTACAACAAGCAAGGCAAAGGGAAATTGGTCATTAGCTATAATTCATTGGATGAATTAGACGGTATTTTAAATATCTGTTTAGCAGAACAATAATTTTTAAACGATTTTATAAAATTGGGGAACTGAAGATGTGGGAACTTGTAAAGGCAGGTGGCTGGTTAATGCTGCCATTGGTTTTATGTTCAATTTTTACTGTTGCAATCTCGATTGAGAGGTTTATACGGTTAAAGCGGTCTTTGGTTCTGCCTAAATCATTAATGATGCAAAAAGGGCGTAGTTTAGACGATGTTCTAGATGTGATAGAACAGGATAAGTCTGCGGGTCAAAGCTCGTTGGGTTATATTTTTAAAGATGGAATAGATGCTTATTCTTACGGTGAGGATTATGCACGAGCGCAAATGGAAGCAACGGCATCACGTGAAATTGGCTATTTAGAAAAAAATATTAATTTTCTAGGTACCTTGAGCGCTGTGGCACCATTATTGGGCTTATTGGGCACGGTTGTCGGGATTATTGAATCGTTTTTGGTGATTGATTTAGGTTCTACGGCAAATCCAACCATGATGATTCCAGGGATTTCCAAAGCATTGATTACGACTGCGGCAGGGATGGTGATCGCAATTCCTGCTTTATTTGCGTATCGTTATTTTCAACGTTTGGTTCAAGAATATGTAGCTGAGTTGGAACAACAAGCAACTTTATTTCATGCCGCATTATTTTTTCAAAAACACCATGAAAAAGATCAGAAGAAAGCTGGTTAATCATTCATAAGAGGTGTTTAGATGAAATTTAGACGTAAAACGGTTGAAGATATTCATATCAATCTCACACCGATGATTGATTGCTTGCTGTTTATTCTGGTTATTTTGTTGCTCACAACGACGTTTAATCAGCAGAGTCGTATTAACTTATCGTTACCAGATGCACAAGGTGTTCCACCAAAAGAGTATCAAAACAAGATTGAAGTCATGGTAGACTCAACAGGACATTATGCTGTAAATGGTCAGGCACTTTCGAGTAAAGAGGGTGCAGATTTAAGCACTGCAATTAAACAAGCTGCCAACGATCGTCGTGATCTGATGTTTATCATTGCTGCTGATGCAAAGGCAACACATCAAGATGTTATACGTGTTATGGATGTCGCAGGGCAACTAGGCTTCGTTAATATCAATATTAGTACTAAAGTTCCATCCCGAGGTTATTAATCAGTGAAACAAGATTTTAAGGTCTATATTCGCCTTTTATCGTATTTAAAGCCATATTGGGGAATAGCCTTATTCGTTGTTGTCGGTTTTGGAATTAATGCAGCGACGGAAGTTTCTGTTGCGAAGTTACTTAAATTTATTATTGATGCAATTCAAGGGGGTAACCGTGGTGATTTGGATTGGTTCCCCGTTTTAATTGTATTGCTTATTTTCTTCCGTGGTCTCGGTTTGTTTATGGGGGGCTACTTTACAGCAGTCATCTCTAGAAGTTTGGTGTTTAGTATTCGTCAAGAAATTTACGCTAAGCTTTTAAAACTTCCATCTCAATATTATTTAGACAATTCATCAGGTCATATCACCGCAAAAATCATGTACAACGTGGAGCAGTTGACTGCTGCCTCATCAGAATCATTAAAGATTCTAGTTCGTGATGGTGCAATTACACTTGGTTTAATGGGCTATTTGCTCTATACCAATTGGCGTTTAACACTGTGTATTTTTATTTTTGTTCCACTTATTGGTGTGTTGGTACGTAAAGCGTCTAAGCGTTTACGCAAACTTTCTTTGCAAGTGCAAAATACCATGGGTGATGTCAATCACATCGTGCAAGAAACGGTCAGTGGAAATGCCGTGGTCAAAAGCTTTGCGGGTGAGGAAAGTGAACAGCAACGTTTTTATAAGTCATCTCAAGAAAACTTAAAACGTGGCTTAAAAATGGTTGTTGTGCAAAACCTAAATAGCCCACTCGTACAGTTGGTGATGGCCGTTGCACTGAGTATCATCATTTGGTTGGCATTGCGTCCACAAATTTTAGGGGATACTTCGGCGGGCGAGTTTGTTGCATTTATTACCGCAGCAGGTTTGTTGGCTAAACCAGTAAAAAGCTTGACGGATATTAATGAAAAGTTACAACGTGGAATGGCTGCTGCCTATTCTGTATTTGAATTGTTAGATTTGCCTCAGGAAGAGAATACAGGAACACTGCAACCGACTTTACATGGTGCGATTAAATTTGAGCATGTAGACTTGGATTATAAGGGTGATGTTAAAGCCATACAGGATTTTAATTTAGATATTCAAGCAGGACAAACGGTTGCATTAGTTGGACGATCAGGTGCAGGAAAGTCTTCATTAGTGAATATGTTAGTGCGTTTTCAAGAAATGAGTGCTGGGCAAATCTATCTTGATCAAATTCCAATTCAAGATATCGAACTGACGTGTTTACGTTCTCAGATTGCCATGGTCAATCAGCAAGTGGTGCTGTTTGACAGAACAGTACGAGAGAATATTGCTTATGGGCAATTGAGTAATGCAACGGATGAGCAGGTGATTGCAGCTGCAAAAGCAGCCTATGCACATGAGTTTATTATGGCTTTGCCGCAAGGTTATGATACGCCCCTAGGCGCTCAAGGCTTGAGTTTGTCGGGTGGCCAACGTCAACGTATTGCGATTGCTCGTGCAATTTTAAAAGATGCACCAATCTTAATTTTGGATGAAGCAACCAGTGCTTTGGATAATGAGTCTGAGCATTTTATTCAGAAAGCTTTTGATGCAGCAATGCAGGATGGAGACCGCACCACGATCGTTATCGCACATCGCTTATCAACCATTGAAAATGCGGATTTGATTGTAGTGATGGATAAAGGGCGTATAGTGGAACAAGGTACACATGCTGAGTTGTTGCTACAACAAGGTGCTTATTATCAGCTTCATCAACGTAATTTTGAGGAATAATTGTACATGGCTATTGCGCAAATCATTCAAAATGCTTGGAATAAAAAAGCCAAGTGGTTGATTGTGTTGCGTCCATTGTCATGGCTTTATCAGTTTGGGTTTACCCTCAATAAAAAATTATATCAGATCGGACTTAAGCGCAAATTTAAAGCGCCAGTTCCTGTGATGATTATTGGTAATATTACCGTTGGTGGTAGTGGTAAGACTCCTTTATTAATCCAGTTGGTTAAATATCTCCAGCAACATCAAGTTCGAGTAGGTGTCATTAGCCGTGGCTATGGTGGGCAAGGCCCATTTCCAGCTTTAGTCAATTTGGAATCTGTTCCCGATGTTGTGGGAGATGAACCTTGTTTGATTGTTCAATCCACCAATGTTCCAATGGCGGTTGGTGGTAACCGCCAAGCAACCATTGAACTGTTGATTAAGCACTATGATTTAGACCTGATCATTAGTGATGATGGTTTACAACATTGGGCCTTGGAACGTCAGATAGAATGGATTGTTTTGGACAATAATCGTGGTTTAGGTAATCAGAAAATATTACCAGAAGGCTACCTACGTGAACCTGTAAGTCGTTTAAAGCACAGTACGGTAATTGAGCATGCACAACATCCGCAATCCGAACTAAATATGCATTTGCAAGTCGCAGAACCCTATTTACTCAATCCACTTTTTGATCAATCTGAACGATTTGACGCAAATCAAGATTTTTATGCGGTGGTGGGGATTGGTTTTCCGCAACGCTTTTACGATACTTTAGAAAGTATTGGTGTACACCAGTTCCAATGCCATGAATTTCCAGATCATTATGATTATGAAATTGATGACTTACAATTTGAAGATTTAACACCAATTATCACAACTGAAAAAGATGCTGTTAAACTACTACCTTTATTGAAAAATCATCCTTCATTTAATCGTGAAATTTGGATCGTGCCAGTTGAAGCGGTATTATCTGAACAATGTTATCAGTTACTTAATAAACAACTTACTCAGCTTGGTATTGATTTAATACAAGGTTATTAGATGAAACATATCGTTATTCCTGCTCGTTTTGCAAGCTCACGCTTACCCGGAAAGCCACTTTTAGACATCCACGGCCGTGCCATGATTTTACGAGTAGTTGATCAGGCTCGAAAAGTACAAGGCTTTGATGACTTGTGTGTTGCTACAGATGATCAACGTATTGTGGATTTATGTCATGCGGAAGGCGTTGATGTCGTGATGACCAGTCCAAACCATCCTTCGGGCACAGACCGTTTAAGCGAAGTTGCGCGAATGAAAGGTTGGATGGAGGACGATATTATTGTCAATGTACAGGGCGATGAACCTTTGCTGCCTGCCGAACTGGTGATTCAAGTCGCGAAATTATTGGAAGAAAAACCTCATTGTTCAATGTCAACCTTATGCGAGCCGATACATCAACTTGAAGAATTTCAACGTGATAGTATTGTAAAAGTGGTGATGTCAAAGTTCAATGAAGCCCTCTATTTTAGTCGTGCAACGATTCCTTATGATCGTGAAGGTGTTAAGCAGCTAGAGCAAAAGTTACATCAACATGCTTATCGTCATTTGGGGCTATATGCATATCGTGTGAAACTATTGCAAGAATATGTCACGTGGGATGTAGGGACTTTAGAACAATTGGAAAGCCTAGAGCAATTACGGGTCTTGGAAAATGGTCATCGTATTGCAATTGATGTTGCGCAAGTCAACTTACCACCAGGTGTGGATACGCAGGCTGATTTAGATCGTTTAAATGCCATGGATATATCATCCTTTGCATAAATAGAATCATCATCTTTTTTGGGTATAAATGATACTATTTGTTTGCATGAATTGTGATTTTAAATAATAGTTTTAGTAGGTTAATGATCAATGGATGTTACGCACTCTCAAGTTTATCCATGGCAACAGCCTGTTTGGGAAACGCTTACAGGGCGTTTCCCTCAATTGGGACATGGCTTATTGTTCTATGGCAAAAAAGGGTGTGGTAAACATGCCTTTGCACAACATTTTTTGTCTTGGGTGCTATGTTTAAATAAAACGGCTATCGGTGCTTGTGGTGAGTGCAGCAGTTGTCAGTGGTTGAAATCAGATACCCATCCTAATTATGTCAATATCACAACGGATGAAGACAATAAAAAACAAAATGCCAAAATTAAGATTGAGAAGATTCGAGATCTATTGCCTTTTGTACAACAAACCGTAGATGGTTGGCGTGTCATTGTGATTGAACCCGCTGAAGCCTTAAATACTGCTTCAGCCAATGCTTTATTAAAAACACTCGAAGAACCAGGCGAGCGTGTGCTGATTATTCTATTGGCAGATCATTATCTGAAACTTCCTGCAACGATTCGTAGCCGTTTACAACATTTTGCAATGGATCGTATTACACCTAATCAATCGGAACAATATTTAAAACAGTCTCTTCCTGCTGAAATGCATGCAAAAATTCCATTACTACTGAATTTATCAAATGACATGCCGTTACAGGCTTTGTCTCTTGCTCAGTTAGATTGGTTAAATCGCCGTGCAGAATTTTTGCAGGATTGGCAAAAACTGGTTGTACAAAAGAGTATGCCACTACAGTTTGCAAGCAAGTGGAATAAAGAATTAAGCTTTTCTGATTTTCTACAGATGTTTGAATACTTGTTGTCGGATATAATTTGTGTCAAGCTGAATCAAGTAGTTAAAAATGATGATATAGATCTAAGCCGTATTGCTGAGCAGTATAGCTTGCAAAATTTATTTTTAATGTATGAGGATTTGCAAAAATCCAAGTTGAAAGTAGAACAGAATGTACAAACCAATCTAATTATTGATCAATTATCAATTCAGTTGATGAATGTGTCATAACATTTGAATATGAAAGGGAAATAATCATGCAACCACCACGTATGAACGGTTTAATTCAGGTGAATATTAATGATCGCGCGACATTACAAGCCAGTTATATGCCTTATATTCAGGGTGGCGGATTATTTGTTCCCTCTAAACAAGTCGTAAAAATGGGTGATGAAGTGTTTGTTTTGGCAGGATTACCAGATCAATCACAAAAAGTACCTTTAACTGGAAAAGTCATTTGGATTTCTCAAAAGCAAAATGGGATTAAACCACAAGGCTTTGCAATTCAATTGTCAGGTGAAAAAGGCATGTATTACAAAATGGAAGCAGAAAAAATGCTTGCAGGAAGTATGTCTTTAGACCGTCCCAACTTTACCATGTAAGACGCCTCGGCATTATTTGTAAAATTATTTAGGAAAGATTGTGTTTGTTGATACGCATTGCCATCTCACGATGTTGGATTTAAGCCCATATAATGGAAATCTTGATGCAGCATTGCAACAAGCTCGTGAGGGGGGGGTCTCAAAATTTATGGGAATTTCTGTAGATTTGGATGATCATATTGCTCTTGCTGAAATTGCAGCACGGCATACAGATGTCGGTTATAGTGTTGGTGTGCATCCTTGTGAAGATCCAACAGTCATGCAACGTGCAACAGTTGAAAAGCTGGTTGAGTTGGCGCAAGCGGACAAAGCTTGGGCATTGGGTGAAACAGGTTTAGATTATTTCCACAGTACAGAATTTATTGCTGAACAAAAACAATGTTTCGCGCGGCATATTCATGCTTCGCAAATTGTAAAAAAACCTGTGGTTGTGCATACACGTTCGGCCAAGCATGATACTGTAGATTTAATTCGAGCTGAGCAATCTACCCATGGAATTTTACATTGTTTCACCGAGGACTGGGAAACTGCAAAAGCCGTACTGGATTGTGGTTATTACATTTCTTTTTCAGGAATAGTCTCTTTTAAAAACGCTCAAGACTTAAGAGATGTAGCAAAACAAGTCCCACTAGATCGAGTCTTGATCGAAACGGATAGTCCTTATTTAGCACCTATGCCATACCGCGGTAAAACCAATGAACCTAAGTATGTTCCTTATGTCGCTAAAGCCTTAAGTGATGTATATGGTAAATCACTAGAGGAAATGGCTTTCATTACCACACAAAATTTTGAAAATCTGCTTAAACAAAACTAATGAAGCGTCTGCTGATATTGCATAATTGGCTTGCGTTGTAGGCAAATGATTAACGGATACAATAAAGAAGAGAGTTTATCGGGTGAAGATGGATCGACAGGCTCAATTTAGAGCAAGAGAAGCGTTAATTTTTCAGGTGGCTGAACAATTGCTTTTAGAAAATGGTGAAGCGGGGATGACTTTAGATGCGCTCGCTGCTGAACTAGATCTCGCAAAAGGAACACTTTATAAACATTTTCAAAGTAAAGATGAATTGTACATGTTGTTAATTATTCGTAATGAACGCATGTTATTGGAAATGATTAAAGACACTGAAAAAGCATTTCCAGAACATTTGGCTTTTTTTATGTTGCATCACTTACACCATCCTGAAAGAGCTGTATTGTTCCATCAAATAGAAGAGCGTTTGTCTACCACTGGGCAGGGGATCTATCATCTATTTAATGAGCTTTATCAAATACGTAAACAGCGTCTCCGTCTGATTATTCGAATGACCGAAAGTTATTTAGAATCAATTCAAAGTTTAATGAGTGTACGCGATTATTTGGCATCGATTTGGTCAATCACCCACGGTGCTGCGGCGATTCTTAATTCAAGTTTTTATCAACGCTATCTAGGTTGTCGTGACACATTGCGCGTTGCACTGATTGATCAAGCCTTAGCGATACCGAAGCATCCGCAATCTTCTGAGCAGGTTGCATAATTTAAATGAAATCTTTGCCATCATCTCACACAGTTCGAGGTTTTACCTTAATCGAGGTGATGGTTGTTATCGTGATTATCAGTATTATTGCATCATTAATTGTGCTCAATATCGATGGTTTGGATCAACGTAAAGCGATGCAAGCACGTGAAATGTTGTTGCTTGATTTAAAACAAATCAACCGTGAAGCGAATGATCAGTCTCGTATTTATGCTTTAGATTTGCAAAATGCAACGGATGTGACTGCGGCACAATACGGTATTATTGAGTATCTTCCTGCACGTTCAGATACACGATCTCCAATTCAAGTGGTTGAAAATAAGCCTTGGAAAGAAGTAGTTGATTTTCAAAAACGCAGTTTGCCAGATCATGTGTCATTTGTGATAGATAGCGCAGATCATCAATTTCAAAATGCAAATAATACAGATTTATTGGGAAATAATGCACCGAAATTAATTTGGTTTGGCAATGGTGAGGCGAAGCCTGTCACGATTCAAATGTATTATGATCAAAACCCTGTGGGTGGCGTGATACGTGTTGATTATTTGGGTAAAGTAGATGAAGAAAAATAAAGGCTTTACGCTGATCGAAGTGGTTGTTGCATTGGCAATCTTTGCAGTTGCAGCAATGGCGCTCACTAAAGTGGCAATGCAATATACACAATCTACAGCCAATTCAATTTTACGAACCAAAGCACAGTTTGTTGCACAGAATGAAATTTCTCAAATGATCATTAATAAAGAATGGTTAACGGGAACATCTTCTAAACAAATTACATCCCAAGGCGAAACGTGGCAGGTGGATAAGACAGCGGAAGCGACCATTAGCCCAGATGTACAAAAAATAGATGTGCAAGTCAGTCTTTTTAATCAAGATACGGGTAAAGTCGAAGCGGGCATCACCAATATGGTGTTTTTTAATTACCCTATAAAAGAAAAACAATCGTGAATGTACAGATGCAAAATAATCAAACTTTCCCATATGAATCGAGTAAATCTGATGTATCGAAAAGATCTGGTTTTACCTTAATCGAACTATTGGTAGCGATCGCGATTTTTGCAGTACTTTCAGCATTAGGCTGGAAAATTTTTGATTATTTGATCAAGGTGAAAGACCGTAATGCAATGCATGAAGAAAATTTAGGTCAATTACAAAGTGCTTATCAACAAATTCAACGAGATACTCTACAAATGATCCCCATTACAGCAAACAATGGGGGGACTATGGAACCTGCTGTAACGTTAGACAATCAGCGTTTATCCTTTAGTAAAGCAGGTGTCACGGATCCGCTTAAACAAGGCATATCGCCTTATGAGCGTGTTGAGTATCGTTATAATCAACAAGAAAAAAAATTATATCGTTTAAAATATTCAAATCTTAATCGGGTACGTTCAGAGCAACCTTTGTCGAGTGTATTATTGACTGATGTTGAGCAATTTCAAATTGATGTATTAAATCCAAATGAATTAGAGCGTTGGCCAAGTGAAAATACAAATGATATGAATCAATTACCAGCGGGTTTGAAAATTAAAGTCATGATTCGAGATGTGGAGTATGAATGGATTTTTAATCTGTTAAATACTGATTTTTTAAATAAAAGTGCTTAAATATTGCTTAAATATAAGTATTTTAAAATATTGGGTCACTTAACAATTCAGGTTCAGGTATTTAAACCGTTGGGTAAATCGTTATGCAAATAAAGCAGCAAAAAGGAATTGCATTAATCACGATACTGGTGATGGTCGCATTGGCAACCATTATTGCTGCAACAATTGCAAAAAGACAAAACTATACCAATGAAAGTACAGCATTTTTAAAACGACAAAGTCAGGCAGTGTTTTATGCAAAAAGTGCAGAGTCTTTTTTTGCTGAGCTTTTAGCGCAAGATAGTCAAAACAGTAAAGAAGCTGATTATTTACAAGAAACATGGGCAAAACCGATGCCTGCATTTCCAGTTGAAGATGGTTATGTGACTGGAGAATTGACTGATGAGTCTGGTAAGTTTAATTTAAATAGTTTGCTAAATGCTGAAAATAAGCCGAACCCTGTGGCTCAAGCCTATTTTTCTAAGCTTTTGGTTCGAGTGGGGTTGCCTGCGGATCTGTATCAATCGGTGATTGATTGGCAAGATCCTGATGATGAAACTATAGGTGCGATGGGTGCTGAAAGTAATTATTATCAAGGTTTAACAACACCCTATTTGGCTGCAAATCGTAAGTTTGCTAGTGTTGATGAATTAAAACAGGTACGGGGTTTTGAAGGAAAAAATTTTGATTTGATTGAACAATATGTTTCTGCTTTGCCTGATATTACAACAAAAATTAACGTAAATACTGCGCCAGCAATGGTTCTGGCAGCCATGGATGAAAGTTTAGATGTAAATGCGGTTAAAAGCGCTTTGGAAGCGAGGCAAACCAAGCTAGAGTATTTTGCCAATGTGAGTGAGCTGTTAAAAATGCCCCCATTTGACGGCTTAAAAGATAAAGATTCAGAGATACTGAAAAGTCCTGAGCAAATTTTTGCTGTCAAATCTAATTATTTTAAAGCGCATATTGAGGTTTTATTAAGTAACAGAAAGCGTCAATTTAGTAGTGATTTGATGCGAAATGATAAAGGGCAAGTTTTTATTTATGCACGGAGTTTAGCGCCATTTTAACTTAAGAATTATAATATTATCAATAAAATCAAAATTTTACCTAATGTTGGTGGAAGGTTGGTTGTATAAACAAACATTCGTTACTATCTTGGTTTTTAGGATTTTAAGCGGTTTATACCTTTTGCCTATTGCATTGAACGGTAAATTTAATGCTCAGCATGCGACTTTTGCTTTATAATCGAGACTCTAAACAGTTTTGTTTGTAAAATTTGGCACATGTTAATTCGTAAGTTATTCAAGTTTGAAAATGCACATATTGTGCGTAATTGCACTTCAGATCGTTGCAAACGGTCTATACATGGGCACAGCTATAAAGTTGAGTTATTGCTAAAAGCTTCGAAACTTGATCATGGTCAAATGGTTTATGACTTTGGTTTGCTGAAAGGTGTAATCAAAGAAATTTTTGACAGTTTTGATCATGCAATCTGTTTTTGGCAAGACGATAACTCAGAATATATCCAAGCCTGTAAGACTTTTAGTGCACGTTGGGTTGCTTTACCTGTTTCACCATCGGCAGAGCAATTTTCAAGAGTATTCTTCTTCCTTGCGCAGGAAGTTTTAAAATCGACCATTACCCAAAATGGGGAAGGTGATGTTGAAGTGTATTCTGTGATTGTGCATGAAACGGATACAGGCTATGCGCAGAGTTTTCAAGAAGACATTGAAAATGCGCAAATGGGCTTGTTGAGCTTGGATCAAATTGTATTTTCAGATCAAGTGCAAGCTGAATGGAGTGATCCAGAAATGTATGAAAAATTAAAGCAAGGAATTCAATTCCAAAATCCTGAAGTGGATTTACAAGTTAAAGTTTAATGAGTGGTTTTAGAGAGAAACCATGTTACGCATTGATGAAAGATTTAGGATGAAGATAAATGCAATTGACTGAAATCGAACAAACAAAATTAAATCAAGTTCGATTAGATCAAAGTTGGAAAGAGGGGTTGGCAAACTTTTTACTCAGTTCGCAAATGGATGAGTTAAAAGCTTTTTTGGTTGCAGAAAAGAATGCCAATAAGCTGATTTATCCACCAAGCTCACTTATTTTCAATGCTTTTGATATTACCCCTTTGTACAATGTCAAAGTTGTCATTTTGGGGCAAGATCCGTATCATGGCCCTGATCAAGCGCATGGATTGAGTTTTTCTGTACAGAAAGGATTGGCTCTACCTCCATCTTTACGTAATATTTTTCATGAATTAAACACTGATTTGGCTGTACCTGTGTCTAAACATGGTGATTTAACCAAATGGGCACAACAAGGTGTACTTCTATTAAATAGTGTACTGACCGTTGAGGCAGGACAGCCAACATCACATCAAAAACGAGGTTGGGAAAATTTTACCGATCACGTGATAGATGTGTTGAACGAACGCAGAGAGCATATCGTATTTATCCTTTGGGGTGCTTATGCTCAGAAAAAGGGACAGCGTATCGATCAAACGAAACATCTCGTATTAAAAGCTGCTCACCCATCTCCATTGGCAGCAAATCGTGGTGGTTTTTTTGGTTGCAAAGCTTTTTCTAAAACAAATAACTACCTGAAACAACATGGCATTGAGCCAATAGACTGGCAGCTGGACGCATGACAAATTCTCCCGAAACAAATGATTATCACCCAGATCTGATTATTGAAGAAGCAGCACAAGGATGGCGGATTATTCGTTTGAACCGCCCAAAATCTCTGCATGCACTTGACGAGTCAATTGTTGCAGCACTGTTGAAGTTGTTTGAAGATTTTCACCATGATGATGCAGTTAAGGCGATCTGGTTAGATTCAACCACACCAAAAGCTTTTTGTGCGGGTGGCGATGTTCGTAAACTTCGTCAATTGGTCATCAATAATGAGGTTGATGCTGCCAATCGCTTTTTTGAAACAGAATATGCACTTGATTTGTTATTACATAACTACGCTAAGCCGATTGTGGTATGGGGTGAAGGTTATGTAATGGGTGGTGGGCTTGGGTTGTTTATGGCAGCGCCATTCCGTTTAGTCACGCCGTATTCTCGCTTAGCAATGCCTGAAGTAAATATTGGGTTATACCCAGATGTGGGGGCGACACGCTTCTTAGCCGACCGTGGTCAAATTGGTTTATTTACTGGTTTAACAGGTTCAATCATGACTGCAGCAGGCGGTTATGGGATTGGGTGGGCGACGCATATTTGTGATACGCAACGTAATGTGGTTTTGCAGAAACTTATTGATATCGATTGGGATCATTATCCAGCAGGAGACTTCCGCGCAATCGATGATACCTTGAATAGTTTGCATCGTCCGGTTTCTCCTGGACCGCTACAAAACTCATTAGATGTGATTCATAGTGTTTGCCGTGGTGTAAATTTCCAACAGGATTATGAAGCAATCATTGGTTTAAGTGATGCACGCAGTGATTGGTTACGCCAAGCCAGTGAAAACTTGCAAAAAGGTTCTCCAAGTACAGCAGCAATTACATGGTTGTTATGGCAATGGGGACGCCAAGTGCATGCTTGGGGTGAAGTCTACGAGTTGGAAAAGCAAATTTCTGACTGGAAAATACGTCATCCTGATTTTGTTGAAGGTGTTCGTGCTCGTTTGGTCGACAAAGATTTATCTCCTGAGTGGGAGCAAGCGGAATCAATGACATTGGTGGGGATTCTGGCTCAAAACCCACCTGTGACTACGATTGAGAGTTGGAATGCACTATTACGCCAATATGGCGTAATTTAGGCTGTTATGTCTGAAGAAATTCAACAATACAGCATTGATGAACAATGGATGCAGCAAGCTTTCGAACAAGCTGCATTCGCTGCTTCTATTGGTGAGATTCCTGTCGGTGCGATCATTGTGAGTCAAGGTCAAATTATTGGTCGAGGATATAATCAACCAATATCCCAACACGATCCAACAGCGCATGCTGAAATTCAGGCGTTGCGCGATGCATGTCAAAATATTCAAAATTATCGGCTTCCTGAAGATGCAACACTCTATGTAACTTTAGAGCCCTGTACAATGTGTGTAGGTGCATTAATTCATTCACGTATTCAGCGAGTAGTTTTTGGTGCGACTGAACCCAAGGCAGGGTCATTGGTGAGTAGTCGGCAATTGTTAGAATCAGGTTACTACAATCATGTTTTTAAATTTGAAGGTGGATGCTTACATGAACAATGTTCATTGCAGCTCTCAGATTTTTTTAAAATGCGTCGTGAGCAAAAAAGACAACTAAAATTACAACAAAAGCCATTAATTGATCGATAAAAATAATTTAGAATAATCCTGATTTATAATGACAATCTAAATTGTCAAAAAACCGTTATTTTTAAAACATCCTATCTAAAACTAAATATAGCAAAGGCGAAGACAATGAATTCAATTCAAGTGAAACAAGAGTTTGATGCACCTGTAGCACAAGTGTTTGACTTACTTTCAAAACATGCAACGTATAATATCGCATTTGCACCTGTACAGGTTGTGCGTGTAAAAGATTCAGCAGATACTGAACGTCCTGATGGTTTAGGTTCGATTCGCCGTATGGGATTCGGCCCAATTAAACCCATTCAAGAGCAAATTACATTACTGGATGTAAATAAGCGTATTGAATATAAAATAATTAATAATCCGCTGATTAAGCATCACTTAGGTATGATTGAGTTTAGTGAAATTTCTCCAAATAAAACATTGGTTAGTTATACGATTGAATTACAAGCACGTGCACCATTTGTAAGTAAATTAATACTTGCACAGCTCAAACTTGCGATTACACTTGGCTTTAAGAAACTCGCAAAATCTTTTGTTTAATTGGAAATACAATGACAATTCAAATTATCACGATCGACGGTCCTAGTGGTTCAGGCAAGGGGACACTTGCTGCCAAACTTGCAGCACATTATCAATTCCATTTACTTGATTCAGGTGCGTTATATCGTTTGCTCGGATTGTCATTGCATCAAAAAGGCTTTTTGGATGCTTTGGATGATGAAGCTACACTTCAACAAAGCGTTACAATTACAACAAATTTAGATATTGTCTTTAAAAGCTCAGAATCGGGCACGCAAATATTGCTCGATGGTGAGGATGTAACCCAAACAATTCGTACAGAACGCGTGGGTGAGTTTGCCTCAAAAGTTGCTGCAATTCCTGCACTTAGAGCTGCATTGGTCGATCGTCAATATGCATTTGCACAAGCGCCAGGCTTGGTTGCAGATGGTCGAGATATGGCAACAGCAATATTCCCACAAGCTCAAGCCAAGATTTATTTAACGGCTTCTGCTGAGTCTCGTGCTGAGCGGAGAGTAAAACAGTTGCAGGCTATGGGGCTGGATGTTAAAATAAGCGACATTTTAGCAAATATACAAGCTCGAGATAAGCGAGATATGGAACGCACTGTCGCTCCACTCAAGCCAGCAACTGATGCGTATATAATTGATAGTTCAAATTTGAATATTGATGAAGTGTTTCAGTTAATGACTGATTATGTCGACTCAAAATTAGCTAACTAACGAATATTTAACCAAATATTAACAGAAGCATAGCTTGATCAGTCTATATGGACTATGTGGATGTTTAACTAAACCGGCCTTGTCTGATCCAAGACCGCTGACTTTACTAGGTATATCATGACCGAATCTTTTGCAGCCCTCTTTGAAGAAAGCGAATTAAACCTCAACGTTGAAAAGGGTGCAGTCATCCAAGGTATCGTTGTTAGTATCGATTCTGACTGGGTAACTGTAGATACTGGCCTTAAATCTGAAGGCGTTGTATCACGTGCTGAATTCTTAAACGAACAACGTGAACTTGAAGTTCAAGTTGGCGATACTGTTGATGTTGTTGTTGAAGCGCTTGACAACGGTATGGGTCAAACAGTTTTATCACGTGAAAAAGCGAAACGTGCTGAGACTTGGACTAAGCTTGAAAAAATCTTTGAAGACGGCGAAATCGTTACTGGTGTTATTTCTGGTAAGGTTAAAGGCGGTTTCACTGTTGACATCGGTCCAGTTCGTGCATTCTTACCAGGTTCATTGGTAGATACTCGTCCTATCCGTGATACGACTCACCTTGAAGGTAAAGAGTTAGAGTTCAAAGTAATCAAACTTGATGCTAAACGTAACAACGTTGTTGTATCTCGTCGTGCTGTTATGGAAGCTGAATCTTCAGCTGACCGTGAAGCATTACTTTCTCAGCTTGAAGAAGGTCAAACAGTTACAGGTACAATTAAGAACCTTACTGATTACGGTGCATTCGTTGATCTTGGCGGTATTGATGGTCTTCTACATATCACAGATATGGCTTGGAAACGCATCAAACACCCTTCAGAAGTTGTTGAAGTGGGTCAAGAAGTTACTGTTAAAGTACTTAAGTTTGATAAAGAACGTAACCGTGTATCTTTAGGTCTTAAGCAATTAGGCGAAGATCCTTGGTTAGCGATCATGAACCGTTACCCTAAAGGTTCTATCGTTAAAGCGCGTGTAACGAACTTAACTGACTACGGTTGCTTCGCTGAAATCGCTGAAGGCGTTGAAGGCTTAGTACACGTTTCAGAAATGGATCATACAAACAAAAACATCCACCCATCTAAAGTTGTTCAGATTGGTGACGAAGTTGATGTTATGGTTCTTGAAGTTGATGAAGAGCGTCGTCGTATTTCTCTTGGTATCAAACAAACTCGTGCGAACCCATGGGAAGAATTCTCTAAGTCACACGACAAGGGTGAAAAAGTTTCTGGTACGATCAAGTCAATCACTGACTTCGGTATCTTCATCGGTTTACCAGGCGGTATCGATGGTCTAGTTCACTTGTCTGATATTTCTTGGAACGAACAAGGCGAAGATGCAATTCGTCGTTACAAGAAAGGTGACACAGTTGAAGCAGTTATCTTATCTGTAGATGCTGAAGGTAACCGTATCAGTCTTGGTATCAAGCAATTGAACAACGATCCGTTCAATGACTTCTTAGCTGCTAACGAACGTGGTGCGTTGGTTAAAGGTACAGTAACTGCTGTTGATGCTAAAGGTGCGACTGTTAAGTTGGCTGACGAAGTTGAAGCTTCTTTGAAAGCATCTGAAATCAACCGTGATCGCGTTGAAGATGCAACTAAATTCTTAGAAGTGGGTCAAGAAGTTGAAGCTAAAATCATCAATGTAGATCGTAAATCACGTTCTATCAATTTGTCGATTAAAGCGAAAGACGAAGCTGAAGAGAAAGAAGCAGTTGCTAACTTGAAAACAACAACTGCAAATGGTCAAGAAAACGGTCCTAAGACGATTGGTGACTTGATCAAAGCGCAAATGAACCACTAAGTTATTGTTAAGAAGTATTATTTAATGTAATTAATTAATATTTTTTATTCAAATACTGTAAAAGGTAGCGTAGTATATGATTACTGCGCTACCTTTTTGTATTTAAAAAGGATATTATCTAGTGTATGTCAATTAGCATTAAAATTAATGAGGTCATAAATGACAACTGAAGCACTTAATAAGTCTGACTTAATAGAAAGAATTGCTCTTAAGAATCCACATTTAGCAGAGCCTTTAGTTGAAGAAGCTGTTAAGATCATGATTGACCAAATGATAGCATCATTATCTTCGGATGATCGAATCGAGATTCGAGGGTTTGGTAGCTTTGCATTACATCACCGTGAACCACGTGTAGGTCGTAACCCGAAAACAGGTAAATCTGTAGAAGTAGCAGCAAAAGCTGTACCACACTTTAAACCTGGTAAGGCGCTACGTGACGCAGTAAACGAGTCTGCCAACTAATAAAAAATTCGAATGGGGTAATTATGCGTTTTATCTTAGGGCTACTATTGGTAGCGGTGTTTGTTTATTCACTGGCATTGGTGCTGATCAATGGTACTGAATTACCTGTAGACTTATGGTTTACTCAAGTTCCTGCTATGCGCTTAGGTTTATTGCTTTTGCTGACCTTAGCGATTGGTATTGTTCTAGGATTGCTGATTGGTGTTCAAGTTTTCCGCGTTTTTCAAACAAACTGGGAAATTCGCCGCTTACGTAAAGATATTGATCATTTGCGTAAGGAGCAAATTCAGACTGCACAATTGGCAGCAGCCGAAGCCGCTGCAAGTGTACGTCATGAAAAGACGGTATTAGATATACACGCTCAAGATAAAAACTCTAATCCTCTTTAATCACTGTGCTAACAAAAAAACTCCTTATTGGTGAAAATAAGGAGTTTTTTGTTTATAACAACTAAAAAAACAGTTTTATTCAGAATGATTGATAAGCAAAATTATAGATTAATCATAAACAACATTGAGATAAGCTTGAGCATGAACGGTTCCGGGTGTGACTTTATTGTTGGTTCTGACGTAATTAGCTTTAATAATGTGTTGAATAATTGACGACGTATTCATATTTCCAAATGTCCATTTATTTGTTGTTTCAGATTGGTTGGGATCTAAACTGATAATATTATTATTTTGATCACGTAGACGTATTCCTACACCTGTTGCGTAACCTGCACCAGTTTGATTTTGTAATACATTGCCTGCATTGGACTGATTGAGTGTATCTGTCATATAGGCTTTGATTTCACGACCACCACCATTATTTAAATTTGCACAGTTGATGCTTAATGTTGCTGTATTATTACTTAAAGATGTTTCACTGTCTGGTAGGCCTAATTGGCGAATACTGACATCAGGTAATGAGATTGTGTAATCCGTTGGGCTCAGCGTACAAGTCGTTTCAGTGATATTGACTGTTGCATTAATATAAACGGGAATAGGATTACCTGCTTGGGTACCATCACTTACTCTTTTTAAACTGATGGTTGCTATTCTGAGATTGCTTAGATTGATCGTTGTTGGGTATGAGGTCATGGCAGCTGTTTTGGGTAAAACATAAAGTGTGACTCTTATTTTTACCCCATGTGAATCACCAGCATAGCGATAAAGAGGAGTTTCCACGGTACTGACTACTTTTAGAGTGGCTGCCATGGGAGCGTCACCCATTTCTACTTTGACACCAAGTGAAGGATAGCCATTTAAGCGATAAACATCTGTGCTGAATTGTGTAACATTATTACTAAAAACAGCACCAAAAACAGTACGATCGACTCCCACAGTACAAGGAGAGTAGACATTAAAAATCCTTGAATCTGACGTAACTACGCCGCGTGATGATGTATTGGATTGAATGGAACTGGTTTCATATTTATTGATATTAGTAGTCGTTGCAGACATTGTTGGCATGGTATAGCCACCAGTAAAATTACTTCCTACAGTACAATTTGCAAATGCAGAATAACTTGCAGGTAGGGTAAATAAAGCAAATAAAAATTTATATTTAAACATTCAACTGCTCCAATGATTCTATTTGCATACAGTGCTAAAACTAGCAAAAGGGATTTGATGCTGACTTTGTTTTAACATTTCATCTGAAATATTAAATTGGCAAGTATTTGAATTATTCCAGTTGATGCTATAGGTTCCAGCTTTAAGGCTGGAAATAAAAATTTGCTGACCTTGCCCAACGCTAGCAACCACATGATTCGATGCATCTAACACTTGAGCACCCATTGGAATGACGGAATCATGATGTATGAGTTCAATTAATGCTTTATTGCTTTTCAATGCTTTAAAATCGACTAAAATACTGGCATTAGATTTAGGTATGACCTGTAGTTCTGTAGCATTCACTTCTGTATTTAAAGGAATGGTATTCGGATTTAAGGCGATACTATTATATTGATACGGATTTAAGTAGGGGAGAATCGCATTTCCCCAACGGTCAACTTTGATATTGTTACCACTTAATAGACTGATCCCTTCTAGTCCTTTTGCATGAATAATTGCATAAGTATCATTTAAATCATTGCTTAAAGTGATACCGTGTCGGTGAGCGACAATTGCGCCTTGAGCTTGAACTGAATATTGGCGTTGTGCATCAAAATCTGTGGTATATGTTGATGCCAAATAAACGGGGCTGGTTTTATAACTTAATGAACCACTCAATAAGTCTGTGTTTTTACTATTAGAATAATTTATATTGTAGCCAAGTTGTTGATTTTCACCCCAACTACCAAATAAACCAATTTGATTGGTATTGAGTGAATTATTATCTGGGTAGAGTTCACTGCTTAATCGAAGATTACTAGTTTGCTTCTTAAATGACAGTGGAATGTTTACATTCAAAAAGTATTGAGTATCTTTGTCGGATTGGTATTGGTCATTTTCGGTACGTTGTAAGCCAAAGTAATAACTGATGCCTTTGTAGTTATTGCTATAACTAAGCTGCAATGAGTTTTGTTTATTGTCTGCGTGCCAGAATTTATATTGTGAATAATTGACTGACAATGCACCATAGGATTGACCTAAGTTTTGTGTCAATTGGATGTAATTTGAGGTTTTTGGGCGACCATTCAGTGCAATTGAGAATGCATTATTTTGTGTATAACGACTTTGCATGGCCTCATCAAATGAATAATATTGGTCATTGTTATAATATGAACTATTGATACTGATATTGGTTTTTGCACCATTCATAGCAAGGTTGTAGCGCATATTTACAAGAAAGCTATCCAAATTTTGATTGGATTCATTGAAATCAGCCTTTACATAATTTCCTTCAAATGCAAAACCACCAATCTGTGTATTAAGTGCTGTACCTAGGATAAAAGATTGATAATGTTTGCTGATAAGTCCAGCACTGCTCAGTGACATAAAATTATTCAGACCATAATCAAAAGATGCATTGATTAATTGTTCATCATAAGCTTTATCATTTTGACGGAAACTGCCTAGCGCAAGCTGATATCTAAATTGATCGGCGCGTATGGTTTGTATGTAGCTGTTATATGGTAAATCAAAGCTATGAGTTTCACCATTGGCTTCAACGACATCAACGGTTAATGTGCCGCCTGTACCTGGTGTTTGTAGATCTGTAATATTAAATGCACCAGCAGGAACGGTACGCTCTAGAATAATC
The DNA here is from genome assembly GCF_003611475.1 of Acinetobacter rongchengensis. Lineage (GTDB taxonomy): Bacteria > Pseudomonadota > Gammaproteobacteria > Pseudomonadales > Moraxellaceae > Acinetobacter > Acinetobacter rongchengensis. The sequence goes on along the minus strand of NZ_RAXT01000001.1, from coordinate 249,418 downwards.
TGTTGATTTTGACGTACACGAACAAGGGCATTACCCTTGGCATAGCCAGTAATGTTGGGTGCATAACTTTGTAGAGAGACGGGCAACATGCGATCATCACTGGCAATTTGCACGCCACGAACAGCAAAGCTTGAATTACTATTGATTGTTTTAGTATTGGTATAAAAATCACCGAGAGTCAGTTGTGATTTGATACTTGGTAAAACACGCAAGAGTTTATTTTCATAACTGACATATTGTTCGGTGTTATTTTCATTGCTAAAACTGGTACTGCCTGAATGACGGAATTGCCATTCACCTAAGTTAACTCCAGCATTCAGATTTAAAAAGCTCGAGTCTTGTTGATTATTCTGACCATAATCAGAATTGTAATAGTTGTAGTAATATTTTAAAAAACCACTATTGCCGCCATCTTCCCATAATGATGGATCGATGTAGCCTAAAGGTCTTTCATTGAGCATATTTTGAGGGCTGGTAATATTAACGCGTTGCTCAGCCATATTGAGCTTCCAAAAAACCACATGATTCATTAGACGAGTGTCGATACAGTCGGATGTGACTTGATCTAAATCAATCAACTTGGTATTGAAATCTAACTGCTTCACAGTATTTCTAGGAATACAATAACGCTGCTTCTGAGGGTCGTTAGGATCATCTGTAATATGCACAACAGAACGGGTGATATAGCGATCATTTAAATAAAGATCAAGAATATAATCATTGGGAGCAACTTTATCGCTCGAAATTATTTTTTCGATATCGATATTTTTACTATTTTGACCGTATAAGAAACTATTATCAAATTGAGGAGATTGCGCAACAACATTTTGATGACAAAGATATAAGCTTAGCGCTAAAGCACTATATCTAAGTTTTAAATGTTTCAAAAAACAGTCTCCAATTGAATAGGGGGGTTAAAAGGTCTTTTCGATTGTAAAGAGTGAGCCATAGTCATTGATAAAAGAAAGCTGTACAGATTTAGCATTCTCTAAATGATCAAGATTGATTTGTTGTTTGGAAAAGGGTTCTATATAAGTGAGTGATGTAATTTCGCTCAGATTGCTATTTTTTAAAACCAGATTAGATTTACCAAAGTTTAAGTAATACGGTGTCGGGTTGTTAATCTCTAGACGATTGCCCATACGTTGCACTTGAACTTTTCCAAAAGCTTGTTGCTGTTCAATTTTAAGCCCTGTTGGTCGATAAAAAAGTTTTAAGCGGCTACGAATCGCGAATTGTAAATAATTAACGTTCTCTGCTTCAGGTTTAGCAGGGATATCAAGGACATTCAACCAAAATAAACTTTCTCTGTCAGTTGCAAGTTTTTCTTTTTGATTAAAAATAACACGTAAAGATTGTCCTTTATTGGCATCAACGGTTGTAATAGGAGGGGTGACAATAAATGGCGCTTTGGTTGTTGTAGGATCTGCTGTGGAATCTTTGGTATCTACCCAAGACTGAACTAAGGCAACTTTATCACCAACATTGCTTAACTGTACCGATACAAACTCTTTATCACTTGGATAAATCACACGCGTACCTGTAATTACAATACCCGCTTGTACAGTAGAAAATATGCTAGATAACATTAATAATGATGAAGTTAGAAGTCTTTTGTTCATTTCAAATCCTTGTAGAAAGCATAAGTCTGCTATTTAGCAGACTTATGTATGTTTTGAAAGTACAAATTTATTATGGATAAACCACATAATATGTAGCTGTAGTGCTTACATCACCAACAGTTGCAGCAGAAACAGCAGCAGTTGCATAATAACGAGCGTAGAAATCAATATTAGCAACACCACCAGATGATGCAACAGCTAAAGCACCTTGAGTTCCACGATCTTTAGTTAGATCAATGACTGCTTTTGTAGAGTTTAATAGTTGAATTTCTACATTTGAACCGCCTGCAATCGTATTTTTTAAGCGGCCATTTGTAGTGATATTTGTATTGGTGTTGTCATAATATACACCAATATTGCCAGTAGGGCAGTTGGTTAAGTTAATCGTGAATTTAGTGTCACCAGTGGTTGTACCAGCAGTTGCCAAAGTTGATTTACCAACTGTAGGTAAAACGACAGTATAGTTACCATTTGTACCACCAAGTGTACAAGTTTGATCTACTACTTTACCCGTAATCGTTACAGTTCCATCAGGAGCAGCGAAAACAGTAGAAGATGCTAAACCAAAGCTGATTACCGCTAAGCCTAATTGAAATTTTTTCATGGAGATTCTCTCAAAAATAATTGAACAGTTCCTCATTCACATATTTCTAACAAGGAATTTTTCTGTTTAGAGCTAAACATTTCATGCCTAATATAAATTTTTTCTGACGAATGGTAATAAAAATTGTGATAAAAATCACTTTTTTTGTTAATAGGCTAATTTATGTCTGGTAATAATTGTGGTAATGTAAAAATATTGGTTGAAATAATGTAATAAATACAAATATATAATTATATTTTTTAATATATTTTACCGAATTATAAGTTTTAAAATTTACTATTAAATGAATGACAAAAAATGTCAGCTTTTGCCAATTTAATCACGGAATACTTTGAAATTGAATTTTTATTTAGATTTACTTAATTGTTAATTAATGATTTTTAAATAAAAATTATTAAGGTATTAAATAAAACAATAATATTTGAAAACATTTTCAGCTTATTATTTATTCATTTTATCGTTTTCTGAGTCAGATTAATTTAAATACATTAAATGATTATTTTTTATTATATATTACAAAAATATTTAGAGTAATTATTCTAAGTAATAAAGTGTAAACATGAGTAAAAGAGAATACATTTATGCAAAAAAGAGTCTGTATTATCTAGTTTTTTTAGTGGATTAATATAGCTTTTTGTTCACTTGAGTTTTTATAGACTTTTTGAGTAAGTCGAATGGTGATCAGCATTTATTGATAACCGGAAATTCCCTTTTGTTTAAAGGAATGAGCATTATTACGTACAACAAGAGGGAGAGGGTTTATATGATAATCCTTCATCCTAACCTTAACCTGAGCCTTATATGGCTCAAGAGAAAGGGCTTTTAATATTAATTTCTGATCATTTTTTGACTTTTGCCGGATATCTGATGAATTTATATTTAGCGATAAAATGCCTGAATCCTATGTATAAACCTTTGTACCAGCCTTGAAAAACTTTATAATGTGCCATCTTTTTGTGATGGAAGTAGACTCTTGAGTATCATTGTTGCCTTGGATGCTAAAAGCCAATATGACGCATTAGCAATTGCTGATCAACTTGACCCATCACTCTGCCGTTTAAAAGTAGGCAAAGAACTGTTTACGCATGAAGGCCCTACGGTTGTTAAAGCCTTACATGACAAAGGCTTTGAAGTTTTTCTCGATTTAAAATTCCATGATATTCCAAACACAACAGCTCAAGCCGTATGTGCTGCGGCAGACTTGGGGGTATGGATGGTGAATGTTCATGCATCTGGTGGCCGTAAAATGATGGAAACCTGCGTTGAACGCTTAAAGGCTGGAAATTATAAGACGCAACTCATTGCAGTGACTGTTTTAACCTCAATTGGGCGAGAAGATTTACGTGATTTAGGTCTAGATATTGAACCCTTTGAACAAGTAAAGCGTTTGGCAAAATTGACCCAAGACAGTGGTTTAGATGGTGTGGTATGTTCTGCACAAGAAGCAAAAATGCTACGTCAAGATTTAGGCCAAGATTTTGCTTTAGTGACCCCTGGTATTCGCCCTGAAGGCGCTAATGCAGATGATCAAAAGCGTATTGTGACGCCTAAACAAGCCATGCTTGATGGCTCTACACATTTAGTGATTGGTCGTCCAATTACGCAATCTACAGATCCTAGTCAAATGCTGAAAGATATTTTAGCGACCTTATAATTTTTGAAATATTTCTTTTAAGTAGAAGATTTTATTTAAAACGAAAAATAGGATAATTTTTCCTATTTTTCGTTGCTAATTTTTGATTAATTCGCGTTGTTTGATTTTAAGCTTAACTAGGTTAGAACCTAAAATTGAAAGAATGACGAAAAGTGTCTTATAAAGCGGCTAAAATGCTGACGGCGATGGGAGCAAGTACAGAAAGTACAAATCCACTGACCATCGCATGTGGAATAAACGCATTACCACAGGCTTGTTTAACCATTGGTAAGGTGACATCCATTGCTGTTGCACCTGCTGAAGAAATGGCTGAGCGAGGATAACGCCAACCAATTAAATACATAAACACTATCGCAAAAATTTCTCTAAATAAATCATTCATTAAAGCAATGCTACCTAACTGAGCATTCTTGAGTTCGGTCACGACGATCCCAGTCATAGAATAGAAACCATAACCTTGTGAAAGCATAATCAAGTCTTTTAGACTAATACTCTGGATAAAGAAAGAAACAAAAATTGCACCAAGAATTGAGCCAATAATACAAGCGATGGGTACGAGTAAAATTTTCCAATTTAACCATGAGCGGTCACGTGGGGAATAAGCAAGATCGAGTCCAATCAAGAACATAAAAATCAGTAACAAATTCCAAGTACTGATATGTAAAGTATAGTGAAATAGGTTGAATAACTCAGCCAGTCCATAACCTGCTGCAAGTGCAAGAAATGCATAACTAATATTCAATAAAGATTTCGTGAGCAATGCTACTGAAACTTTACCTTGAGACGGTTGGTAGCCTATGCCTTTAAACAGCAGATAACAACATAGAAATGCGCCAATTGAAGTCGCTATTGAAATGATGAGGGCATTGCTCAAGATAATGGAAGGGTTGGCAATGCTATGAATAGTTTGAGAGAACTCAATCGCAATTGCAATTAAGAGAATATAGGTAAAATAAGGCAGAATTTTAAAAGCAATGCTTTCTAGCCATTGCGGCAAACGTCTTGCCAACATGAAACCAATGAATAAGCAGAACAACAGTTGGAAAATCAGCCAAAGAGATTGCATAAAAATATGTAGGTATGAGAATACCTACATATTATAGACAAAGTTTATGCGACGCGGGATGTTTTATGCTGGATTTGTTGATTGCCAAGTAATTGAAAATCTGCAGGATTAATTTTACGGGTCTTTAGCCAATATTTCCAAGTGTAGGTTGGCCAAAGTGCAAAGTTTTTACCTCCATCTTGTTGATACCAACTGACACAGCCCGATTGCCAAACTGTTCCTTCTAACATGTGTTGCACATGTTGATTATATTGGTCTTGAACTTCAGGTTTGACAACAATCGCTTGCGTTGAGGTCTTATTGACCATTTGTATAAGTTGTAAAATGTAATTGACTTGTGATTCGATCATAAAAATTACAGAGTTATGGCCTAAGACAGTATTGGGGCCAAGTAACTGAAACAGATTTGGGAAGCCTTTGGTACTGATACCCAAATAGCTTTCTGCACCATCTTTCCATGCTTGTTTGAGCTCAAGTCCGTTTTCGCCATAGCATTCAAATGATTTTAGATAGATGCGTGGGTCTGTGATAAAGCCAGTACCGTAGATGAGGCAATCGATAGCGCGTTCTTCACCATTTTTAAAGATGATACTATTTTCGGTTAATTCCTGAATTGCATCTGTAATCAATTCAACATTTTCACGATTAAAGGTAGGGTAATATTTATTTGAAATTAAAATACGTTTACAGCCCATGACGTAATCTGGAGTCAGTTTTTGAGCAGTATTTTTATCTTTCACTTGAAATTTAATAAATGCTTCAGCGAGTTTTTGACCATATTTCATAATTTGCGGTTGTACAATTGGGACAACTCGCGACTCGTTTGACCAATAAAGACGTGCACGATGTATTTTTCTAAACCAATCAAAACGATTAAATAACTTCTTATCAAAAGTATGATAACGACGTTCATCACGTGGAATGACCCAAGCCGCGGTTCTTTGTAATACATAGAGATTTTTTACTTTATCAGCAATTTCTGGAATGTACTGAATGGCACTACCGCCTGTGCCGATAGACGCCACATTTTTATCATTTAAATTATATCGATGGTTCCATTGTGACGAATGAAAAACTTCACCTTTGAACTTTTCAATGCCTTTAATTTTTGGAATTTGTGGGACATGTAATGGCCCAGAGGCAAAAATAACAAATTGAGCCTGTATTTGTTGATCATTTTTTAAGGTTAAATGCCAATTTAAATCATTTTCATCGTAGCGTGCGCTGACGACTTCTCGATTAAACTGAATATATTGCTTTAAATGATACTCACGCATTAAATCTTGAATATAGTCAAAAATTTCAGGCGCTTCCGCATAACGTTTTGACCAATCGAGTTTTGGAGCGAAAGAAAGAGAATACATGTGAGATTGCACATCACAAGCTGCACCCGGGTATTGATTTTCACGCCAAGTCCCGCCGACATCGTTGGCTTTTTCTAAAATAATAAAGTCATGGATATTGGCTTGAATTAAACGTATAGCCGTTGCTAATCCCCCAAAGCCAGATCCTATAATTGCGACTCGAGTGCTTTGAATTTGTGCAGTTTTTGTTTGCGTTGCGCCCATTGTTATAAACTCAGTGTGCTTTAATTTTGCATAGATTAATTGAAATACACATTTAGAATAATGATTGCCTTGACATGAATATTGATATATTCGGCAATTTCCAAAACAGGCTCTTTATAGTAAAAAGTGGGTGTAATCTATATTTGAAGACAAGATGAAACGATCAATACTCGGCTTGATGTACTTAATTCACGGTATGCGTAATGCAGGAATAGATGTGGATTCACGACTTGAGAGTATTGGTATTCAAGCGGATGCTTTAGACCCAAGTTCTATTATTCACCCAAGTCTAGAGTGGGATATCTTAAAAGTTATTGGTGAAAATGTAGAGCCTGAGACAGGTTTATTTATTGGTCAGCATTATTCTCTTGCAGGTTATGGCCCTTTATTAATGTTGTTGGTGACTTGCAATACTGTTTATGACGCCATTGAAAAGGGGATTCAATATCAAGGTTTAACCTATCTATATGGTGTATTGGGTATTGAAAATAGTGAACATCAAATTGCTTTAACCTATCAACCGATCGATTTAGATTCAGAAATGGGAAGATTAAGAGCGCAATGTGAAATATCAGGTACGCATAAGTTTTTAGATGATATTTATAAAATGATGGGGCTGACTGCACCAAGCGTTCGAATAGAGTTACCTTTTGCACAGCCTCAAGATGTAGAAGTATTAAAGCAATACCATGATTATTACGGTTCAGATCTACACTTTGGATGTGAAAAAGCATCATTTTGGATCAACAATGATGTGATGCAACTTAAAATACCTTCGGCAGATCCGATTACACATCGGGTGTATGAAGTGAAGTGTGTAGAAGAATTAGCACGTTTAAATGCAGAAGAAGAAAAAATACCTGCCTTGATTCAACGTGTAAATGATTATTTGGAGTTACAACAAGGTGTTATTCCTTCAATGGCAGCAGTTGCCCAAGCTTTAAATTTGCCAGAACGTACATTACGACATCAGCTTCAACAATTGAATACCAGTTATAAGCAGATTCGAGAACAGCTTATAAAAAATAAGGCCTTACGACTTATTGAATATAAAGAATATTCAATAGAGGTAATTGCTGAGTTGCTGGGGTATTCCGAACCTGCAGCATTTAATCACGCTTTTAAACGGTGGTTTGGGCAAAGCCCAAGGCAGTATGGTAAATAGCCTGCGATTGTATGAAAAAGATGATTTATTATTTAACCTAGATTATGCCAAAGTTTTATTTATGCAAACTAAATATTCGATATAATCTTCCTAGCCATTAAAAGTACCTTAGCCATATGTTAGATCAAAATTCAACGAGCAATACTGCATTTTCTCCCGTATCACCCGCAGAACGTTATGCTAAAGCTTTATCTTCTGGACAATTTTTACCAGATGATGCGCAGGCACATGCAGTGCATGAGTTGGAGCGTGTATGGCAAGAATTGATTAATCGGTATAAAGCTTCGAAAAAAGCATTCCGTCGTTTTAGACGTCAAACTGCACCTCGTGGTGTTTATATGTGGGGCGGTGTAGGGCGTGGTAAAACATGGTTGATGGATCAGTTTTATGAGTCGATACCGTTTCGTCGTAAAACCCGTATGCATTTTCATCACTTTATGCAATATGTGCATAAAGAATTAAATAAACTTGCAGGGCAACGTAATCCACTTGATCTTGTGGCAGATCAAATTTACAAAGAAGCTGTGGTGATTTGTTTTGATGAATTTTTTGTATCTAATGTAACCGATGCCATGATTCTAAGTGACTTATTTCAAAAGTTATTTACTCGCGGAATTACCTTGGTTGCGACATCCAATATTGCACCAGATGGTCTCTATAAAAATGGGATTCATCGTGATCGTTTTATACCAACCATTGAAATGGTCAATACGCATTGCGTGGTTTTAAATGTCGATGCAGGTGTGGACTATCGTTTACGCGTACTGAAACAGGCTCAACTATTCAAAACACCATTAAGTGATGATAATAAAGTCTGGATGGCGAAACGTTTCAATGCGCTTACCAGTTCACAAGCGATTTCTGAAGAACCGATTCAGATCAATAATCGTGTTGTTGAAACCATTGGGCATACGGAAGATGTATTGTGGTGTGAATTTAGAGAATTGTGTATGAAACCACGCAGTCCTTCTGATTTTATTGAGATTGCCAATATTTATAATACGGTTTTAGTCAGTAATGTGCCGCATTTAACCGATACGCTTTCTGAAGGAACACGCCGTTTTATTTATTTAGTCGATGAGTTCTATGATCGTGGTGTGAAGTTATTGTTAACCTCGGAAGATTCAATTATTGAAATCTATGAAGGTGAGAAACTTGCTTTTGAAATTGAGCGAACACGGTCTCGTCTACTTGAAATGCAATCAGATGAATATTTGCAGTCTGAACATCGTTTGATTAAAGATTCAGGTGAATCGCAAGTCGAATTATAGACATTCTTTCATACAGAGAAGCACTCAAATGAGTGCTTTTTTATTTATAAATAGACAATAATTTTAAACACAATTGTCCGTTTATTTTATCGACATTTGGTTGTATTCGTGGCTTAATCTTTGCACGAGGAAATAAAGTGTATTTAAAAAATGGATCAATTGGCATTTATTCGGCACTTTCGTCTAATTTCGACATTTTAAAAACTTTATACACTGTAAAAACAATCCAAGTTGATGATATTGTCTCATTTTTAGTCATTATTTTTAGAATGAATGCATGCATTTATTTCAATTAAAATGATCACTATTTAGCAATGTGATAATACTATTCAGCATGATTTAAATCGGTATACTAGAAACTCTTGTTATAAAAAGTAGCAATATCAGGAAAGACAATGACTGCACGTATTCAGAAAGGCAAGTTAGCGATTGCTAAAGAACTTTACGATTTTATCGAAAATGAAGCACTACCAGGTTCTGGTTTAGACAGTGAAACTTACTGGAAAAACTTTGAGCAAGTTGTTGTCGATCTTAGCCCTAAGAATAAAGCGCTTTTAGCTAAGCGTGATGACATTCAGGCTAAAATTGATGAATGGCACCGTAATAATAAATTTGAGCTAGAAGCTTATAAAGCTTTTCTTAAAGAAATTGGCTACTTAGTACCAGAAGTAGAAGATTTTCAAATCAGCACAGAAAATGTAGATGAAGAAATCGCATTGTTGGCTGGTGCGCAATTGGTTGTACCTGTGCGTAATGCACGTTACTGCTTAAATGCTGCAAACGCACGTTGGGGTTCGCTCTATGATGCACTTTACGGCTTTGATGTGATCTCTGAAGAAGGTGGCGCAGAAAAAGGTAAAGGTTATAACCCAGTTCGTGGTGATAAAGTTGTTGCATTTGCTAAAAACTTCTTGAATGAAACATTCCCGTTAGCGAATGGTTCACATGCAGATGTGACTAAATATGCTGTAGAAGGCAAAAAGCTTGTTGTAACCTTAAAAGATGGTTCAACATCGACTTTAGCAAAAGAAGCACAATTTGTTGGTTTTAATGGCGAAGCGTCAGCTCCAACAGAAATCGTTCTATTAAATAATGGTTTGCACGTTATTATTGAAATTGATCCGAATAGCCCAATTGGTAAAACGGATGCTGCTGGTGTTAAAGATTTAGTTCTTGAAGCTGCTTTAACAACGATTCAAGATTTAGAAGATTCGATTGCTGCTGTAGATGCAGAAGAAAAAGTTGAAGGCTACCGTAACTGGTTAGGTTTAATGAAAGGTACTTTGCAAGAATCTATCGAGAAAAATGGTAAAACCATTACTCGTAGTTTGAACAAAGATCGCACTCATAAAAACCTCATTGGTGGTGAAACGACGCTTCATGGTCGTTCTTTAATGCTTCTTCGTAACGTTGGTCACTTGATGACTAACCCTGCAATCCTTGTAGATGGTGCTGAAATCTACGAAGGTATCATGGATGCATTGATCACGCCATTGTTGTCTTTTGCAGATATTAAAGGCCAAAACGAAAACAAGAACTCACGTAAAGGTTCTATGTATATCGTGAAGCCAAAAATGCATGGTCCTGAAGAAGTTGCGTTCGCCGTTGAATTGTTTGAACGTGCAGAGCAAGCATTGGGCTTACCAGCAAAAACGTTAAAAATTGGTATTATGGATGAAGAACGCCGTACATCTGTAAACTTGAAAAACTGTATTGCTCAAGCGAAAGACCGTACAATCTTTATCAATACAGGGTTCATGGACCGTACTGGTGATGAAATCCATACATTTATGGAAGCAGGCCCATTCGTTCGTAAAGGCGAAGTGAAGTCTCAAACTTGGTTCCCAGCATACGAAAACCGTAACGTAATGATTGGTCTTCAAGCGGGTTTACGTGGTAAAGCACAAATTGGTAAAGGTATGTGGCCTAAACCAGACATGCTTTTAGACATGTATAAGACTAAGATTGAACATCCAGAAGCAGGTGCGAGCTGTGCTTGGGTTCCATCACCATCGGGTGCTGTAATTCATGCAATCCATTATCACCAATGTAATGTTTCAGCTCGTCAACAAGAGTTATTGAAAACAGAAGCATTATCACTTGATGATTTGTTAACGCCACCGTTAGCAACAGATACAAATTGGACTGATGAAGAAAAAACTAAAGAGCTTGAAAATAATCTTCAAGGTATTTTAGGTTATGTGGTTCGTTGGGTTGATTTAGGTGTAGGTTGTTCGAAAGTTCCAGATATCAACAACGTTGGTTTGATGGAAGACCGTGCAACTTTACGTATTTCTTCACAACACGTTGCGAACTGGTTACGTCACGGAATCGTAAGCAAAGAACAAGTTGAAGAAGTGATGCAACGTATGGCGAAGATTGTGGATGAGCAAAATGCTAATGATCCAGAATATACAGCTATGGCGCCAGCATTTGATGGTTATGCATACCAAGCAGCTTATGATTTAGTATTTAAAGGTGGTGAACAACCATCGGGTTATACTGAACCATTATTGCATGCTTCACGTTTGAAATTAAAAGGTTATACAGGTGATTAATTTCACTGCTGTATAAAGTCAAAAAGCCTCTTCGGGGGCTTTTTTGTTTTTTAAGTGATATCCAAAAAATCGTTTAAATAAAGCTAATCGGTGTCAGTGGGTGATAATAGAATTTATGTTATGAAAAGAGCAAGATTACTTAAACAATCATAAATCTCTGCTACAATTTAAAAGAATCAATCTTTAAGTTGAATTATAAATGTCATCAATTCTTAAATTAGATGCATTGAAAAATGCTGAAGTTTCTAGCACGCCATATCCTTTTTTTGTTGTTGAAAATGCAATTGTGGATAGCGAAGTACAATCTGTAATTCAGGAATTTCCTAAGATTGAGCAAGGTGGAAGTTTTAATATAGAAGATGTTGAAATTAAGCCTCATTTTGACCGATTCTTAAAATCATTGGATACCCCAGAATTCCGTCAAATTTTGACAGATAAGTTTGATGTGAATGTGATGGAGCATCCAATGATGATTACTTTACGAGGTTATTCACGTCAAAAAGATGGTCGTATTCATAGTGACTCTAAAAGTAAGCTTTTAACCATCCTGATTTATTTAAATGAATCATGGGATGCACCCAATGGTCGTTTACGTATTTTGAATGATGCTCAAGATATTAATAATTACGTTGCGGAAATCAATGCAGGTCCTGGTTCATTGGTTGCTTTTAAAGTGACTGACAATGGTTGGCATGGTTATATTCCTTATGAAGGACAACGTCAATCAATCCAAATTAACTTTCTTACAAGTGAAAAAGCCAATGCAAAACATAAGTTTTTTCATGGTTTAAGTGCCAAAATGAAAAAGATTTTTGGTTAATTTAGATGGAGGTAAATGTAGATTTACCTCCATTTTTAGAAGAACTTTGATAAAGCTAATCATTAAAATTATTTAATCGTATGTGTGCCAATTTTAAACCGATTAATTTGATGCAAGTTGAGCAACTTCTGTTGCCAATGATTCCATTCGCATATGAAGAAGAAATATTTCCAAGCTTTCAAACACCCTTGCTATTTAAATCTAATCAAGGAATAGAATGGCGTTTGGTTAATTTTGGTTTAATTCCGAAGTGGGCAGAGGATAAAGAGGTTGCTAAGCATACCTACAATGCTCGCAATGAAACAGTCATGGAAAAACCGAGTTTTAGTGAAGCGTTTGCTAAATGTCAGTTCGGTGTCATTCCTGTAAGTGAATTTTACGAATCAAAATATATCAATGGTAAACCACAGCGTTGGGCTGTACGCCGTAAAGATGGTCAAGCATTCTATATTGCGGCGTTGTATGAAATTACCCGATTGAAAAATGGTGAAGTTGTGCGTTCAGCAACGATGCTAAGTATGGATGCCCATCATCACGAAATGATGAAAGAGTTTCATGAGCCTAGAACAGATAAACGTTCCATTGTGGTAATACCACAACAGCGTTTAGAGGAATGGCTGTCATTGAAACAGCCGAATATAATGAGTTTTATTGAAGGATTTCCTGTAGAGGAGTTCGAGTGTTATTATTGTCCAAAACAACGGCATAATAAAAACAATCTACAGATCAATATGTTCGATTAGTTTTTACGGCTTAATGAGAAAGATTTTTAAAAATAAGCTTTAAGCTTTCCATCATTTTTTCAATTTGTAATGGCGTTAATCCATCAAATGATTGTTCAAGTACTACACTCATTAAGTCATTAATTTTCTGAGTCATTTGTTCGCCTGATTCTGTAAGTTTGACCCGAGTAATACGTGCATCATGCTCGCAAGAAAAAGTTTCAACAAAACCCTCTTCTTTTAAACGGTACACGATTTTTGTGGTTGTAGACATTTTAGAAACAATCATTTCTGACAGTTCCGAAACACTGGCATTGGGTTTAGCCTCTAAAGAAATCAAAAGGCGTCGTCTAGAGTTGTCAACACCATATTTCTTTAGGACATGGTCAACGTTCAAAACGTATTGTGCATGTACTTGAGTAATCCAATAATAAGGAAAACTTTCTATATTAAAATTTTCAGCGGTAGGCAAAAATTTTGAATACTTCTTAGTCATTAGGTAACCCTGATTTTTTGTAATTATAGCCAAACTTAAGGCCTAATAATATTTTATTTTGAATAGTTGAATCAATACGTGATTAATCGCTTAAAGTAAAAAAACAAGGAAAATCCATAAAATATAAATTTTCCTTGGAGTATAAACTTAAGTAGAGCCGTTTAGTAAAGACATCGCATATTTGTCTTTATCTTGATGAAACGCAACAATTTGAGCAAATTTAGTTGCTTCTTCTTGCAATAGAGAATGGGTAGCTTTTGTATCTGATAGTTGTGCTGTCAGATCTGCATTTTCAAGAATGACATTGTAGGTCAATTCTTGCTTATTATTCTCTTGCGTAACCATGGCGTTGACCAGTTGCTGTTCTAAGATTGAATCAAAATTGATCTCAGCTCTTATATAGCTTGTATTTGCAATAGCCTTTGAAATTTGGTTAAAAGTCAATGCATTTACACTTGTCATAGCGGTTAATCCTATTCACTTTTAGGTGCTTTAATATTGATAAAAACTAAAGCGACTCAGTCAAAAAGTTCAATAACTAAACAATACTGACTGTGGTCTTATTCTAATGAAAAATTAAGTGCATGAGACTTGGCTTTATGATAAAAAAATTCTGTCGCAATAGTCATAACAGGTGTAGGTTTATTTATTTGTTGTGTGAATATTGTTCTAAGAATCTGAAAATAATCATTTTTAATATTTGCATATACAAGCAAAGTTAAGGATTGATACACTATTCCGTAAGTGTAATAAATCATTACAAAAAATAGGTGATTAACAACCTAAAAATAGCTTTAGTAGATATTATTAAGTCTCGTTTAACGACACTCATATACCTTGCAATATATACTAAATTTCATTGTTAAACTTGTCATAGTCATTTTAGGCCATTTTTAGACTAAAGTTGAATGATTTTTTATATCTTATGATTGTTTGTGCACGCTTTGCTAAATTTATGAAATACTAAAATGTAAATTTTTCATGAAAAGTAATTACAAATCTTAGATATTGTGCATAATTAAACTAATATTTTTGAAAAGGTATCATTCATGGATCCGTCGCCGTGTAGGTTAAACTTATTTTTGTCTTCTTTATATAATAATAGGCAGGAGATCTAATAATGGAATTTTTATTAGACCCTGGTATTTGGGTTGGCCTTTTAACCCTGATTGTTTTAGAAATTGTACTGGGGATTGATAACCTCGTATTTATTGCCATTCTTGCAGATAAATTACCTCCTGAACAACGTGATAAGGCTCGTATTATTGGCTTGTCTTTAGCTTTATTGATGCGCCTAGGTTTATTGTCTGTCATTTCTTGGCTGGTTACATTAACCAAACCTTTAGTCTCCTTTGCTAATTTTTCATTTTCTGGAAGAGATCTAATTCTCTTATTTGGTGGGTTATTCCTTGTTTATAAAGCAGTAACAGAACTGCATGAAAAAATGGAAGGAAAGCCAGAAGTTAAAAGCACTGGTGCAGTTGTTTATGCAAGTTTTTGGGCAGTTGTTGCTCAAATTATCGTACTTGATGCGGTTTTCTCACTGGATTCAGTGATTACAGCGATCGGTATGGTGGATAATATTTATGTGATGATGGCTGCGGTGACCATTGCTGTTATTGTGATGTTGATTGCTTCAAAACCATTAACCAGCTTTGTCAATAGACATCCTACAGTCGTGATTCTGTGTTTAAGCTTCTTATTGCTGATTGGGGTGAGTTTAATTGCTGAAGGCTTTGGTTTCCATATCCCGAAAGGTTATATTTACTCAGGTATTGGTGTTGCGATTTTAATTGAAGCATTTAATCAGTTTTCAAGTCGTAACGCAGAAAAGCATGAATCTAAAATCCCTTTGCGTCATCGTACTGCAGATTCAATTCTCAAAATGATGGGAAGCAAATTAGACGCCGATTTGTTGCAAACACCTGAAGCCTTGGCTGCACAAAAAGCCTTTGGTGATGAAGAGCGTTATATGGTGGGTGGTGTTTTAACGCTTGCGGAGCGTTCTGTAGCATCGATCATGACACCACGGAATCAAATTTCATGGATCAACCTTGAGGATGATCCTGAAAGTATTCGTCAGCAAATACTGGCAGTGCCACACAGCTTATTTCCAGTGTGTCGTGGACAATTGGATAAAATTGTTACTGTGGTACGTGCAAAAGAGTTAATTGATGCTTTAGATGAACCTGAACAGCTGAGTGTTTTATTGAAACGTCATCGTCCAATCTTTATTTTTGAAAAAATGAAGGTGATTGATGCGATTCATACTTTAAGAACGTCTAAAGGTTCTTTGGTTTTGGTGAGTAACGAGTTTGGTAATATTCAGGGTTTGATTTCGCCACTGGATGTATTTGAAGCGATTGCAGGTGAATTCCCTGACGCCGATGAGCAACTGGAATTGATCAAATTAGATGAAACCACTTGGAAAGCTTCGGGAATGTTAGATCTATATCAACTCGAACTCGAGTTAGGAATGTTGGATCTAGTTCAAGAAGATTCTGGTTATTTCAGCGTTGCAGGTTTAATCTTGGATAAGACACAGGGTGAAGCTAAAGTCGGTACGCAGATCGAACAAGAGGGTATTTGGTTTGAAGTTGTTGAGATGGATGAAAATCGAATCAAAACAGTCAAAATTACCCGTCCTGAACAGTTCGCTTAAATTCGCAAAGACATGATATTCATCATTTAAATATAAAAAATGCCTCATTCTTCGAGGCATTTTTTATTGCGAGCAGTATATGAAGTGAGCGTTTAGCGGCTTAGGCATATTTTTAAACAAATTGTTATTGATCACAAATGAGTGGGATTCGTTATTCTTACTCATTTAGACATTTTGAACGTATTTCAAAACAACATTTGAATGATGAGACCTGTCAGTGCAGATAAAGCAATCACTCTTAATACACTTTGATTAAATTTAAATAAGGCGAGCATAGCCAAAATCGTAATCAGGGCAGCAATATAATCAAATGAACCTGCAAAGCCTTTTGGCCATAATACGTGATACGCAAAGAATAATGCTAAATTCAGAATGACCCCGACAACCGCAGCAGTAATTGCAGTTAGAGGTGCAGTAAATTTAATTTGGTTATGTGTCGACTCAATGATTGGCCCGCCAGCCAAGATAAATAAAAATGAGAATATAAAGGTAAACCATGTCACGATCACTGCGCCGAATACACCCGCAATGAATTGTGATTCACCCAAGACTTGATGGCTATATGCACCAATAAAACCGACAAATGCAACCACCATAATCAAAGGACCAGGTGTGCTTTCACCGAGCGCTAAACCATCAATCATTTGGGTCGGGCTGAGCCAATGATAATAATTAACAGCACCTTGATAAACATATGGCAAAACCGCATAAGCACCACCAAAAGTCAACAAGGCTGCTTTAGTGAAAAACCAAGCCATTTGCGTATAGGTGTGATGCCAGCCAAAAATGTAAAATAGACTTATGAGTGGCACACTCCATAATATAGCGGCGATGATGATAATTTGGGCAAGACGTGACCATTTGAATTTGGCATGTTCTGGAATAGGGGTATCATCATCGATAACAGCTTTGCCATAGGATTGATGACTTGCTGAATGTGTTTGATGTGAAAATAACTCAGGGTACTTTTTACTGCTCAAATAGCCTGTTAAAGCAGCCAGTAATACAATGATTGGAAAAGGAATATTAAAAATAAAGATCGCAATGAATGCCAATGCAGCGATAAACCACAGAAACTTATTCTTTAATGATTTACTGCCAATACGATAGGTTGCATGAAAAACAATGGCTGTAACGGCAGGCTTGATACCATAAAATAATCCAGCGATTACTGGAACATGACCAAATTTAATATATACCCAAGAGAGTGCAATTAAAATGAACAATGAAGGCAACACAAATAGAATTCCAGCAATTAAACCGCCTTTGGTTTTATGCATGAGCCAACCTATATAGGTTGCCAATTGCTGAGCTTCTGGCCCGGGCAACAACATGCAATAATTCAAAGCATGCATAAACCTCTTTTCAGAAATCCATTTTTTCTGCTCAACAAGTTCTTGGTGCATGACAGAAATTTGACCTGCTGGGCCGCCAAAACTAATAAAACCGAGTTTAAGCCAAAACAATACTGCCTGCCAAAAACTGATGGTTTCAGCTGTCGTTTCATTATCTTCAGTGCTCAAGTGATTCTCCAAGTAAATCTGCATATAAACCATCAAAAATATGATTTGAGAGTATTAAGAGTTGGTCGTCGTCTAAAATCGTGGTTTTTAAGCCATGTATAACCTTTTCAAAACCGACAGCTTCAGCAGGTTCGTGACCACCGATATCAAGGTAATGAACAATTTCGGCAATTTTATTTAGTGCGGGATCAATTTGGTTGAAGCTATGCATTAAAACTTCGAAAGTCACAAAGCAATCGATATGAGTGAATTTTGCACCATCGAAGTCGAAACCAATCGCATCGGAAGGGCAATCCGTTGGAGAAGCTAACCATTTGAATTTAGCATAAGGGTCGATGAACTTTTGAATCAACCATGCTGAAGCAAGTCGATCAATCCATGGGCGTTTGCGGGTTGCCCAAACTCTATTTTGAAAATGTTCAGCTTGTAATACGTGTATGGTTTGCAAGCTTATCTGAGGTTCATGAATCTCCCCTAAACGGACGATTTGATATTCAAGCTCATTCAATGCTTGAATCGATTGTTCCTGTATAGGTTGTGGGAAATAATCGATTTGCATCAATTGATTTAAGCTTTTCTTTAATTTTCTAATGTGCTTTAAATGTTCATTTTTTTTGGTCACATCGAGTTCATTTTCAAGCATTTTTAATTGCTTTAAAAAGCTTGAGTATTCTTCATTGCGATCGAATAATTTAACCAAATCAATATTTTCAGGGCAGTGGCAATTAAAAATATAAGCTTTACCTTGTTCGCTATGATGATCTTGAGAAATATCATCAAACTTATTTGCATGTGTAGAGGGTAATAAATAGACACCATCTCTAAGTGTAGCTGCACCACAATTTTTGATAGATCTCCAAACTCTCATCCGTGTTGCTGCACTTTCTGTGGGGAGACTTGAAATAAGCAGGGAAATTTTCATGTTATATATTCTACAAACTTTGTATGTAACATAACATATTTATAATTTTTGAATAGAATATTAAAGAATAACCATAGTGCTAAATATGTTAATCAAAAGTTGAGATTGGACAAGAATGCTTAACTTCAACGTGGTTCTAACTTAATAGATTGTTGTTACATGAATATTAATGCACATCAATTGAGAAAATATAATTATGTTAGCCATATGATTTACTTAAATATATTTAATTTTTATTGGATTTTTTGGTTACTTTTTTGATGAACTTTAAGAAGAAATTTTTAAAAATAAAAAGAGCACTTAAACAGGATTACGTATTTAAGTGCTTAAAACCAAAATGGTTTAGTTAAAAATGGTTTTAGTCATGAATGGCCATAAATTCTGATGTGATTTCCTAAACATTAACATATGCCCAATGGCTTTATGATCATGTGCTTGGGGTTTGAGTTCAATCATATCCGTGGTTGCATTGGGGTATAAACGCAATAAGTCTTGAACATTGGCTTGCGTTGCAATCTCATCATCAGAAGACCAATACACGGTAATTGGACATTGGATCTCTTGATGGAAATCCTCAAAAATAGTTTTACCAATCGCATTCATGACATAGCCAGGCTTACTGCAAAATTGCGCCCATTGCTTGGCTACTTTTTTAGGGAGGTTTTCGCCCATTCCCAACATTTTGGTTGCGCCATAGCCCTTGAAAAGGCTAGAAACTGGAAAGATCAAATTAAACATAACAGGGGCTAATTGTTTAGTACGACCTTTTAAGCCCTTGATGTGTCCAGTTGAGCCTGAAATAGCAATCATTTGTGCGACTTTGTCATAATTAGGCACCACACCAAGGAGCTGTCCACCTGCACTATGACCAATCAGAGTAACTTGTTGTTTACCAGTTTTTGCAAGTAACGCTTGAATTGCCGCTGGAATATCCAGTTGTCCCCAGTCTTGAATGCTTGCATTTGATTGACGTATTGGACCATGCAAAGACGCACCAATACCACGATAATCAAAGACTAAAACATCTAAATCTTGTTCTGTAAGCCATACGATAAAGTCATGATAAAAGCCTTGAGTAATACCTGTTGCAGGGCAGACCAAAACAGGTAGCTGTTGAGTTGGATGTTTCGCCTTGTAAAAACGTGCGCTTAAGCCATAGCCATCCGCACAACTTATGGTTAAATTTTCAAAAGTACTCATAGTGAATCGATAACGTTTAAAGTTATGTTTACTTTAAATGAGTTCCAAAAAGAAACTAAATTAAAATGTGACTAAAAAGTCATTACGTTCGAATAGTTTAGGTATTAAATTTGAGCGTTAAATAAAATAGGACAATAAAATGAATGTTTATCTTTTACCTCTTTCTGTCAAATTAGCATTATTATTCAGTGGAATATATTTATTGGTTGGTATGCTGACAGGGGTGTGGAAGTATTATCAAATCAGTCGTTCTGAATTGGCAAGAGCACATTATTATGTAGATATTGCTCATCGTAGTAGTTTACTTTATGCACCTGCAACGCTGATTTTGGCAGTGATGGCATATTGTTCTACATGGTCAGAATGGGTAAATTTAGCTTTTATTACGATTAATTTAATTTTCTTTACATTTGCAATCGTGAGTTATGTCTTACATGGCTTTTTAAAAGATACAACGAATCAATTTAAACAACCGCATCAATTAGGAAAAATTCATTTACCTAAAATACTCATGCGTATGGCAATGATTTTATTGGTGCTTGGCGAAGTGATAGCAACAGCAGGGCTGTTATTGGGCATGTTTAACGGATTGTTTTGAGTGATGATTAAATTTTTTGTGTTTGATAATTATCGTTTTATTTTTTCCAGTATCTTATGTTCACGATAAAGATGGATGCTTTGCATCCATCTTTTATTCTGTAATTTTTGCAAGCTTTCGTGATTTATGGTCGACAACATCCCATACATAGAAGGCTGCTGATACGACTAGAGCATAAGCGAAGAATTCAGGTTTTAAGTTGCCTTGAATTAGCCCATGAATAAACAATGTTGCTAATAGTGCCAACGTAGTGCTTAAATACGTGACCATTTTTTTGTTTGTCTTCAAAGAATTAATGAAGACTTGCTTATTGAAATGTATTGGTAACATCTCCATACCTCCTGTCTGCTCGACAAAAACCTAATTGTTTTGGTCTGGATTGGTTTATTTAGTTGTACCACATTTAATTATTATTTCAAGTCAAAATATGACTATTTTCATAAATAAATGTGACATATTTATGACAAATTATGAATATTCCATTTATATAAGAAATATGTTTAATAAATATCCGATTATAAAGGTGGTCTATATTCAAAATGAGATCTGGTTATCATTATAAAATACAATAAGTTGCTTAGCCATGAAAGAGGGCTAAGACCAAAGTTTATGATTTAATAAAAATTTTTCAGCTATAAAGAGCGTTCACGACGATGAGAAATTAAAATATATTTGTAAATGTAAAAATTTGTGTCTATGGGTGAGTAGTTGCTTTACTTGATTAAAATTTAGATAAAAATTACAAAGAGATTTGCTCATTTCCGAAACGAATAAGTTCACAAATTGATGTATAAGTGTCGCAAACAATAATAGCCAGTTGGGTAAACTTGACAATTATTGATCACTTTTAAAAAATGATTTGGGTAAAATCAAATTTTAAGGACGTGTTAAAAAGATTTATTTTTTAACTTTATCGATTACGACACAAATCATTAAGATAATTAAAGATGGTATTAGCCATGCTAAGTTTTGTTCATTTAACGGCAAGTTTTGGATGATTGCAGGTAAGCTGTCTTTAAAGCTGGTGACTTTAATACCTTCAATAATACCGAAAATAAATGAAACTGCTGTTACTGGTGCAATGACCAAAGATGGGCGGTTAAATTTTTTCCAGAAGAAACTGAGGACAATCACAACAATTGCTGGCGGGTAAATTGCACTTAAAACAGGCACTGAAAAAGCAATGAGCTTGGTTAAACCTAGATTAGAAATGACCAATGAGAATAAAACCAAGATAACCACTAAAATCTTATAAGGAATTTTAAGTAATTCTGAGAAATATTCTGCACATGCGCAGGTTAAGCCAATCGCAGTGACCATACATGCAATAAAAATGAGCGCTGTAAGGAACAATGAACCTAAATCGCCAAAGGCATGTTGTACATAGGCGTGGAGGATGACCGCACCGTTTGCAGCATTAGGCGCAACATCATGGCTTCCTAAACCCAATTTAAACAGGCTTAAATAAACCAGTGTTAAACCAACACCTGAAATTAAACTTGCGATGACTGCATATTTAGTCACCAGTTTTTTGTCAGTCACACCACGTGAATGAATCGCATGAATAATGACAATACCAAAAACCAATGCACCCAAAGTATCCATGGTAAGGTAACCATTAACGAAACCTTCAGAAACTGGGCTACTGACATAATTATTAATTGCAGGAGAAATTGAGCCTGTAGGGGTGACCAAAGCTGCAATACCTAAAATAGCAAGTGCAATAATTTTTAATGGTGCAAGGATATGACCCACAGTATCCAATAATTTATTTGGATAGAGTGAAACTAAGGTCACAAAAGCAAAATAAATAATACTGTAAATCAGCAATGATGAACTGCTATTGCCAAAATAAGTTGAAAAACCGATTTCGTAAGAAACAGTTGCAGTACGTGGGGTTGCAAACAAAGGTCCAACTGACAGATAACAAACGACAGTGAGTAGTAAACTGGCGACTTTACCCAAAGGTGAACTTAAAATTGCAATAGAACCTTCAGTTTTTGAAAGTGCCATGATGGTGAGTACAGGTAAGCCAACAGCGGTGATCAGAAAACCAAAAGCTGCAAGCCATACATGTTCACCTGCTTGTTGAGCAACAATAGGTGGAAAGATAATATTACCAGCCCCAATAAATAAGGCAAAGGTCATAAACCCTAAAGCAATAATATCCTTTGTACGGAGATTCGTCATAAAAGGAGAGGTTGGAGAAACAAAAACAGTGATTTTAGTAGAAAAGTAGTTTTTTTTGTATTTTATTTTATAAATAACATTCCAGAACTTTATAAATTTTAACCAATTAACCATATGAGTTATATTTATGTAGATGATTAATAGCTTAATTTAAATTATTAGCATGATCAGTGTGTTGGAAAATATTTCAGTACTGTATCGATAGGCTATTTTTGTTTATTTCTCTTATTTTGTGAATATTGTGGGATGTTTCACATTGTAAAGTTCTATACGCTTGACAAGAAAAAGCACAATCACTCTATAAAAAGCTTATAATGCTTGCTCACTATTGCGGACAGATACGATGAAAGCTTCAACGATCACAATTAAAACTGAAAACGACCTTGAAAAATTACGAGTGTCTGGGCGTTTAGCTGCGCAGGTTTTAGAGATGATCGGCGAGCATGTTAAACCGGGTGTGACGACGGAATACTTAGATGATTTGTGTAATGATTTTATTGTGAATACATTGAAAGTGATTCCTGCCAATGTAGGTTATTATGGTTATACCAAAACCACATGTATTTCTCCAAATGAAGTGGTTTGTCATGGTATCCCTTCTAAAAATATTGTTTTGAATGATGGTGATATTATCAATATCGATGTTGCGATCATTAAAGATGGGTATTTTGGTGACACGAGTCGGATGTACTATGTCGGTACAGTAAAACCAGAAGCCAAAAAATTGGTGGAAACAACTTATCACGCAATGTTAGCAGGGATTCATGCAGTGAAACCTGGGGCGACATTGGGGGATGTGGGTGCTGCAATTCAACAGGTTGCTGAGCAAGAAGGTTACTCGATTGTCCGTGAATATTGTGGTCACGGCATTGGTAAGGTTTACCATGAGCAACCCAATGTTTTGCATTATGGGCAAGCTGGGCAAGGTTTAATCCTTAAAAAAGGTATGGTATTTACCATTGAACCGATGGTGAATGCAGGTAAGGCGAAGGTTAAAGAACTTAAAGATGGTTGGACTGTGGTGACTGCTGATAAATCTTTATCTGCGCAATGGGAACATATGATTGCGGTAACGGATACAGGTTTTGAGTTGTTATCGCCTTGGCCAGAAGGTACTGGCATTTATCCTGAAATCTAATCGATATACAACTTTGGTCTAGGAATTTTGATCCGATAATATTTTAATTGTTTTTATATCTTATGTTTTTGCATTAATTATCACATTTTTATTCAATCAATTTAATTGGGTATCTTTTTTGATGTGATAAAAATACTGTTTAATCGTTTTTATGTATTTGTTTAAATAATGAACGGTGTGTATTATTCCTTTCAGATTCTAGCTGTAGTTTCTACTTTATTTGACTTATTTTAAGTTTCCAAGCTTACTCATCTTAGGGTAAGCTTTTTTTTTCTTGAAATTTATAATATTTCGCAAAAGTTCATAATAGCTTGTACAGCCTTAATTATGATGAAAAGTTTGAATAACTTTGCATTGGCCTTTGTCACTTTGAAGGATCAAAGTAACCAAAATCCCTTGTTGGACAAAGGGGATTTCCTTATCTCCCTTGTCCAACGGCGGCTTCCATGCCGCCTAACACGATAGCAATACCACGTATAGCCAAGTCGCGAAAAAATCAAAAGCAGTCTTCTTTAAACCA
The DNA here is from genome assembly GCF_003611475.1 of Acinetobacter rongchengensis. Classification (GTDB taxonomy): domain Bacteria; phylum Pseudomonadota; class Gammaproteobacteria; order Pseudomonadales; family Moraxellaceae; genus Acinetobacter; species Acinetobacter rongchengensis. The sequence goes on along the minus strand of NZ_RAXT01000001.1, from coordinate 225,119 downwards.
AACTTATAATATTGATTGGTACTAGCTTTCACTTTATAACTTATCTCGTATTAAGATTACCCAAAATACAACATAAATTTAAAAGATTTATTGAAATATTCAAACAAGAGTAAAAAATATTTATATAAATGATTTGTATAATTGTTTATCCATCATTTATTTTGAGTTCTAAAATTTAAAATAAATGACACAACAAATCCGAACAATAACCCCCAAAATGCTGAACCAATGCCAAAGAATTGCACACTTGAAGCGCTGAATAAGAAAGTTAGTAAAGCTGCTTCACGGTCTTTCACTTCATAGAAGGCGATAGCAATGTTGTGGCTAATCGTTCCAAAAAGTGCAATTCCAGCAAGAGCAACAATAAATAAGTGCGGAAAAGACATTAGTAAACTGGTGAGTGTTGCTGCAAAAAGCCCCATGAGAATATAAAAAAATCCGCAACTGATACCTGCGATATAGCGTTTAGATGGATCTGGATGAACTTGATCATCTAAGCTTACTGCTGCACTAATCGCAGCAATATTCACGGTATAACATCCAAACGGTGCTAAAACAGCCTGAGTTAAACCTGTCCAACCGATGAGTTGATTGACGTGGGGTTGATAACCATAGCTTTTAATCATGGCTATACCTGGTAAATATTGGGATGCCATATTAATCACGAATAAAGGTAACGCGAGTCCAAACAAGGCTGACCATGTAAATTCAGGCGTCATCCATACAGGTTTTGCCAAACTCCAATGTAAAATAGGTGTGTGGAAATCCATAAATAAAGGGCAAAGGAGAATACCCACAATGACTGTAATGACAATGCAATAACGTGCCCACAAACGCTTAGAAATAATATAAACAGCAAGTAATGACAAAATAAATTGCCAATCATTTTGCATACTGGCAAATAAGGCGATCCCAAACTTGAGTAAGACACCTGCAAGCATGGCGCTGGTTAGACTTTGCGGAATATAGGCGAGAACTTTTTCAAAAATCCCCAAAAAACCTAAAATAGCCGTCAATAAACCACACACTAAAAAAGCACCAATCGCTTCGTAGAGCGTGTAGCCGCTGGCGGTGGCAAGAATTAAAGCAAGTCCAGCGGTTGACCACGAGGTTGCTACAGGATATTTAAATTTCCAAGACAGAATCAGCCCTGAAAGACCAATACCTAAGCCAAGTGCCCAAAACCAAGAAGTAATTTGTTCAGGTGTTGCGCCAAGGAGTTGAGCAGCTTGAATAACGAGAACAGCAGAAACACTGATACCAATTAAAAAAGTAATAAAACCTGCAAATACCGCAGGGATAGAAAAGTCTTGGATTAGTTTTTGCATGATCCCTAGCTTTCAAAAATTGACTGAATGGTAGAAAATTACACTAATCATCATACACGGAACGATTTGCGGCTTATAGACAAAATCTTAAGATCATGCAATTTAAACATGAAATTTTCTAATGAACAGGATTAAAGGATTTTATGTATGTTTAGATACTCATTGAAAATCAATAGATTCATGATTTAAATCTGAGTGCTTAGTCGATGATTTTGATGCAATGTTCAATCAATTGATCATTAAGTCTGTACTTCCAAACAGTATTTAAATTGAATTGAAGTTTTGCAATCGATTGAAAATTGAGACTCGTTCAAATAGAGCAGGATTTTATGTCCGTATTCAATAAATTGAATTCATTAAGTATAAGTTTTTAAATGTAAATTTAAAACTTAAACCTTCAAATTGAAGCGATTCAAAATCGCTAACTTACATCGTCGATGTCGCCAGTTTTAATCCAAAACCACAGAATAATAGGCCGACACATGCCACACTTACAGCAGCAACTTTATAACGACGATTAAAGAAGTCTGCTAGTTTTATTCCAGAAAAAATAAGAATAGTCAGATAAGCCATACTGATGATTTGTAAAATAACAGAGAGAACAGCAAAACTCACCGCAGGATAAGGATATTTCGGGTCGACAAATTGAACAAAAAAAGACAAATAAAACATAATCGCTTTAGGATTGAGCAAACTAATGGTGAGTGCTGTTCTAAAGGGATGAAACTGTTCTGTCGTTGTAGAATTTGTTGAAATAGTTTGAATATTCTTGGGCTTATTCATCCATGTTTTGGCACTGGCGATGAGCAATCGAATACCGAGATACGAAAGATAAGCAGCCCCTGTAATTTTGAGAATAGTAAACAACCAAGGAAAAGTATGCAGTAGTGACGCAGCACCAAAGATTGTGCAGAGAATGAGAATTAAATCCCCTGTAAATACACCTAAAGCACCGATATAACCAGTTTTAATACCAAATCGAGAGGCAATAGACATTACATAAAGCGAGTTTGGTCCTGGCAAAATTACAATAAAAATAGCCCCTAGAACATACGTTGTAAGATCGGTAATACCAAACACAGAACACTCACTTAATGTATCAAATAAATAAAAAACCGAGCCAGTATCATAACAAACTCGGTTTTAAATTGTGAGCAATTTTAGTGCATTAATCCACTAAATTGAGGTGTTGATGATACCTTCAAAGTTGAAAGCATTAATCAATAAAATCTGCTTCTAAACCAAAAGATTGACGTAATAATAAGGCCAATTGTTCACGTGCTTTAATAAAGCCATCGATACCACCTTGCAGCAATTGGAACGCCATTAAATCGCTTTCAAGCTGTTGTTTAAATTCAGCCTTAGAAATTTCTTGGTATGGCTGATCAGCAGTATTGTTATGCTCAGTTTGTAGTTGAGACTCGACCACACGGTGATCTTGCTCAAGTTTTTCAAGTAATCCAGGTGCAACAGTAAGTAGGTCACAACCCGCCAATGCAAGGACTTGGTCTACACTACGGAAGCTTGCACCCATCACCTCAGTTTTCACTTGATACTGTTTATAGTGATGATAAATCTGCTTAACAGACAGTACGCCCGGATCTTTATCAATTGGGTAGCTATCTACATTTTCAGCTTTTTTGTACCAATCTAAAATTCGACCTACAAATGGAGAGATGAGAGTCACTTTTGCATCCGCACAAGCTTTGGCTTGGTGCATACCAAAGAGTAGGGTTAAATTACAATGGATACCTTCAGCTTCTAGTACTTTCGCCGCTTGAATCCCTTCCCAAGTCGATGCAATTTTAATCAAAATACGATCTTGTTCGATACCATAGGCTTTATACAGCGCCAATAATTCTTTCGCTTTGGCAATGGTTTCATCGGTATCATAAGAAAGTGCAGCATCTACCTCAGTTGAAACACGTCCTTCAACCAGTTTTAAAATTTCTACACCGAGTTTTACGGTGAGGATATCGATGGTACGATCAATAAGTTGGTCGAGTTGATAACCTTCTTTTTTCGCTTGATCATAAGCATCTTCAATCAGCTCACGGTTTTCAGGTTGTTGTGCTGCTGCTGTAATGAGTGAGGGATTTGTTGTTGCGTCTAAAGGACGAAATTGTTGAATAGCGTTTAAATCACCTGTATCAGCAACAATAGTGGTTAAGCGTTTTAATTGATCTAATGCAGATTGTGTCATTGCCGTTGATTTCTTAGTTAAAATATTTGTGATTTATTTATAACACAATGCAAATTTAGCAAAAGTGAAAAATAGTCTGAATTCGATATTATTTTGTATGAATTCTTTGTTTTCTGATGTGATTAATCAAAAAACGAGCAGCTAATCCGAGATTACTCTCTTTATTCCAAACAATATCGACGTAATATTCAAATTTTGGTGTGAAATCGAGCAAATCAAGGATTTTTAATTTTTTCCTTAATTCAGGATTCTCATTCATCATTTGTACTGGTAAAACGCCCCAACCAAGTTTTTTTAAAATGAGGGAGCAGGCAGAGTGATGATTATCTGTTCGCCAATAATTTTTGGAATAGAGCAATTCAGGTTTGACTGTTCGATCACGACTCGCGACCACAATTTGTAGGCTTTGTAAGATTTGTTCAAAACTGACTTGGCTATGCTGTGCCAAAGCATGCTCAATAGCCGCCACAGGAACTAAAGTTTCTTTCTTAAATTCGACAAATTGTTCACGACTTTCCAAAAATTCACGTTCAAACATGAGTGCGAGTTGCGCTGTTTGGTTAATCAACATTTTCAAAGCGTCTTCTTGCGGTGCAGTAAAAATATTGATTTGTAAGGTTGGAAAATGTTCGGCCAATAGCGCCACATATTCCGTCCAATCGGTATGGATTAATTCTGAAACCACCACAATATTGAGTGCAGACTCTAAACCTTCGCTGAGTGCAATCGCTTGTTGTTTCCATTGATTCATTTCAACCAGTAATTGTTCAGTCTTCTCAAATAAAAAATGTGCATGTGCTGTAGGAATAGGTTCACGACCGACTCGATTAAAAAGTTTCAGATTTAAATCAATTTCTAAGTTAGCGATGGACATACTCACTGCGGAAGGTACTTTGCCTAATTTTCGAGCCGCAGCAGAAAATGAACCTGTTTCCATCACGGTCTTAAATATATTCAACTGCTCTTGGTTAATATTCATGATTATTCTCAAACATGCTTTGTTTTATCTTTCAATCTTGGTTTATCTTTCAATAAAATTGAAAGAATCTGACTCGATTAATCAATATTATAAAAATATACTGCACCTGTCGAATTAATATCTTGCAAAAGTCAAAATGATCGAAAATTAAGATTGAGAGTCCCTTCTCTTGCGCCATATATGGCTCAGGGAGAAGGTTAGGATGAGGGAGATTTATCATATAAATCCTCTCCCTAACCCTCTTCTTTATAAAGGAGAGGGAACTTCCATTAAAAATAAATGTTCATCAGAACTCGACTTATCGCAAGAAGTCTAATCAATATCTGTCTTTATATGATGAACAAATCGTCCATATATAAGTCAGCAACGTAAAGAAAAGTGAGTATTTTGAAATGGTGATTTCTAAAAGAAGGATTATTCATGCTTTGAGCTATGAAATCATTCTATTGGTGATCATAGCGATTGCATTGAGTTTTATTTTTGAAGTTCCAATGGAAGTGACTGGAACTTTAGGTGTAGCCATGGCGGTGACATCTGTAGTTTGGAATATGATTTTTAATCATTTCTTTGAAAAAATTGAGCAAAAAAAGAAGTTTAAGCGAACCATTAAAATTCGTATTTTACATGCGATTGGTTTTGAAGGCGGCTTAATGCTTGCCACCATTCCAATGGTCGCTTATGCGATGGAGATGAGCATCCTACAAGCGATTCTGCTGGATTTAGGCATGACCAGTTGTATCTTAGTTTATACCTTTGTTTTCCAATGGTGTTATGACCTGATTGAAGAACGAATGGGTATAAATGCCGTTTGTTAGATGGGTTTAGATCCTTTATTGATGACGTAATGATGGCGCAACTAAAATCATTTTGATGCTTTTAATATATGGTTTAGCTTATGCATCTTCAGTGATGCATAAGTTGTGTGAAGTGGCTGCATTAAAGCATTGAATGTAAAAATGCACTGTGCGCGTAAACAAAAAATTGCAAAAGATAATCAAATGTAATAGGTCTTGTGATGTGGTTATCATAGAATAAGCCATTCATCGGCATGATATGAAAGATCGAGGCAAATTATGGCGCAGTTAATCTCGCATGAGCTGCAAAATAACCACCAGCTTGCTGCACAAGATTTGCTTCTGATTTCAACTGATTTGCGTCAAATTTATTTGGATCAGCTTTATTTTTTTAAAAATATTACGCCTCAAAACTTTTTTGAAATCAATAAAACGAAGTTGAGTCTCGGGGTTGCCAATCAGCTTTTGCAGATTTCTTTAGATGAAACTTTAGGTTTGCAATTTAAATTGGTACTGGAAAATCGTCAATTAAATGCAGATCATTTTATTCGCTTTATCGCAGAAGAGATTTATTTTTATAGCAATCGATTTTATGATTTTCATCCGACAGATTTAAAAACCAAAACACAACTTCTAAGACAGACGTTTATTGAACAAGTCTTTGAATGGGTTGATGGCGAAAATCGGGTAGAGCAGTATTTATATAATATTCAGCAGACTGAGGCTTTAAAAATAGATCAGTTGCTCATCAAATATGGTTATTTTGATTATCCCTATGTTTCTGAATTTGCAAAACATGGCAAAGAAATTCCACTCGCTGTAGAGATCAATATTAAACACTTACTTTTAATCAACTCTGTGTTGGGAAGTGAGTTTTTAGCGGTAAATGAATTGATGCCTAAATTGCATCAGCTGAGTTTTCAATTGCATCAATTTATACCAGCACATTATTTACGGATTTTTAAGATTTTCCATTCAGAATCTTTGCAACTTAAAGATATTTTGCAACATTTTAACAGTTATCAATTGTTGGCCAAACATGCAATAGAACAACCGCATTTGCTTGCTTATGCCAAACTGATGCAACGAGGTTATTGGCAATATCAAGATTTACTGAATAAACAACATTTTTTAAATGCACAAACGGCTTACTGGGATCAAGATTTAATTCTTAAACGACCAATTTGCCAGACCAAACGTAGTGTTAATTGGTTGTTTAAACAAGATGCTTTGGTGAATGATTGGATTGCTGAACATGTCAATCATGTCAGTACTCGAATTAGCATTACAGCTTTAAGTTTTATGGATACCTCTAAAATTGATGCACAAGTGATTGTCAGTGTATTGGCGTTTTTTAAAAATATTTCTGCAAGATTATTTGTCATTGAAAGTTATGCCTTTGCAATACAAAATCAATGGTTGGATCATCCTAAAAATGATCGTTATGTTTTATATCAAAAAGAGACGCAGCCGCAAAAAAATCGAAAAGTCATTGCCAATTCTTATTTATATATCGAAGAATGGTTAGACTTCACCGCTTTGATGACTGATGAAAATCCCCAGTTATACAAAAAGATTTTTAGCAAAATAAATCGTGTTATGCAGGCATTTATGCTTTTCTTGCAAAATATTGTCCACGATTTACCGAAGGAGTTACTCAGTTTTATTCACTTAGAACATCAGCAACATCCTGAGTTTTTTAGACTATTACAAAAATATCAAATCAAAGTCGAAGATTTCCGCAAAGTGTTTAAGCATGTTCCAACACGCAGAATACCAATACACAGTATTTTTGATAGTTTCGTCTTAGATTATTTAATGGACTGCTTTAACCAACAACGTGGCATTGCTAAAAATGTTACATGGCTAGGCTTATATCACCAAGCTGAACGTTGGCATGAGCAAGTGTATTTTGATGAAACATTGTTAAGACTCAAACAACAGATTGATATTGAAGCTTGGGATCGTGTTTCACCGATGCAGAAAATCTATTTTGAAGGCTGGTGTTATGAGGAGCTAAACAGTTTAAAACGAATTATTCAAGAATCGATCATCTTTAAACACTGTCTAGCTTTGTCGTATAGCAAACCGATTATAGAAAGAGAATATGTGGCTTTTCATATGTCGAATATTGAAGATCCGAGCCAAGAGTTTACTTTAGGTTGTCATTATCAACTTGGACAATTGTCTTTCGATCAAATTCGGTTGCCGAATAATCAAATTCCCGATCAAGCATATATGTTGCAGGCAATGCGTTTTATTCACGATGTAAATCAACATTTAAAGTGGAAATCAAGCATTCAACCGAATGAAGAACTGGGCAATCTATAGGATTGACTGGCCTTTTATCGGGTCATAATCTGTCGTGAATATCGACGAAATATGATCAGATCGTAGCATTCTACTTAACATTTTGAATAAAAATCGTTAGGCTATAGCCGTCCTATCCTGCTGAGCTAAAATAGACTGTTATGAAACAAGAAACTGCGCTAAAACTAATGAAAGCGGGTGAGAATGTCTTTTTGACAGGTTCCGCAGGTGCAGGAAAAACCTATACCTTGAATCAATACATCAATTATTTAAAAGCTCGAAAAGTACCTGTAGCGATCACAGCTTCAACAGGTATTGCTGCAACGCATATGAATGGCATGACCATTCATACATGGGCAGGGATTGGAATTAAAGACACACTTTCAGATGACGATCTGAAGCGAATGAAAGAGCGAAAATACTTAAAAGAGCATTTAGAAAATGCCCAAGTGCTCATTATTGATGAAATTTCGATGTTACATGCCAAACAACTGAATTTGGTCAATCAGGTTTTAAAATACTTTAAAGAATCTGATGATGCCTTTGGTGGCATTCAAGTCATCGCAGCAGGTGATTTCTTTCAGTTGCCGCCTGTGGGTAAAAACAGTGAGCAAAATCGAGATAAATTTTGCTTCATGTCCAATGCATGGGTCGAAGCAAAATTTCGCGTGTGCTATTTAACCGAACAACACCGTCAGGATGATTCTGCGCTGAATGATATTTTGAATGCGATCCGTGCGCAAAATATTCAGCAACAGCATATTCAAGCGCTGCACAATACACGACACCAAGATATTGGTGAGACTTATACACGTCTATATACCCATAATATGGATGTTGATAGCATTAATTTTCAACATCTGAATGCAATTGAAGGTGCAGACCATCAGTTTGTTGCAGTAACAGATGGTAATGAAAAACTGATTGAAACATTAAAGTCTTCAGTGCGTGCCCCAGATGAATTAACACTTAAAAAGCATGCCAAAGTCATGTTTGTAAAAAACAACTTCGATATGGGGTATATCAACGGTAGTTTGGGCGAAGTTGTTGGTTTTGAAGAAGATGATGAAATGGGGATGTTGCCTAAAGTCAAAATGACCGATGGCACAACGTTATTGGTTGCGCCTGAAACATGGTCTGTAGACAATGAAGGTGGCAAAACTATTGCCAGTTTACAGCAAGTTCCGTTACGCCTTGCTTGGGCGATTACCATTCACAAATCACAAGGCATGACTTTAGAAGCGGCTGAAATTAATCTCAGTCATACCTTTGAAAAAGGGCAAGGTTATGTGGCGCTGTCACGACTTAAATCAATTCATGGTTTAAGGTTGCTCGGATTTAATGAGCAGGCTTTGGAGTTAGACAGTTTAGCTATAAAAGCAGATCGCCGTTTTCAAGAGCTTTCCAATGAAGCCGAACAGCATTATGCAGATGCAGACTTAACCCAACAGCACAATGCATTTATTCGTCATTGTGGTGGGACATTGAATGCGACTGAAATTGAGCGTAATGAAAAGAAAATTGCTCGAAATGCAGGTAAGACCAATTATGCTTCTGCAACGTTGGATGAAACACGTGAGTTGTTTGAAAATGGTTATGAAATCCAAGACATTGCTGTTGAGCGGGGTCTTACTCCAGCCACCATTATTAACCATCTCGCTCGTTTGCATCGTGAGCAGAATTTAGATATTTCTGTAGCGAACCCTGGCGAAGAAGTGGTTGAACAAATTCGTAATATTTATAAGAAACTTAAAAAGCGTCAAGACCCAAGTCATTTTAGTGATGATGGTGCAATTAAGTTACGTCCAATCGTTGAATTGACCAATCCTAAGATGGGTTATGACCAAGTGCGTTTAGCTTTACTCTTTGTTGAATGATTATCGCAAACCAAGTATCACAAACAATGATCGCCATAATCTAAGTCTAAATGAGTATAAAAAGGTCAAAGTAGCAGAAATCTTGTATTTGAATGGCGAGTTTATGTTTGAAATAGTGTGATTCATGTAACATTAATTGTCATTAGTTTGATGTATTTTTTATTTGAGACTAAACTATAGTCATATTGTGGTCACTCTAAATAGGGGGGTAACAAATATGATTATTTATGATGGCGAGCAAGTATTTCCTGAACGTGCCGATAGCTTCAAGGCCTTTTTAAAAAGATACTTGATCGAACAGGATGGTGAATACTTATTAGAAGAAAAAGCATTTATTTACGACAGCGATTGTGACGAGTTTCTTGAGCACGACATACAAGAATTCTATGAATTGTGGCTCGTTGCTTAGAGATATTTAAACCACCTTCGGGTGGTTTTTTGTTATTGAATAGAGCAAGCTAAGCATTCTTTTGTGTAGAGAACTGTTATAATTTTTTGACTATTCACAGTTCGTAGTCACTCATCTCATGCCACAAATGTTTATTGATTATTCTGACAATATTCAGAATTTAGACAAAAAGAAGCTTATGTTAGGTTTAAATCATGCTTTGTTTGATACAGGCTTGGTTGGACATGAACATGATATCAAGTCCCGTATCCAAGAGGTTACAGATTATTTGATTGGCTTTGGCGATGAAAATGGAGAGGAAAGTAAGCAAGCCTTTATTTTCGTACGCTTACAAGGTCTCAGTGGTCGGACAGAACAACAAAAAGATTTAATGACTGAAAGCTTATCGCAATTTCTACAATCTTTTCAAAATTACTCAGCAGATGGCTTAGAGATTCAACTTTGTGTCGAATTTGCTGAAATGCCGAGAGAGATTTATAAAAAAGTGATCGTCAAAGCAAAATAAACTGAGTGGGGCAAGCACTAAAAAATGACCGCTTGCCCATTTCAAACCTGTATTTCTATTCTTAACTGGAAAATAGATCCATCTTTGAAATAGGAACTATTTTAAAACCTGAATATCTGCATATTGCACAATTTTATCAGCACTCATGTTATGGATTTCATCCAAGAACGCGACATTAAAACTGCCGACACTTTGTGATTGCTCGAAAGCTAATTTTCCAGCAATCGCAAAGTGTACATGTGCAGAGATTGTGGCAAAGCTTGGTTTTGTTACCGCACTATAAGCCGCGATTAAAGCACCAAGCGCACAACCCGTCGCCGTGACTTTAGGCTGTAAATAGCTTCCACCATTGATTTGAATCACTGCATTTAAGTCTTTGCTCAGGATAAAGTCAGATTCACCTGAGATCGCAACGCATTCACAATGTGCCAAAAGTGGTAAAGCTTGTAAATAAACTTGATTGCTTGATACCGTACTGTCTACACCTTTCGACTCAACTTGATTACCAGCCAGGGTACTGATTTCAGAAGCATTGCCACGAATAATGGTTGGATTGAGTAAAACCAGTTGATCTGCCATGTCGCTACGCCATTTTAAAATTGGGCCATAGCCAACAGGGTCAAGGACCCACGGTGTGCCTTTTGCAGTAACCGTTTGTGCAGCAATTTGCATTGCTTGCATTTGTTCAGTGGTTGGTGTTCCTAGGTTGATACTCAATGCGGCCGCAATCGAAGCAAAACTTTCAGCTTCAAAAGGATTATCAATCATCGCAGGAGATGCACCTGCGGCAAGTAAAACATTGGCAGCATAATTCGCTGCAACACTATTGGTAATACAATGAACCAATGGCTGCTGGGTTTGTAGTTCAGTCCATGCTTCGACTACTTTTTCTAAAATCACATCAGTTTGGATATGACGCTGATCCAGTTGAGAACTCGAAATATTTTCAGGATGATTCATTGAAAAGTCCTTACTGTGTAAAGTAGTGGTCTTGATGTTTACAGTTTCGGCAAAATAAAGTCACATAATTTTCTGCATCATAATCCACAGTTAATTCATTTGAACCACAGTACATACAGCGTTTTTGTGAATAAAAATTTAAGCGTGATTCTATCTTTTTCCAAGACTTCCAAACAGGTTGAAAGAAAATATTTTCATCGTAGCCTAAAAAACGATAAAAAAGGATTTCACTCATACGGCTAAAAGGAATATTTGGAGGACGAGGCAGTGTAGAGGTTTCCCATTTTTCAGCCAAAGCACGCTCACGATATTGTTGAACCGTCTTTTTTAAAATATTGGTATTGATGAAATTATCATTTCTCACTTGTAATGCTTTGTTCTTATGGAGATATTCAAGTGCTGTTTGAATGAGGTAGAAAATTTGGCCTACAGCTAAGCTATCCATGAGACGATAACAAAACGCTTGGAAATTTTTATTTCCAGAAATTTGAATCCCCCAAGTACGACAATAGTGTTGCGTGAATTGTACAATCTCTTGATACAACACCACATACAACGCATTTTTGACTTCTTCAGCCGTTTTAAACGGAATTCCTAGGCTTAAATTTTCATAAAACCAATGGCGTAACTGGGTAGTAATACTAAATAGGCTTGGTTCTGAGTAACCATCTAAACGGACATTGACATAATATTGATGTGCATCATCACTAAAGTCTTTTGGCGTGAGCACATTATCTTTAACCAATTGATTTAAAAGTTGACTTTGAAAATAGTAGTTCGGTGTAATAGGGTGATACTTAATCACTTCCCAATCGATAAATTCCTGATGTGTTGTATTTTCATGTACTTGATTATCTAAAATACTCAATAAAAACAATTTATGTAAAAAACTCAACTGATTTAAATCAAACTCGAAATGATCTTTTTTCTGATATTTTCGGGCTTCTTGCAGGCGTGTTTCTTTAATCAGTTTTTTACGCTTGTTTTGACAAGTTTCACAGTGACAGGTGTGTTGTTCATTTTGAAAAACTTGGTGGTTACAGTGGCTACACTGATGAAAACTAACTTCTTTTTCAAATTCCTCAGCTTCTACATAGTACATGCTTGCCTGACACAATGGGCAATAGCTACTTTCATCGAGCTGTTTTTGCAAAATTTGAAGCATAGTTGAATATTAAAAAACATAATTTTTGATTATACACATCTATATGGAGGAAAGCTGATGAGTGAAAAGCAAAGTTTCATTAAATTTATTATTTCATATCCTATCAGCTAAGACTGCCGAGTTTTTATCTGAATAGTTTTTTGCTGTGCATTTTTAACGACAAATTTAACAAAATACAATGGTGCCTTTTAAGATGGGCAAATAGAATCAATTGAACATTCTATTTACCATCTCAGTCCATATCATTGATGAAATGAATCAAAAATTAATAAGCCGCAGGGCATGGTAATTCTGAATCCTCAAAATGATTCATTTTGGCTTGAATTAAAGCTTTTGCTTTTTTATGGGATACTTTGTGCAGTCCTAGTGCATCATATTGTCTCAAAATAGCACAGACATCTTCTTTTTCTAAGGGGATACCTTCACAGGTCATAAACATGGCAATGACTTGATGATCAATTTTTGCGGCATTCAACATTTGTATCGTTTTGATATTATCAATACGGACAATATGGTCTTTGAAAATCATGTTGCACCTCATTATGTTGTTTGATTCACTATTGTGCCTGTTGCACATATTTAAACAAGCAATAACTGTGCTCAAAATGTAGTCAGTTTGAAAAGAATGTAATTTTCTAGCCTGCAAGGCAAGGCTAGATTTGAATAAAAATGGCTAAAAAGCCCAAGAAAGAAAACGTGAATCTAAGTCATAAAATAGCCTAAGCAAATTTTGAGTAGGCATTCTATAGTGATCATTTCTAAATAAAAGGATGATTATCTTTTTTGACTATTTAATGATCGAAAAAGGTGGTAAATCAATTTTATTGGAAAAATTTAATGGAGTATTCTCTTGATTATTATGTATATGTCAATTGACTAAAGATGGTACCTAGTTGAATAATAAAAGTGTTGTTTGTCACAATTTATTTATCTAATTTGTATTTATGATCATTTTAAAAATATTTCACACGATAAAGTTGGGATTATCTTTGACACTGAAAAGAGATAGTGGAGAAATATTGCATTTGTATTCATCATGAATGATTTAATTTTTTTGCAAAAAAGTTGTATAAGTAAAGTTTAACTCGCATGATTTTTGCATTTCAAGATTGAAATTAATTTCACGCAGACCCATATAGAAATTAAGCACGATGCACAGACAAATTGTGAAATTTGACTTATGCTCAAACGACTTTACAACCATAAGTCTAAGCTAAACAACAGAATTAGGACATGATATGAACATTGCGGCAAACCCAGTAGTTGAAGCAGATCAAACGGTATATTTAAAAGATTATCAAAAGCCTTCTTTTCTAGTAGATTCAATCCAACTTGATATCCAAGTTTACGATGATCACACCAATGTAAACTCAAAGTTAGTCATGAAAAGACAAGCTGCTGGGGCTTTGGTTTTATTGGGACGAGATCTTGAATTAAAATCAATATCTGTAAATGGTAAGCAACTTACTGAAAGTGAGTACACGTTAGATTCTGAACAACTGGTGATTACAAATGCACCTGATGATGCCGTTGTTGAAACGAGTGTAGTGATCCATCCTGAAACAAATACACAGCTTGAAGGTTTGTATCTCGCTGGTGGTGATTTATTTGTGACGCAAAATGAGCCTGAAGGTTTCCGTAAAATTACGTTTTACCCAGATCGCCCAGATGTTTTATCTGTATTCACTACACGTGTAGAAGCTGATCAAAAATATCCAGTGCTTTTGGCGAATGGTAACTTGATCGAAGCAGGTGAAGCGGAAAACAATCGTCATTATACGATTTGGGAAGACCCAACTAAAAAACCAGCTTATTTATTTGCTTGTGTGATTGGTGATTTGGCTGTACTCAAAGATCGTTACACCACTTCAGAAGGTCGTGATGTTGCATTAGAAATCTACGCAGAAGAAAAAGACATTCCAAAGTGTCATATAGCCATGGAAGCTTTAAAACATTCGATGCGTTGGGATGAAGAGCATTATGGACGTCCGTATGATCTTGATAATTATATGATCGTTGCGACAAGCCAGTTCAACATGGGTGCAATGGAAAATAAAGGTTTAAATATTTTCAATACCGCATGTGTTTTAGCCGATGAAGAATATACCACTGACGCAGCGATCATGCGTGTACAGTCTGTGATTGCTCATGAGTATTTTCATAACTGGACAGGTAACCGTATTACCTGTCGTGATTGGTTCCAATTGTGTTTAAAAGAAGGCTTAACGGTTTTCCGTGATCAGTCATTCTCAGAAGATTTACAATCGGCTGCAGTACAACGTATTGATGATGTTGCGGTATTGAAAGGGCATCAATTCCCTGAAGATGCAGGCCCGTTGTCACACCCACCGCGTCCAGATCATTTTGTAGAAATTAATAACTTTTATACGGCGACTGTATACGAAAAAGGTGCAGAAATTAACCGTATGATGGCGACTTTACTGGGTAAAGAAAAATTCCGTAAAGGTACAGATGAATATTTCTTAAGGCATGACGGTCAAGCTGTCACAGTTGAAGATTGGGTTGCAGCATTAACAGCGGGTTCTGGAGTCGATTTATCTGCATTCCTCATTTGGTACAACCAACCTGGTACGCCAAAACTAGAAGCGCAGGGTGAATATGATGCAGCAAATCATATTTATCGTTTGAGCTTTAAACAAAGTTTGAAAGAACATCCAAAATACCCAAATCTTAAAGCTGTGCCGATTCCTGTCGCTTTGGCGTTATTCAATGCAGAAACAGGTGAGCAATACACACTTCATTCAGATGATTTGGTTGAAAATGAGGTCAAAGATGGTG
This sequence comes from Acinetobacter rongchengensis, assembly GCF_003611475.1. Lineage (GTDB taxonomy): Bacteria > Pseudomonadota > Gammaproteobacteria > Pseudomonadales > Moraxellaceae > Acinetobacter > Acinetobacter rongchengensis. The sequence goes on along the minus strand of NZ_RAXT01000001.1, from coordinate 209,790 downwards.
TCTATCTATTTGATCAAGATGAAGCAACGATTGAATTTACAGGGGTTACTGAAAAGCCTGTTGCATCGTTATTACGTAATTTCTCAGCACCTGTAAATCTTGAATTTAATTATTCAGATGAAGAGCTTGCATTCTTATTGCAATACGAAACCAATGGTTTTAACCAATGGCAAGCAACTCAAACTTTACTTGAGCGTGTATTGTTGAATGGTCATGATGCACAAGTCTACATCAATGCGATTCAGCAAGCTTTACCGTTTGTAATTGCCAAAGATCCACTATTGGCTTCTCGTCTGTTTGATGTGCCTACAGAAGGCTATTTAGGTAGTCGTATTGATACAGACTATAATCCTGTTGTGGTCAATGAAGCACGTGAGGCTTTGTTAAATCAATTGGCTAAAATCTTAGGTGGTTTTGCTAAAGAAACGTATCTATCTCTTGATCCAGATACTCAGAATGAGTTTTCTCAAGCTATGGGTGTCCGTGCGCTGAAAAATATCATGTTGAGTTTGATGGCGCGTCAAGGTGATGCAGAAGTGTTTGATTTGGCTTATGCGCAGTATAAAAATACAGGCAATATGTCTGAACGTTTAGGTGCATTAAAAGTATTGGTTTGGAATGATGCACCACAAGCCAAAGAGGCTTTGCAAGACTTCTATAATCGTTTTAAAGATGAAGATCTATCTATGGATCAGTGGTTTATGATTCAGGCTGCGCATCCGAAAGCGACTGCTGAAACTATTCAATATTTAACTTCACACGCAGACTATGATTTAGGTACACCAAACCGTATTCGTTCGGTGAGTGGTGGTTTAAATGCCAATCCTGTAAACACATGGAGCTTTGGTATTCAGCATTTTGTAGACTTGGCGAAGTATTTAGATGAGAAAAATCCAATTGTAGGTTCTCGTTTATTGCAAGTTTTAACTCGCTGGTACACGTTAGCAGAACCACAGCGTAGTGAGGTTAAAGCTGCGCTTGAAGCCTTAAAACCGCAAGTGAAGTCTAAAAATGTCAGTGAAACTTTAAATAGTATGTTAAGTGTTTAATTTGCTTTAAAGTTCTGATTTTTATAGTATCTCTCCTATTTCGATAGGGGGGATATTTTTTGAGGTTATAAAAAACAATGTTGAATGTAAGGCTTTAGGGATTGTCATCAGCCATTTTAGATTGTTGTACCATCTGTTTGAATTTGCCACTTTTACGTATTATGTATGACGAATAGGAAAGGTGAGCATTCCTGTAGAAGCACATACCCAAATTGATCTACTCAGGCATAGCCTTCGCCTTGCGTCGGGACAAAGCGTTGCTTGTTTTATCCCTCCTCATGCCTTGCATGTGTCTGATCGGGAAGGTGAGCGTTCCTGTAGGAAGCATATCCCCAACCTGATCGCCATCCCATCTCCATAAGACCTGATTGCTATTATTACTAATCGCTCTTGGTGTACCCAAATGATCGGTATGTACACGTAAAACTTCATTCGGATGGTTATAATTCTAAAATTAAATTTTTTTATTCAATAATTCAATTTCAAAGTAATTAGTAACAGTTTGATTTTCATCTATATAGTTTAGTAATTTTTGAATTTCCTTAGTGGCACCTGATCTATATGTTTCTTCACCTAACCTATTAATTTCACTACTATAACCTGTAGTATCAATCCCCAATTCGCTTGTATAAACATCTGTTTCTAAATTTTTTTTTAATGAAATTTTATCATTAAGAATATCTAAAAAGTTAAAGGTATCTGTTAATGATATTAAGCCTAGTTTGAATTTAGTGCATATATAAATAGCTTGATCAAAATAAATATTATCAATATTGAAATTGTATATAACCTCCTGTACTTCAAAAATTGAAGTATTTATAAAATCTATGCTAATTAGCTTTAAATAATTATCTTCTCCTATTTCATTTTCAAATTCTTGAGTACTATTATATAATAGTTGCTCAAAATCTTTTAAACATAGGTCATTGCACATAAAACTAGATATATTAAATCGTATATTTAGATTATCTATAAACATTTAAAAATCCTTATTAGCGCTTTTTAAATTTCAGTTCAATATTTTTACGGCTAGACAAACTGTGGAAATAGTGTATAACTTTCTGTCTACCACTATAACATGTTTTTTTATGTTCCTTTTTAATCCACGGACCAGCTCCATAATGGGCAATTAGTCGAGGTTCGTCACCCATTTTTTTCCCCATGCATAATTTGATAACCTGCTCCAGCTTTTGCTTCGGCTAAAGCAAGTTGTTCGCATAAATCATCAGGCTCTTGATCACATTTTGCAGGCTTACTTTGAGGAGTAGAGTCTATATCAGGCATATTATAGATCAAGCTAATTGCTAAACCTAAATTAATGGTTTCACCTAAACCTATGAGTGGCAATGCTGCTGCTAATCCATTTGGATCAACTAAATGTAAAGCATTCCCCCCAACATACCCATAAGTATTCAGCCCACCATCCAGTCCGATTGGATCACTTTCAATGTATCTTCCTGTAATAGGATCATAATCTCTAAAGTAATTGTAGAATATACCAACTTCCGCATCATTACTCAGGCATAGCCTTCGCCTTGCGTCGGGACAAAGCGTTGCTTTGTTTTATCCCTCCTCATGACCAGCGTGTCTTATTGGAAAGGTGAGCGTTCCTGTAGGAAGCGTATCTAGAAACTGATAATTTAGATAAATGGATCATATATGATATGAAATAGTTGTTTCTTTCAACTCGCCTAGTTATATTTAATTCCAATCGGAATATTTTTAGTCAAATATAGGCTCATATAAAATAAATTTATCATTGTATCCTTCAAGAAAATCCCATTTTTTTGCTTTTTTTGCACGTTCTTCATATTCATTAGCAAGTTCTATATTTTTATTAAATCCATCTATTCCTAATTTGTAAGCTGTTGAAAGCACATATAAAGCATGAGGTTCTTCCATATCTGCTGCTTGTTGATATAGCGGGTAACATTTAGCATAGTTACCCTCATTATAATACCATTCAGCTAGAGCCGAGAGGGCTGGCGGAAATTTTAGTCTTGCAGCCTCCTCATTTAACTCCAATGATAACCTTTTCTTAATGTTACTATCATTATTATTTAATAACATACTAAATAGTAATAAAGCTTCAGGATCACGAATATTAATTAATGGCTTAATTATTTTCTTAAGCCTACGAAAGTTTATATTACAATCACTATTATAGTGTTCACGAAAATCTTTCAAAATTTCATTTCGATTATTCATTATTGGTCTCAATCACTATGTGGGATTCTTTTTTCACCTTTTGGCGTCATACACTTACAGGCAACATGATGAATATTGCTAAATCCTTGAGGTAAACTTGATACAGCTGCTTTTACAGCAATTGCTTTAGCTTGAGCTATCGTATTTCCCACACCAATCCCAGAACCATAAGCACGTTGCCCCTCGCAATTTGTTCCTTGTGCTCTACAATGACATACATATTTACCCGGTTTCTTTTTAGGCCAATTAACAGCAGGAGCATTATCAGAGGTATCTGGCATATTATAGATCAAGCTAATTGCTAAACCTAAATTAATGGTTTCACCTAAACCAATAGCAGGAAGTACCATAGCTTCACCAGTAGGATCAACAGCTCCTAAAGCATTCCCTCCAACATACCCATAAGTATTTAACCCACCGTCTAAACCAATCGGGTCTGACTCTACATAACGCCCTGTAATAGGATCATAATCACGGAAGTAATTATAAAACAAATTAACTTCTTGGTCGTAATACTGACCCGCATGACGAATAGGGAAGGTGAGTGTTCCAGTAGGTAACACATCCCCAAACTGATCGCCGTCCCATCTTCATAAAACCTGATTGCTCGCGGTATATCCAAGTGATCAGTGCAAACATGATAAATATTATTTTTTAATTAATGATTTTACTGTATCAATTGTAATAACATCATGATTTTGTAGCCAAAAGACACTCTCATCAGAGTCTTCTTTTAATATTTGCATATTTAAATCAGCTAGTGCGCCTTCGGAATTCCCAATTTTTGCATAACTATAAGCTCTTAATAAAAATGCAACTGATAAATACCAACTATCATTTTGCTCAAGTGAGGCTTGAATAAGTTTTGTACATAAGTCTATAGCGCTATAAAATTCATTTAATTCAATTGCTAATTCACTCGCAATATAAAAGTTAAATAAATCATAATGCTTATCTATTAATTTTAATGATAATTGATATGCCTCGAAAAAGTTGTCATTGCATCTCAAATCTAGAATTTCATCAATTATGATTTCGATATTATTTTCCAACTTTATTTCCTCCACAACCTGCTGATACACAACCTCTCATACATTTTCCTGTAGAACCACCCCAAATATTTTTTTGATCATCGCTTCCTTTTGCTTTACGACAAATCTGTGTACAAGCTTCAATTTCTTTTTTACAATCTATTGGATTATCTCTGAAACACATATCTTCTACAGCTGAACTTACAGCGGCTCCAATTGCACCACCTATAGCTGCTCCCGAACTTGACCCTGAAACTGCGCCAGCACCGCCACAACCAATTGTTCCAACACCGGGAGCGACAAGGGTACATGCTGCACCGCCACCAAAACCACCGCCTACACCACCTACAACTCCACCAATACCTGCACCTATAGCACCGCCAAGAGCTGCGCCTTTTGCGGCAAGCCCATAAGGATCAACAAACCGTAAAGCATTCCCCCCAACATACCCATAAGTATTCAGCCCACCATCCAGTCCGATTGTATCACTTTCAATGTATCTTCCTGTAATAGGATCATAGTCTCTAAAGTAGTTATTTTGACGTTACATTTTTCTTTAAAACCATTGTAAAGTATTGACTTTCATTCAAATGAAAATTGATAACTTTTGTAGAAAAAAATAAAATATTTTCTTTTTCATCACCTAAGTTTGAAAATGATGTTTTAGTTAATCCACTGCAATATTCTATTGGTTTTTCTATGTTGAGTTCTTCATCAAGAATATATCTTAGCTCCTCCATAAAGTTGTAAATTACGTAATCTTTTTTCTCTTTACTAAAACATAAATTATCAAAAGGTTTTAAAATTAACTCTTTATTTAAAAAATTTTCTATAAATTCATACGAATACTCTTCTTTTTCGATTTTTTTATCACAATTAAAAGAGCTTATATTTTTTTCAAAATTATCTTCATATTCATAAGTTAAGACCGTGTTAAGGAATTCTTTTAAGTCTATTGAGGATAAATGCAGAGAAAAGGAACCTTTAAAATCTGAATCTATATTCGTTAGGCAGTCGAGATATCCTTGTAGATAACAAACTTTATTAAATAAATCTTTTTGATTGGATTCCATACATATCTCGATTAAGTAGGTGTGCATTCTGGATCACAGAAATCTCTAATATATCGTTCTAGCTGATCAATAGAGTTTTGAATATTAACATTAGCTCTTATGCTATGTGACCTATATGAGTCAGTTACAGTTAGCCCTTTTGCTGAATTATTTCTGCCTCTATTATTCATATCATTTTTCCGCCATTTTTGTAATTCTTTTAGTTCTTTTACTTTTTGTCTTGCTTGATTACAATTATCTTGTGGGTTATTGAATGGGTTAGGACGCCATGAGATGAGACTATTTTCTGCTGATCCTCTAACGGGGCTTTGATTAAATACAGCATTAGGGACTGGTTTTGTATCAGGCATATTAGAAATGAGCCCGATTGCTAACGCAAGATTTAAAGCTTCACCAGCTCCAGCTGGTAATGCCATTGCTAAACCTCTAGGATCAACTAAATGTAAGGCATTCCCCCCAACATACCCATAAGTATTCAGCCCACCATCCAGTCCGATTGGATCACTTTCAATGTATCTTCCTGTAATAGGATCATAATCACGGAAATAATTATAAAACAAATTAACTTCTTGGTCGTAATACTGACCTGCATGACGAATCGGGAAGGTGAGTGTTCCTGTAGGTAACACACCCCCAAACTGATCGCCATCCCATCTCCATAAAACCTGATTACTGTTATTACTAATCGCTCTAGGCGTGCCCAAATGATCGGTATGCACTCGTAAAATTTCATTTGGATACTGGTAACTTCTCAGCCCCACCAAAGTTTCATCTAACCAAATATACTCACGAATCACCTTACCATCAGGCGAGTATTCACCCAACAATTGCCCATTTTCATCATACACAAACAACGTCTGTGACTGACTTCCTGCGGTCGTACTAAACTTTTGAATCCGCTGACCAAAAGCATCATAAGCATTTAAAATCGTATTTGGTGAACGACTGATACTCTCACTACGACCCTGAGCATCATAAGTATAACTACGCACACCATCATTGGTGATTTGACCCGTTGCCAAATACTGGTACGCTTTATTACTGCTACCTTGCTGAATATTAGTTAAACGATTGCTATTACTGGCAATGGTATAATTTTCAGTATTGGTTGTTGTTCCTTGTACAGTCTGACGCATTAAACGGTTACTGTTTTGATCATAAGTATACTTAAAAGTCTTTTCGGCAGTCATTTGTTCAGTCAAACGACTCAAAGCATCATGTTTAAAGCTCTGATTCAGCAAGCTTTGATAACTGTCGGTAATCGACAAAATACGATCTGCGGAATCAAAACTATAATTCTTATCAAATACATTCGGCATATTGATTCGAGTGATACGCCCATCTAGATCATAAGCAAACTGAACCGAATCACCGACACCACTATACACCCAACCCTTTAAACCATTGGCACTGTATTGAATATTGTGAATAAAGGACTGATCATTTAAACCAATACCTGTCAATTGACCTGTTGTGTTATAGACATAATTGACAATATTGCCACTTGGTAAAGCCAGTTGTTTTAATTTTCCACCTAAAGTATAGCTATACTGAACTTTGAACGTAGGCGCTGAACTTTGCTGTGTAGTCAAATACTTCACGGTTTTTTGACGGACTAAACCTAAATTGTTATAATTCAAATATGTTTCTGAGCGTTTATTTTTGGCGGCAATTAATTTTCCAAGATTAACACCTATCGGACCATAAACGAAATTAGTTTGCTCATATTGATCATTACCCGTTATTTTTTGATCTTTTTGTACAATCATACGTCCTTGAGCATCGTATTCATAAAGATGTTTAAAGAATAGAGTATGTATTTTTTTACGTAACTGACCATCTTGGTAGAAATAATATGTATCACTTGTATCAGGACTGTTTTGAGCAATCTTTTCACCAAAAGCATTGTATTTGTAGCTTGTCATACCCCCTTTGGCGTCAATCACTTTTTTAATTTGATCTAGAGCATCATATTCAGTTTGGCTACTTCCATTTAAAGGGTCAGTTTCTTTAATTTGGCGACCTAAAACATCATAGCTGTAGTTATAACTTTGATTCAGTGCATTTTTATCTGAACTGACTTGATCATAACTATCATAGGCTAAGGTTTGGCTTTGTTGATTATTTCCCAGTGTTTTTTGTAAACGACCTAAGTTGTCATAAACTTGCTGATTCTTGACCTCTAGCTGTCCCGATGCACCGTAAACCTCAGTTTGAGTAATATCACCATTGGCATTTAAAGTATAAACCGTTCGATTGCCTGACTGGTCTTTAATTTCAGTCAAACGATGCGCGTCATCATAAGTGTATTCAATCCGTTCACCATCAGGCAAAGTAGTTGCGACAAGCAAGCCACGAGGGTCGTATTGGTATTGAGTGATGGCATCTTGCGTAGCTAAAGTCTGGGCTGTTGCTATATAGGTGATTTCAGACTCTGGATAGGGTGCTGCGGCACCGACCATTGAATACGCTGCATTGACCAGTTGTTGCCACCATGACAATCCGCTATTACTTTGTTGTCGAGTGAGAGAAGTTGCATTTACCGTTTGCTTTTGTTCTATGATTCGATCTGCATCATCATATCGAAGATATAAGGCTGTTCCTGTATTGGATTGAATGATCGTAGGTAGGCCACTGGCATTGTATGCATTATATACTGTTATTAGACCATTCGATTCCGTAGCTTTGATTAAATTGCCGTTGTCATCGTATTGATAAAGGGTTGTAGTGCTATCAGGGCGAGTTTGTTTGGTCATTTGCCCAAAAGAATTATATTCATACGACCATGTACGCGCTTCCAAAGTCTGTGGATCTGTAATGGTTTTGCTTAAAGTATTGCCATTGGTATCATAAGTAAGCGTGGTTATACGTAAAACTTGCCCACTAGAAGATTCTTTAATTTCAGTGGGTTTAGGAAAATCACTATGCCATGTGGTTTCTATTTTGCGTTCTTGTGCTGTTCCAATGGCTTCTGTACGGGAGGTTTCTAAGTTTCTAGAAAGATCATAGGTATAGTTGGTTGTTAAGCCTTTTTCGGTTTTTTGGGTGATGTTACCAGCTTGATCATAAGTATTATTTTTATCGGGGTTCCCATTTTTTTCTGAATTTAATATCAGTGGGTTGCCTGCTTCAAACGTTCTATTGTAAATCGTTTTTGTACCGTAAGGATCAATTACTTCAGTATAATTGTCATAATATGTTAACTTGTATTCTTGTGAGTTGTTAGCGTGTTTAGTACCAATCCCTCTACTATATTCATCATAATAATATTGAGCATAAACTTTATTTTTCTCATCAATAACACTGGTTAAAAGATTAGTATTATAAGAGAGTATTCCGTTTTCAAAATATTCATATTTTCTTTTTCCATAACCAGGTTTTGAAATACTAATTAGCCTTTTTGTATGATCGTAATCATATGTTATTGATTTATCATTAGGTAGTAATATAGATTTAATTAAATTATTATCATATGTAAACGTTATTTTTCTATTAAAATGGTCTTTTACTTCTATTAAAATTCCCCCAATATAGGAGAAATTAAATATAGTAATATTATTTTTCGTAATTTTATTTATTTTAAAATCATCATTAGATAATCCATAAAATTCTTTAGTGTTATTTTTTTGATCAAAAACAATCCATTCATTTTCTTCTTTATATATGGTCAAGTAGTTATTAATTTTTATAGGCGTTAGAAAAGGTTGTTCATTAGGGAATTTTCCAATTATTAATGCTCCATCAGGCCTTTTTAAAGTAAAATTAACAAACCCATTATATGTAACTACTTTAAATTGATAGTCGTAATTATGTGACCAACCATAACCAATATCATTAATATTCTTGTCAGAATTTAGGCTATTATATGTACGATAAAATTGTAGAAGGCTAGATTTACTTTTCCAGTCAATTTCTTTTAAAAACTTATTTCCTGATACGACTGAACATGGATTTCCAACAGCTGCAGAACAACCCATAGGTTTTGTCTTTGCACACATAAAACTTGGTGTTTGAGGTTGAATTCTAAAGTAAATACGATCTAAACCTTTTGCACATTCATATTCTTCTTTGACTTTCATTAATGTTTCTTCTTCAGAAGAATTGTAAATATCACGATTTCCTTTAATCCAGCTATATTTTATGAATTCTTCAGTCTCAACTCCTGAATCATAATTAATATTTAAACTACCACCATCTTCATCCCAAGGTAATACAAATAATTCTCTAAATGCTAAAGCATCTTCTATAGAGTCATCTCTTTGATTTTTATAATGATTTATGTAGAAATAGGGATCAAAAGTATTTGTGTTTTGCCATTGGTAACTATATGGAATCTTCTTTTTGTAAGGAAAAATACAAATAGTTTTTTTTAAATCACATTCATCTTCAACATACGAATAGCAATATGAACTTAAAAAAAGAAATATTAAAGATCCAAGATATATTAGTTTTTTCATATGGTTACTCTTTTAATTTATTGAAATTAATTTATATAACTGATGTTACGCGGTAACCCAATTTTTGAGGGTAGGTAACACAAAATGTTGTGTTTTCAATTTTATGCAAATCACAATATAGAAGAGTGAGGTGCGTAACATCTATATAATTATTACTTTTATATTTTTCATTGATAACATTAAGTGTGGAAATAAAAAATAAAGTATTTAAATAAAGTGTATCAAAATATATTTTATTGATAGCTTGATCTAAAATGTTATAAATAATAAGAGTTTATAATTTAATTGCTTAAAAATTTATTTTTAAATAATGTTTAACTGGTTTGTTTTATATTGATTTGTTTTTAGTAAAGGGTTGGGGTTTTTTAATCTATAGTAGGGTATTTTTGTGTAATATTAAAGTAAAAATAAACAACTATATGCTTTAATGTTAAAATAAATATGAAAGTATTTTACAAGCTCATCAATTCAGTATTCCGACCGAAAGCTTAATATATTCAACCTAGGTTTATATTCGATAAATAAAAAAGATCTGCATAAGCAGACCTTTAGTGCATTTAGATCAGTATGAAATTAATGATCGTGATGTAGATATTTAGGCTGTTTTGGCAGCTGCATACTACAGAACAAACAAATAATCAGCATAACTATCACATAAATAAAGAATGTATTTTCATGACCTAAATCTTTCAGCTTTAAGGCAACAGCAGGTGCAGAACCACCAAATATTGCATTCCCTACTGCATAAGCAAAACCGACACCTAAAGCACGAATATATGGCGGGAACATTTCTGCTTTAACCAAGCCACTAATTGAGGTATAAAAACTCAACAAGCACATCAGAAATATCAATAACAAAGTCACAATAACAGCCGAGCCATGAAAGTACGGCATTGCAATCACCATCACTGGGTAGATAAAAATCGCACAAGTGATACTAAACAGCATCATCGAAGCACGGCGTCCAATGCGGTCTGAAAGCATTCCAAATAAAGGCTGAGCACACATGAATACAAAGAGTGCAATGGTCATCATATAACCCACAGTTTTATCATCAAAACCTAAACTGGTGATGTAGGTTTTTGAATAAACCGTGATGATATAAAAACAAAGTGAACCCGCAGAGGTATAACCAACCACCAAAAGGAAGGTTTTCCAGTTGTGTTTAAATAACGCTTTTAAACTGCCTGAACCTTCTTTTTGACCTTCATCCTCAGGTAGTGTTTCTTTCAAATGACGACGAGCAAAGAAAGATAAAATCGCAACAACCCCACCAATAATGAATGGAATACGCCAACCCCCATCCATTAACTGCTCTTTCGACATAAATGCCAACATGATGACCCCAAGTGCACTGGCTAAAAGCTGTCCACCTGATAATGTCACATATTGAAAAGAAGCATAAAAACCGCGCTGTCCTTTCAGTGCGACCTCACTCATATAAGTTGCTACTGTTCCATATTCACCACCTACGGAAAGCCCTTGCAATAAACGAACAGCAAGGAGTAGAAACGGTGCGGCCATACCGACTTGTTCATACGTTGGCAATGCTGCAAAAAGAAAAGAACTGATCGCCATTAAAGTGATAGAGATAATCATGGACTTTTTACGTCCATAGGTGTCTCCAATCCAGCCAAATAACCAACTGCCCAAAGGTCGCATAAAGAAACTGGCAGCGAAAACGCCCCATACATAAATTGCTTTTGATGAGTCGCTCATGTCTGGGGCAGTTAAAGCATGTGTAAAATAGATCGCAAATGCGGCATAGATATAAAAATCAAACCACTCGACTAAATTCCCCGAAGCAGCGCCCACAATGGCCATGACGCGATCACGCTTTTCATGTGGCTGATAGCTATGTGTTTCACTCATACAATATCCTTATCACTGTGATAAATCTTGTGTGCTTTGAAAATGAAAGTGATTTTTCAAACTTTTTTTATTTTAGGATCAAATTGTTATTGCTTATTTATTTGGAACAAAAAGATACAGCTTAAAACATATTTTCCTCAAAAATAAAGCAGATCTATTCTTGTATTTATTTTCATAATATGAGAATTGTTTTAATTTATAGGTAGTTTTTAATCAATTCTTTAATAATTTTCTTTGTGTACTCTAGATAAGTAGATTGATAAATATTCAAAATAAGCAAGTTTATAAGTGAGTAGATGCGTGAATGAATGATTGATTTGTGAACATTGGAAATAAAACACGGTTTGCCAGTATTATTTAGGCGAGTTGCATGCTAAACCAACTTTAAGTAGTGGCTTTATTTTTAAGCAATTTTTGCTTTTTATAGTTTAAAGAACGACAGAATAAATAAGCCGTATTGAACTAATTTATTTTCTTTAAAAATGCAGAAATTTCACGACTAAATTTGAAAGGTTCAGTAATCAATGGTGTGTGTCCTGATTGTTTGAAAATAATATTTTCTGCATGATTGATACTGTTTGAAATTTGGATTTGACCTGCTGCAGGGTACAAGGTCGATTTCTCACCAATAAAGAATGTTGTTGGGCAATTTAGCTTTGCAATCGCTTCACGATAATCTTCATCATGATTTAAGTAATTATCGATATACCATGTGAGGTAATCTAAACGTCTGCTGGGGAGTAAAAATTTTTGTAATTGCTGGTGTTTCAATGCCAAATTAAATATAAAAGGGCTAATTTTGTTGCTACCTTGTAATTTAATAAAATTTGCCCACATTTGAACCAACTCAGTTCTTGGCGCGATTGGTAAGTCATCCACCAAACGGTAATTTGAATATTGATGCAGAAAAACTGAAAAATCTTCAAGTAAGCGTTTAAATTTAAAATATTTATTTCCGAATAATCCAAATGCCCATGTATCATCAGTCGGGATTTTGGGTGTTTGGTCGATGTGTAGGTAAGCCTTTAATTTATCTTGTAAATTTCCATACTGCATGCCATGCATTGCTGTGGTTGCACCCATGGAATAGGCCATGAGAATAAAGTCTTTTAGTTTGATTTGTGTAATTAAGCTGTCTATATCACGCCAATGGTTTTGAATCGCATCGATATCGTGTGGGATTTTACAATCACGTGAACCGCCAAAACCCCGCCAATCTGGAATATAAAATTTATAGCGTTTTATATTGGGTAATAAAAAGGGAAGCCATTGCCAACTTTGCATACCTAAACCTGAAAGTACGAGTACGGGTTCACCTTGACCAATTTCTCGGACAAATAAAAGCTCACCATCAGGCATCGTATAATATGGCATAGCATTCCTTATCTATTTTCTTGATTTTCAAATGTTTTAAGTTGTGGAATGACTTGATTTAGCCAATTAATCCAACCATTTTCTAAGTCAATTCCCAATTGTAAAATCATTTTGTGAATATATAAAGTCCGATCTTGAGCATCGGTATGTGCAAAATCTTTGGCAAATATGTGTTGATACAGCTTTAAATTTTCACGGTGTAAACTGAGATGACGCTCGAGTTCAGGTAATACAGAATTTCCACCAAACTGTGCCTCTATGCGTAAACGTACCATCAATTCTTCACGAAGTTGCGCAGGCTGACCTTGTTTTACCATCCATTCGGTTAATTCAATACGACCAAGTTGTTCAACTTGATAGGTTTTTTTACGTCCAGTATCTGCTTGATCTTCTAAAGTTGAAATCCAGCCCTTTTTTTGCATACCGTTGAGTTCACGATAAATCTGTTGGTGTGTTGCATTCCAAAAGAAACCCATCGAGCGATCAAAACGGCGAGCCAGTTCAAAACCTGTACTGGGTTTTTCAATCAAACTTGTCAATAAAACATGGGCTAATGACATTTCGGTAATAGTTCGCAAATAAAATGGATGTGGAGTCATTATGCAACATGTTGCATAAAAATCAAATCTCGATTATAAAGATAAAAACTATGCAACTTGTTGCATTAACCATATTCGTCAAACTTGTTAAAAATACCAGCCAGCGGAAGCACGCCAAGGAGTATATATGTCTAATTACCCGCATTTACTTGCGCCTTTAGATTTGGGCTTTACCACACTAAAAAACCGTGTATTGATGGGGTCAATGCATGTTGGACTAGAAGAGGTTCCAGATGGTTATGATCGTATGGCTGCATTTTATGCAGAACGTGCTGCTGGTGGTGTTGGACTGATCGTTACAGGTGGTATTTCACCCAATGACCATGGTGTGACTTTTCACGGTGGTTCTAAGTTGGACACTTTGGAAGAAGCTGAAAAACATAAAGTGATTACGCAGGCTGTACACGATGCAGGGGGAAAAATTGCTTTACAGATTTTACATACAGGTCGTTATTCTTATCAGGCTGAAAATGTTGCGCCTTCTGCAATTCAAGCACCGATTAATCCTGTAAAACCACATGCACTAACATCTGCAGAAGTTCAACAGACTATTGCAGACTTTGCCAATTGTGCCAAATTGTCACAAATTGCGGGCTATGATGGTGTTGAGATCATGGGTTCTGAAGGTTATTTGATCAATGAATTCATTGCTGCACGTACCAATCATCGTGATGATGAGTGGGGCGGAAGTTATGCAAACCGTATTCGTTTCCCAATTGAAATTGTAAGACGTACACGTGAAGAAGTGGGTGAAAACTTCATTATTATTTATCGTCTTTCAATGTTGGATTTAGTTGAAGGTGGTTCAACTTTAGAAGAAGTCATTCAGCTTGCTAAAGAAATTGAGAAAGCGGGTGCAACCATTATCAATACAGGTATTGGTTGGCATGAAGCACGTATTCCAACCATCGCGACTAAAGTACCACGTGCTGCATTTACATGGGTGACTAAAAAATTAAAAGGTGCTGTGAATGTTCCTTTAATCACTTCGAATCGTATCAATACACCTGAAATGGCTGAACATGTTTTAGCGCAAGGTGATGCAGATATGATTTCTATGGCACGTCCAATGCTTGCAGACTCACAATTTGTTTTGAAAGCTGAACAAGGTCGTGCAGATGAAATTAATACCTGTATCGGCTGTAACCAAGCGTGTCTAGATCATATTTTCTCAATGAAAATCGCAACGTGTTTAGTGAACCCACGTGCATGTTACGAAACTGAGCTGATTTTTAAAGAATCAGCAGTTGCTAAAAACATTGCAGTGATTGGCGCAGGTCCTGCAGGTTTAAGCTTTGCAACTTATGCTGCGGACCGAGGTCATAACGTCACCATTTTTGAAGCATCGAATCAAATTGGTGGTCAGTTCAATATTGCGAAAACGATTCCAGGTAAAGAAGAGTTTTATGAAACTTTACGTTATTTCAAACGTAAAATTGAGTTACAGCCTAAGATTAAATTAGTGCTGAACCATACTGCAACTTATGAAGAGTTAAGTGCAGAAAACTTTGATGATATCGTGGTGGCAACAGGTGTGACACCACGCCATTTGGATATTGAAGGTATAGATCATCCTAAAGTTTTGACTTATATCGAAGTATTACGTGAGCGTAAACCTGTTGGCCAGAAAGTTGCGGTCATTGGTGCAGGCGGTATTGGTTTTGATACGGCTGAATATTTATCTCACGAAGGTGAGAGTGGTAGCTTGAATCCTCAAAAATTCTACGATGAATGGGGGATTGATACTTCTTATGCACATGTTGGTGGTTTGAAACAGCCTGAAGTTGAGCAATCTCCACGTGAAATTTATCTTTTACAACGCAAAACATCATCTGTTGGAGCGGGTTTAGGTAAAACAACAGGTTGGATTCATCGTACAGGTTTAAAACACCGTCATGTCAATATGATTCCAGGCGCGAGTTACGACAAAATTGATGACCAAGGTTTGCATATCACTGTGGGTGACAAATCAATGATCCTTGATGTTGATAATGTGGTGATTTGTGCAGGGCAAGAGCCTTACACAGCGATGTTCGATCAATTAAAAGCTGATGGTCAATCTGTACACTTAATTGGTGGTGCGAAAGAAGCAGGCGAGTTAGATGCTAAGCGTGCGATCCGTCAAGGTGCTGAATTGGCCGCTGTGATTTAATTTTATTTGCCAAGACAATTCGCTTTGAAAATTTAGAAAATTTAATGGATTCCCTCTCTTTTAGGAGAGGGATAGGGAGAGGTTTTTTGAGATAATAATCCCTCCCAACCTTCCTTTAAAAAAGGGAGGAGTATCTAGAATTAAATGATGAGTTGAGATGCAAATTTTTTCTCCTTTTCTTAGGCCATGTATGGCTCAGGGTGAGGGAGAGGTTGTTCTAAATTTTATTTTCCACTCATCCTTTTGCGGAACTATATTCCTCATCCCTGAAGGAAAAGAAGCATTCATTGCGTTAATCTTGGTGTGAATATTTTGATTTAATAAGGATATAAAAATGAGTTACATCAACACAAAAGCTTCACTCGAAAAATGGCACACTATGATAGAAAGCCGTGATATGAATATTCTCAATGCGTTATTGGCAGACGAAGTGGTTTTTCGTTCACCCGTGGCTTATAACCCATATGAAGGCAAACAAGTTGTATTTTTTATTTTAAGTAATGTGATTCAGATTTTTGAAAACTTCACCTATCACCGTGAGTTTTACACGGAAGATCAGCAAAGTGTGGTACTTGAGTTTTCTGCCAATGTTGGCGAAAAGAAATTAAAAGGGATTGATATGATTCGTTTTAATGAACAAGGTAAAATCGTTGATTTTGAAGTGATGTTACGTCCAAAAAGTGGCTTGGAAGCTTTGGCTGCACAAATGGGACAACGTATGGCGGCATTTAAGCCTAAATAATGGTGTTCCATTTAAAAATTTTATTTTTTAAATCAATATGAAGTGTTTCTAATCATTGACTATGAATGGTTAGAAACAAATTTCACTACAAAACTACAATTAAATGGATGATCATTTAATGTGAATGTGTCTTTACTTTAGTCTTTGTAATTGAATTGTTTTAAATGTGTTGAATAGAGAGTCATATCATGTCAATCATCAATAAATTCAATCAGTTGGCTCAATCTATATTGGATCAAGTGACTGGTGCTGAACTGCCTAAAATGTACTATGACCAAGAAGGGCAATTTAAAGATTTGGTAGATAAACTCCCTCAATTACAACAAAAATACCGACCTACACCGTGGCTCAGTAATCAACACATCCATTTAATTTATTTTGATGTGGTGAAAAAGAAAACAATTAAACTGAAATATGACCGTATTGAACAACTGACGATGCAAGATGGTGGTGTTACTGCGATCGCTTGGTATGGTTATGATTTACCCAAAGAAACACCAACGATTGTAGTGATGCATACCATTACAGGCACACCTGAAAGTATGCGTGAGTTGGTGAAAGATTTACATGAATATACAGGTTGGAGAATTGCGCTGTGTTTACGCCGTGGTCATGCTGGGTTGCCGATGCCTGTTCCACAAATGTCGATTTTTGGATCAACGTCTGATTTAAAAGAGCAATTAGCCTATATTCAAAAAATATTCCCACAATCTACGCTTTATGCTGTTGGTTCATCGGCTGGTACTGGTTTATTGGTCCGTTACTTGGGCGAGCAAGGTGTAGATACCCCTTTTAAAGCCGCTTTTGCAATGTGTCCGGGTTATAACACACAAACAGGTTTTGAAAATGTACATCCTTTTTATAGCAAAATGATGACTCAAAAGTTATTCAAAGCCTTTGTTTATCCATATAAAAATACATGGAATGCTGTTGCGTCCGTTCAACAGGTGCTGGCGACAAAGACCTTACAAGAATTTCAAAGTACTTATTTTCAAATGGCAGGTTTTGCAGATTATCAAAGTTATGATCAAGCCATAAACCCGATCTATGTTCTTGAAAATATAAAAATTCCGCTCATGGTTTTAAATGCGGAAGATGATCCAGTATGCTCAATTCGAAATTTAGAACCTTACAAAGAAACCATCCAGCAGATGGATAATATTATGGTTGTCACCACGAAGAAGGGAAGTCATTGTGGTTTTTATGAGGGGTTAAACTCTAAATCGTGGGCATCTAAACTGATTGCGGATTTTTTAAAGCAGTATTAATTTTTGATTTGAGCATCAGTTTGATCAGCGAATAAATTGAAAAACAATCCATTAGGCATTTGAAAAACCTCTCCCTTGCGGAGCATGCTCCTCACCTTTTTTAAAGGAGGGATGAGTCGCACTCCTACATAAGGAATTTAAGATAATTTTAAATTCTCAAAGATTTCCCCTCTTTTCCTTGCGCAATATATGGCTCAGGGTTAGGGGGGATTCTTATATTAGGATCAGCAAAATACTTTTTTACTGATCAGCCTGAGCCAATCATGACTGGTTTTTTTATTAAAAAATTAAAAATTAATTTTTCAAAGCTGGAGTCGCAGCGGCAATCGCAGCAGCAACAGCATCATCTTCAGACTGCGCAGCACCTGTGGTTGCTTTTGGAGCGGCTTGAGTTGTCTCAGTTTTTACTGATTCAGCTTTTGCAGGCTTAGATTCTTCAACAGGCTTGCTTTCAGCTGATTGATTTTGTGTTGTAGCGTGTACTTCATGTGTTTCACGACGAATTTCAGTGGTCGTATTTTCAGTTTGAGTACGTTCAATTTCAACTTGCGCAGGTGCTTCAACTTGTTGCGTGCCATTTTGTTCAGCACTTGGTAAGTTTTCGAATTGTGCAGGTTCAGAGCTTGTAGTTTGAGTGGTCTCAATTTCTTGCTCATCTTCTTTCGGTGCTTCTTTTTTTACACAAGCTGATACAAGTAGTACAGTGGCAATTGCACCACAAATTAAAAGTTTCTTATTCATAATGACTCAAAACAATACAGATTAGAGAGATGGTAGCAGTATAACAGCAAAATCATATTTGAAAATCATCTTATCTAGAGCTAATTTTTTATTGGAAATGCTGATAGAATAGCCAATTGTTTATTGTTCTATGAATTGATGTGAATTGACTTTGCTTTCTTGGTACAGAGTAAAGTAAAATCGCACAACATTGTAGGCCAATTTAGGCTCCATTGTACGAGAAACTTAATGACCCATTTTATATTCGTAACTGGTGGTGTTGTATCATCACTAGGTAAAGGTATTTCAGCTGCTTCAGTTGCTGCACTTTTAGAAGCCCGTGGTTTAAAAGTAACCATGGTCAAAATGGATCCATACATTAATGTCGATCCTGGGACTATGAGCCCATTCCAGCACGGTGAAGTTTTTGTCACAGAGGATGGTGCCGAAACTGACTTAGACTTGGGTTATTACGAACGTTTCTTACGTCGTGCAAAAATGACCAAACTGAATAACTTTACTTCAGGTCGTGTTTACCAAGATGTTTTAAATAAAGAACGTCGTGGTGACTACCTTGGCGGTACTGTACAAGTTATTCCACATATTACGGATAATATTAAAGAACGCGTACTTCGCGCAGGCGAGGGTTATGACGTTGCTATCGTAGAAATCGGTGGAACTGTGGGTGATATCGAATCACTTCCGTTCATGGAATCTGTACGTCAGTTAATGGTTGAGCTTGGTCATAAACGTACCATGCTGATGCATTTGACTCTACTTCCTTATATCAAATCTGCAGCAGAACTTAAAACCAAACCGACACAACATTCTGTAAAAGAATTATTGTCGATTGGTATTCAGCCAGATATTTTGATTTGCCGTACTGAACACGATGTTGATGCAGATACGACACGTAAAATTGCATTATTCACAAACGTTGAAGCTCGTGCTGTTGTGGTATGTAAAGATGCACGTTCGATTTACCAAATTCCACGTACATTCTATGAGCAAAATGTTGACGATTTAATTTGTGAACGTTTTGGTTATGACGGTTTACCAGAAGCGGATCTTTCAGATTGGGATCACGTTGTAGAAGCATTATTAAACCCTGAATACACTGTACGTGTTGCGATGGTAGGTAAATATGTTGAATTACCAGACGCTTATAAGTCTGTAAATGAAGCACTTTTACATGCAGGAATTCAAAACCGCGTTAAAGTTCAAATTGAATATGTCAATGCTGAAGACCTTGAAACTCAAAATGTCGCTGAAGTATTAAAAGATATGGATGCGATTTTGGTTCCAGGTGGTTTTGGTGAACGTGGTACAGAAGGCAAAATGAAGGCTATTCAGTTTGCTCGTGAAAATGGTGTACCATTCCTTGGTATTTGTTTGGGTATGCAATTGGCTGTGATTGAGTTTGCACGTCATGTTGCAGGTATGCCTGAAGCAACGTCAACAGAATTCAACCGTTCGACTAAATTCCCATTGATTGGTTTGATCACTGAGTGGTTAGATGAGCGTGGTGAAATCCAACATCGCAGTACTGAGTCAAATCTTGGTGGAACAATGCGTTTAGGTGCACAAACATCTGAATTGGTTGAAGGCACGAAGACACGTGAAGTTTATGCGAAAGCTGAAATTACTGAACGTCATCGTCATCGCTATGAAATGAATGATCGTTTTATTCCTGCAATTGAACAAGCAGGTATGAAAATTTCAGGTTACTCAGCGGTACAACACCTTGTTGAAACTGTAGAAATTCCTGAACATCCTTGGTTTATTGCTGTACAATTCCACCCAGAATTTACAAGTTCACCACGTGATGGGCATCCATTATTTGCTAGCTTTATTGACGCTGCGAAAAAACAGCATCAAAACAGTAAATAAGTGTGTAGCAACTAACTAGGAAGTTTAAATGTCACAATTAAAACCACAAGAAATTGTACGTTTAGGCGATATACAAATGGCAAATCATTTGCCATTTGTATTATTCGGCGGAATGAATGTACTTGAGTCTAAAGACTTAGCTTTTGAAATTGCTGAAACGTATGTCGATATCTGCAAACGCTTAGATATCCCATATGTGTTTAAAGCAAGTTTTGATAAAGCCAATCGTTCAAGTTTGTATTCATTCCGTGGTCCAGGCTTGGAAAAGGGAATTGAGTGGTTAGCTGACATTAAGAAACATTTCAATGTACCCATCATCACTGATGTACATGAACCTTATCAAGCTGCACCTGTTGCGGAAGTTGCAGATATTATTCAACTTCCTGCATTTCTAAGTCGTCAGACTGATCTTGTTGAAGCAATGGCAAAAACACAAGCCATTATTAACATCAAAAAAGCACAATTTTTAGCACCGCATGAAATGCGTCATATTCTAAACAAATGTTTAGAAGCTGGAAATGACAAACTGATTCTTTGTGAGCGTGGCTCAGCATTTGGTTACAATAACTTAGTTGTTGATATGCTAGGCTTTGACACCATGAAAGAAATGAATGTCCCTGTGTTCTTTGATGTAACACATGCTTTGCAAACACCTGGTGGTCGTGCAGACTCAGCGGGTGGTCGTCGTGCGCAAATTACAACTTTAGCACGTGCAGGGATGGCAACTGGTTTGGCTGGTTTGTTCTTGGAAGGTCATCCTGATCCTGAAAAAGCCAAATGTGATGGACCATGTGCTTTGCGTATGTCACAACTTGAGCCATTCTTAGCACAAATAAAAGAATTGGACACCTTGGTGAAAGGGTTCAAAAAATTAGATACACATTGATGCCTTTATAAGAGGCATCTTATTTTTAATCAACTGAGGAATTATTCATGAGCCAAATCGTTGACATTCGTGCACGTGAAATTTTGGACTCTCGTGGTAACCCAACCATCGAAGCTGACGTAATCCTAGACTCTGGCGTTGTTGGCCGTGCATGTGCACCATCTGGTGCTTCAACTGGTTCTCGTGAAGCTTTAGAACTTCGTGATGGCGATAAAGCACGTTACTTAGGTAAAGGTGTTCGTACTGCAGTTCAAAACGTAAATGGTCAAATCAAAGACTTATTAAAAGGTCAAAACGTATTTGAACAAAAAGCGCTTGATGACAAAATGATCGCGCTTGACGGTACTGAAAATAAAGAAAAATTAGGTGCGAATGCGACTTTGGCTGTTTCTTTGGCTGCTGCACGTGCTGCTGCAACAGAAAAGAAAACTGAATTATTCCAATATATCGCTGACTTACGTGGTCAAACAACATTAACCATGCCTGTACCTATGATGAACATCATCAACGGTGGTTCACATGCGGATAATAATGTTGATATTCAAGAGTTTATGATTGAGCCAGTAGGTTTTACATCATTTGCAGAAGCATTACGTGCAGGTGCTGAAATCTTCCATTCTCTAAAATCAGTTTTAAACAAAAAAGGTTTAAACACTGCTGTAGGTGATGAAGGTGGTTTTGCGCCAAACTTACGTTCAAATGAAGAAGCCATTACAGTTATTCTGGAAGCGATTGAAAAAACTGGCTATAAAGCAGGTTCTGACATCATGCTTGCATTGGATTGTGCGTCTTCAGAATTCTACAAAAATGGTCAATATATTCTTGCAGGTGAAGGCAATAAAGCATTCTCAAGCAACCAATTTGCTGACTATTTAGCAGGTCTTGTCAACCAATATCCAATTATTTCTATTGAAGATGGTTTGGATGAATCTGATTGGGCGGGTTGGTCTTATTTAACATCTATCCTTGGTGATAAAATCCAATTGGTGGGTGACGATTTATTCGTAACCAATCCTAAGATTTTACAACGTGGTATTGATGAGAAAGTTGGTAACTCGATCTTAATCAAATACAACCAAATTGGTACTTTGACTGAAACTTTAGATGCTATCTATCTTGCTAAAGCAAATGGTTACTCTACTGTAATTTCACATCGTTCAGGTGAAACTGAAGATTCTACGATTGCTGATTTAGCAGTAGGTACAGCAGCGGGTCAAATTAAGACGGGTTCACTATGCCGTTCTGACCGTGTTGCAAAATATAACCAATTACTTCGTATTGAAGAATTGACTCATGCAGCTTATCGCGGTAAAGCTGAATTCAAAGGTTTAAACTAATTCTTTGAATGGCTCATGTTAGAAGTATTTAAAACAACTTCAAGTAAAGTGATCTTAGTGATTGCGATATTGATTATCGCAGTCCTACAGTATCGCTTCTGGTTTGGTGAGGGGGGATATTTCCCTCACCAAGCTTTAGTTCAGCAAATTCAGCAACAAACTGAAGTAAACACTGACCTAAAAGAAAGAAACCGTATTCTTGCTGCGGAAGTGTATGATTTAAAAAATGGTGCCGAAGCCATTGAAGAACATGCACGTTTAGACCTCGGTCTAGTGAAGCCACACGAAACATTTGTACAAATGAGTACCATCAGTACCCATTACAAACCGATTTATATCGACCCAAATGCTGATTTAAGAACCAATGAAGACCAAGACGAACCTGCGCCAGACCAACCGTAAAATATGGGCAATTATTCCTGCTGCTGGTACAGGGAGTCGTTTTTCTAAAACAGAACTTAAACAATATCAAATCATTGAAAATAAAACAGTATTAGAACATACCATTGATCGATTGAACCAATTGCCACTTGCAGGTTATGTTTTAGCGATTGGTGAACACGATGATTTTGTACAAACACTCAATTTGACCAACAAAGAAATTGCTCACTTTTGTTTAGGGGGAGCAGAACGAGTAAATTCTGTTTTAAATGCGTTAAACACGCTTTCAAAATTTGCAGACCCACAAGATATGGTTTTTGTACATGATGCAGCTCGACCATGTGTAACAACTGCGTGTTTGCTAAACTTGCTAAATACTGCAATTGAGCAAGATGTCAGTGCTATATTGGCGATACCCGTACGTGATACCTTGAAATTGGTGGCAACTGGACACCAGATTGATCAAACTGTGAGTCGGGATCAATTGTGGCAAGCTCAGACACCACAGATATCAACACTTGCAAAACTTAAATTTGCAATCGAAAGTGCTTTGGCGAATGATATTGTCATTACAGATGAAGCTAGTGCGCTTGAGTATATAAATGAACCTGTACATGTGGTTACGGGGCGTTCTGACAATATAAAAATAACCTATCCAGATGATCTTGAATTAGCAAAATTGATTTTACAGTCACAGCAATGAAAATAGGGTAAAATCAAAATTATTGTTGGTGGATAGATTTTCTGACTTAAAATTTATCTGATCGTTTTATCTTAAATAAGCATGTCTACAGATATTCTCCATGACGCCATCACCCCAGTATAAGTTTTTACGCCAATCTGTTCGAGATGGTATAAGCATTAATCAAAATGTATCTAGATGGGATAAATTACATTTAGATCCTTGGTTGCTTGGTTTTTTGATGATCAATACCGTTCTTGGTTTATTGATGGTTTATAGTGCATCTTCAGAAGATGTATCTATGGTGATACGTCAAGGGATCAGTTTTGGTGTCGGCTTTGTGCTGTTATTCATTTGTGCTCAAATTCCGCCGAAAGTTTATCAGGCAATTAGCCCATGGTTTTATCTATTTGCTATTTTATTACTGATCTTGGTGTTACTGGTTGGTGATGTGCGTTTAGGTGCAAAGCGCTGGTTAACGGTTCCGGGTATTGGCAGTATGCAACCCAGTGAATTTATGAAGTTTGCTATGCCTTTGATGATGGCTTGGTATTTTGCTCGTAATCCATTACCGCCCAAGTTTAGACATATTGTTGTTGCTGTAATCATCATGTTGGTCCCTTTTGTATTGGCATTATTACAGCCCGATTTAGCGATTGGGATCATCATTGGCGGTGTGTTTGCACTGTTTTTAAGTGGCATGTCTTGGACGTTGATTATTGGTACTTTGGGTGCTTTAGCACTCGCATTTCCCGTGATTTGGACTTTTGTACTCCAAGCGTATCAAAAGAAGCGTATTTTGACTTTATTTGATCCTGAATCAGATGCTTTAGGTGCAGGTTGGAATATTATCCAGTCAAAAATTGCCATTGGTTCTGGTGGGATTACAGGTCGTGGTTTCTTGGAAGGAACGCAATCACAATTGGGTTATCTGCCTGAGCACCATACTGACTTTATTATGTCAACCTATGCAGAAGAGTTTGGTTTTATTGGTGTTTTCTTCTTATTTGTACTTTATGCTGCGATGATTTTTAGATGCCTAATGATCAGTTTGAATTGCTTTCATAACTATGGTCGCTTATTGGCTGGGACAATTGGATTATCTTTATTTTTCTATGTCTTTGTCAATTCGGGAATGGTCAGTGGTATTTTACCTGTAACAGGTGATCCTTTACCTTTAATGAGTTATGGCGGAACAGCAGTTATTGCATTGTTGGCCAGTTTTGGTATTGTGATGTCGATCCATACGCATCGTTAATTATTTAAAATATTAAAGTATAAGTATTCTATTTTAAGGATATTGAGGTAGCTCAATATCCTTTATTTTTTATTAAGTTTAAATTATAGATAATCATAATTCTTGATCATAATGGACAGGTCATCACTAAATCTTTATTGCGAAAAAGATGAAAAGTGCTAAATTTATACAATGATAAATATATTTATCAAGAGTTATAAAATTTTATTATAAGACGAATGATTCGTTTAAGGATCGGTTTATTATGCATATAGTCGTTCTAGGTGCAGGTGTCATAGGTACAACGTCAGCATATTATTTAAAACAAGCAGGACATGAAGTCAAAGTCATTGATCGTCAGCCAAATGTCGCACTAGAAACCAGTTTTGCCAATGCTGGGCAAATTTCTCCCGGTTATGCCTCTCCTTGGGCCGCTCCTGGCATTCCTTTAAAAGCCTTTAAATGGATGTTCCAACCGCATTCACCACTCGCGATTAAACTCACTGGAGATATGTTTCAATATCAGTGGATGGTTCGTATGTTAGCTGAGTGTAATATCGATCGCTATCAGATCAATAAAGAACGTATGGTTCGGATTTCTGAATATAGCCGTGATTGTTTGGATGAGTTACGTGCTGAAACAGGGATTCATTTTGATGAACGCCAATTGGGCACATTACAATTATTTAGAAAGCAAGAACAGTTAGATGTTGCAGGTAAAGATACCGAAGTTTTAAAGCATGAAGGTGTTCCATTTGAATTATTGGATAAGCAAGGTGTGATCAACGCTGAGCCCGCACTTGCACATGCTACGGTAGATTTTGTGGGTGGATTACGACTTCCGAATGATCAGACTGGAGATTGTCAAAAATTTACGACGGAACTGGCTGAATTGGCGGCAAAGCAGGGTGTGAATTTCTTATTTAATACCACTATAACGTCTATTGAAAAAAATGCAGACCAAATTACAGCCATTCAATTAAAAGAGGGTACAACAATAAAAGGTGATGCTTATGTGATTGCATTGGGGAGTTATAGCCATGAAATATTAAAACAGTTGGGTATCGATGCACCTGTTTATCCATTGAAAGGTTATTCAATTACCACCAAAATTATTGACCCAGAATTATCACCTGTTTCAACAATTCTGGATGAGTCTTATAAAATCGCCTTAACGCGCTTTGATGATCGTATCCGTGTTGGAGGAATGGCTGAAATTAACGGTTTTGATCGTTCTTTAAAATCCAGTCGTGAAAATACCTTATTGATGGTTTTACAGCAATTGTTTCCCAATGCCAGTGATATTTCAGAAGCACATTTTTGGACAGGCTTAAGACCTGCAACTCCTGATGGTACACCGATTGTAGGCAAAACCAAATATCGAAATCTTTATACCAATACTGGACATGGAACACTGGGTTGGACCATGTCATGTGGTTCTGCAAAGTTACTCTCTGACATTATTTCGGGAACAACACCTCAAATTGAATATGATGATTTGAATGTGTTCCGATATGATTCTGTGAGTGGTTAAGTTGTATTTTTGAGCTAAAATAAACGGATTTTTAGCCAATTTACTTATACAAGTCTAGCAATATGTGTTGTATTTGTTTCTGAAAATGGCATATAAGTTGCTTAACTATAATTAAATATTATTGCAGGAGAGAAGTCTCTTGTAGACTCGCCGAAGGAGCAACGACCCCGGAAACTCTCAGGCAAAAGGACTGTAATAATTTTAAAATCTGGAGAGAAGCCATTCTATTGTAAAATAAGCAAATGGTTCACCGAAGGGGATGGTAAAACTTAAATGGTTTAAGTTTTATCGAAGCTCTCAGGTACACATGACAGATGGGGCATGCTTGAAATAATGCATTAAAAAAAGTATTGCATTTTCAAAGGAGTGTGCGTATGTGTCATATTGTTGTGATTGGTTCAGGGATTACTGGAGTTACCTCAGCCTACGAACTGGCTCAATTGGGCTATCAAGTTACTGTAATCGATAAACATCTTTTCCCAGCGATGGAAACCTCTTTTGCCAACGGCGGTCAACTATCGGCTTGCAATGCTGAGGTTTGGAATCAAAAATCTACAGTATTAAAAGGCATTAAATGGATGGCGCGTAAAGATGCGCCATTATTGCTCAATCCATCTTTTGATTTGCACAAATATGCATGGTTGGCCGAATTCTTAGGCAATATCAAACATTATGAATCCAATACACAAGACACCGTAAAAATGGCGCTTTTGGCACGTCAACGATTATTCAGCATTGCTGAACAAGAAGGCATTCATTTTGATTTAGAAAAACGTGGCATTTTACATTTTTATCATACTGAGCAAGATTATGAAGTGGCGACTCGGGTCAATAGTTTGCTGTGCAAAGGTGGTTTAGAGCGCCATGCGGTGAGTCCTGAAGAGATTAAAAGAATTGAACCGAGCTTAAAAGGTGAATATTACGGTGGGTTCTATTGTCCAGGTGATGCGACAGGAGATATTCATAAATTCACCACGGGTTTAGCCAAAGCGACTGAAAAATATGGGGTGAAATATATTTTCGGTATGGAAGTGGTCAATGTTGAGCACACAACCAAAGGCGTGAATATTCAATATCATCCGAGTGGTGAAAATGTAGAAGGTCAAGCAAAAGTCATTGAGCAATTGAGAGCAGATGCGGTTGTGGTCTGTGGTGGTGTGGGAAGCTATCATTTGGCTAATCAATTGGGTGATCGTGTCAATGTTTACCCAGTGAAGGGGTATTCAATTACTGTGCAGTTGGATGATGAAAGAAGTATCAATGGTGCACCTTGGGTCAGTTTACTTGACGAAAGTGCCAAAATCGTGACATCTCGTTTGGGTGCAAATCGTTTACGTATCGCAGGAACGGCTGAATTTAATGGTTATAACCGAGATATTCGTTCTGATCGAATTCAACCCTTGACCGATTGGGTCAATAGAAACTTTGATATTTCAACTGAACATTGTATTCCTTGGGCTGGTTTAAGACCAATGATGCCGAATATGATGCCAGTGGTTAAGCGTGGTAAACGGGAACGGGTATTTTATAATACAGGGCATGGGCATTTGGGATGGACATTATCAGCAGCAACTGCGGTGATGATTAGCCAAGAAATTGCAAAAAGCCATCCTGTTTAATCGTTGAAATTTTAGGTTTAACATCAGTTCGGGGTAAGTTCTGATGTAAGTTGTTAAAAAAAGCTAGATTATGTACGGCGGAGTCTTACTCTTTAAAGTCAAATGTAGGTATTAACCCACTTCGTCTTGCACTTCGCTTGAAATATATTTCAATCTTGTTCAGGTTCGACCTACTTTTCTTTCGGGGAAAGTAGGCAAAACCATTTGTCAGTCGCAAACTCGGCCAATACCGCTATGTACTTAATGTATTGCAAAAACAGTAAATGGCGTATGTAGTCCTGCCTCAAACAACGCGACTGACGTTTCGTGTATCATACATCTGGAACGTATCTTATCCCAAACTCAAGTTAGTTCTATTTTCAGATAGTTAAAAAAGTAGAGGGGTGTAATACCCCTCAAAATTCTTGAGGATATATCGATTATTCTATCCATTGAATCGTGTAATTAAAGCTGAGTAAATATTTCTTCTTTATTTAAGCGAGATTTAGGTAGTTTGGCATTAAAGTCAGACTCACTGCGATAACCTAAAGTGAGAATAACAGAAGGAATTAATCCTTTTTCAGCTAAGCCTAACTCTTCAGTGATAATTTGTTCATCAAAACCGCCAATAGGCGTAGCGTCAACACCTTCAATTCCAGCAGCCAAGAGCATTTGACCTAGAGCAATAAAGGTTTGATTTTCAGCCCAACGTTGAATATCGCCTTTTTCATTACGATAATAATCAACATAACCTGTGCGGCTATCTTTTTGACCTTGTTTGGCTTTTTCATCTTTAAACCGACCACTTAAATCATCCTGATTTAGCAAGCTCGCAAGATGATCTTCGGTAATGTCAGCTTTTGTGCAAAATAAAAGTGTATGAGAAGAATCCAAAACTTTAGCTGCGTTGTAGGTATATTTACCAACCAAGGCTTTTGCAATACGTTCTTTAGCCGTTTGATGGTCTGCAATAAAATAATGCCACGGTTGGATATTGATCGAAGAGGGTGCTAAACGTAGGATTTCAAGTAAACGTTCAAACTGTTGTTGCGGAATTTTCTTAGTTGCATCATAAGCTTTAGTGGTATAGCGTGTTTTTAAAATGCTTAATACATCCATGAGTGATCTCATATATCGTAAAATTTCGATATATTATATTCTCAATTTTAATTTTTTAAATCTTTTTACGCGTAATAAATGTGAAAAATCACGATTATTTAAAGCATAACTACTCGATGATGATCCATTTGAAGAATTCCCAATCAGCATTCTGATTGATTTCTAATATCATGGCTTCAGCGGTTTTTTCACGCCAATCACCTAAAACGATTCGAGATTTTCCATTGATATTATGGATTTGTGGACGATGGGTGTGTCCGTGAATCAGTACATCCACATCATGTAGTGCATTTTCAACAGCTTGTTGATTTACATCCATGATTGCATAGGATTTATTTTGTTGTGATTGACGGCTTTTTTTGCGAAAACCGTTGGCGAGTTTTTGTCTAAAACTGAGTGGTGTGCTTTTTAGAAGACCTAAAACGATTGGATTTCGAATGATCTTTTTAAATCGTTGATAGGAAATATCATCGGTGCATAAGGCATCGCCATGTTCAAGGCGGAATGTTTGATTGCCAATATGAAGTATATAAATA
This sequence comes from Acinetobacter rongchengensis, assembly GCF_003611475.1. Taxonomy (GTDB): domain Bacteria; phylum Pseudomonadota; class Gammaproteobacteria; order Pseudomonadales; family Moraxellaceae; genus Acinetobacter; species Acinetobacter rongchengensis. The sequence goes on along the minus strand of NZ_RAXT01000001.1, from coordinate 180,045 downwards.
TCAGGAAGGAGTACACCATTAAATTGATTTAAGAATTTTTGACCTAATGCAAAGTCACGATTACCCACTTGGAAGTAAATTTGATTTCCAACATCTGTAAATTGTTTTAATTGTTGAATAATTTCATCTAACCATGGCGCAGTATAGTCATCTCCAATCCATGCATTGAACCAATCACCTAAAATATAAAGCTTGGTATTCTTATTTTGGTAGTGTTGTAACAAATCTAAAAACCCCCGAACGAGTCGAGGGTGATTAGGTGACAAATGTAAATCAGCGATAAACAGATAGGTCACTTATTTTCCTTTATTTTAAAATCTCCCTTGCGGAGCAATGCTCCTCACCCATCTTTGAAAAAGAGGGACTTTCTTCCTTTTATATTCTGGAAGTTCCTCCCTTTTTTAAAGGGAGGTTAGGAGGGATTATTCCGAAATGATTTTCGCAGATTCGATCACAACATTTTCTAAAGGAACATCAGCATGATAACCACGGTTACCCGTACGTACACCTTTGATCGCTTCAACGACGTCTAAACCTTCTGTAACTTTACCAAATACTGCATAACCCCAACCTTGAGCGGTTTTACCCGTATGATTAAGGAAAGAGTTGTTTTTTACGTTGATGAAGAATTGAGCAGATGCAGAGTGAGGTGCTTGAGTACGCGCCATTGCAATCGTACCTTCATCGTTACTTAAACCGTTGTCAGCTTCGTTTTCGATTGAATCACGAGTGGCTTTTTCTTTGAAGTTTTCGTCCATGCCGCCGCCTTGGATCATAAAACCATCAATAACACGGTGGAAGATTACGCCATCATAAAAACCATCACGAACATACTCTAAGAAGTTAGCGACTGTTTTAGGCGCTTTTTCAGCATTAAGTTCAAGAACAATACGTCCTTTGTTGGTGTTTAATTCGACTTGAGGAAAACTCATTCTATAATCTCCTAATCATGACAAAAAGCCATGGGTTTTTGGTTGAGAGAAGCATAAGCAAACTGTAAACTACATAGCAAGCAAAAACGCTATTTTCTTTGTTAATATTTCCAGAAAAGCGTTTTTATTTATCTTATTTTAACTTTTAAAAGTGATTTATCAACTATGAAGCCAAATGATGTTGTTTCAGAACTGCCAAAGAACCCGACAACCAGTACTACACCTGTCGATGCTGTGCAGCAAGAACAACAGGCAGGCTTGGACTTTGTACGTCAAGTTATTACTGACGATTTAGAAGCAGGACGTACACAAACTGTTGTTACACGTTTTCCACCTGAACCGAATGGTTATTTGCATATTGGTCATGTTAAGGCCATTTGCTTAAACTTTGGGATTGCAGAAGAATTTGAAGGTTTATGTAATCTACGTTTCGACGATACAAATCCTGATGCCGAAGAACAAGAATATGTCGATGGTATTGCCAATGATGTGAAATGGTTGGGTTTTGATTGGAATGGCGAACCACGTTATGCATCGAGCTATTTCGATCAGTTGCATACTTGGGCGATTCAATTGATCCAACAAGGTGATGCTTATGTCGATTTGCAGTCACCAGAAGAGATTCGATTGAATCGTGGTAATTTTGTAGAACCAGGTAAAAATTCTCCATACCGTGATGCGTCTATCGAAGAAAACCTTGCTCGTTTTGAACAAATGAACAATGGCGAATTAGGCGAGGGACAAGCGGTTTTACGTGCCAAAATTGATATGACATCGCCTAATGTGCATATGCGTGATCCAATTTTATATCGTGTACTTCATTCTGAACATCACCAAACAGGTGATAAATGGAAGATGTACCCAATGTATGACTATGCTCATCCATTATCCGATGCGATTGAAGGGATTACTCATTCACTCTGTACTTTAGAGTTCCAAGATCACCGTCCATTCTATGACTGGATTGTTGAGAAAGTGCATTCTAAGGCTGTACCTCGCCAGTATGAATCGAGCCGTTTAAATGTGGATTACACCATTACCTCTAAGCGTAAATTGCGCAAATTGGTTGAAGGTAATCATGTTAATGGTTGGGATGATCCACGTATGCCAACCGTTGTCGGTATGCGTCGTCGTGGTTTTACTCCTGAGGGTTTACGTGATTTTTGTAAGCGTGTAGGAGTTTCAAAGACCGATGGTATTGTCGATGTGGCAATGCTTGAGTTCTGTATTCGTCAATCATTGGAAAACACAGCGGCACGTGGTATGGCTGTGCTAAATCCATTGAAAGTGACGTTGACTAATCTTCCTGAAGCGATGGATTTAACCCATGCACGTCATCCAAATGTAGACATGGGCGATCGCATTATTCCATTAACATCTGAAATTTACATCGATCGTAAAGACTTTGAAGAAGTCCCACCGAAAGGCTTTAAACGCTTAGTTCCAGAAGGTGAGGTACGTTTACGCCATGCTTACGTGATCAAGTGTGATGAAGTCATTAAAGATGCGAATGGTGAAGTGATTGAATTGAAATGTTCAATCGACCCTGAAACTTTAGGTAAAAATCCTGAAGGTCGTAAAGTCAAAGGCGTGATTCATTGGGTTTCTGCAACGAAAGGAATTCCAGCAGAAGTCCGTATTTATGATCGTTTATTTACCGAAGCTGCACCCGATGCGGATGATGATTTCCTTGCAAATCTAAATCCTGAATCTTTACAAGTGCTTCAAGCGGTCATTGAACCTGCTTTAGCGCAAGCTCAACCAGAAGATCGCTTCCAGTTTGAACGTGAAGGTTATTTTGTTGCAGATCAGTATGATCATACCGCTGAAAAACCAGTGTTTAACCGTATTTTGGATTTAAAAGATAGTTTCAAACCGGGTAAATAATTCATTTTTTTCAGATGAAAACTTTATCTAGATCGAACTGAACTTAAATCTCGGGCAGTTTTATTAAACACAGGATTGAGCTCAATATTGAATTGAGCTCAATCTTTTTATTTTGGGGCTATGTAATTATTTAATCTTGTAAAAAAATAATAAAAATCATGACCTTGAATTAGGGTTTTTGATGTATTTGCAATTTTTTGTATCGTAAAAGCCAATGCACCTTCAGTATTTTAGTATTTTCTTAAACATGATTCTGTGTGAACAGACACAGTTGTATTTAAATGAAAGGGCTTTTGGTAAATCATTCAAGAAATAAAATGAACAATATTCATCTCTAACTGAATAGCCTTCATGCAATATCACAGCAAAACCAAGCCATTACATGCTTTAATAACACAATAAATCTAAAAGTATATTTATTGTGTTTTTACAACCTCATCAACTCACCATTCCGACTGAAGCGCATGATTATCCTGAGTGGCACAAAGGGAGGGAAGACTATGCGCTATGGTACATAGAAATTGAGCAACCTGAACTTATTGCATATTTAAATCAACTGAGACAACAATTTTCAAATTATTTACTACGCCCCAATATGCGTCAGTTTCATATCACTTTATTCATTTGTGGCTTTCTAAAACAAGATTGCATGCAATTGAATGATGATTTCTCACAAGACCAGTTTCAGCAACAAGTAGCACGATTAGAGAATATACATTTTAAAAGGTTTAAACTCAGTACAGGACAAATCAAAAGTTTTGAAAGTGCATTATTTATTGAAATATTAGATACAGAAAATAGCCTAAGCAAAATAAGAAACCTACTCTCTAGCAACCATCAAGAAATTGCGGCATTAGAATATTGCCCGCATATTACTTTGGGTTTATATCAAGCGGCATTTACAGCTGAACACATATTTAATGATATCTCAGTGTTGCAACAAAAAACGTTTGAAATTTCAATTGATCATCTTACTTTTGGTTTTTATAAAGCTAAAATTTTACAAGGTAAGCTTTATCCTTTGTATCAGCATAACTTTGATCAAAATAGTGTTAAGCAAGCTTTATTTCAGGAGCAAAATCAATGATGCAGTTAATATTGGGTGGCGCACGATCTGGAAAAAGTCGTTTAGCAGAGCAAACAGCTATTCAGTCAGGCAAAGCTGTTATTTATATTGCCACAGCACAAGCTGATGATGATGAAATGCGCCAACGAATTAAACATCACCAGTCACAACGTCCAAACCAATGGAAAGTCATAGAGGAACCGCTATTTTTAGCAGATTGTTTGCTGAAAAATGATGTAGCAGGGCAAGTAATTTTGGTTGATTGTTTAACACTGTGGATGAGTAATTTATTGATGCATCCTGACTTAGATTTACAAATCGATCAATGTCAAAAGTTATTGGCACTGCTTCCTCAACTGCAATCTGAGCTTATTCTGGTGAGTAATGAAACTGGTTTAGGTGTTATTCCTATGGGCGAAATTACCCGTAAATTTGTCGATGAATCGGGGCGTTTGCATCAGCAGTTAGGACAAATTGTAGATAAAGTGGTGTTTTGTGTGGCTGGGTTTCCAATGATCTTAAAAGGAGAGAAATAATGAAGTGGTGGTTAGATGCATGTAAAGTTCCAAATGCAGATGTCAAAAAACAGGCGCAAGAACGTCAATTGCAACTGACTAAACCCACAGGTTCTCTTTCAGTATTGGAAAATGTAGCGGTGCAATTGGCTGCGTTACAAAATAATCCTCAACCCAATGTGAATAGCCCTTGGATTACGATCTTTGCAGGTGATCATGGTGTTATGCAGGAAAATATTTCTGCATATCCCCAAGCTGTGACTCGTCAAATGCTACAAAATTTTGCGACAGGTGGTGCATGTATCAGTGTGATTGCTAAGGAATATGCTGCAACATTGCAGGTGATTGATTGTGGCTCTGTGGGTGATACTTATGAATATGCTGGTGTCGAGCGATATTGTATAGCTCAAGGTACAGCAAACTTCGTAAAACAAGCAGCAATGACCGAAGAGCAATGTATGCAAGCCATGAATTTAGGCTGTGAAAGTGTAGAAAAAGCCATTGCTCATGGTGCATCAATTTATATTGCAGGCGAAATGGGGATAGGCAATACCTGTTCAGCTTCAGCATTATCTTGCTTATTGCTTGCTGAATCGGCAGAACAATTAACAGGCATTGGTACAGGAATCAATGCAGTACAATTACAACATAAAAAGGATGTGATTAATCAAGCGATTCAACTGCATCAGCATGCTGTTGGCACGGATCCATTTAAAATACTCTGTGCCGTTGGTGGTTTAGAAATTGCTGCAATGACAGGTGCTTATATTCGTTGTGCGCAACTCGGCTTAGCTGTTGTTATCGATGGTTTTATTAGTACAGTTTCAGCTTTAATTGCTGTGCGTTTAAACCCAGAAGTACGACAATGGATGCTGTTCGGTCATCAGTCTGCCGAGTACGGACATCGCCGTTTATTAGATGAATTAGATGCAGATCCGCTATTAAAATTGAATTTACGACTCGGTGAAGGCAGTGGTGCAGGTGCTGCTTTAGGCATTATCAAATTGGCATGTAGTTTACATAATCATATGGCGACTTTTGCTGAAGCGGCTGTCACAGGTGAAAAGGTTTAATCAAAGTGGATGGCGAGCAAGTGACAACCCAAATGGAACTCAAACTGCAACTGGATTTGCTCCGCCATGGAGAAACCACACTCAGTCATACCTTACGAGGTTCTACCGATGATGATCTGACTGTATTGGGTTGGCAGCAAATGCATCAGTCCATTCAAATCTTAGACCAGTCTTCAACTGTTTTAAGTGCGCTTCAGTCTGATTGGGATATGATTTTTACTTCACCATTAAAGCGTTGTCGTTTATTTTCAGAGCTTATTTCTGAACAATTCAATATTCCCTTGATCGTTGATCAACAGCTACAAGAAATGCATTTTGGGGATTGGGAAGCTCAATCAACTCAAACTATTTATGAAAATGAGCCTGAGTTATTAGCGAATTTTTGGCAACAGCCTACAAAATTTACACCACCACATGCTGAAAGTTTGCATATTTTTTATGCACGTATTCAAGATGCATTACATAATATTCAACAGTATATGTTGCAAGCGCATGCCGAAAAGGCCTTAATCGTGACACATGCTGGTGTCATTAAACTTTTAAAATGTATCGCACTACAACAGCCTTTAGATGATATTTTGAAAATGTCAGCAGAATTAGGGCAGTTAAATCGCTTTGTTTTAAACAGGGAAACAATGCATTTGCAGTGGTTGGAGTAAATCTATGAGGCCATTCTTTATTGCGCTACAGTTTTTGACGATCATCCCGATTCAGCTCAAAGCGATGCCATCACTCCAGCAAAATGCACAGTCTGTATTGTTTTATCCTTTGGTGGGGTTAATCATAGGCGGGATTTTATTTGCAATTGCGAATGTGCTGCATGCCTTACCCGTGGTTTTGCTGAGTACAATTGTTCTCGTCATTTGGATATGGCTAACAGGTGGTTTACACCTCGATGGCTTGGCTGACACAGCTGATGCATGGGTTGGTGGTTTTGGGGATAAACAACGCACCTTAAAAATAATGAAAGATCCTGCTTGTGGTCCAATTGGGGTACTCAGCTTAATCATTTCTTGTTTAGTTAAATGGTCTGCCTTGTATGTTCTTTTGCAAAAACAACAATATATTGCCTTAATCTTATTTCCTATATTGGGGCGTTTAGCGCCGTTATTCTTATTTCTTACTACAGAATATGTCCGTGAAAATGGTTTAGGTTCTTCAATTACCCAATATATTTCACGTGTTTGGGCCGTGATTATTTTTGCAGTGTGCTTATTGTTGTGTGGTTATTTTGTTTGGATCGGCTTGATGACTGCGACAGTTTTTATTCTTACATTACTGTATTTGCGTTTTAAATTTATTCAAAGGATTGATGGAATTACAGGTGATACCATAGGCGCGAGTATTGAAATCACAGAAGCAATCTGTTTACTGGCTTTTGTGATCGCAAGTGTATATTTATAAAATGAGTAATCGACATTACTCATTTTATTCATTGAATTGGTGCAAATTTTGAAAAATTGAATCCATTTATAATTGGATGGATTGGTATTTTGGCATCCAAGGTTGAGCAACTTCCAGTTGTGCTGCTAACTGTAAAAGTATATCTTCACGTCCAAAGGGTGCAACAAACTGCGAACCGAGCGGTAAATTGTCTTTATTCCAATACAAAGGAACGGACATCGCGGGTAGTCCAGTAATATTCGCCAATTGAGTAAAAGGCACCCATTGCAAATTATTTTTAATGAGCTGTTCGACCAATTTTCCTTTTGCCAACAAATGTGCTCGGTCTACTTTAATCAAAGTTTTGAGAATTGGAATTTGCCATGTAGGGGTTTTCACTTCACCATTTTTAGGTGCGACAGAAGCTGTGGCAGGAAGTAGAAATAAGTCATAATGATCAAAAAAATGATTCATTTGTGAGACATAAATGCCCCAATTATTCAGGTTGTTAATATAATCTACAGCAGAAGCTTTAGCGCCAAAAGCGGCGATTGCCAAGGTATCTAATTCAAAGTCACTGTCTTTGGCATTAAATTTCTGTTTGACTTGATTGACTGTAAAAGCACATTGACTAAACCATGTGGTAATAAAATCTTTGGCCAGTTGCATACCATCAATTTGCGGTTTGGCTTGTTCGACATGATGCCCCAAAGATTCTAATAGTTTCGCTGTATTCTGAATGGCTTGGATTGCATCTTTAGAAACTTTAGTACCAATCGGTGATTCAGTCGAAAATCCAATTTTTAAGCGCTTAGGTACTTTTTGTAAAAGTTTTAGATAACTTTCTGTTGGACTTTGGATATTAAATAAAGAGGCGTGATCTGAACCTTGTGTCGCATCCAGCATGGCAGCACTATCTCGTACCGATTTAGTCAGCACATGTTGCATCGCTGCACCATGCATGGCTTCACTTATTTGCGGTCCCCACGGTGTACGTCCACGACTTGGTTTGAGTCCAAATAAACCACAATATGATGCAGGAATACGGATTGAACCACCGCCATCACTTGCACCTGCAATAGGCACAATCCCGGCTGCGACAGCAGATGCTGAACCGCCAGAAGAGCCGCCACTATTATGTTTTAGATTCCACGGATTTTTACAACTTCCCCATGCTTCAGGTTCAGTAATCCCTTTGATTCCAAACTCAGGAGAATTGGTTAAACCAAAAGTAATAACCCCTGCATTTTCCCAACGATTAACAATTTCAGCATTTTCAGTGGCGACATATTTGCTTTTTTTATATGCATTTGATCCAGATGATGTGGCAACCCCTGCATACTCTTGATGTAAATCTTTAAGTAAAAAGGGGATACCTGAAAATGTGCCTGTTGTCGAATGTTGTTCAGCACGTGCGACTGCTTGTTGATGCATTGGAATCACAATCGCATTCAATTTGGGGTTTACTTTTTCGGCATGTTGCATAGCAACTTGAAGTAGCTCTTTGGCTTGAACTTCTTTATTTTGAACTAATTCTGCTAAACCCAAACCATCGTATTGAACATATTCTGAGAATTTCATTGCATTCCTTGCACAATTGCATTTTATTAATTTAACTTGTGATTTAATGTGAGGTTATTTTCATCGTCATTTCTAGTCTGCTCAATTTTAGCCTAAACTACAAACTATGGATGAAATGTCAGAAGTCCCTAATTACATTTGCAAATTAGGGTGTACCTCTAAAGTATGTTCAAGGTTTAAGTTGCTTTCCAAACAAAGTCGATTGCGTCCTTTTTCTTTGGCTTGATAAAGTGCTTCATCAGCCCGTTTTATCAGTTGCTGGAAAGGAACACAATAGGGCAAAGTTTGATAACTTAATCCAATACTAACGCTAATATTTAATTCACGTTGATCATCTAAACGGATTGGCGTGTTAAAAACTCTATTGCAAATTCGTTGTGCAATATTGACACTTTGTTCTAAGCTTAAGTCTTTCAATAATATCGCAAACTCTTCCCCGCCTAAACGACCAAATAAATCGTTTGAACGCAGTTGTGCTTTAACTTGTCGCGTAAATTCTTGTAAAACAAAATCACCAACAACATGACCATATTGATCGTTAATTTTTTTAAAATGGTCTAGATCTAATACTAAAATTGTAACGCTATGAGATTGATATTTTTCAATTTCCTTGGTTACAGCACGCTCACTTTCTTCATAAAAGAAGCGACGATTCATCGCCGTGGTCAAGCCATCATGATTGGCAAGATATAAAATTTGATGATATAGCTTTTGACGATTCAAACTGATGATTGTTAGCGTGAGTGGCCCGAGTGCCAACATCAATAGTCCAATTCGTACGGAAATGGTTGTTGCTAAATAAGCATCTGGGGATTGCGCAATATAGTAACTTGTTAAACTGTTATACAGCAACATGCAGACAATACAGTTAATAATCGAAACAAAAAATAAGTTATAACTCAGTGAAGCCCAAACCAATGCTGCAATTGGAAACATAATTGCGCCTGGCCCAATAAAAAAATGAGTCAAAATAACAGAAACAATGACAGCGACTAAAGGCAGCAGTGTTTTAGATTGGAGTGGTTTTTGTTTATATTCTTCAAGATATTTTTTAAAAACTTTCCTTTCTGGAATTGCCAAAATAATTGGTAAAAAGGCGATAACATTTAAAATTTCACCCGTCCACCACATACCAAAATCAATCCAAATGCGATCCATCGACATAAAAGTATTGGGTAAATAAGGCACAGTAAGGCTGGCAAAAACTGGCGCGGCTAAACATCCACCAAAAGCACTGATTGCAAATAAATAAAGGAAAGTTAAGCCTTTATTATATTGTTTATAATTGAGTTTAAACAGACGGATCAATAATAGGGTAACAATAACATGCAATAAATTTGCAATTGTCAAAAATAAGGTCAGTAAGAAATAATTACCTGTAATCAGATCGGCAATCATAAATCCACTAAAAGCACCGAACCAACTACCAAAATTTTTCAATTTATGGAAGCGAAGAAACATGCCCAATAACACGGCATTGGCTGGCCAAAAAATAGCAAGGAAAAATAACGGACGACCCAGTATTCCCATTAAAGCACAGACGAAAATAACCACTGCAACAATAAAAAATGCAGAGATATTCTGTTTAAGTGCTTGATTTGAGAATCTTATTTTTAGCAATTTGCTAACCTATTTGACTGGAGCGGTTAAACCATTAGTATATTATATACAATTACTCAGTTACTCTAAGTTTATTACAACAAGAATATATTTTTTGATCTATAAATCAATAGTCGTAGGTGTCATTTTAAGAAATACTTACAAAATTAATATCAAGCTTTAGAAGCTATAAAGATTGTTCTTATATGGTTATTTTTGCATGCTTTATTTTAAATATATGCTAATTTAGTTTTGATGAAATCTTTACACAGATTAGGTATGAAAAAAACAGCACTGATTATTCCTTTACTGCTTAGTCTTTCAGTACATTCTTTTGCAGATGAAAAAGTTCAACCACAAACCAAAAATAGTACAAGTTCAGCGAATTTAATTCGTATAAACACCCGACCAGAAATTTTGGGTTTATGGGGTATGGAAATTCCAAACAATAAAAAATGTACTGAATATTATAACTTTCGAGGTTCAAATGAAGTCGTCGTAAACAGTGGCAAAGAGTGGTCAATTGGTCTATATGATTATCAACCATCTCCTGATAATACTTTAGAAAAACCACCTGCATTAATTATGCAAATTAAATATGAAAATAATGAAACTGATTGTTCAGGTCGTAAAGAAGATCAATCAGGTGAAGTTTCTCAATATTTTGTGAAATGGAATAATCCAAATACCATAACATTCTGCGCTTCTGAAAAAGGTGATCAATGTTTTGCAATATTACGCCGTGTATTGCCTTAATCAAGACATTCTAAAGCATAAAAAAACCTCTGATTTACAGAGGTTTTTTATGCTTAAACGATGAGCTAATTAAGCATCATTCTCATGACCTTGAACTTGTTTTAACAAATGTTTTTCAAGGTAGTGAATATCCATCGCTCGTTCACAGAACTTTTTGTCTTCTAGAATCAAATCTTTGTGTAATGGAATATTGGTTTTAATTCCAGTCAAAATCATTTCATCTAAAGCTTGTTTCATGCGAGCAATTGCTGTCTCACGATCTTTACCATGCGAAATTAACTTTGCAATCATAGAGTCATAATATGGAGGAATGCTATATCCCTCATAAATATGAGAATCTAGGCGAATACCTGCACCACCTGGTGCATAGAAACTTTCAATTTTACCCGGTGAAGGTAAGAATGTTGTTGGATCTTCCGCATTGATACGACATTCAATCGCATGGCCTTTTACTTCAATTTCTTCTTGCTGAAGATTTAAGCCCAAGCCAGCTGCAATTCGCAATTGTTGTTCAATAATGTCGATACCAGTCACTTGTTCAGTAACAGGGTGTTCAACTTGAACACGGGTATTCATTTCAATAAAGAAGAATTCACCATCTTCAAATAAGAATTCAAAAGTACCCGCACCACGATATTGCATTAATTTACATGCGTGAACACAAGCATCTAGAATTTGAGCACGAGCCTCTTCTGGCAACCCAGGTGCAGGTGCTTCTTCTAAAACTTTTTGATGACGACGTTGTAATGAACAATCACGGTCATATAAATGTACAGCATGCCCATTACCATCAGCTAATACTTGTACTTCAACATGACGCGGTTTTTGCAGGAAACGTTCCATATAAACCGTGTCATCGCCAAACCACATTTCAGCATCACGTTGAGCAGCTTGAACAGATTCCAGTAAGGTATCTACACGTTCAACAATACGCATCCCACGACCACCACCACCTGAAGCAGCTTTTACGATCAATGGAAAGCCAATTTCTTTGGCTTCAGCCAATGCATTATTTGTCGTTACCGCATGTGCTGAACCAGGAACCGTTGGTACACCAGCTTTACGCATGGCCATAATTGCAGAAACTTTATTCCCCATTAAGCGAATATGTTCTGGGCGTGGGCCAATGAAAATAAAACCAGAGCTTTCTACAATTTCAGCAAATTCAGCATTTTCAGAAAGGAAACCATAACCAGGATGAATAGCATCTGCACCTGTGATTTCAGCAGCGGTAATGAGAGCAGGGATATTTAAATAGCTTTCACTACTCGCACCCGGACCAATACAAACCGCTTCATCACAAAAACGAAGGTGCATCAAATCTTTATCAGCATCAGAATAGATACCTACTGTTTTGATTCCCAAAGTTTTGCAAGCACGGGTAATGCGTAAAGCAATTTCACCACGGTTTGCAATTAAAACTTTTTGCAACATATCAACCCCCCGAGGTATTACGCGCGGTAGCGGAATAAAGGTTGACCGAATTGGATTACATCGCCATTTTTAACTAAAATTTCTTCAACAACACCGCTTTGAGTTGCTTCGATTGGGTTCATAATTTTCATTGCTTCGATGATACCCAGTGTTTCGCCAGCAGAAACAGTTTGTCCAACATTGACAAAAGGTGCTTCACCAGGACTTGGTGCTGAATAAAATACGCCAACCATTGGAGAGGTTTCTACTGCACCACGAGGCGCAGCTTTTTTAGGTGCCTCAGCGATTGGTGCTGCAATAGGTGCTACGCCAGCAGCAACCACAGGATTACGGCGTGTTAAAGCGATCGATTGATCTCCCTCTTTCACTTCAATCGCTTGAAGGTCAGATTCAATCATCAAATCGATGAGCTTTTTGATTTTGCGAATATCCATGGGTTCGTATTCCTAAATTATGATTTAAGTTGAAGATTGAATTTTGTCGATCACGTAATTGAGCGCAAAAGCATAGCCTTTTGCACCTAAGCCACAAATTACGCCTACGGCTTTGTCGGATAAATAAGAATGATGTCTGAATGCTTCACGTGCATGTACATTTGAAAGATGTACTTCAACAAAGGGGATGGCTACACCCAATAACGCATCACGTACGGCTACAGATGTATGTGTCAATGCGGCTGGGTTTATAATTATAAATTTCACACCTTGTTGCTGAGCTTGGTGAATGCGATCTACGATTGCACCTTCCCAATTACTTTGAAAGGTGTCTAAAGAAATATTTGCTTGCTGAGCTTGTTGCATGAGTTGCTGGTTAATGTCATCCAATGTGAGGTGACCATAAACCTCAGGTTCGCGCTGTCCTAGCAAATTTAAGTTTGGTCCGTGGATGACCAAAATGGTCGAACTCATTAAGCCTGCTCCAATTTAAAAGTTGCAAAAAAAATTGCAAGATATCTGCAAAGTTTGCACATTATGGCATGTTTTTCTACAAATACTTTATATTTTCTTTGAATTGTCGCAGAAAGGTTGTGCCTCATATGGGCTATATAATGTTAATTTTGCCGACAATTGGCAATGTTAAAATATGACAAATTTTATAGATGTTTCGTAATTCTTACATTTTAAACCGAATGACCAAACTATTCATTTGATTTGTGTAACAGCTTTACTTAAAACGACTGTATACAACATTGTATTCAATCAGATGTGCAATGATGAATGTTAGATCTTTATCCGATTTTGAACATTTTATGATAAGGAGATTGTGTGGTTTGACTACACATTCTCAAGTTACTCGAGTTGCAGTTGCCTAATTTTTTTGCATGTTTGTTATTGTCTTATATAAGATAGCGATTGCTATAAATTTTGGTTTTACATTTTTTTCTCATCAGTATTTATTAAATTAAGCAATTAAAATTCATATTTTTTACTTATTAAAACAGCATGTTAGGATTTGGGTTGTTGATTTTTTACTCATGGTGATAGGTTAAAATTAAATTTGAGCAATGCCATAATTTTCTTTGCATGGTGTTTTAGAGGATGACGAAGCGCAAATCGAAATGAGGTGTTATGCTGTATTGCTATTGATGAAGGGATGTCTCCAATGAGCACTATAAGAACAGTTTCTAATTTTATCATTTTAACTTTTTAAAAAGTTGTTAAAGCAATATTCATGCAATACATCCTTTCACAACCAGTCTTATAAAATATCTAAAAACATACAGCATTGACCATTTAGTTCATGATTGATGTGTTTGATTAGCATTGACCATTTTGAGCAAACAGGAGATGGATTGGCAAAAGTTAAGTCACAGTAAATATAAACAGTATATGCATGCCACCAATTGTTGATTTCGTGTTCAGTTTTTAGCGTTTTGGCGAGATTGATATTTACACAATTGTTATTCAAGCAATTTGAATAATGAAATATAGATTTTTAGAATGATAAGAAATAGAACTGTAACAGATTTACCCTATAAAACATCAAAGTAAATCAGTGCTAAACCAATCTACTTTGATGTCAAATTCTGCGTATTTAAACGAAGTTGCCTTGTTGTTTTTTGCTTTATCTTCAAGCCAATCATTAAGCTTTTTTAAAGTAGCTTGCTTCCTCAGAATTTGGATAGGCTTTTAAAAGCTTATTTTTATAGACATTTGCTGTTTGTGTATTTTTATTTACATCTTTGGCAATGCTATAAAGTTGGTAAAGCGCTCGCGGTGCTTTAGATGAGTTTGGGAATTTTGCAGCAACAATTTCATAGTTTTTCTTGGCTTCATTGTAATTTGGCGGGTCAATCGCCAAATTGAATTCGGCTAACCAAAAATAAGCATTACCTGTGTAGATGCTATTCGGATTATTTTTAATAAAGTTTTGCATAGGTGCAATCGCTTGCTTTGCACCACCTTTTTTATATGCATCTAGCGCAATTGTATATGCGGCTTTTTCTAAAGCAATAGGGTCACTACTGTTATTATTCACGGTATTGGTTGTGGTGGGCTGGGGCGTATTTTCTGTAGTTGGTTGAGGTGCTGCTGTTGTAGGTGCTACGGTTTGTGGGGAAGCAACACTGTTGTTGGTAGGAGCAGGATCTGTCGGTGTGCTATTCGTAGGTGTATTGGTACTATTTGCAGGCGCATTTTCAACAGGTGCAGTTTGCTCCGTATTCTCAGGATCAAGTTTTTGACTTAATAATTCTAAGCGTTGATCCAAATCTGTATAACGGTTCGTCAGTTCTTTACTTAATTGTTCAATGGTATTTTCTTGTTCTTCAATTTTGCCGCGTAATTCACGAATTTGATTTTCTAATTGTTGATTCTTTTGAATTAAATCCCAACTCATATTGCCAGCGATTGGCGAAGTAGAGTTTGATATCGCATTGGGTGTCGATACAGAATCACTTAAACCACGAGATTCAATAGGAATTGCATATAAAGATGCTGAACTGAGTAAGGCAATAGAAAACAGGGCATGCTTCTTTAGCATAATTTTAGATCCATCAAAGTTAAGTTTTACATACAGACCCTTTTTAAAGCATGTATGAAAATAAATATTTGCCCTCATTTAAAACGGCTGAAAAGGGAAATGCAAGGTGCATTTACAAACTTCAGCTATTTCTAATCAGAATGTGAATGATTTTTGTATAGAACAACCAGCTACTTTTATTCCCATACCCAGAAAAAGGGTGCTTCAAGCTGAGATTGTGTCAACTTTTTAGATATATTGATGATGAAATAAGCAAATGAATGAATAACTTGAGAAAATGACAATGTTTGGCTTGAAAGAATATAAAAAATCTCTATACTCTGATCTTGCAATGGTAGCCCTGCTGGTGGCTTCGCAATTGTACTCTGAAAACCCCGCCAGGACCGGAAGGTAGCAACGGTATCAGAAATACGATGTGCCGAGGTTTTGCTAGTAGGGTTGCCACCAGTTTCTAAATCATAATAATAAATTGTTATTCTGCAGTTTTTAAATATCTTTTTAATCAATTGTCTTAATTTAAATATTCTCACCCTTATTTATATCTTTAATTTTGTTGTTTATTCTTATTTTTCATCTATGATCAGTCTATATTTTTATCTGTATTATATTGTTTTTAGTCAATTTCTTTTTTGGAAATAGCTTTCAGAATCGCATCCATTTCAAAACCACGATATTGCAAAAAACGAATTTGTTTGGCTTTAATTTTTGGGTCTTTAGCGACCTCAGTCCCATATTTTTTAACTTTGAGTTGATAAGCTTGTGCATACCAATCAATTTCAGCCAAATCCTCTTGTACTAACGCTTTATCCAGTTGTTTGCTTCTCAAGGCGAGCTTAATACGGTTTGGGCCTTTACCTTTACGCATTTGACTACGTACAGTCATTTCAGCAACACGTTGATCACTTTGATAATTATTTTGCGCTAATTCTTCTACTAGACCAATAACTTCATCCCGATCTTGCGCATAGGTGATTAACTTTTCAATTAAATCCGCTTTTGAATATTCCCTGCGTGTTAATACTGCAAAAGCATAAGAGCGTAGGCGAGTGCCTGTTAAACCTTGTGGTTTTGGGGTGTCGTGGGTTTCATCATCTGAGGGTGAATCTAGAGAAGTCGTGTCGTCAGCTTGTTGATACGCTATATGATTTTGTTGATCTGTTTGATTGGGTTTTTGTTCACCAAATTGCTGTTTTAATTTTTCATAATCGAGCATTTTAGGGAAATTTGAGTTGGACATCTTTGGGTTTCTGTTTAATTGGGTTAAGAGGTTTGTATAGTTTTGTTAGATATGTTTAATAATATCTTGTTTTGATCATTAATGTGGTCATAATTTGTTCCGCTACAGTTTAGAAATATAAGTTCTTTTACATTTTATATAAAAATACACAAATTAGGAAAATAATGATGAAACCAATTATTGTTCAAGGTTGTAAGACCGATCATGGTGGCGTTGTTCTGCAAGGACATCCAACGATGTCAATTAATGGGATTGGTATGGCGGCTAAGGGGTATATGGTGAGTTGCCCTAGATGCCAAGGTGTTTTCCCGATTATTGAGGGAGCGGAAAATTTTACATTACCCAATGATTTACCTGTTGCTTTGGCTGGTATGAAAACCGCATGTGGAGCAACTTTATTAGCAAGTACCTTTTTGGTGATCGTAGAGGCTAGCTCACCTTTTGGTTCAAGTCTGATTGCCAATCCAAATGATGATGAGGAAGATACAGTTCCTGTACCTGAACAACATTCAGGAAGATTTCAATTGATTGACCAAAATACAGGTCATCCTATAGCTAACCGTAGGGTTCGGGTCGTTATGGCTGATGGTACAAGTACCATTTATGCAAGTAATGATGAAGGTTTTACCGATTGGATTTATACGCCTTCAGAGCAAGACATTCACTTATATTTAGTGGATGAGTTAGACAATGGCTGATCAAGGAAAGCCAAAAGGAACTTTAGTCACTTCACCCGTGCAAATGCCTGCCATAAAAGTGGTGGCAATTGATAATGATGCGCTTGATCCACAAGACAAGGAGGTGATCTGTAAGGCTATTTGCTATTGCAGTAGCATTCCTAATAAAGGTAAAACAGAACAAAATTTGCATCAATCATGTGTTTCTGAGCGTTTAAAAGAATTAGATAAGTTTTTAAGTTATCAAAGCCCTTATAAGGCGGAGGTGAATTATGATATGCATAGAAACCCACCTGCGCCAATTATGGAGAAAGGGATCTTAACTAAAGTGCATCCGTATCTTCCAGGTTGGATAAAAAAGTATTGGGAAGAAGAAAAAGGCTATGCTTTTGAAAGCGGGCAAGGCATGGTTCGTCGCCCCGATGTTATTATTGTTAAAGACCCTACCAAACCACCGACTCAAGATAATATTAAGCATGTTATAGAAATTAAATTTAAGGATAAACTCAATAGGGATCAAAAAAGAGATTATCCCAAAATAGCAGGAGATCAAAATAAAGTTAAAAAATTAGATCCCAATGAATGTGATTGTGATAGTGATGACCAAAATGGTAAAACATCGACAGTTTTAGAGTTTGTGGCTTGGGCTGCTGCTATTGTTGCTGCCGCTTTCCAACTAAGAAAAGGAAAAATACCCAAGTTTCCTAAATTTCCATCCCCAAAACCATCACCTAGCCCTGCGTGGTAGAAGGAGAATTGAATGCATTTTAAAAGTGAAGAAGAATATAAATTATGGGCTGAGCAACAAGCATTAGGTGCTATCGGTGGGGGGATTTTTACTAAAGAAGGCCCAGAAGATTATGTCGGTGCCATTCCTGCGATTCGTGCAGTGCTTTACTTTAAAGAAGGCTATAGTGATGAAATGCGAGAAGCGATTGCACAATGTTTTGATGATTATCGAGCTGTTGCTGAAGAACATTTGACATGGTTGTGGTTAGATGAACCACCGAAAGGTGCTGGTTCTGATAGCACACAGTATAAGAATGTAAAGCCTATACGTAGTATTTTTAAATGTTATAGTCCTATGAAGTCTCTAGGTTTTTTATATACCAGTGGTAAAGAAAAGTTTGCAACAGGAGCGTGGGAGTTTAGTATAGGAGGAGCTAGCAAATGGCAAATAATCAATGGGACATATCAGAGCACTTTAACTTTTTCTATGCCGATTGAGTGGGCTGAAGAAAACACAAAATTATTTATAGATTTATTTATTAACTTTGCTCAACGCTTAAAAGCTAATCATGGTTATGCGGGTTATGCATGTATTATTTCTCAGATTCGAGATGATCAAAATGAACCGACGGAAGCTTTTTTGTCCCGAAAATGGTGGGCGATGGATGTTGGTAATCCTTATCTTGAATCAGATAACTTGATTAAAGGAATAAAAACAGTCAATTGGCTTACTGCAATTAATTACGAGTGGTTTAATCGAATAAAAGAAGAAGAGGCTTTAAATAGTGAATTACCCATGAGCTGGTTTATTGGTTATGACTATGGTACTGGCGTGGTGATACAAGCAGGTACTTTACCTTTGGGTGGTTCTGTTGAAGAAGATCCTTTGCCTGCACCCTATGTCTTACTCAATCGGATTTTAAAACCTCTACGTGTTGAAAAGATAGGAAGTTTACATCGTGGTAATTATTCAACGGATGAAATTCCATTGATTAAAGGCTATCGAGCTGAAGCATGGCTAAAACGCTTTGATATAGAAGACTCAGAAAAAGTTGATTATTTTGCGAAATTGCAGTTTGAGCCTAAGTTAAATTCAAATTATGCATTTTTAGATAAGCGTATAGATTGGGAGCGGTAGAGATATGGCTAAAATAATGAATATACTGAAAAATATTTTTACTGGTTATGATGTGCAAGATGCTTATCATCAAGGTGATATAGCATTAAATGAACAGCATTTAATGGTTATCCAGAATTTAAAGTTTACTTGGTTGAATATCGAGAGTGGGGCGATAGCGGCGTATTTCCCAAATTTTGATTCAGTTGCTCATGCATTAAAGTTATCAAGAAATTCAAATGAATTAAGAAAAATTATGAGTGAGGCTTTATGTGCCTTTCCGTTATGGTTGTCTAGATCTAATTGCCATGCTGGAGAATATCTTTGTGAAAATAATCAAAAAGAGTCATTTTTGTTTCAATTGACTGAACAGCATATTAAGCTCATTCATCACCTTATTTGGCGTGATATGGTCATCAATGATGGTATCGTACAATTTTATTTTCAAGGCTATCCATTGCCAATGCCATATACAGATGGTAAAAGACCTTTCGGTGATAGAACAGATTATCATCAAGATATGATCGATATTTTGGGAGGTGGAGTTGAATTAGATTTAGAAAAATTATTTAGGGAAATGGATATGGCTTTGTATGTTTATGTGCGAAATACGATTCAATAATATTTAGCAACCCTATAATAAAAATTAAACGCCCCGAAAGGCGTTTAATAGGATCAAATAAAGAATTAAACCTCTAGGAAATCAGGCTCTTCTTCATCTTTTTCATCAGTTGGTGCAGCAATCGCTGTAGTTAAAAGCTTTTCACGAATCAAACGATCAAGTTCTTGAGCGATTTGAGGATTTTCTTCTAAGTGACGAATCACATTGTTCTTACCTTGACCAATTTTATCGCCTTGATAAGAGTACCAAGCACCTGCTTTTTGAACCAATTCTTGTGCTACAGCAAGGTCAACCAATTCACCTAAGTGGTTTACACCTTTACCATACATAATTTGGAATACGGCTTCTTTAAATGGAGGCGCCATTTTGTTTTTAACAACTTTAACACGAGTTTCAGAACCGACAATTTCATCGCCTTCTTTCACTTGGCCAATACGACGAATATCCAAACGTACAGAGGCATAGAATTTCAGTGCATTACCACCTGTTGTGGTTTCAGGGCTACCAAACATGACACCAATTTTCATACGGATTTGGTTAATGAAGATCACCATACAGTTTGAACGTTTGGCATTACCTGTAATTTTACGCAATGCTTGGCTCATCAAACGTGCTTGTAAGCCCATATGGGAATCACCCATTTCGCCTTCAATTTCAGCTTTAGGGGTCAATGCAGCGACAGAATCGACAACGATCATATCAATTGCACCTGAACGAACCAACATGTCTGCAATTTCAAGCGCTTGTTCACCATGGTCTGGTTGTGAAACCAATAGGTTGTCAATATCAACCCCAAGTTTACGTGCATATTGTGGATCTAAAGCATGTTCAGCATCGATAAAAGCACATGTTCCACCAGCTTTTTGGCACTGTGCAATCGCTTGAAGTGTCATGGTTGTTTTACCTGACGATTCAGGGCCGTAAATCTCAACGATACGACCTTTCGGTAAACCCCCGATGCCGAGTGCAATATCAAGCGTTAAAGAACCTGTAGATACAGCTTCTACCGCTTGAACAGTATTGTCGCCAAGGCGCATAACTGTATTTTTACCAAACTGCTTCTCAATTTGGCTGAGAGCCGCGTTGAGCGCTTTGCTTTTGTTATCATCCATCTCGTAAACCTCAAACGATGTAATATCACTAATATCTTAAGTGGATGTGATTAAATTTGATCTTTCGTCCACGGCAGTAATAGTGACAGAAATTAAAAATCTGTTCTATGTTTAAATTTATTTGTGCGACATGAAATGTCGCGATAGACCAAAACGAATTTCAGTCATCATCATAAGACCAGTTTTGGTCAAATTGTTGATCATTTTCTTGTTTAAATTTATGAATTTCACGTCGATCTTTTTTACTTGGTCGATGATCAGGTCGGGCAAGATTATGCAATTTTCTTTGGGATGAAATCAACTCTCGACGTGCAATACTGACTTCGGTTTCTTCATAAAGTTGTTGTGCAATTGGAGCGCCACCACGAACAGCAGAAAGAGCCTTAATCACCACAGTCTTTCGGTCAAAACCTTGCTGTATGGTGAGTTCCATACCAACTCGAATTTCTTTGGAAACTTTGACTCGTTCATTGTTGTGATGCACTTTACCCCCCTCAATAGCACCTTTAGCAATTGAACGGGTTTTAAAAAAACGTGCAGCCCAAAGCCATTTGTCTACACGCATAGATTCTACAGGTGAGTGATTAGGCTGTTTTGACATCGACATCCTTATTTTGAATTTGTTCAAGTATAGGTAAAAGCGTGGTTAAATCATTGATCGCAGTAAATTCAAGTTCTAATGCATGACGGGGTGCACGAAGGCTTGAAGGCTGAGTGATCGTAATCAAATGCTGTATTCCAAATTTTTCCGCACCTTTTAAAACAGGTGCAGTGTCATCGATTAAACACGCATTGTTTGGATCAAAGAAGTGTTTGCTTTGTAGAATTTGCCAAAACTCAACAAACTCTTTGGAGTAGCCGATCTCTTCACTACTGATCATCACTTCAAAATAAGGGCTTAAATCAACATTTTCAAGTTTAAGTTTTAATCCCGCGCAATCCGCATTGGTGAGTAACCAACAGCGATAGCCTTGTTGTTGTAATGTTTTTAATAGCTCAAAGCAGCCAGTTCTTGGTGCAATTTTATCTTTAAAGTCACGCTGTAATTGTAATACATCGACACCAACTTTTTCAGTCCAATAGGTAGATGAGTACCAAGATAGTGTATGCTTATGCTGTTGATAAAAATCATGCAAAAGCGCATGGCTTTGTTCCAATGAGCATTGATGAGTTTCTGCATGACGTTCAGGAAGTTTGGTATTCCAGATCAAATCATCAAAAGCTAAATCGAGTAGTGTGCCGTCCATATCGAAGAAGATAATCGGCTGAGTAGAATCAGACATAAAATAGGTTTTAATCAATGTTTATTACAGTTCCCGCACCGCAAGATGAACAAATCTTAAAATTGGTTCCAATTTTGGCGCATGCAAGTCAAATCTTGTTAGAAGAATACCAAAATTATTGTGCAGGACGCGAATTTAATATTGATGAAAAGGATGATCATTCACCTGTAACACAGGCTGATTTAAGAGTGAATGACTATTTAATCAGACAGTTGGCATTATTAACCCCAGATATCCCAGTTTTATCAGAAGAAAGTGATCATTCCAATCGTCATACATGGAATATATGTTGGATGCTAGATCCTTTGGATGGCACCAAAGAATTTATTCATGAACGGGATGAATTCACGATTAATTTAAGTTTAATTCAAGCGCATCAGACTTTATTTTCAATCATTGCTGTGCCCACAGAACAAGTGATGTATATCGGATATTTAACGGAGTTGCCTTATAAATACTCATTTATTCGTGAAAGTTGGGAGCGTTATTGTAAATATAAGGATACCGAAACGGATGCTATTCAAGTTGGATTAAGTCATAGCAGTAAAAATCCAAAATATCAGCAATATATTGATTATATTGAACAAGAAACACCTGTAATTCGTCGTGAGGCAGGCAGTGCTTATAAGTTTTGTATGATGCTGGAAGGTGAAATCGATATTTATCCACGTTTCCACCCAACTTCAGAGTGGGATACCAGTGCAGGACAAGGTTTGTTGGAAAGTATTGGTGGTGGTTTATTGAGTTTGGATGCAGTGCCATTTACTTATAATCAAAGAGATACTGTATTGAATGACGGTTTTATTGCTTATAGAAATGCAGAGAATAAAGAGATTGCTTTGGAAGCATTGTCTAATGTGAATCTGTAGTGGTGGTCTTGGCTTCACATTGCCATTGAAATTGATGATTAGAGATCATTGAAAATATCAGAGAAGGTTTGTATGAGAGGTAATTTATTATATAAATACTTTCTCATGCGCCGAGTAATGCTCATCCTTTTTAAAGGAAAGGGAATTTTCATTGTAAATAGATGTTTATCGCAACTCGATTGAAGCAAGAAGTCGATTATTCTTATTTAAAGTAAAGAGTTCATCTTTAGATTTGATTGAGAGTTTAGCCTCACATGGTATAGTGGGAGCAGTACAAAGCAGAGTTATGATTGAATATGGCCTTAGATTTATTGCCAAAGAGCATGCTAAAAGCAATTGATTTATTGCCAGATACCAGTACGCCTGTGACTTTATTTACCCGACATTCGATTCGTGAAATAGTGAATGGGCAAGGTTTGTCGGGCTATGATTTACAATTGACTTCACAAGGCCGTGATTTAGCGCAAGCTTGGGGCTCGCATTTGATTGATCATACAGATCGGGTGATTCAACATTGTATTTCAAGTCCAATTCAACGTTGCGTCGATACAGCGGCTTTGATGATTCAGGGGGCGGATACGATTTTACCTGATAATAATACGCATCATATTGAAATTGTAGAAAAAGGATTATTGGTTGAACCCGGGAGTTTTGTACTGGATATCAAACAAGCTGCACCGTATTTTCGTCAACAGGGTGCTTTAGGTTTTATTAATAGTTTTGTGAATAATACCTTGCCAGGAATGAAACATCCGATTACAGGTGTGGTAGATGTACTTGAATTAATTTATGAAACACATCCAACAGGGCAAAACCAACTGAGCCTTGCAGTCAGCCACGATACAATTCTCGCTGCAATAATTGCTGTTATTTCAAAACGTACTCAAATTAACCAAAGTGATTGGCCTGAAATGATGGAAGGTTTATTTGTTTGGTTTGAAGGTGACCGTTTTGCTGATTGCCATTTGAAATGGATATGGCGCGGTGAGAAAGGTGATTTGTCTATCCGAGAGTTTCAGCAATATTAAATGGGAATGGTTTAGTTTACGCTTTGATCTATTGATGGGTTAAAGATGTTATTTTTTAAATTTATTGATATTTTTGAATTGTTTGAGCAATAAAGTTTAGTTTTATAAACTATTTGGTTTTATAAAGTATCGGATACAAAAAAAGCCCTATAATTTAGGGCTCTTTTCTATGCAACAACTTAGTTAGCTAATGCTTTAACTTGTGCATTTAAACGGCTCTTATGACGAGCAGCTTTGTTTTTATGGATGATGCCTTTATCAGCCATACGGTCGATTACTGGAACAGCTTTTTTGTAAGCATCAGTAGCAACAGTATAGTCACCAGCAGCAATAGCAGCTACTGTACGTTTGATATAAGTACGAACCATAGAACGTAAGCTTGCGTTGTGTTTGCGTGCTTTAACGTTTTGTTTAGCACGTTTTTTTGCTTGAGCAGAGTTTGCCACTCGTGCACTCCTTGAAATAGATTGGTCTGGGCGGGCTGAAATTACATCTGAAAACCTACATCAGAGAATTTTCACCAGCCCGTAAACAAGTGCCATATTGTGATTAAAACCAGCTTCAAAGTCAAGTCTTGGCTTGTTTTGGCAACATTATTGATGCAGAAAAATTCTAAATAAAACGTTAGATTAGTAATAAGTTCAGGAGATTGTTTAAAAAATGACTAAATCGATTAAAAATGCAATTGTAATTGGAGCAACAGGTTTGGTGGGGAAAGCTTTGATTGAGCAACTTCAGCAAAATCCAAATTGTGAGAAAATTACAGCGATTGTAAGACGTGAATCAGCAGACTTTAAGCATTTGAGTAAAGTAGAGCAATTTGTCATAGAAGACTTCTTGTTGCTCAATGATCAGGATGTCAGTGGTTATAGTCATGCTTTTAGCTGCCTAGGGTCAACCATTAAAAAAGCGGGTTCAAAACAGGCTTTTTATAATATTGATTTTGAAATCAATGCACATTTTGCAGATTTGTTTGAAATGACGGAAACACATTTTCTTTTGGTGAGTGCATTGGGTGCAAGTGCAAGCTCGCCGATTTTTTACAATCAAGTCAAAGGAAAGTTGGAACAATACATTCAAAAGCTAGATTTGTATCGTATTTCTATTCTTCAACCATCTTTGCTGATAGGTGAACGCCAAGAAAAAAGAACCATGGAAGGTGCTATGCAAAGCGCTTATCTCAAGGTTTCGCATTTGGTTCCAAATTCTTTTAAATATAAGCCAGTGACAGCAGATCAAGTGGCTCATACTATGGTCGAGGCAGCACAAACTCAGACTGAAAATTTTGAAATATATGATAATTTACGCATACTCAATGCCCAATAATGGAGAATTAAAGTGACTACAGTTCCATTCGTAACGTGTGATTTATTAGATGATAATCCAGATAAAGAGATTCAAACCTTAATTCCGTCAATGGATGGTAAATTCTTCAAGAGTTATGGTGCGCGCAAGACATTTGGTGGGCAAATTGTGACAGTTAAATGTTTTGAAGATAATTCACGTGTTAAAGAGTTATTGGCAACGGATGGAACAGGTAAGGTTTTAGTGGTAGATGGTGGCGCATCAATGCGTTGTGCTTTGATGGGCGATATGATTGCTGAATCTGCGGTTAAAAATCACTGGAATGGTGTTGTGATTTACGGTTGTGTGCGTGATGTGGATGCATTGGCAGAACTTGATTTAGGTGTACATGCATTGGCTGCAATTCCACAAAAAAGTAATCGTAAAGGCATAGGTGAAGTCGATGTTGCCTTGTATTTTGGTAGTGTAAGTTTCAATTCTGGTGATTATCTGTATGCAGATAACAACGGAATCGTAGTTGCAAAAGAAAAATTAGTCGATTTATAAGATTAGACAAATCATAAGGACCATAAAATGGTGCACCATCAAATAAAAGTTGTACAAGCATTGCTTTCAAGCCTGACAGCGGGTGGTCGAGGCGTTTCAGGGACAGCATTTCCCAATCAACCTGAAAAAGCATTAAAATTGTATGAATTTGAAGGTTCACCATTTTGTCGCCGTGTTCGTGAGGTTTTGACTTTATTAAACCTTGATTATGAGGTCTATCCATGCCCCAAAGGCGGAACCAAATACCGTAAAATTGTCAAAGAGCAAGGTGGAAAGGCGCAATTTCCTTATTTTGTCGATGAAAATACAGGTGAAAAGCTGTATGAGTCTATAGCGATTGTCGATTATCTATTTAAACATTACGGTAAAACAGGCAAGACGCCACAAAAATATGCGAAGTATCCAAAATATCCGAGAGTGGCATTGGTTGGAACAATGATCAATGGAGCACGTGGTGTGTGGATTGATAAAAAAGTTATCCATCGTGAGGCACCTGCTCAGTTGCTAGAGTTGTGGAGTTTTGAAGCAAGTCCGTACTCACGTATTATTCGTGGCGTGCTTACAGAATTAGAATTACCTTTTAAATTACATAATGTTGCAAAAGAACGTTGGCAAGATATGGGACCAGCAGTTTTGCGTTTAA
The DNA here is from genome assembly GCF_003611475.1 of Acinetobacter rongchengensis. Taxonomy (GTDB): domain Bacteria; phylum Pseudomonadota; class Gammaproteobacteria; order Pseudomonadales; family Moraxellaceae; genus Acinetobacter; species Acinetobacter rongchengensis. The sequence continues at coordinate 153,669 of NZ_RAXT01000001.1, read as the reverse complement.
AACCGGGTAAATATCAACCTTTGTCAGGCGGTAAGCGTGAAAAAATCATTCCGATCATGGCGCGTAACAAAAAAGATATTCAAGTACCATATTTAATTGATCCCAATACAGGGGTACATTTATTTGAATCTGAAGCGATTGTTCAATATTTGCAAAAACAATATGGCGCATAACATGATTGAAATCGAAGCTTGATAGGATTGAAATTGTGATATGAAAATATAAGCATCTGAAAAGGGTGCTTTTTATTGAAAATAATGTCATGGTCTTAGTTTGATTGGCAAAAAATATTGGCTTTGTGTGAATGTTGCGATGTATTGCTTTAGCACTTTTTTTGTAAATTAAGTCGCACTAAATCATAAGTTTGCTTATGGATAGTGAATCTAATTGACAAAATCTCATTGAGATTATGATAAATTGACAAAAATATTATCAATTTAGGGATGTTTATATGACTACAACTCGAATCCAACCTGTAATCAGCCGTCCTGGTGAGAATGCATTATTTATTGTTTTGGGCTTAAAGCAAGGGGCAGAGGTTGTAGATAGTGTTATAGATTTTTCAGCTAATTTTTCAGCATTAACACGTAGTTTAAGCAATCGTTATCCTGATGCTCAATTTAATGCGACCTTAGGATTTGGTTCAGATGCTTGGGATCGTTTATTTCCAGAAGAAACTAAACCTAAAGAATTAGAAACATTCCAAGAAATTAAAGGTCCTAAATATACAGCAGTGTCGACACCGGGCGATTTATTTTTCCATATTCGTGCTGATCGCCAAGCGCTTTGTTTTGAGCTGGCGAGTATTATTCAAGAACAATTACAAGATGTGACTACCCCAATTGATGAGGTGCATGGCTTCCGTTATTTTGATGGTCGTTCAATTATTGGTTTTGTTGATGGTACTGAAAATCCTGAACATGAAATTGCCGCAGAATATGCATTGGTTGGTGATGAGGATCCAGAATTTAAAGGTGGAAGTTATGCCTTTATTCAAAAATATATGCATGACATGGACAAATGGCGTGGCTTAAGTGATGAAGACCAAGAAAAAGTCATTGGACGCAAAAAGTTTAATGATGTGGAGTTGGGGGATGATGTTAAGCCGAAAACTGCACATAATGTGGTCAGTAAGGCACATGATGAAGATGGTAATGAAATCAAAATTATGCGTGCAAATATGCCGTTCTCTTATCCATCCAGAAATGAATATGGAACTTTCTTTATCGGTTATGCACGTAAATTCAGTGTCACACGTCAGATGTTACAGCATATGTTCCAAGGTGATGCAGAAGGTAATTTAGATAGTTTATTGGATTTTAGTACTGCAAAAACAGGGACTTTGTTCTTTGTACCGACAGTTGATTTTCTAGATGATTTAGGCGATGAGTAATTTCATCATGTTCTAAAAAATATTGCAGATTGCTTTAATCTTGAAGGATGCCTAGATCGCATCCTTTTTTAATTCTTATGTTGAATTTTGTTATGATAGATCAAGTGTTGAATGAGGGTGATTGAAAATGTTGAATAAACTTGTAGGAATGTTTAAGAGTCATAAAGAAAGTGCTGAACAAGTTTATTTACGTGAGAATAACATTCAAATTGATTCTGAAAAGGGTTATATCGTAGATGATGTGGTGGTGAATGCGTTAGCTGAGCGGCTGGAGTATTTTTCTAATCGTAAATTAACAAATTTTGATGATTTAGAAGCGCTGTTTTATAAAGCTATTTTGATCAATGAAAAGATTGATTTGGAAATAGCCTCAAAGCGCTATGTTGCAAGATTGGGTAATACAGAAGAAAATCTAATCCAACTCAAAGCAGTTATTCAGAAACTGAATGATTATTATAAAGAATTTAAAAGACCAAGATGATTTAGAAAAAAATTGTAAGAATGATGTTTTATTAAAACTATGTAATTATTTTAAATTGATATATAATTATAGCTAACATTGTTTATATGTTTAATAAAATACAAAAACAATGTTAATGAACTATAAATAAAGATAAAACAATAAAGGTGAGTGTATGAGTTGTAATCATAATGGAAAAACTTATTCTCAGGGTTCCTTGGTGTGTGCAAATGGCAGGGAATTGAGGTGTGATGGTGATTATTGGAGTGAAACAGGATATAGCTGTTTTACGAATACTGAAGTAATAAATGAGGAAGATTATTATAAAATATCTTCTGACCAGTTAACATTTATTCAAAATACCTTTGAAAAGGAGTTAAACAAAGTAAATAACCAAGATATTCCTGAATCAGCCAATTTAGGTTGTGTAAGAATAATTTTAAGTGGTTCTATGAATAAAATACGGATATTTAATCAATGTAGTACTTGTAAGATTGCATTTTTGTCGTGGAGCAATGGCGATCTTGATAGAGTCCGTATTGCTGCGCAAGGTTATGTAGACGTACCAACGAAAGCACAGGCAATGCAAATTGTTGGTGAAGCTGATTGTTAAAAATTATAATTTAATCAGTAAGTAAAGATAAAAACCATCATATGCTATTGATGGTTTTTATTCTTGTATATCAAAATTTTACGCATTAATTGATTTGGTATGAAAGTTCTCATGAAAGTTTGGGCATGTTAAACTATCGCCATGTCTTTTAGACCCATAGCGATCATGTTCCAAAAAGAAATCTCTGAACTCAATTTAAAACAACTTAAAATAGGTGAAAAGCGTTGGATCGGCTCGATGCTCGGATCTTCTGCTGCTTTATTATTTAAAGAAATTTCAGAACAATCTGAACAACTATTTGTTTTAGTTGCAAGAAATAATCAGCATTTAGGGCAACTCGAAAGTGAACTCGAGTTTTATGGCATTAAACCAACGATATTTCCAGACTGGGAAATATTGCCATACGATCGCTTATCGCCACATCAAGACATTGTTTCAGAGCGTTTATCTATTCTTTCAAATATGCCTAAAAAAGGCATATTACTCATTTCTGCAACAACACTTGCGCAACGTGTTGCTCCAACCTCATGGGTGCTCGGAGAACATTTTGATATAAAAGTAGGCCAGAAGTTTGATTTAGAACAACAAAAACTTAAATTGGTTCAGGCTGGCTACCATTTAGTCGATACCGTTTATGATCATGGTGAGTTTGCCGTACGTGGTAGCATCATGGATATTTATGCATCAGGTCAGAATGCACCAATTCGTATTGACTTATTTGATGATGAAATTGATAGCCTAAAATTCTTTGATCCTGAAACACAACGTACTACAACAAAGTTAGATCGGTTTACCGTTCTACCTGCCAAAGAATTCCCGCTCAAAGAAGCACGTTCAATTTTCCGTGATCGTTATGCAGAAAGTTTTCCAACGGCAAATCCGAAAAAAAACCCAATCTATCAAGATGTTTTAGAAGGGATTGCTTCGCCAGGTTTAGATTTTTATTTCCCACTATTCTTTAGCAAAGAGGCGATGCAGTCGCAAAGTAGTTTAACATCGTACTTACCAAGTAATGTTATTGTCATTACAGATAAACATATTGATGAAGGATTAACCACTTTTTGGAAAGATGTGATGCGACGTTATGAGGATCGTCGTCATAATGTTGATCAGCCTTTGTTGGCACCTGAAGAAATCTTTTTACAACCGAACCAAATATTTGAATATTTAAACCAATTTTCAAGAATTATCGCATCAACTGAAGAGTTTGAGAAAAAGGCAGGTGTTGTTCATTTAAATGTAGAACAACCACCAAAACTCCCTGTTGACCCTAAACAAGAAAAACCTTTTTCAGCCGTTAAAAAATACATCGATGTTGCCAATCATCCAGTTTTATTGGTTGCTGAAAGTGCAGGACGCCGTGAAACCTTAAAAGATGCGTTGCGTGCCAGTTTAGGTGAAATTCCAGTTGTTGAAAATTTTGAAATTTTCCGTCAATCCAACTTTTCTGTTGCAATTACCAATGCACCTTTAGATCGTGGATTGGTCGTTACAGATCAATTGTCTGTCATTTCAGAAAACCAACTCTACGAGCACCGTGTCGTTCAGCGACGTCGTAAGCGCCAGCAAGAAGTTTCTGAAGAATTTTTAATTCGTAGCCTCACTGAATTGAGTATTGGTGCACCTGTTGTGCATATAGATCATGGCGTTGGGCGTTATGCAGGCTTGGTTACCTTAAATATTGACAATCAAGACTATGAATTTCTACAGTTGAATTATGCCGACGAGGCAAAAGTCTATGTTCCAGTCACACATTTACATTTGATCAGCCGTTTTAGTGGCGGTGATCCAGACTTGGCGCCATTACATAAGTTGGGTACAGATGCATGGAATAAAGCCAAACGAAAAGCTTTAGAACAAATTCATGATGTGGCTGCGGAGTTGTTGCATATTCAAGCACGCCGTCAAGCTAAACCGGGCATGAGTTTTGAACTTGAACACAGTAGTTATATGCAATTTTCCAGTGGTTTTGCCTATGAGGAAACCCTAGACCAAGCCAATGCCATTGAAGCTACCTTATATGATATGCAACAAGCCAAGCCTATGGATCGTTTGGTTTGTGGTGATGTTGGTTTTGGTAAAACAGAAGTGGCTATGCGCGCTGCATTTGTTGCAGTACAAAATAACAAACAGGTTGCAGTGTTGGTACCAACCACACTTTTGGCACAACAGCATTATGAATCTTTCAAAGATCGTTTTGCTGATTGGCCAATACGTATTGAAGTGCTTTCACGATTTGGAACCAATAAAACCCATACAAAAATCATTGAAGATTTGGTGGATGGTAAAGTTGATATTGTGATCGGTACGCATAAAATTCTTCAGGAAAATGTGCAATTTAAAAACTTAGGTTTAATGATTGTCGATGAGGAGCATCGCTTTGGTGTACGTGATAAAGAGCGTATCAAAGCACTGCGTGCAGATGTGGATATGTTGACACTTACAGCAACCCCAATTCCACGAACGCTTAATATGGCGTTTAGTGGGATGCGTGATTTATCTATTATTGCAACACCACCTGCACGACGTTTGGCTGTCAAAACATTTGTCAATGAACAAACCAATGAAACCATGAAAGAGGCGATTCTGCGTGAGTTGTTACGTGGTGGACAGGTTTATATTCTGCATAATGAAGTAGATACGATTGAACGCGCTGCTGAAAATATTCGTAATTTAGTCCCTGAGGCACGTGTTGCGGTCGCACATGGACAAATGCGTGAACGTGAATTAGAGCAAGTTATGCAGCAGTTCTATCATAAAGAATACAATGTTTTGGTGTGCTCTACGATTATTGAAACAGGGATTGATGTTCCAAACGCCAATACCATTATCATCGAACGTGCAGATAAATTGGGTTTAGCACAATTACATCAATTACGAGGCCGTGTTGGACGCTCTCATCACCAAGCCTATGCTTATTTAATGGTTCCTTCATTAAAAGGCTTAAAAGGTGATGCTGAAAAACGTTTAGATGCGATCACTAGAGCATCAAATCTTGGTGCAGGGTTTATGTTAGCTACAGAAGATTTAGAAATTCGTGGCGCTGGAGAGCTGTTAGGTGAGCAACAAAGTGGTTCTATGCAAGCGATTGGTTATAGCTTGTATATGGAGATGCTCGAAAAAGCCACCAAAGCAATTCAAAATGGTAAAACCCCTAATTTTGATGCACCATTATCATTGACGGCTGAAATTAGTTTGCACATGCCAGCTTTGATTCCAGATGATTATTTGGGTGATGTGCATCAACGCTTATTATTCTATAAACGTATTAGTAATACAGATACGCAAGAAAAGTTAGATAATATTCGCATGGAGTTAATTGATCGTTTTGGTGTGCCACCACAGGCAGTCAAACATTTATTCAGCGTACATCAAATTCGAATTCATGCAGAGTTTTTAGGTATTACCAAGATTGATATCGGTGCGAATGGTGGTGTTGTAGAATTTTCACCAGATACACCTGTTCAGGCACTGAGCATTATCCAGCTTATGCAAAAACAACCAACTTATTATCGTATGGAAGGTGGTCAGCGCTTAAAAGTGATGGTGATGCTAGAGGAATACGAAAAACGTATTCAATTTATTCAGGAGCTTCTCAATAAGCTTATTTCAGAATTAAAGTGAGGCTGATTTAAGTTTTATGACAGTTCTATGTGAGCAGTTTTTATCCGTTTAAGTGTTTAAACTTCCTGAACAAGGTGAATGAAAAGCCTAAAGTGTTCAGGAAGAGGCCTTAATGATATGGTTTAGAAAAAATCATTGAAATATGAATGCTCTATAAAAGTAAATGAAAGAAAATAATTGAAAAATTTAGCTCAGACTTCTTGAAAAAAAATTGTGATTCTTTAAAGTGTAATTGTGATCAAGTACAAATTTATCTGTATTAATTTGTACAGAAACACAAGCTAAGCAATACTCACATGAAAACCGATGTGGTAGTATTGTCCATCATTTTAATTTTGCGTCATTTATAAAGATATGTTTAGTTTGCATCCACAACTTGCTCAAGATACTTTTTTTGTAGGCGATTTTCCGCTTTCAACATGTCGTTTAATGAATGATATGCAATTCCCGTGGTTGATTCTTATCCCACGTGTGCCAGGTATTACAGAGCTTTATGAACTGAGTCAAGCAGATCAAGAGCAGTTTTTGCGTGAATCTAGTTGGTTATCGAGCCAGCTTTCTCGTGTTTTCCGTGCTGACAAAATGAATGTGGCAGCATTGGGAAATATGGTTCCGCAATTACATTTTCACCATGTTGTTCGTTATCAAAACGATGTAGCGTGGCCTAAGCCAGTGTTTGGTCTTCAAGCTGTTCCATATACAAATGAAGTTTTGGCACATATGCGTCAAACACTGATGTTGGCTCTACGTGGTCAAGGTGATATGCCATTTGATTGGCGTATGGATTAATTCAGCGACGCATAGGAAGTGTTTAATAAATGACATTCGAGGTGAAATATTTTGCCATTTGACCGTATGTTAGATAAAGAGCCTAAGCAATTCGAAATATTCCAGCGGTTTATGGGATATGTCATTATTGCTTTATTGGTTGTTATTTATTATTTCACTTCAGCTAACGCGAATTATCAAATTTATGTCCCTATTTTTATTTTATTTATTTTCTTAATTAGTCCAAAACTTTCTCGTTGGCTTGAATATCGTTATGGTTATAAAGCGAGAAAAAATATTTATTTTTTAATTGATGTGGTGGTTGTATCTACTGCATTGGCCGCTGTGCATTTAAGTTTAGTGGTGTCTTTTGTCTTGCTGTTTGCACTTATTTATACTGCAATCAATAACAAAATATCCTTTATGATGGGATCTTTAGCCACTTTAATTGCTTTCGTGGTTTTTTATACCAACATTATTTTCATTTTTGGTTTTGATGGTTATTTCGAACAAACCAGTTTAGAACTTTCGGTCTTGTCGTTTGTTAGTTTGATCATGTTTGTTAATATTGGAAACTATTATCAAAACAGACGCATGAAGCGAGTTGAAAAGCAAAAGCAAACTTATTTTAACGAAATGAATCGTTATATTGAATTATCAAATCAGCTGAGTCGTTATGCGCCATTACAATTGTGGCAGGCGATTATGCGAGGTGATTCAGAGGCGAAAATCGAATATAAACGTAAAAAGATCACCGTTTTCTTCTCAGATATTCAAGGTTTTACTGAGTTATCTGAAACACTTATTCCAGATGATTTAGCATTTGTGTTAAATGATTATCTCAGTCATATGACTGAAATTGCAAAACAATATGGCGCAACCATTGATAAATTTATGGGCGATGCTATTTTGATTTTCTTTGGCGATCCTGACTCGCAAGGTGTAGAGCGGGATGCTAAAAATTGTATGGATATGGCTTTGGCAATGCGTCAACAAATGACGTTTTTACGAGAGCGCTGGGTGAAAATGGGTTATGCACCATTGCATATTCGTATGGGGGTAAGTACAGGGTATTGCCACGTAGGTAACTACGGTGCAGTTCATCGTATGGCTTATACAATTGTGGGACGTGATGCTAATTTGGCAGCACGATTACAATATGCTGCTGAAATTGATGAGATTTTAATTTCAGAAGAGACGTTTAAGTTGATCAAAAATGATTATCTTTGTGCGCCTAAAGAGCCAATTGAGTTAAAAGGCATTCAAGGCAAAGTACGTACTTGGCAAGTGATGGAAAAATATTCAGCCAATAAAAATGAAAATCAGCAATGGTTTGATTATGAGTATAAAGGCTTTCACTTGGTGCTCAATTTAGAAGAAGTACAAAACTTTGAATATGCTGAATTGGTTGAAGTTTTAGAAAAAATGGTTCAACGTATTAAAATTCAACAACGTTTAACCAATGCCCAAGGCGTTGCAAAATTAAATGCTGAAGATGAAATTAGATCGGATTATTTGATCTGATATTTTTAATTTTCCTGAATTTCAGTTGTAAAAAAACCACTCAGTTTAGAGTGGTTTTTTTATTCGCATACTTTGATTGAGAATTAATGGTTCTCTGAAGCATGATTAATGGTGTATTTTGGAATTTCAATTTCCATATCTTCATCGGTGATTTTAACTTGACATGAAAGGCGAGAGTCTGGCTCTAACCCCCAAGCGCGGTCAAGTAAATCAGCTTCAACATCATCCATTTCATCTAGGTTGTCAAAACCTTTGCGAACAACGACATGGCAAGTTGTACAGGCTTTTGACATATCGCAAGCATGCTCAATTTTGATGCCGTTATCGAGTAAGCTTTGACAAAGATTGGCATTTTCTTCAACTTCAAACTCAGCACCATTCGGGCAAATTGTTGCGTGAGGTAGTACTTTAATACGTGGCATAGTCTTTACCTATAAATTAGTTTGAGTTTGACCAGTCATCAAGTTTAGTGCCTTTTAAGGCGTGATCAATATGTTGATTCATACGTTCTGCAGCAAAAGCATCACTATATACTTTTAGCTGCTCAATAGCATGTTCAATAGCCTTGATGTCATCTGTTTCAAGTTGTGCTTTTAATTGGGCAGTTGCTTGATTCAGTGAATCTAATTGTTTTGTACTTAAAAGTTGTGCATCAACTTTTAAAGCCTGTTCTAATGCTTCAAGCTCTCGGCGAGCTTCAACCTTAGTTTCATTTAAATGACGAAGATTTTTATCTACTTCAGCAAATTTATAGCCATCTAAAAGTAAACGTTCAGTATCTGTTTCAGACAATCCATAAGAGGGTTTGATATCAATCTGCGCTTGTACGCCAGAGCTGGTTTCTTTGGCAGAAACTGTTAATAAACCATCAGCATCGACTTGGAAAGTCACTTCAATACGAGCCTGACCTGCAGTCATTGGTGGAATGCCACGTAGAACAAAACGCCCTAAGCTACGGCAATGCTCAACAAGATCACGTTCACCTTGTACGACATGAATCAACATGGCTGTTTGACCATCTTGATAGGTGGTAAATTCTTGACGACGAGCCACAGGAATAGCTGTATTACGTGAAATTAAGCGTTCAACTAAACCCCCCATGGTTTCTAAACCAAGTGATAGTGGCGTTACATCCAGTAGTAAAGATCCATCTTTTGAATTACCAATCAATTGATTTGCAGTAATAGATGCACCAATCGCAACGACTTCATCAGGATTAATTGTACAAAGTGGCTCTTGTTTAAAAGTAGCTTGGACTGCATTTTGTACAGCATAAGATCGGGTTGAACCACCCACTAAGACAACATTTTGAATATCATCAAGTTCGAGTTTGGCATCTCGCATGACACGTTTGCAAACACTGATGGTTTTATCTAAAGCAACTTTGATGATTTCTTCAAAAGTGCTACGGTTCAAAGTTAAATGATGGCCAAGAACTTTAATATCCACAGATTCCGCATCGCTTAGCGCTTCTTTGGCTTTACGTGCAGAGACTAGAAAATGTGCATATTCAGCATCATCTAAAGTGTCTATGTTGAGTTGTTTTTTTGCCCATTTAACAATTAAGCGATCTAAATCATCACCACCCAGTGCTGTATGACCACCCGTTGCGAGAACTTCAAAAACACCTTGAGAAAAACGTAAAATTGAAACGTCAAAAGTACCACCACCGAGATCATAAATCACATAATTGCGATCATTCTCAAGGTTGCTCGCTTGATCCAAGCCATAGGCAACAGCCGCAGCTGTTGGCTCATTCAGTAAGCGTAGTACATTTAAACCAGCAAGTTCCGCTGCATCACGGGTTGCTTGGCGTTGTGCTTCGTCAAAATAGGCAGGAACGGTGATCACTGCACCATTCACAGGATTATTTAAGCTTTTTTCAGCACGATCCTTGAGTTGTTTTAAAATTTCAGCAGAAATTTCTACAGGTGTTTTACGACCTTGAGCGGTTTCGAATGCAGGCATTTCATTATCCGCACCGACGAGGTTATATGGATGCTGAAATTTAATATCTGCTTTAGAACGCCCCATAAAGCGTTTAACTGAAACAATGCTGTTTTTAGGATCTGTCGTGATAAAGGGTTTAGCTGCATCACCATATTCAGTTGTATTTGTTGAATAATGGACAATAGAGGGTAGCAGTACACGGCCATGTTCATCATTCAGAACTTTAGCTTTTCCAGACAATACTGTGGCAACTAAAGAATGTGTTGTACCTAGATCAATACCAATTGCGATACGGTGTTCATGTGGCGCACTTGATTGACCTGGTTCAGCAATTTGCAAGAGTGCCATGTGTTACATCCTTAAAATATACAAGCTTTAAATATACAAAATAGCGCTTTAGGTGAATGGGTTGAGCTTGAAGTTAAAAATCGTCGTCTAAATCAAAGTCTTCATCATCTAAAAGACGATCTTCAGTCTTTTCAATGTCATTCATCACTTTTTGGAAAAAACGTAATTTACGAACTGTATCTCGTGCTTCTGCCCAATCTTCAGCTAAATAATCAATTTTAAATTCACGAACTAAACCATCAATCCATTGGTTTACTTCATTTTTAAGTGAGTTAAGCTGGTCGGTTGAACTTGCTTCATCTAATTGTTCGCGTATTTCTAGCGCAGATTGTAAAAATTCAAAATCATTAATGGATTGATCTAAATGATGATCTTGTTTTTTGAGTGCTAAAAGATAAGCGGCTCGACTATCCACATGAGACAAAGCTTTATATGCTTGATTAATTTCACTTGATTTAATCAGCGCTTGATCTTTATCTTCAGCTTTATCAGGATGATATTGTTGTTGCAATTTTAAAAAATTAGCTTTTAAGGTTGCTAGATCAATATCGAGTGCTTCTGGGAGATTAAACAGCTCAAAATGACTCATGGGAGATACTCATCCACGATGTTTTGCAAGAAAACGGTATAAATAAATATGATTAAAACAGTGTTGTGCACTGTTTTAATATGAAAAGTGTAGGGGCTGTTATTAAACAGTGAAAGATTCACCACAACCACATTCACCTTTTTTGTTTGGGTTATTAAACTCGAAGCCTTCATTTAGACCATTCTTTACATAGTCCATTTCCATGCCTTCGAGGTAAACCAAACTTTTTGGGTCTACAAAAACTTTAACGCCAAACTGTTCAAAAATTTGATCATGTGTATCTATTTCATCTACAAATTCGAGCACATAAGCCAATCCAGAACAGCCTGAAGTTTTCACACCAAGACGAATACCTTCACCCTTACCGCGATTTTTTAAATAATTGCTGATATGAGTTGCAGCATTTTCAGTTAAGTGGATCATGAAAACTCCGTGATAAAATGATCTGTAAAATAAACCTACAGATATTAGGCTTTAGTTTTCTTGCTACGGTAATCTTCAACAGCAGCTTTAATGGCATCTTCTGCAAGTACTGAACAGTGTACTTTTACAGGAGGTAGAGCAAGTTCAGTTGCGATATCAATATTTTTGATCGCTTGAGCTTCGTCTAAAGTTTTACCTTTTAACCATTCAGTTACAAGTGAACTTGAAGCAATTGCAGAACCACAACCATAGGTTTTAAAGCGTGCTTCTTCAATAACACCATTATCATCCACTTGGATTTGAAGGCGCATAACATCGCCACAAGCTGGTGCGCCGACCATACCTGTACCAACATTTTCCGCATTTTTGTCTAAAACACCTACATTACGAGGGTTTTCGTAATGATCGATTACTTTTTCACTATAAGCCATGATGCTTCTCCAAACCTCGGGGTCAGCGTTGATAATATGTATTGCTACAGTCTAATATGAGGGCATTTCACTGATTTTCAATGAAATGCCGAGTTTTGATTGTGTGATTAGTGTTCAGCCCACTCAACTGTACTCAAATCGATCCCTTCTTTGTACATATCCCAAAGAGGAGAGAGCGCACGTAATTTTTCAACGGCCGCTTTGGTGATTTCAATCACATGGTCAATATCAGCTTCAGTGGTGTAATGACCAAAACTAAAACGGATTGAACTATGTGCTAATTCATCAGATAAGCCCAATGCACGTAGTACATAAGACGGCTCTAATGTTGCTGATGTACATGCTGAACCTGACGATACAGCAGCATCTTTTAACGCCATCATTAATGATTCACCTTCAACAAAGTTGAAACTGACATTGAGATAGTTGGCAACATTATGAACTGGGTGACCATTTAAGAACACTTGTTCTAAATCTTGTAAGCCGTTCCAAAGTTTGTCACGCAGTACACGTAAACGCGCTTGTTCAGCTTGTAAATTTTTGCCTGCAAGTTCAAATGCTTCACCCATACCAACAATTTGGTGAGTTGCAAGTGTGCCTGAACGCATACCGCGTTCATGGCCACCGCCATGCATTTGCGCTTTAATACGAACACGTGGGCTACGGCGTACAAATAAAGCACCGATACCTTTTGGTCCATAAATCTTGTGCGCAGAGAAACTCATTAAATCAACTTTCATTTTTGAAAGATCGATTTCAACCTTACCTGCAGCTTGAGCAGCATCGACATGGAAATAAGTTTTGTTGGCACGAGTGAGTTCACCAATCGCAGCAACATCTGTCACAGTACCGATTTCGTTATTTACCATCATCAATGAAACAAGAATGGTATCTGGACGTAATGCAGCTTGAACCATTTCAGGAGTAATAAGACCAGTTTGTGGTTCAGGCTCAAGATAAGTGATCTCGAAACCTTCATCTTCTAACTCACGACAAGTATCTAAAATTGCTTTATGTTCAATTTTACTGGTGATGATGTGTTTGCCTTTAGAGCCGTAAAATTGCGCAATACCTTTAAGTGCAAGATTATCTGATTCAGTTGCACCAGAAGTCCAAACGATTTCACGTGGGTCTGCTTTAATTAAATTAGCGACTTGTTCACGTGCGTATTCAACTTTTTCTTCAGCTTGCCAACCATAAGCATGTGAACGAGAGGCAGCATTACCGAATGTACCGTCAAAGGTTAAACATTCCATCATGCGTTCTGCTACTTGAGGATCAACAGGTGTTGTTGCTGCGTAGTCAAGATAAATCGGACGTTTCATGTCAAATACCTGTAACCGATAATAGGGCTGAATCAAGGTGTGCTGAATTTTGGCGAACGGCAACGGTTTGTACGTTGTCACGAGCGACTAGGTCTGCAAGCGTGATTTTAGCGAGATAATCGGCAATATGAAGGGAGAGTTCTTGCCATAAATCATGAGTTAAACACATTGCACCATTTTGGCAGTTTCCTTTATGGTCGCAACGTGTAGCATCCACTGTTTCGTTTACGGCTTCAATAATTTCTAAGACAGTAATTTCTTCAGCACTACGCGCTAAGTGATAACCACCATTTGCACCGCGGACACTTGAAACCAAACCATGACGCTTTAATTTTGCGAACAGTTGTTCGAGGTAAGCGACAGAGATTGTTTGGCGAGCTGCAATTTCTGCAAGCGTTATCGTTTGCTCAGCTGGCTGCAATGCTAAATCAAGTAGTGCAGTCACTGCGTAGCGACCGCGAGTAGTTAGGCGCATGATTCGATACACATGTTTTAGACTAGATGTTCGAATTTTATGAATCCTGACTAAAATAGTCAAGTTTTTTTGAGGTTAATTCTGACTATTTTAGTCAGAATTTGTAATTGTTTATTTAATGACAGATTCTCTTAACAGATTTAAGAAAAAATCTGCCATAAATTATACACGATTAACACAACAAATAGAAAGCCTACTACGCCAAAAGCAGTATTCACTCTTTTTTGATTCTGTTTCATGCGTTTAATGCGGTTTTGATACTGTTTTACTTCTACTTGTAATGTATTGATTTTAGAGCGCTGTAGATCAATTTTTTCCAATAGTGGTGCAATACGTTTTTTTGAAGCACGCGTTTCGTTGTCATCCTCTGGGTGAGTGAGCCAATGCTTCCAATCTGACAATAGTTTTGGTGCTGTTAAATGTACGACTAAATCACGAAATTGGTCTTTTAGTTCTGGGCTGCCTTCTAGACGCATTTTTTTCATACTGCGTCGATTAGCAAATACAAAAATCTGAATTAAATCAATTAGTGTGCTACTGGCAGTTAAATCCACAGCTTTTTCAAATGGCTGTAAGTCAAATAATATGCCACGATCTGTAAATTGGACATAAAAATCAAAATACGGAATGTAGCTATTCACTTTTATGGTTATTTGCTGTGTGACAAATGTTTTTGCCTGTAAGCGAACAACACGATCATGCTTTAATACGAAAGAATAAATTGTCTCCAATATAATCATGACAATGTTTAGCAACAAACGAGTTTGACCTTGTTTTTGTTGCGCTTCATCCATATAAAATTCCTATTGCAAAACAGAGAATCCGATCTCTTAAAACTAAAAAGTGAAATTATTCACAAAATCCATTGACAAAATATATTCTCAAAAAGAAACACTCAATGTTCTCTGATGATTTACGTAAATATTTATCGCATAACCATTGTTGAATTGCCAAGTGTTCCTTAACATTAAATAATTACTTTTGCTTTGTAGAACAGTTTAGCAAAAGGTTCAATACTTTTATTTGATATTATAGGTATATTTTCTACATAATTTGGTCATTTAAGCAATTAAATGCAGGAGTGCGGGGCGAATGGAGCAAGATATGAAAAATAATAGTGTAGAACAATCGGATCAAACGACAGAGCGAAAAGGGCACATTTCATCGCAACAAAGAAGTAAATTTCAAAAAAAATCAGCTTTAGATTTTAGAAAATATACCAAACAAATTTGGTTGGCAGGTTTGGGTGCATTTTCACGCGCAGAAGAAGAAGGTAATAAATTATTTGATTCTTTAGTGAAAGTGGGTGAAGAACTTGAATCTAAAACAGTAGAAGTCACGGATCAGACCGTCAACAAAGTTGCTGAAAAAACCAAAGAGTCTGTAACGGATACCAAGGATAAAGTTGAAAAAATAATAGACCAAAGTGTTAATCATTCGCTTAATCGAATTGGGCTGGTAACGGCAAAAGATTTACAGCACCTAGAAAACCTCATTTTACAGTTACATAGCAAGGTTGATGCGTTGGCAGATGAGAATAAAAACTTACGTGAACAATTGCTAAAAAAATGAAATAAATGCTGTGAAAGTAAAAAAATCTCATTTTTTGGTCATAAATTTTGTGAAAAGCTGGTTTGGAGTCTTGCGTTTTCCCCCAAAGCATTGCTATAAAGTCGTCATGGCCTTTGATCTACAGCCTTGGAACTTAAACAAACGATATAAGAGGACGTAATCTTCATGAATAAATCAGAATTAATCGACGCGATTGCAGAGAAAGGGGGATTGTCTAAGTCTGATGCAGGTAAAGCATTAGATGCGACTATTGCTTCAATCGGTGAAGCACTTAAAACGGGTGATACAGTAACTTTAGTTGGTTTTGGTACTTTCAGTGTGAAAGACCGTGCTGCTCGTACAGGGCGTAACCCAAAAACTGGTGAAGAACTACAAATTAAAGCAAGCAAAGTTCCTAGCTTTAAAGCAGGTAAAGGATTAAAAGATTCAGTTGCTTAATCTTTTATTGCTATAGGCGCGCCCATGTGGCGCGTTTTTTATGAAAAATGTCGAATTATAAGAGATTGCTCATTCATTCATTTGTTAATTTCAGTTAGAATCCCTACGAAATAAAATATTGGAATACTCATGGAATCGTTTCGTACGCTCATAAGGGGCTGGTTTGGTAAAGTTCTCCTTGTGTTATTTTTAGCGCCATTTGCTGTGGTCGGTATTGAAGGTTATTTCAGCGGTGGGCAAAAAGAAGACGTAGCTAAAACCGTTAATGGTCAAGATATTTCGAAAAAAGATTTAGAAGCGCAGACAAAAGCGTATAAAGATCAATTGCTTCAACGCCTAAATGGTGACGAGTCCTTGCTCAATCAGTCTTATATTGAAAATACTGTTCTTGATAATTTAATCGCGCGTTCATTGTTGGTTCAGCAAGCGGACAAGCTGGGTATTTCATTAAGTGATGCACAAATTGAGCAAATGATCGCTCAACAACCAAGTTTTCAAGAAAATGGTAAATTTTCACAAAACTTGTATGCAAACTATTTGCGTTCTGTTGGAATGACCAATCAAACGTTGATTGCAAGTTTACGTCAAGACCATGCGTTGAAAATGTTAATGAGTACATTTACGGACAATGCCTTGGTAAGTAAAACTGATATTCAACAGATTGCAAACTTACAAACTGAGCAGCGTGAATTATTTTTATCGAGTATTAAGCTGGATGAATACAAAACCAATGTGAAAGTGACGAATCAGGAAATTGCTGATTATTACAACAAACATCAAAATAAGTTTAAACAAGTCGCTTCAGTTGATGTGGATTATGTTGTGTTAAGTCCTGCAACGTTGACTCAGCCAAATACAGCTGTGTCAGATGAAGAATTAAAGCAAGCTTATAATCAGTTTGTTGAAAAGCAAAACAAAGATGCTAAACGTGATGTTAAGCATATTTTGATCACCTTGGATAATCGTACACCTGAACAAGCAGCCCAACTTGCCAATGAGGTATATGCGAAAATTCAAGCAGGGACTTCATTTGCAGCTGCTGCGGCACAATATTCAGAAGATCCAGACTCAAAGGCAAAAGGTGGTTTACTTGCTGCTTATGTACCAGGTGCTTTTGGTACTGAATTTGATGCTGCGGTTTCAAGCACTGCAAATGGGCAAATCTCTAAACCTGTAAAAACTCAATTTGGTTATCACATATTGGAAGTGCAAACAGTTGCAGGTGCAGTGCCATCATTTGAAGCTAAAAAAGCTGAATTAACGGCTGAAGTATTAAAGAATAAATCTGCAAATTATTATTCAGATACAGTGAATACTTTAAATGAACAAGTTGTAAGTGGTGATAGTTTAGATGTGATTCCAGAAGCGATTAAAACTGTAAAAGTTGAATCTGCAAATGGTGTAACGCTCGGTACCACAAATCCTGTATTTGCTGATCCTGCGGTGAAATCTAAATTGTTTAGTGAAGATGTGAAAGCGGGTAATCAAACTGCTTCAAGTAACATTCAAACAGCAAATGGTGACACAGTTTGGATCAAAGTGCGTAAGTACCATGCCGCAGGTGTTCAACCTTTGGCACAAGCAACTGAGCGTGTTAAAGCACAGCTCATTGAGCAAAAGGCTTTTGATGCGGCGCATGCCAAACTCAATGCAATGTTGGCTGATTTCAAAAAATTACCAGCGCAGGAAGTGACCAAGAAATACCCATATAACTTTGTGCATGCGGGTATATTCACACGTTCTCAAGGTTTGAAACGTCAAATTGAACGAGCTGCATTTAGCCAACCTACACCTAAAGCAGGTATGTGGTCTGTGACGACAGCTAAATTACCAGATGAATTGGTTGTGGTAGCTGTATCAAATGTGAAGCAAACGCCGATTGATAGTTTGAGCCCTGCTGAAGTTCAGCAATTAACTCAGATGTATCAAAAGTTCCGTGGTGAGCAAATCCTTGATGATTACTCTCGTTACTTAAAAGCACATGCTAAAATTAAATAATTTGCTCTTCATTGTTATTCTGAAATAGCTTGGTGTTATTTCATATAAAAGCCCAATCAAATAGATTGGGCTTTTTGTTTCAGAAAGAGTTTTGTTGAAGGATGAAGTTAACTATGCTTAGTTTTGTTTAAGAATCTGTTGTTTTAAGTTGATCATAATATAGCGCTCTCAAAACAGAAGGAGTCCTGCAAAAATACAAATCATTGTTTTATTCTCAATATTTAAAACGCTAAGTAATTAAAAATTAAGCAAAATGTAAATGAAATAAGAATGTGAAGTTTAGGGTTTTTATTGCTGATCATGGATAATTCGAAATTCAATAGTGATTTAAGTATATTCATTGCATTATCTTCATCGTTAGTATTATGTTGAAGTATCTATTTGATAGATGATGAAAAAATTTATTTTTAACAAAAAATAATGAAGTTTTAAAATCGTGATCGCTTTAGTTCGGTTTTGAGTCGATGCACTCTAGATTCAAAAATAGAATTTTGATCCATTTAGCTCAAAATGAATACCTATAAAAACAGGTTGTGTAATACCGTTATTTTATTATTCATAGATAGGTATGAGTATTTTCCCTAAACAATTTGATCGTCAAATTTGTTATTCATTTTTATATACCGAAAGATAATTTATTGATTAGCAAGCACAATATGATAAAACTTAATCATATAAACGATAGACACCAGTAAAGCGTTCGCAACCTTTCTGTTCAGTTTTTATCGATAGAATTGATTTCTGGAAATTGAGTTGATATTTGCAATCATGTTCATTGTCCAAAATTTCGTTTTTCTTTTCGGGTGTGGTGTATGCCAATAAGGTGACAATTTGAGTGTCTTTACGGTTATTGGGATTGCGATATGCGATACCTTCAACTTTGATACGGTCTTTGGTTAACTGATGAATTTGCAAATGGATCGGTTGTTTCGCAATTTCACCATGTTCATATTTAATGAAATGTTGCGTTAAACTTTGATTCATTGAAGTATAAAAGTTAAAGTCTTCTAGGCGAATATCAATTTGCTGTTTAAAGCAATCATTAGATTTACATTGCTTTAAACGGTTGAACCATAACTGATTGGTGTCATTGATTAAGCGAATAGGTGCGTCTGTAATGAGATAAGCTGTTAAATACTTTTCATTTAGTTCTGCTCGTAAATCTTTGAATTGTGTTTCACACAAGGTCTTCAAAGTTGAAGCGTTTTGATGCGCACAATCCACAGGTAAGGCATAAACAGCAGATGTGCTGATACAGCTTAAAATGAGAGCAGATAAGAGCGTTTTAGTTTGATTAAATTCTGTATTCAACAGCATGATCGCTTATACTTTCACAATGTTTGCATACGTACTATAGCGAAATAGAAAGTACGAATACAAGATTTTTCAAAGGAAAAGATTGCATAAAGGAGCTGAAAATGATCATACCGATTCGTATTGGGCAAGGAATGGATGTACATGCTTTTGATGAAGGTGATTTTGTAACTTTGGCTGGCGTACAAATTCCACATAGTCATGGCTTAAAAGCGCATTCGGATGGTGATGTGGTGTTACATGCCTTATGTGATGCATTATTAGGTGCACTGGCTTTGGGTGATATTGGGCAGCATTTTCCAGACACTGACCCAGAGTTTAAAGGTGCAGATAGTCGTAAGTTATTGAAGCATGTGTATCAGTTGATTTTAGATCGTGGTTATGTGTTGAATAATGCTGATATTACAGTGGCATGCGAGCGTCCGAAATTGGCGAAACATAACTTAGAAATGCGTCAAAGCATTGCAGATGTTTTGGATGTGGATATTACCCAGATCAGTATTAAAGCAACCACAACTGAAAAATTAGGTTTCACAGGACGTCAGGAAGGTATTTTATCGACTGCGACGGTATTGATTACGCATCCTACCAAGTAAAAAATGATCAGCTAATCTGTTGTAACGTGTGATATCTAACGTTTATTTTGAATGATTAACTGATCGATTTTTAAGGACGGAGTGTCTAAGGTTTAAAAAAACTGATCCGCATTCATTAATGAATGTTGTAAATCTTCTGTGGCTTTGCGCCCTTGAAGTTGTAAGCCGACCGCATGAATTAAACCCGTCCAGGTTTCATTCGGTTCCCAAATTTGGTGCAGTAGCTCTTGGGCTGTCGGCATATCGATATTCATGAAATATTGTCGATATAGATACATGAGGCTACTGACCCGCATATTTTTGGCACAATGTACCCAAATCATTTTTTCCTGAACCAAATGTGCAATCAAGTCCAAAACAAATAGACACTGATCATCGGCAGGTGTTTCCCACAAAATTGGGACTTGAATATAGTTAAGCCCAAGTTCAGCACAGATTTTATCTTCACCAGCTAAGTGTGGTTCCGCATCATTAAAGGCAAGATTGATGACTGTATCTATGCCATATTCTTTAATGTGTTGAAATTGCTCTAGTGAAGGCTGTCCTGAAGTAAATAAATGCTCATGTATAAACTGGAAGTTTGGAATTTGGCTGAGTTCTTGTTCAAATTCGTTCATAACACTCTAACACTTACACAAAAATTTTAATGACATCATAAACAAAAACGCCATCTATGTAGATGGCGTTTTTAAATTAATTAGCGATTTGGTAAAACTTCTTTTAATGCCGCATCCATTTCGAGTAGGGCTTTTTCAGTGGTTTCCCAATCGATACATCCATCAGTAACAGATTTGCCATATTCCAAATCACTGAGATTTTCAGGAATATCTTGGCGTCCACCTTTGATATGACTCTCAACCATAATCCCGACAATAGACTTATTACCATCTAAAATTTGTTCGGTAATATTTTTCAATACCAAAGGTTGTAAGTATGGGTCTTTGTTTGAGTTGGCATGACTGGTATCAATCATGATTTTGTTGCTTACTTTGGCTTTTGCTAAAGCATTTTCAGTTTCAGCGACTGAACCTGCATCATAGTTTGGTTTGCCATTACCACCACGTAAAACAACGTGAGCATATGGGTTACCATTGGTACGAATAACAGAAACTTGTCCTTCGTTGTTTAAACCTAAGAAACTATGACCATGTTTTACCGATTGCATAGCATTGGTTGCAACCGTTAAACCACCATCTGTACCATTTTTAAAGCCGACAGGTGATGAAAGACCTGAAGACATTTCACGGTGTGTTTGGCTTTCAGTCGTACGTGCGCCAATCGCAGACCAAGAAATTAAGTCTTGGTAATATTGTGGTGAATTTGGATCGAGTGCTTCAGTTGCACAAGGAAGCCCTTTGTCATTCAATTCAAGCAAAAGTTTACGACCAATACGTAAACCTTTTTCGATATTGAATGAATCATTCATGTCGGGATCATTAATTAAACCTTTCCAACCTACAGTTGTACGTGGTTTTTCAAAATAAACACGCATGATGATAAATAACGTATCTTTTACTTTTTCACTTAAAACTTTTAAGCGATCTGCATAATCATGGGCAGCAACGGGGTCATGAATCGAGCATGGACCAATCACAACAAATAAACGGTTGTCTTTACCATCAAGAATATTGCGAACTGTTTCACGACCATGCAGCACAGTTTGATAGGCATTTTCATTTAAAGGCAATTCAGCTTTAAGTTCAGCTGGAGTTACAAGTGTTTGAATGCTTTGTACATTCACATCATCAATATCTGATTGAGTAATTGGAGTAGACTGTTGTGTATTCATTGCCGTCACTAGGTATTAGATCATACAAAAGTATTTTTAGTTGGCTGAATATAACATGAATTGAGCAAAGTTTTGTTATAAATAAATCATTAAAACTTTGCGATCAATTCATAAAATTCAGTTATGAGTTAAACCTGCAAATTAACCTAAATAATGGTGTTGTTGTACTTGAACAACCATAGCAGTTTTAGGTTTTTCTACTGGTTTGCTTTTTACAGGATTCAAAATAAAGTTGATACCCAGTGCAAATAAGGTAACACCTAATATTTTACGAATCATTTTTTCAGGTAGGCGAGAGCTGATCAGTGTACCAATCACAATCGCTGGAATTGATCCAACTAAAAGCCAACCCAATAAGTGGAAATCGACATTACCAGAGGTCATGTGTGCAAAGCCTGCAACAGACGTCAGTAAAACAGCATGAACCACATCTGAACCAATAATGCGAATCATAGGTAAATTTGGGAACATTAAAATTAGTGCCATAATCCCGAAAGCACCTGCACCGACTGAAGATAATGTGACGAATACACCCAATACAATCCCCATAATGACGACATAAAGACGTTTACCATCGATTGTGAAATTATTGGTTTCATGGAAATCATGTTTTTCCGCACGGAATTTAGCAAAGAACTTTTCGATTTGCGCACGGAACACAATTGAAAGCCCTGTCAGCGTCAACATGAAACCTAAGACCATGGTCAATACAGCTTTGTAATGTGTTGAACCACTCAGGTAGGTTTCTAAAGCCCAATGGGTCGCAAATGATGCAGGAATACTGCCCGCAGCGAGCCATAAAACAATCGGCCAAACAATATTCAGTTTTTTAGCATGCACCAAAGAACCACAAAATTTTGAAATAGCAGCGTAAAGCAGGTCGGTACCAATCGCAATGTGTGGTTCTATTCTAAATAAGCTGATTAGAATAGGGGTCATTAAAGAACCACCACCGACACCCGTAATACCTACGCAAAAACCAACCAGAACACCAGCTAAAATAAACTCAACAGGACCAACCATGACTATAGTGCCAAATATCAGAAAACAGGCATATCTTATGACTTTTTGATATAAGTGGTTGTCTTGATTATTGATTTACTTATTCTAAAAAATGCTAAAGTAATTTTAAAATGATTATTTTAAAACTTTTTTCAAGAAATTATTTATATCTATTTGAAAATATTTAACTATTTATTTTGGATAATGCTCGTTGATGATTAGGGGGATAGTTGCAGTACAATTGTTAACCCCAGTAAATGAAGTACTGTTGGCATTAGATAAGTAGAAATGCCAAAGTGCTCAAATGTTTCAATCACTAAACTTCTAAATACTCAAGCTAAGCTATTTAAGTTTTGCTTTTGGGTTTGAGATCGTTGATTGATAAAATCAACCCAAAAATAATTGGAGTTGAAAATAGACACAAGGCAACAATCGCAATGCTATTGCCAAAATAATGACTCAAACAACTAAGTGCGATCAGTATAAAAATAAACGCAATAACACGAATACGCTTAGGATGCTTCGCCAGTATGGCCCATTTCGATTTTAAGGTTTTCGGGATTTGTTTGCTGCTGACTAAATACAAGCCAAAACTCGCAATCAGAATCAATCCAAAAGTAATGATTAAAATCATTTTAGAGACTCCGAAAATGTTGGCTTAGCTTGATTGTTTGCTAATTTCTGTTGAATTTTAGCTACCGATTTTTGCTGTATCGGAACAATTTTTTGATGTAGGAAGATTGCCATCATTGCAAAGAGTGTAATCATTAAATCGACACGTAAAAATGCCCAATATTGTTGAAATGATTGGATATGATTATGGGTGATTAAATAATAAATATTAAAAAATGGTAATCCTAACCCCAGTCCAATAAAGACTTTAAGTTGCGATTTCCATAAATATTGTTGTGGCGTGATGAGGGCAAAGATAAAGCTCATTAGCCACACAATAAAGAAACTGTATATTTCATAATTAGGGCCGTCAGCTTGAATCTGTACCAGTCTATTGGCATACAAATAACTGAGCATTGCGATCGGTAAGCCTAAGATTACAGCGATATTTAAACGGTTCACCAGATATTGTCCGAAATGAAAACGCTGTGTTTTATTTTGAATTTGACGTTTTAAACTCCACAATAATAAGCCAGATGCAATCATGGCACAGCCTAAAATACCTGAAAAAAAGAAGGCTAAACGTAAAATCGGTTGTGCAAAATCTGCCATGTGTAAGCCATAGACACCTGCATTTAAGGTTGCAATTGCACTGTGATTACGTGTGTCGTTAAGTAAATGACCATCTTGCGCATTAAAACTCAGTTGCGCTTGATTTCGTGTAATGGATTGATCTTTAAGTTCTGTAATCGTCAGTTGAGCAAGCTGAGTATTGGGCTGTTTCACTGTAATATGATCAATTTCTGAATTTCCCCAACGCTGTTGGGACTGTTTTAAAAAATAATCAATCGGTAGCATCTGTACTTTGTTGGCAGTTATTTCATTTGAAGATATTGAAATAGTTCTAATTTCTTCAAAATATTGAAATGGATTGTCGGGGTAAAGTTTTTTCATACCCGCAGGAAAGATAATGTAAAAGAAAATCGCCAATCCTGTAAATGTAACGGTCAAAAAAAATGGCAAGGCCAATACTGCAGAAACATTATGAAAGTCTAAATAGGAGCGTTGTCCCTTGAAAGCTCTTAATGTAAAGAAATCGGTAAATATTTTTTTATGGGTAATGATGCCTGAAATAAGGGTAATCAACATGACTAAAGCGGCGAGGGTAACAATCAACCGACCAATTTGATAAGGCATGCCATACAATTGATAATGAAAAGTATAGAAAAAATTACCGCCTTGTGTGGCTGATAAATTTAACGCTTTTCCAGTATTGGCATCTAAGGTTTTACTTTCATAGCTGTTATCCGCTTTCTGCCAATAGATTTTATTGACGGGGGATTCAGCATTGGCCACACCGATATACCAATTTTTGGCATCTGCTGCATTTTTTTGTAGATAATCAAAAGCAGTATGCACAGCGGTGTCTTGATGAATTTGCATACTTGCGAATTGAGGTTGCATCCAAGTGCTGATCGCATGACGATAATAGGTGACTGAACCTGTCATAAAAATTGCCAGAAGAAGCCAGCCTAAAAGAAGCCCAATCCATGAATGTAGCCATGCCATCGATTGGCGAACAGATTTAAACATGGATTAACCTACTAATTTCGAAAGTAAAAACAACATGGATAACAAAGACAGAATAATGGTTGAGAGTTTTTTTAAAGATTGAATACAAAAACTCGAAATCACAAAAATAATGTAAAAAACCAAAGCTGAAAATGCAGCCAAATAAATAGATTCTGCTTTTGCAAAATAAGGATAAAAAAGATCAGTTAAAGATAAAGACAATAAGTAGCTACAGATATACCCCAAACCAAAGGCAAGAATAAAACGATATAAGACTGATAATGGATATTGAACTTTATGCATAACGAACCATTTTATTCAGATAAAAGTGCCTTGGTTTACTTTTATCTTCAAGGGTGAAAACCAAGGCGCTATTGAATCAATATTTAAATTTTACAGCAACACTATAATTGGCAGGTGCGCCATAAAAACCTTGAGCATCGGGGAAGTTATAGAGATATTTCTCATCGGTGAGGTTATTACCATTGGCTTGTAAAGTGATGTTCTTATTCACTTCGTAGCTTGCCATGACATTGACCAACGCATAAGCATCTTGTTGAATCACACCCGCTTTTTGAGTCACAACGCCATTGCTTTCAGTTTGAGGCACATCTAAATGTGTTTTATCTTGCCATTGAACGCCTAAACCGAGTTTTAACTTCGGTAGTTGAGGTACTTGATAGGTTGTTAATAAATTGAAAGATTGTGTTGGGTTGAAGGTACGTGCATCTCCACCATTAATTAGATCTTTCAAACTCAATAAGGTATAACCAAAACTGAGATTTAAATTGTCTGTAAGCTGTCCTGCAAGGCCAAATTCGTAGCCTTGAGAACGTAAATCACTGACTTGGGTTTTACGTGTAGTCGGTAGTCCATCTGAGTTACGTAGCGGGTAATTACTTTCTTCGGTACGGAAAACCGCCATGGTTGCTGTTAATTTGTCATCTAACCATGTGCTTTTTATCCCAACTTCATAGCTTTCGCCTTCAATGGGTTTATTAATACTTCCATCAAGCGCCTTGGTTGTTTGCGGGCGGAAAATAGAGGTATAACTCATATAGCCTGTATATTCAGGGGTGAAATTATAGGTTAACCCTGCATAAGGTAAAACTTTGTCTTCATCATAAATCGTGTCAGTACCATAGCTGCTACCTGTACTTTCAGCTTGCACATAGTTTGCACCTAAGAGCAGTTTTAAATCATCGTTAAAATGCAAACGTGTTGCCGCATAATAACTTTGATTTTTTTGTTTCATATGCATTTCACCACTGGTTTGGGAGAAATCCCACGTCGGTTCCGCAGCAGTCCAGCTGGCTAAATCAGTCGTTAAATGATTTGCATAACTTCCACCATAACCCAATTCATTGCTGTTATTTTCAGACCATGAATAACCAAAAGTGGCTTCATGTTTTTGTCCGAATAATGGATATGTCCCTTGGAAATTAATATTGGCTTGGCGTGCTTTATTGTCATCTATATAAATACCAGGCCATAAGTAGACACCAGAGGTTCCATCTGCACTCGGATTACCCGATAAATATAATAATTTTGAGCGACGATCGGTTTGCTTTTCATCATAAGACAATTTTGCAACCCAATCACCGCCTAGCTTTTGTTGCAATTCAGCGAAATAGTTTTTGATATTGGTATCCCAATAGGTCCATTCTGGGCTGTAGTTATAATCTCGTGAATAATGCAGTTGTTCACCTTGTGTATTAATCAGCGGATTGGCGCCCCAGTTATTACCGTTCGAATTATTATTGGTTTCGGTATAACCTGCCGTGAATAATGTTGAATCGGTGAGATCTGCTTCAATGATTGCACCAAAGCCATTTTTCTCAAGTGAATAGTGGTCTAAATAACTATCACCCGTCTGTTCATAACCAAATACACGACCACGGATTTTACCATCCTTGGTGAGGGCTGAAGATATATCTGCCTCATAACGTTGGGTATTCCAAGAACCATAACTTGCATTAAAAGACGCTTGTAAGTCTTGTGTTGGGCGTTTGCGGATCATGTTAATGGTCGCACTTGGATCACCTACACCATTATTTAAAGCATCCGCACCTTTAACGACTTC
Source organism: Acinetobacter rongchengensis (assembly GCF_003611475.1). Lineage (GTDB taxonomy): Bacteria > Pseudomonadota > Gammaproteobacteria > Pseudomonadales > Moraxellaceae > Acinetobacter > Acinetobacter rongchengensis. The sequence continues at coordinate 126,770 of NZ_RAXT01000001.1, read as the reverse complement.
AATTCGATCAAACAAGAAACTGTCAGGATTATCATTATTGTAGTTATAGCTTTCTAAGGGGAAACCAACGCCATCAACCAATATATTTGAAATTTCAAAACCACGTGCAAGATAAGTGCTCCGGTCGGTTTCTTGGTTACTGACAATCACACCCGGTACATTACGTAATACGTCACGTGTGCTATTCAGTGCAAAATCATCCAGTTGCTGACGGGTCACTACATTGACCGTTTGCGGCGTTTCTTTCAGTGGAATATTGAGTTTAGTGGCACTAGAAGATCGTTTAATGATATAGGATTTAGACTGTTCAGACGTTTGCTCATTTTGATCGGCATTTGCTTCAATTGTGATGGTGGCTAGAGTTTGTACATCTTCAGCCAAACTATATTGTGCACTGAAAATAGCCAATGTGATCATCGAAAGCTTAAAAGGGGATGAGATAGTGTTTGTCATTTACAAATACAAATGAGAATAATTATTAATAAGTTTATTGTTTGTAAATATGCTTTACAAGTTTTTTACAATTGGAAATATAAATTGAAAATACTTTTTGATTGAAAATAGGTGAAAAGTGATTGGATAAATCAGTGTTCGAATCAATACTGAATTTAAGAGTACTGTGCTCAGATACACACCAATCCAAAAATGACTATGCTATGATGTGCCTGTTAAAAGGGTGAGGAAGAATATCTTGCAAAATCGGAAACTTAAAATTGGAATCGTAGTAGGTGAAGTATCAGGAGATACTTTAGGTGCGAAACTTATCCGTAGTTTTCGTGAACAAGGTATAGATGTTGAGTTTGAGGGGATTGGTGGTCCTCAAATGATCGCAGAAGGCTTTAATAGTTTTTACCCGATGGATATTTTATCGGTTATGGGAATCGTTGAAGTACTTAAAGATTTGAAAAAACTATTTGCTGTTCGTGATGGCCTAGTTGAGCGATGGACAGAAAATCCTGTCGATATTTTTATTGGTATTGATGCGCCAGATTTTAATTTACGTCTTTCTAAAAGTTTAAAACAGAAAAATTTAGCGATTAAAACAGTTCAATACGTGAGTCCTTCAGTTTGGGCATGGCGTCAAGGGCGAGTACATGGCATTAAAGCCAGTATTGATTTAGTGTTGTGTTTATTTCCGTTTGAAAAAGCATTTTTTGAAAAGTTTGCTGTACCCGCGGCCTTTGTTGGTCATCCTCTTGCCAGTCAATTGTCATTACAAAACCCGATTTTAGATGCCAAACAAGAGCTGGGTTTAGACATTAGCCAAAAACATATTGCATTATTGCCGGGGAGTCGCCGTGGTGAAATTGAACGACTTGGGCCATTGGTGTTAGATGCAGCAAAAATCATTCACCAAAAGCACCCTGAGTATCAATTTTTAATTCCTGCGATTAATGATTTACGAAAACAGCAAATTGAAGAACTATTAAAAAACTATCCGAAATCATTAACAGATCAAATTCATTTACTTGAAAATACAGATAAAGAATCAAAAATTGGTCGTCAAGTCATGAATGCTGCAAATATTGTGGCTTTAGCGTCAGGAACGGCGACTTTAGAAGCACTATTATTGCATCGTCCAATGGTGACTTTTTATAAACTGAATTGGTTGACTTATATCATTGCAAAACTATTGGTGAAGATTCCTTATTATTCTTTACCCAATATTATTGCAGGTAAAAAAGTGATTCAGGAACTTATTCAACAAGATGCAACCGCTGAAAAACTTGCAGATGAGATTGAAAAATTAATGAATATTGAAACGGCTCAAATTCAAGTGATGCAATTGATTACCATGCATAAGCAATTATTGTCAGGCAATAGCGAAGATCCTGTACAAGCAATTTTAGCGATTTTAAAATAGCCTAAGCATTTTAATATTGTTAATTTTTAAGATTTATGTATTTGATTTTAAATTATATTTTTTGATGTGATTGTGATAAAGAGTTAAGAAGAGGTTATTTAAATCCTCTTCCTCTTGCGCGTAATAACGCTCATCCTTTAAAAAAGGAGAGATTGTTCAATATGGATTGATTAACTGATTATTCAGCCCGAACTTTAAGCTCATATCCAGTATATTTACGGATATTGATCACACCTGTATCCATAATTAAGTATTGACCTTTGATGCCTTGTAATTTGCCACGAATAATCGGGGTTTTATCCAAGTTATGCGATTTAATCTTTTCAGGATAAAGATCAACAGGATAAACAAATTCACGTGGCAATTCATTTTCAAGCAATTCAACGGTTTCGTTAAACTCAAGATTTTGGGCAAATTCATCACGAATGGTCTGAATTTTAGGTGCGAATTCTTTAACCAAGTCATTGCGAATTTCAATTAAATCGACAGGTTCTGCTTCGCCTTTGAGTAATTTACGCCAATCTGTTTTATCTGCAACTTGGGTTCCAAACATAACTTCTAGCTGACCAGACAGGCGACGTGAACCGACTTTCATAATCGGCAGGGCTTGTGTTGCACCCTGATCTAACCAACGGGTTGGCATTTGACCTATACGGGTAATTCCAACTTTTAAAGCACTGGAATTGGCTAAATAAACGATATGTGGCTGGAAGCAAACGTTATGCGCAAAATCATTTTCACGGCACGTTCCCAAATGATAATGGCAGGTTTCAGGCTTCATGATACACATGTCACAAGCTGCTTTGGTTTTCATGCATTTAAAACAATGACCTTGTGAATATGACTTCGGGGTTTTTGACCCGCATGATACGCAGTAAATATTTCCAGTCGCTTCAATTTCAATTTCTTGACCTAAACTAAACGGAAGGTCAATTTCTGAACGATCTAATATGAATTTATATTCAACATTTGCCTTATGTGTTTGCTGATCAGTTACACTTAGGTCTTTAAGGCCTGCATGCATTTTATGGCAAATGCCTTGTAGTTCCATGTTTAATTACTCACTTCAATAAAGGTGCAGTTATGGCTGAGCAAAATGTCATCACTTCAATGCTAGACGATTTATCGTTAGAACAGCCAATTCAAACTGCATTGTGTATTGGGCAAAATTTGGCGCAATACAATGTTCATCATTCAATTCAATGGTCTTATTTTAACGTATCTGAGTTTTTAAATCTGCCTTTTACTCAACGTTATGATTTAGGTTTTGTGTTATTTGATACAGATGAAACTTTAGCTGTTTCAGATCAGCATAAAACACAACTTTTAGTCAAACTACGTGATTTATTGGCGAAACGAATTGTTGTGGTCTGTAAATTAAGTGATGAACAACTATTAAGATCACTTGGTTTTACCCAGTTGATCGATAAAACGTCACATGAGAATGATTTCGCGCTGTGGCAATTTAATATTCTGACGTATAAACATGTGCCTGATTGGTTTAATTCCAAGTTTTGGGCAAATCCTGAAAATTGGGATAAATTCCGTTGGTAAGCTGTTTGTACGAGTTAAAAACTGAGTTTTAACTTATTGCAAAATTTAACAATTTCAATTTTGTCGAAAACAACAAAGCCACGTATGCTGTGCGAGTGTCATAAAAACTTAAAAAGGAGAAACTCATGACAGATTTATCAAATATTGTGGAAATTTTGGCGAAACAAGCGCTTGGCGGACAACAACAATCACAAGGCGGTTTAGGTGGGGGATTGGGGGGCGTGTTAGGTTCAGTATTGGGTGGCTTAACAAGTGGTCAACAACAATCACAACAAGGTGGTTTAGGTGGCATGCTTGGCTCTGTGCTTGGGGGATTGACAGGCGGGCAGCAACAACAAGCACCGCAATCACAATCGAGCGGTTTTAATGGTTCTTCTTTATTGATTGCCGTTGTACCTTTAATCTTAGGTTGGATTCAACAAAATGGTGGTTTACAAGGTGCTTTGGCAAAATTGCAAGGTGCTGGTTTGGGTGGTCAAGTACAAAGTTGGGTCGATCCATCTCAAGGCAATAATGCTGTAGATGCACAGCAAATCCAAAGCTTGTTTGGTGGTCAGCAAGTTGAACAAGTTGCGCAACAAGCTCAAGTTCCAACCAACGAAGTTTATGGTGCGATTTCAACTGTATTACCACAAATCATTGACTCTTTAACACCTCAAGGTGATGCGACAGATCAAAATGAAGCGAATAATGATATTCAAGATGTAATGAACATGGTTTCAGGTTTCTTAAAATAATTGATTAAACTCAGTTATTTATTGGTTTTTATATTTTTGGCAAAGCTGATTTAAAATTGGCTTTGCTTTTTTAAGTCATAGCATCAATCATTTTTAAATAATACTTCATTCCAATATCATCAACATTCTATAAATTAAGTATAAAAATGTATAAGCTGATTTTGATTGATGACTCATCATATCGGTGGGGGCTTTATAGAAACACTTTAAAGTGATCTAAAAATTAAGACATGCTGCAACATGTAGCCCGAGCATACAAATATTGTTATTCATTCTTTTGTATTTTAATTTTTCAAGCAAATGAGCTGAATAAGAGTGAATAATATTCATCTGAATTTGATCTTTTATTTTAAATATGTTTATTTTTTGTTCTATTGCATTTTGATTGGATATTTATAGCTTAACGGGCTTTACGCCTTGCGCTTTTTTTAAGACAATATGCAGCAGTTTTGAATTTAATTCATCTTCTTATTTTTTTCATATTTATTGGACTTTGATCTATGACAACCCCGCTGAATGAACGTCGTATTGCCAATGCAATTCGTGTATTAGCAATGGATGCTGTGCAAAAAGCAAACTCTGGACATCCAGGTGCTCCAATGGGGATGGCAGATATCGCTGATGTGGTATGGCGTGAGTTTTTAAATCATAACCCGACCAATCCACAATGGGCGAACCGTGACCGTTTTGTTTTATCGAATGGTCATGGCTCAATGCTTCAATATGCGTTACTTCATTTAACAGGCTATGATCTTTCTATTGAAGATGTAAAAGCATTCCGTCAATTACATTCAAAAACACCAGGGCATCCTGAATTAGGTTACGCACCAGGTATTGAAACAACCACTGGTCCATTAGGTCAAGGTGTTGCCAATGCGGTTGGTTTTGCTTTGGCTGAAAAAACTTTAGCTGCTCAATTTAACAAAGAAGATATTAAAGTCGTAGATCATTTCACTTACTGTTTCTTGGGTGATGGTTGTTTAATGGAAGGTGTTTCTCATGAAGCATGTTCTCTTGCAGGGACCTTAAGTTTAGGTAAACTTGTTGTTTATTATGATGACAATGGTATCTCGATTGACGGTGAGGTTGAAGGTTGGTTCTCTGACGATACAGAGCAACGTTTCAAAGCTTATGGTTGGCAAGTACTTAAAGTCGATGGTCATGACAGTGATGCAATCCGTGCTGCGACTGTTGAAGCTAAAGCTGAAACCGCAAAACCGACATTGATTATTTGTAAAACAATTATTGGTTTAGGTTCACCAAACAAACAAGGTAAAGAAGATTGCCACGGTGCGCCATTGGGCAATGATGAAATCGCGTTAACACGTGAAGCTTTGGGGTGGAAAGAAGAGCCATTTGTTATTCCTGCTGACGTTTATGCTGCTTGGGATGCAAAAGCCAAAGGTGCTGCTTCTGAAGCTGCTTGGAACGATGTATTTGCAACGTATGCTGCAAAATACCCTACAGAAGCTGCTGAACTTAAACGCCGTTTAACTGGTGATTTACCTGCTGATTTCGTTGCTAAAGCAGATGCTTATATTGCAGAAGTAAATGCAAAAGCTGAAACGATTGCAACACGTAAAGCCAGTCAAAATGCTATTCAAGCATTTGCTCCGCTACTTCCTGAAATCTTAGGTGGTTCTGCTGATTTAGCAGGCTCAAACCTCACACTTTGGAAAGGTGCTGAAAGCGTAGAGTCAAACCCAGCAGGTAATTATGTACATTATGGTGTACGTGAGTTTGGTATGACAGCTATTGCCAATGGTGTTGCATTGCATGGTGGCTTTATCCCTTACGTTGCAACATTCTTAATGTTTATGGAATATGCACGTAACGCGGTACGTATGTCTGCGTTGATGAAACAACGTGTGATCCATGTTTATACACATGACTCGATTGGTCTTGGTGAAGATGGCCCTACACATCAACCTGTAGAACAAATTGCTTCTTTACGTGGTACGCCAAACTTAAATACATGGCGTCCATGTGACACTGTTGAAGCTTCTATTTCTTGGAAATCTGCATTGTTACGCAGTGAAGGCCCGACAGCACTTATTTTCTCTCGTCAAAACCTACCATTCCAAACACGTACTCAAGCTCAAATTGAGAATGTTGCAAAAGGTGGTTATGTCTTGGCTGAAGAAAAAGGTGAATTAAAAGCAATCATCATTGCAACAGGTTCAGAAGTTTCATTGGCAATGGAAGCACATGCTCAACTTGAGGGTGTACGTGTTGTATCTATGCCATGTGCTGAAGAATTTGTAAAACAAGATGCTGCTTATCGTGAAGCTGTACTTCCGGCACACATTCGTGCACGTGTTGCAGTTGAAGCAGCTCATGTAGACTACTGGTGGAAATTTGTTGGTTTAGACGGCAAAGTGATTGGTATGACGACTTATGGTGAATCTGCACCTGCGAAGGACTTATTCCAATTCTTTGGTATCACCACTGAAGCTGTAGTTGAAGCGGTAAAAGAGTTAACAGCTTAGTATTAAATTCTTTTAAAGTTTCCAAACGCTCCAACTTAATTGGAGCGTTTTTTATTTTGAGCGATGTTTTGTAACTAGGTCAAATTTTACGAGTCGTTTTTAGTAATAGGTTTATAGTTGACCCGTTTTTCAGTATTTAAGCGTTATAGTCAAACATAGACCATAAGTGAGGAAAGTATGAGCCTTTATGATCAGATTAGTGATGAAATTGTTTTGATGGATGCAGGCGAGCAAAAGTGGATTGGACAGGATTTGCCTATTGAATCTATGGTCGCCGTTGAGTTGCTATTGCAAGATTTAGCAGAAGATAAGCAAATTAAAATCCGTCGCAAAAACCATGAAAAGCAGACAGGTATGAAGCTGATTGATCGAATCTTGGTTGAAAAGTTGTAAGTTTGAAAATGAAAGCCCTGTAAGGGGCTTTGCTTTGAGTAAAATCATAATTTTTACATATATTTTTAATCAATTTCTAATGTTGTTTGAATCTGAATATTTGACGTCAACAGCTTATGTACAGGACAGCTCTCCGCTACTTTGAGTAACCGTTTATGCTGGTCCTCAGTAAAATCACCTGTTAAAATAATTTTTCGGACAATATTATTTTGCCCAGCTTCTGGTTCACTATTTGGATTCAGTGCTAAATCAACTTGAACATGGTCAAGTTTAATCCCTTTGTGATTGGCATACATTTCTAACGTAATGGTTGTACAAGCACCTAAAGCAGACAATAGTAACTGGATTGGATTTGGGGCTGTATCTTTTCCACCTTTTTCAATGGGTTCGTCGGCATACCATGTATGTCCTTGTTGATCTGTGAGGGTGACACGATAAGGCGTTTTTGTACTGTGTGCTACGCTACTATTATGGCTCATTTCTAATGATTCTCGGAATGAATTCGTAAGCTTATACAACGCCTTAACGACAATTTTGACTGTAGTTGTTTTGTATCGAATATTTTTTAAATGATATTTTAAAATAGAACAGAAATTCAAAAGATAATAATATTATTTTAAATAAAGTGCATCTAATTCAATTGGATATATCTATTTAAGTGTTTATGGAATGCATGAGTCTTGATACTGCGTTCTAATTTTGAAACATATCGTCTTATCTATAACAGTGCATTAAAATCTGAGCGGTATAAAATAACAAACATTCAAGAGCGAGATTAAGAATATGAACTTTAAAGTATTAACATTAGGTTTGGCCGTGGCGTCAGTAACAACGTTCACGATTGCAAAACCAGTGGATTACACGATTGACCCTACACATACTGCTACAGTATTTAGTTGGAACCATTTTGGTTTTTCTACACCATCTGCTAATTTCAGTGATATTCAAGGTACAATCTCTGTAGATAATGCAAAACCTGCAAACTCTTCAGTGAATGTAACTATTCCTTTATCAAGCTTAAATACCAATGTAAAAGCGCTTGATGAGCATTTAAAAAATGCTGATTTCTTTAACGCTGAAAAATACCCAAATATCACGTTTAAAAGTACTAAAGTACAAGCGGTTGGTAAAAACAAATATAAAATTACGGGTAACTTAACGGTTAAAGATGTGACTAAGCCTGTTGTTTTAGATGCAGTTTTAAACAAACAAGGCGTACATCCGATGACCAAAGCACAGTCAATTGGTTTTAATGCAACCACTTCGTTTGATCGTTCTGCATTTGGTGTGGGTGCATATGTGCCAAATGTCGGCGATAAGATCACTGTAAATATTACCACTGAAGCTTCTGTTCCTGCTGCTAAGTAATCAACGAATAAAATGAAAAACTTGCACGAGATACTCTGGTGCAAGTTTTTTTATTGTTTATCAGTAGAGTACACGTGATTATTTTTATTAAAAAAGAAAATCCAATAAAAGTGATAAAATTCATATTTAATGAATTATAAGACATTAAAATATCAAAGTTTATTTTAATAAAATATAAATGAAGCTATTGGTTTTAAATAAAAAAATGTTAATTTATCTTTTATTCATCATAATCAATTTATCGCAAATATATGCACAAACTTACCAATCAAAAACTTTATTTAAGACCAATCCGTATAGAAGATGCACCACTTATTTTGGCGAGCACGCAGATTGAAGAAATTCGCTATATGACTGGAACGACAGTTGATTTTACATTGGAACAAATACAACAACATATCTTGAATTGTCAAAATAATACAAGTCGTTATGACTTCGCGATATGTTTGAATAGTAATCATCAAATGATTGGCGAACTTGTCATTATGGATATAGATCAAGTCCATAAAAGTGCGGGTTTCAGAATTTCCATGTGCAATATCGAATTGACAGGTCAAGGTTATGGGACTCAAGCGATGAATTTAGCGTTGGATTTTGTTTTTAATGTTTTGAACTTGGAACAGCTAGGACTAGAAGTGTATAGTCATAATAAGCGTGGGTTACATGTCTATAAAAAACTTGGATTTAAAACTGTAGATATTTTAAAAAATGGATTGATTTATAAAGGTGAACAGATTGATGAAATCAAAATGGCTCTTCTAAAAGATGATTATTTTAAAGACGATAAATAATTTTCTCTAAATTAGCATGTTTAATTGCTTTTTTTTTGAGATATATTCGTAAAAAAAAGAAGTAAGATCATTGTCTTAGGCTTTGATTGCTTTAAAACTATATAGTTATTTTTATAGATTAGAATTATTTAGCACTTTATTTCTGATGCTTTTTAATGATCTATTGTTAATAGCTCATCCCAATGAAAAGGATTTTTACTGAGCTTATTACGATTCATTGACCAACTGCGATTGGGAATATAACAAGCACCAATTCCTAATTTTTTCTTCCCAAAACGTTCATGTACGTCTTCAATCGCAGACATTAATTTATCTTTTTTTTCAATGTTTGATCTATCAGAAAGTAAGTCAAAAGCATAGCTATTTTTCGACTCTAATGCGGTCAGAATCACTCCACATTTCTTATACTGAATGCCTTTTTTATAAATATGTTTGAGCATTCCGGTCGCAGCCTTGGTTAAATCTGTTACACAGTCAGTAGGCTCAGGAAATGCAAAAGGAATAGATTGATTATAAAAAGGAATATTCTCATCAAAAGGATTAGATTGCACAAAAATGATAATACAGCCACACAGCAATTGACCTTCACGTAACCGTGCGCAAGCATCTTGAGTATAAGCACTCATGGCTTCTTTAAGGTCATTGAGTTCAGTCACACGTGAACCGAATGAACGACTGGCGATGATTTGTTTTTTACTTGGTGGGGTATGTTCAAACTCGATGCAAGATGTACCTTGTAATTCTGCAACCGTTTTTGCCATAACAATTGAAAAGTGTTTTTTCATTTCAACAGGGTTTGAAGAAGCGAGATCCAATACTGTATGAACATTCATCGCATGTAATTTTTTAGAAAGCTTACGACCAACATTCCAAACCTCACTGACATCAATTAGGCTGAAAAAATAATCACGATGTTTGGGCTCCATTGATGCTAAATTACATATACCATTAAAACGTTTGGCTTTTTTCGCCATGTGATTGGCCATTTTAGCTTCTGTTTTACTTCGACCAATGCCAATACATACAGGTAAACCGAGCCATTTCCCAACACGCTTACGCATTTCTTGAGCATATTCAGTGAGATCATAGGTTTTTGCATAAGCAGTCAGTTCTAAGAAACATTCATCAATAGAATAAATTTCTTGTTCCGAAGCTGTCACGAAGTCTCCCAGTATAGCGTGAAAACGACGTGACATTTCAGTATATAAAGCATAGTTGCTGGAAAGAACTTGTACATCGTGCTTCTGTACAATCTCTTCGATCTGAAAGTATGGTACAGCCATCTTTATGCCTAAATCTTTGGCTTCTTGACTTCTCGCCACAGCACAACCATCGTTATTTGACAGTACAATAACAGGTTTATTGTTTAAAGATGGATCAAAAACACGCTCACAACTGACATAGCAATTATTAATATCGACCAGTGCAAAGATTTTATTTTGACTATTCATTTGAAGCTCTTTAATGCATAAGTGACGACACCCCAGATAATAAGTTCTTGACTTTCATCAAGATAAATATCGCTATATTCAGAGTTTTCGGCTTTTAACCAATGCAGACCATTTTCAATCATCAAACGTTTGACTGTGAAATGATTGTCGATCATGGCAATGACAATGTCTCGATGCTTAGCTTCAAGGCTACGGTCAACAACTAACTCATCATTAATATCGAGACCGATATCAAGCATGGATAGGGAATTTACTCGAACAATAAAAGTAGCATCTGGGTTTTTAATCAGGTGTTCATTTAAATCGAGGGTTTTATCGATATAGTCTTGAGCGGGAGAGGGGAAGCCTGCTTGGACACGTTCAGTTACAAGAGGAATTTGTAGAAAGGTCACAGGATTAATCTGTTGAATATGGTCAATGTCAACCTGTGTTTTATTGGAGGAATTTTTGATTGTGAATGAGCAAGATTGAAATGTATGAGAAGACTTAGCCTGTTCTTTATTAGTGAGGTTTATTTTTAGTATTTGATAGGCATCATGTGGCCTGAGTATCCTTTTTTCCCCATGGTCATCATGCTGATATTTAGGCTCATTCATCGCTTAACTCGAATTTGTTACATATTCAAAATTCTAAAACTTGATTGAGTAAAATTCAAATGATTATTTTTGTGTCTAAGATTATTTTTGTGTCATATTGGTTGAATATAAAATGAAAAATCACGGTAAATATTGGCTTTGAGATAATTTTCAGCCAAAATGAAGAGGTCTTACTTTTTTGTAAAAAAGGATAAAATGCCAGTTTTTGCTGTTTTAGAATTATTATGGCTTAGACCAAGTCCTGTTTTGGTAAAATAAATATACAAATGTAAAAAAAGAACTGAATAGCAATTGTATTTTTTTGCAGATGCTCGGACAATTCGCAAATTATTTTTATGACACTAGGTAGAATATGAAAAAGTTATTGGGGGAATTGGCTTTTAAATTGTCAGGTTGGACATATGAAGTAAAACCCAATGTATTAGAAAAAAAACAAGTGATTATCGGTTTTGAACATACGTCAATGATGGATGCGGTGCTGTCCCTTGCGATTTTCCAAATTTTTGATTTAAAAATTCATACATTGATCAAAAAAGAATTATTCAAAGGGCCCATGAAGCCAATTCTTGAGAAAGTTGGTGGGATTGCAGTTGATCGTAAATCCAATCAAGATATCGTGACGCAAATGGTTGAGTTGTTTCAAAGTAATGATGAATTTAATTTAGTCATTGCACCAGAGGCAACACGTGCTGAACGTGGCGAAGCTCGTAAACCGATTCGTACAGGATTTTGGCATATTGCTAAAGCAGCCAATGTACCGATCATTTTGATGTATGCAAATTCAAAAACCAAGCAGGGGGGGATTTTCGGTAAAATCTATCCGTCAGATCTAGATCAAGATTTAGCTGAAATTAAACGATTATATAAAGAGCATACAGGGCTGGATATCGTCATTCCTGAACCAAAAAAAGCGTAATTTAGATAAAATCTAAAAAATAAGCACTTTCTCATAAAAAAGTGCTTATGATAGAATTGCCACAATTTGATATGGCATAAGGCCAATCTACAGGAGCATATTTCGCATGGCGGGTCATTCCAAGTGGGCCAATATTAAGCATCGTAAAGCAAAACAAGATGCGAGTCGTGGTAAGGTTTTTACTAAATATATTCGTGAGCTTGTTACTGCTGCCAAACTTGGCGGTCCAGATGTTGCAAGTAACCCTCGTTTACGTGCAGTTGTTGAAAAAGCACTTTCAGTAAATATGACACGTGACACCATTAACCGTGCTATTCAGCGTGGTGCTGGCGGTGAAGATAACGATGATTTAAAAGAAGTCACTTATGAAGGTTATGGTGTAGGTGGTGTTGCAGTTCTTGTAGAAACAATGACTGATAATTTAAACCGTACTGTGCCTGATGTACGTCATTGTTTCTCAAAAACCAATGGTAACTTGGGTACAGCTGGTTCTGTTGCATACCTATTTACTAAACGTGGTGAAATTACTTTTGAAGATGTTTCTTTAGAAGATAAAATCATGGACGTTGCTTTAGAAGCAGGTGCAGAAGATATTGAAGTGGGTGAAGACGAAATTTTAGTGATCACTACACCAGAATCTTTTGGTGAAGTTCAAGATGCTTTAACTGCGGCAGGTTTAAAATCTGACAATGCTGAAGTTGTAATGAGCCCATCAACCAAAGCGTTAATTGCAGATCCTGATCAAGCTAAACTTATCTTAAAAATGATTGATATGTTTGAAGATTTGGACGATGTTCAAAACGTTTATACCAATGTTGAATTTACGGATGAAGTTCTTGCCGAGTTAGATGCTTAATTCATCTTTGAGTTAAAAAACGCACCAATGGGTGCGTTTTTTATTTTATGCATAACTTGGATATTCAGTAGATTAAACGGCTTTAAAAAGCGTATTCACTATTCATTGGATAATAAATACAGTGGACATAAAACTAAACGCGATTAAGCAGTCCAGTACAATTAAAAACATGATTGTATTCTTTAATCACAAAGCTGGAATGCAGTGCGACGACATGGTCAATTTTACCAATACGTTTCAGCAAAATTTCACTGTAGTTTTCCATATCTTTTGCAACCACTTCAACTAAAAAATCAGCTGTTTGCCCAGTCACTAAGAAGGCATTAATCACTTCTGGAATACTTTCAAGCTCTTCTAAAAATTTAGCAAAAGTATCAGTGTCGTGTTTACTTAACGAAACTTGCAAGATAACGTGAAGTTTAAATCCTAGCTTCTCAAAATTAATATCACGTTTTAAATTGGTCATGATATTGGTTTCAATCAAGTGCTTGATTCTACGGTGTACCGAGCTTACAGAAAGGTTAATACGTTCCGACAGTTCATTTAGGTTGATATCTTCATGCGTTAAAATCTCAAGAATTTGTTTGTCGTAACGATCAAGTTCCATGTTTAAATCCAATCTGAAAAAGTTTTCTGATTTAATGTAGAATGGTTTGTTAAAAATTTCAACATTTGATCAAATTGTGGGAAAAATATCGACAATGCAGATTTTTGTGGGAATTATACAGAAATGATCAAGCTGGTTATTTTATCATTCAATTTTAACTGCTCATACTCGGTTAAATACTCAAAATATAATCATGTAAACATTCAATTTGAGTGTTTTACATTATACTGATCAAAATTGAAAAATCTCTTCTCTCATGCTCGAAAATGATCTAGAACTCACCGAATCTGAAATGCATCTTTATTCACGTCAAATTCTATTGGATGGTTGGGACATTGATGCGCAGGAAAAGCTGAAACTCGCCAATATTTTGATTGTAGGTTGTGGTGGGATAGGCTGTACTACGGCTGAGTTATTGGCACGTGCAGGTGTTGGGAAAATCACGCTTATAGATGCAGATACCATTGAAATCAGTAATCTACAACGCCAAATTGCCTATACACAACAAGATGTTGGCTTTTATAAATCTGAAATGCTCGCAAAGCGTTTACAACAGATCAATCCATTTATCCAAGTAGAAAGTCATATTCATCAACTGGATGAGTTAAATGCGCAATCATTGATTGCTCAACAAGATTTAGTCCTTGACGGTTGTGATAATTTCACCACACGTTATTTGGTCAATCAGGTGTGTACCCAGTTCAATGTACCGTTGATTAGTGCATCTGCAATTGGTTTTCAAGGTCAGTTGTTTATGGTCGAAGGAAATTCAGCCTGTTATGAATGTTTATTTCCCAAAGAGCAACACATCAATGAAAGCTTTCGTTGTGCTGATTCAGGCGTTTTAGCAACAACACCAAATGTGATGGCCAGTTTGCAAGCACATCATGCACTTTTATATTTAGGTTTAGCACAGACACCACTCAAGCAAAAATTGCTGCTATGGGATGGGTTAACAATGAAACAACGAATTTTAGCCTTTGAAAAAGAGATAGATTGCGCAAACTGTCAGGCAAGCTCTACTGCAAAGGCTGATTAATTTGCTACACTTGTCTCAATTTATTTCTACTTAGACATTATGAAAAACAATATCTGGTTAGATGGACTGCGCTCAGTTGCCCGAGTTGGGGAAACTGCTGTCATCGCAGCGAAAGCAGGCATTAAATATGCCACCGAAAAACCAAGTAACGCAAAACTCATGCGTGAAACGTTTGAATCTTTGGGTTCAACTTATATTAAGTTAGGGCAATTTATTGCCAGTACGCCTTCTTTATTTCCTCGTGAATATGTTGAAGAATTTCAAGGTTGTCTAGATCAAACACCGTCATTGCCATTCAGTTATGTACAAGGTGTCTTAGCGCAAGAGTTTGCAGGGCGAGATTTAAGTGAAATTTTTGCATCGATTGATGAGAAACCACTTGCTTCAGCTTCTATTGCACAAGTTCATGCTGCGAAATTGGTGTCGGGCGAAGACGTTGTAATTAAAGTGCAAAAACCAGGTGTAGAAACCATTCTCTATACGGATTTAAATGTTTTGCATTGGGCAACTAAGCTTTTAGAAAAAGCGGTTCCAAAAGTTAAATTTGCTTCCTTGGCAGATATTGTTGAAGAAATTAAAACACGTATGGTTCGTGAAGTTGATTTTATTGAAGAAGCACAAAACCTTGATGATTTTGTGAATTATCTTAATGTTTCTCAAAATCATGCTGCGACTGCGCCAAAGGTTTATCACCAGTACTCAACTCGCCGTGTATTGACCATGCAACGCTTGTATGGTGTGCCATTAACCGATTTTGATGTGGTTCGTAAAGTTGCAAAAGATCCATCACAAGTTTTAATTACCGCAATGAATACATGGTTTGGTAGCTTAATGCTGTGTAAATCATTTCATGCAGATTTGCATGCAGGCAACCTGATGTTGCTTGAAGATGGGCGAATTGGTTTTATCGATTTTGGTATCGTAGGGCAGCTTAAACCTGAAGTATGGCAATCATGTATGGCATTTATGGATGCACTTCAAAAGACGGATTACGGGCTCATGGCTCAAAATATGTTGGGTATGGGCATGACCAGTAAACAGATTGATACGCAAGTATTAGCGGATGATTTGGAGCGCCTATTTAGTGGTGTTTTATTGGCAGATCCACAAAAAATCATGACCTCAAATCCTGCTGATTTAAACGATATTATGATGGATATGGTTGCAGTGGGTGAGCGTCACGGTATCCGATTCCCACGTGATTTTGCATTGTTATTTAAGCAAATGTTGTATTTTGACCGTTTCATGCGTGTACTTGCGCCATATACCGATATTTATGCAGATCAACGTTTGCAAATGGTACAAAATTTAGATCCAGCTTCGTTATTGAAGCACTGATATGGGTTTCCTTTCTTTGATACAAGAAGGAAGCTTAAATTTATTTGTTAATTAATCCCTCCCAACCTCCCTTTTAAAAGGGAGGAGTATTCCTAAAAATATTACAGATGGGTGAGTCCCCCTTTTCCAAAGGGGGATTTAGGGGGATTTATAGGAAATCATTATGGACGCAATTATCATTGAAGGTTTAAAAGTGGATACAGTGGTGGGCTGTTTCAATTGGGAACGCCAAATTATTCAGCCTTTAATGCTTGATTTGACGATTCAGACCTGTTTAGAAAAGGCATCTAATTCAGATGAGCTTGAAGATACTTTGAATTATGCGGAAATTTGTGAGATTTCGAGTAAAGTCATTCAAGATGCTGCCCCGAAATTGATCGAACATGCGGCTAAACTGGTTTTAAATGCGCTTTTCGCTACCTATCCATCAGTTGAATCGATTATGATTACTATCCGTAAGCCTGCCATTATCCCGCAAGCAAATTCTGTAGGAATTCGCCTTGAACGCCACCGAAACGATATTCGCCCTAGCTCTGGCGAGTAATAGCGCTCCTCAATATAATTTTCAAAAAACATTTGCTCAAATTTTGAGTTTGGGTGAAGCGACTTTTTCAAAAATTTATATTATTCCATGTCGTGATGGCATAGGGGCAGATTACTGGAATGCAGCGTGTTTGCTTAAAAGCCAATTCTCTGTTGATGAAATCATCACTTTATTAAAAAAGATGGAAGCAGATTCTGGTCGTGTCCGTCCTTCACACAATATCTCTTTAGACGTTGATTTGATAGCTTGGGGGCGTGATTTAACGCAAATGCAATTTAATCCTAAAAAATTACCATTGGCTTTGGATGTTAAGATTCCAATGTATGATATTTGGCAAGATATGTTATTTAATCATCCTGAGCATCAATTTCCTGTTATCGTTTTATAAGAATTTGAAAATTAGAAAGGTATAGTGATGTATTTGAAATCATGGGTATTGTTGAGCACTGCGCTTTTATTGAATGCGTGTACACAGTTGCCTGAACAATCAATTCAACTATTAAACACAGAAGTTATATCAAACACTGAAGTTAACAATCAATCTTCGCAACAACGTGATAGCAATTTAAAACAAAGTGTTCACGCTTATACAAAAGATTCATCTACTTATGAGGTGGCTTTTGATGACCTGAATGGTGATGGACAACAAGAGGCTTTAGTACTTTTAAATGGTCTGGATTGGTGTGGTTCAGGTGGTTGTACGATGCTCATCTTTAAAGGAAAACCCAATCAAACATTTGAATTTTTGAGTAAAACAACTTTGGTTGATAGCCCAGTTTATTCAACAACTTATGTCAGTAATGGTTGGAAACAGTTGTTGGTTTATAGCCGAAAGCATGGACAAGTAATGTTAAGGTTTGATGGTGCAGCTTATCCATTCAATCCCTCTTTATTGCCTGTAGAGGCGACAAAGTCAGCACCACACAATGCTAAATTATTGTTTGGGTTGAGTGAGTAGCGCTATTGATTCAATCATTTATTTATTCAAGTACTTATCGACTTGATAATATTCAAAGACATTAAATGAGTAAAGTAGAGATTGTTTTAAAAACAGTTGTACTGCTATAAAAGCTGAATGGACTGCAATCTTGCGTATTCTAGAATGTTTGAATTCTCTCCCTACAGAGCATACTTCTCACTTCAAAAAGTGAGAAGTAGCGAGAGAAAAAGCCTTTTAAATATAATAACTGGTCTTGGTCATCAATTTTGAAATAGCTGTCATGGTGATTTTGACTGGAATCGGTAAATCAACGCCACCTGCTTCTAAAGCTGTATCACGGTGGTGCAATTCATCTTCATTCATTTGTACCAGTATTTTACGAGAACGTTCATCTTGTGCAGGCAGTTGGCTAATATGATGTTGTAAATGCAGGCTTACCTGACGTTCAGTTTCTGCAACAAAACCTAAGCTGTATTTATCACCGGCAATACCTGCCAGTGCGCCCATACCAAAAGAAAGCCCGTACCAAACTGGGTTTAATAAACTGGTATGACTATCCAATTCTTTTAAGCGATCTTCACACCATGCCAAATGGTCTTGCTCTTCAATCGCAGCAAACTCCATTTCACGGCGTACATTCGGCAGCTTTGCAGTCAAAGCCTGCCCATGATAAAGCGCTTGCGCACATACTTCACCACTATGATTCACCCGCATTAGACCTGCAACATGACGCGCTTCACTGACGGCTAATTGGGTTTCTGTGTCATTTGAAGGATTCATTCTTTGTGCAGACGTCGCGCCTGGTACTAAACTTCTTAAAGCTTGATCGAATGAATTGATCAGTTTATCAATGCCAGTATATTGACGCATATTAGTCCTCCAAAGAAGCTTGAGTTGTGGCAATCAGCGGTTTTAAGCGAAGTAATAACCACGTACTAAAAATCGCACTGAGTATAGCGGTAATACAAAATAGAATTTTAATATCTATTTTTAAAATACTTAAGATGATTATAGAGAAAATCGCAGAGGAAACCATGAATATTGCATTAAAGATATTATTGGCAGCAACCACACGTGCACGATGTGATTTAGGTGCATAGGCTTGCATCATGGCGTACAAAGGGACGATATAAAATCCACCGCTAATTCCCAGTAAAGTGACTGCAATCATGACATGATAATAAACAGCCCCTGAGCTAAACATATCGGAAATTGTAATTAAGTCGCCTGTACGTTCAGGAACGAATGCCAAGCTTGCTGCTAAATAAAGTGCAAATACAGTTAATCCGATTGCACCAATCGGCACCATCTTAATATTGACTTCAGTTCCACCAATCTTACGGCACAGTAAAGAACCAACACCGATACCGACTGAAAAAAATGTTAAAAGCAGGCTGACTACATTTTCATTGGCATGTAAGTTCTGCTGAGTTAATTGAGGAATTTGCGTGAGATAAGTTGCGCCATAAAACCAATACCATGAGTTACCCAAAAGAACGATAAAAATTAAAGGTAAGCTTTTCGCATAGCGAATTGTTTGAAAACTGGTACGGAAAAAATTCCAGTCAATTTCTAAATCAGTATTGGTCGTGGGTTGTTTAAGGACAAAGCGACTACATAGATAACCAATCACCGCAATTGCTGTAATGGTTAAGCAAATCCAGACCATATTGCCTTGTGACAGTGAAATCACCGCGCCACCTAAAATCATACCAATTAAAATTGCAATGGATGTTCCAGATTGAAATAGCGCATTTCCAGACATCAATTCATTGGGTTTTAAAATATCAGGTAAAATTGCATATTTGATTGGGCCAAAGAAAGTACTGTGGGTTCCCATTAAAAATAAGGCAAAAAGTAAAATCCATAAATTACCCAATAAAAAACCAGCCGAAGCAATCAGCATGATGATAATTTCGAGTATTTTAATACTTCGGACTAAAAATGAACGTTCGTACTTATCTGCAATTTGTCCTGCTGTCGCAGAAAAGATGAAATAAGGTAGAATAAATAACAATGCAGCAAGGTTGTTGAGTGTACTTATACTTGCAGCTTGCTGTTGAATCCATCCATAGGTGATGACGAGTAAAAGTGATTGTTTATACACATTATCGTTTAATGCACCAAAGAACTGAGTAAGAAACATCGGCAGAAAACGCCGTGTAGCTAAAATGTGTTCATTTTTTTCCATTGTAGATGACTTCATTTAGTTATTTATGAAAAATGTGGTGAAATAGTAACTATCATACAAAATCATGTATCATGTTTTAACCTTAAATCATGTTTAAAACCAATTGTTTTGGGTGTTAGAAATATACATTGTTCAGTGTAAATTTCATTTAATATATTTAGATAATTAGAGCTTGGTATGCCAGCAAAAATTAAATTTAAAAAATCTGTACTTGCACATTGTATGCATCTTCACTTTGATAGTTATCATATCAATAAACTCTTATGCGCAAGTGTTTTTTTAAGTGTTTTTGCTGTACCTGTAAGTTACGCTGAACCAGCGCAGGGCAGTATAAAACAAGAAAATCAAACCACTGAAATTACCAATACGCAAGAGCAATTAGAAACCGCAGCAAAGCAACAAGGTTTGTCGAATGAAAAAATCGACCAAATTGATGAAAAAATAGAACAAAGCCAAGCGGCAACATCGGTCGATAGTTTATCCATGCTTCAACAGCAAGAGCAAAACTTGGGGGTTCAGGATGACTTTAAACCGATTCAATTTGATGATTTGGAAGATTTACCGATTGCACCCGTTGACCCATCTTTAGCAAATGAAATTTTCCGAGTCGCAGAAGAAGCAAAGAAAGAAGCGCTTGATTTTAGGAATGGTGTAACACAAGCCCCCGAAGTGGTTGTGCATGATGCTACACAACAAGAAGTCTCCGAAATTACGCAAGCACCTGTCAACGTGGATCAACTCATTCAAACGATTCATTCAGAGCGTGATATTTCAGTAGAAAGAAATGACACAGCGAAGACATTAACAGATCCAACCTTGAATGAAGCAAAGTCTGAAGAGGTTAAAGTTGGTTTCTTTAAAGGGCTGATGAACAAAGTCATTCAACCGCAAAGTAATGTTGCGACCATTCCCAAAATTATGGTGACAGTTGAGGGTGGGCCTAAAGTCCTTACTGACAATATTAAAGCGAAATTATCTTCTTTTACTCAAGAGGCTTTTTTAGATTTTAATGGTTCTGTTTCACAATTGAGAACACTTACTGTACAAGCTGCTCAAGCTGTTGGCTATTACAATGCACAATTTAAATTTTCAAAACTAGATGATAATCACTTAAAAGTAAGTGTTGTTGCGAATGAACCTGTAATCGTGGCAGAGCAAAATATAGAAGGCAGTGGTGCGGGAGCAAATCTCGCTCAATTCCAAGTGATACGTGTCTTACCAGATTTGGAGATAGGTGATATTTTTAACCACGGTTTATATGAAACCACAAAATCACGTATTACCGATGCTGCAGTTGATAATGGTTTTTTTGACAGCCACTGGCGTTTACACGATGTTAAAGTTGAACAACCACAGAATAAAGCTAAAATTAATTTAAAATATGAAACGGGTGAGCGTTATAAGCTAGGTCATGTTGAATTTAGAATGAGTGATCCTTCTAAACCACTTCCGATCGATCTGAAAGTTCTTGAATCGATGGTTCCTTGGAAAGATGATGCGGATTATACCGCATGGCGTGTCAATGGTTTGGCGAATAACTTAACCAACTCACGTTATTTTAACTATACTTTAGTGGATGCTGTAAAACCTGATCCAATTGTAAAGCCTTTAGAGTTACCTGAGGATTTACAATTATTGGTTGATCAGGAGCGTATCGCTGCTGCTTCATTTGCAGAGCAGACACAAGTTGAAAATGCCAAACATTCTGATAAAGAAGTAACGCAGACAGTTGTCGATGAAAATCAGTTTGCGGGTACTCAACAAGCAGATACAGACCCGAATTTAAGACAATTACAAACTCAGCAAAAAGAAAAAGAATCTGAAGAAGATTTACTCAAAGATAAAGCACGTGAAGAAAAGAAAATTCCTGTCATTGTAACTTTAAATGCAGATCGTCTAAATAGTTTAGAAACAGGTATTGGTTTTGGAACAGATACAGGTGTTCGTTTACGGAGTCAGTATCGCCGTGCCATCGTCAACCATTTAGGGCATTCTTTTGATGCAAACTTCGAGTTATCGCAAATTCGTCAGTCTTTTGATGCTCGATATAATATTCCTTATAAACATCCACTGAATGATTATATAAGCCTCGTTGCTGGTTATGAGCGTGAAGATCGTGGAGGAATTGGTAATGATTTGGATTTGATCATTGAGTCTGCTGTTGCAGGTGTAGACCGTGTGATCAAAGGATCTCGTAAAGAATGGCAGCATATTTTTGGCGTACGTTATCGTTTAGACCGAATTACGCAAAATGGTGTGGTGGATGTGGATGACATTCCCGATGCTTTTTTAATACCAGGTTCGAACGAAGAGCAAGAATCCTTATTATTTGGATATGAAGCAACCAAAACCACCAGTGATAATCGAGTGAATCCAACCCGCGGTTTTAAGCAATCGTATAAAATTCAAATGGGTAGTGAATCATTATTGACTGATACAGACATGGCGATCGTCAATACAACATGGAAGGCGCTATATTCATTGGGGAAAAATGATAATCATCAATTTGTTGGTGGTTTGGATGTGGGGTATATTTTCGCTAAAGATTTTCAACAAGTGCCTTATAATTTAAGATTCTTTGCAGGTGGTGACCAAAGCCTGAGAGGTTTTGATTATAAGAGTCTTTCACCAGTGGAGTATGGTTATGACGTTGGAGGACAAGCTTTAGCTGTTGGCTCAGTAGAATATAACTATCAGTTTAAAGAAGGTTGGCGTGCCGCTATTTTTAGTGATGTTGGTAATGCCTACAATAAAAACTTTAGTAATAATACAGAATATAGTATCGGTCTAGGTATACGCTGGAAATCACCGATTGGCCCAATTCGATTAGACTTGGCTTCTGGAATATCAGATCCAGATCGTCCGATTCGATTACATTTCTATATTGGATCGCAACTTTAATATCCGTACCCCATAGAATAAATGAATGATTTAAAATCAGTGAGAACTTTGGAAATAATATGACTGATGCAGAACATCAAGATGTTCAGAATGAACAACAAAGTAATTCATTAGAGCCTGAACAGAGCCCAAAGAAACGTAATTTATTACGCAATATTCTGCTGTCAGTGTTTTTGATCGTTGTTTTATTGGTGACGGCATTAGCTGTGATGTTTAGCACGGACAAGGGCAGTAAATTTTTACTTGATCGTGTTGCTGCAAGTCAAAAAATTATTCATTATCAATATGAAGGTGGCAATCTTTTACAAGGGATTATTCTCAAAAATATTCTAGTCACCCTAAAACCTGTAGATATTAAAATAGATCGAGCAGATGTTTCTTTAGGTTGGCGAGCTATTTTTGATAAAGAAATTCATTTAAGTCATGCCGATGTTAATAATTTAAGAATTATCACAAAGACCCCACCAAGTAACGAACCGTTTAAATTTAGTGAAATCAAATTGCCTTTTATTCTGCGGGTAGATCAGGCAGATATAGATCATTTACAAATTCAAACCTATTCAGCCAAGGTAAATTTTAATGATGTGCATTTAGAAGAAGGATTGTGGTCTGGTACTGAATTAAAATTTGAAAATTCAAGCATGGATATGGGCTATTTGTCTGTTAAAAATGCGAAAGGCAATATGGATTTTAAAGGGAAATATCCTTTAAATGCACAAGCGGTCGTTCGTTTACCATCTCTTAAAAGTTTAAATATTCAAGATATCTATGTGCAAGCACGTGGTTCTTTAGACACGATTAAAGCAGGTGTAGCGACTAGAACCCCTGATTTATTAACAGGTTGGGCTGTATTGCATCCAATGCGTCCCAATGTGCCTATGAATGGTGCTTTAAATTTTAAAGATTACCATTGGCCTTTGTTAGTAGAACAAGCGCTTTTATCAAAGAATGGTATCGCAAAATTCCAAGGTGATATTAAAGGTTTAAACTTAGAAATCAATACAGATATAAGTGGGAAAAATATTCCACAAGGTCAATATACAGGTCTTGCACATACAGACTTGGTAAACCAACTGAACATCAGTAATGTAAATGGTCAATTGATGGGTGGGGCAGTAAATGCTGCGGGACTGGTGAGTTGGCAAGATCATGTGCATTGGGATATTAAAGGTCGTTTAGATCGGATTAATCCAAAAGACAAAATTATTCCACAAGTTGTTCAAGACTTTTTACCACCGTCATTAGATGCCAATATTTCCTCGGTTGGCGCACTTAAACAAGGAATGCATTTAACCGCAAATGTTGCTTTTGATAAGTATGAAACTTGGAATGTAAAACTGGATCAGGCACAACAAAAAAATCAAAAGCCTGAACCTATGCAACTGGGTGTAAATTGGAAGAATATTGATCGAGCCGTTCCATATGTGGGGTGGTTAAGTAGTGAGCAAGGTCAAGTCAATTTAGCATTGCTTGAAGGTCAACAAAATATTCATGTTGCAACCGTAGTGCGGCAACATGAAAAAGGGAGTTTGCCAGCAGGTAAATATAATGCGCAACTAGACTTAAAAGGCAACGACTTACATATTCCAGCTTTTAATTATTTGGCAGATCGAGGCAACCTTTCGGGTCATGCAGTAATTGAATTACCGACAGATAAACGCCAATTGAAGTGGACAGCATTATTGAATGCGAAAGATTTTAATCCGCAATCTGTGCTTGCGAGTGCTCCAGTAAATTTGTTAAATGGTCAAGTTAAAGCAAATGGTTTTGCAAAACCAAATCAACAGCTCATTTCTTTTGATCGTATCGATTTAACTGGACGAATTGCCAATCAAGCCAATCCTGAGACAATCCGATTGACAGGTAAAAGTACTGCTGCGGTTATTTTTGCAGATCAAAAAGCAGGTGGAGACTTTAAAGGCTTTGCTGTGAATTATGATGGTACACTCAATGCGGCACAATTGAAACAAGGCAGTGGTTTATTAAAACTACGGGTGTCTGGTACACCTGAATTGATCAAAATATCCGAGTTACGGCATGATGGTGTTGCTGGAAAAGTATTTGCAAGTGGTCTAGTGCATGTGGCTAATGGCCTGAGTTGGGACATTAGCACTTCATTGGTTCGCTTTAAACCACAATACTTTGTATCTTCGGTGCGTGGTGAAGTTTCTGGAAATGTTAAAACTCAAGGTCGTTGGTCTGATCAGCAGAAAAGAATTAACATTCAACAACTTAATATTGCAGGAATGATTAATAATAAGCCTTTACGTGGTCGTGGTAATTTGGCAATCATGCTAAATTCAGATCAAAAAGGCTTTGTTCCTCAGCAATTTGAGGCAAATAACTTATTCCTGTCCTATGCCAATAATCAAGTTCAAGCCGCAGGAAATGCGCAAAACCTACGCCTAAAGGTCAATGCCCCTGCTTTATATGAGATTTATTCAGGATTGCGTGGTAAAGCATATGGTTATTTAAATTTACAAATAGAACCACGTTTAAGTGCGACGGCAAACTTAGTGGTTGATCGTTTTAGTTTTAATGATATTAGTATTAAAAAACTGAGTTTGAAAGGTGAATTGCCAACCTCTGAAACAGTGCCTTCAAAAATGGTTGCGCAGATGGAGACATTGCGTAGCGGTGATCGTGAAATTCAGCATGCGGCGATTACTTTGTCGGGTACGCGCAAAGCACATTTATTGCAATTACAGGGTTGGAATTATTATTCAAAATTCTATATGCAATTGGCAGGTGGCTTTAATGCTCAGAATGATTGGTTAGGGCAAGTTCAAAAAGGTGAATTTGATTCGGTTCGTGCACATTTACTTCAACAAAAGAATGCCCCGATTATTTATTCCTCTGCTAAAGCTGAGCTATATGTGGGACAGCATTGTTGGCAGAGTCAGCAAAGTCAGTTGTGTTTTGATCAGCCGATACGTGTGAGTAAGAAAAGTGGTAATGTTTCATTCCTCACTCAAAATCTAGATTTAAATGATTTTGCTGCATTTATGCCAGCAGGCTTAGCATTAACTGGTAAATTAAATGGTTATGCAAAAGCATCATGGGCGCAAGGCGCAAAGCCTAAACTGGATGCTAAGTTAATCACACGTAACGGTGAAATTGGGATTGCTGCAGAGAATCCTGAAGATGTTTCGACATCGATGAACTATGATGAAGCCAGTATTATTGCTAAAAGCATTGCAGATGGATTACTACTACGTGTTGATTTAAAAGCACCAAATATTGGTACAGGATATGCGAGTGTTATTGTAAACCCCTATGTTGACTCAAAACCAATACGTGGTGAAGTTGCCTTTAACGAAGTTCAATTACAGATTTTAAAACCATTTATTGCAGATATACGTAAGTTAGATGGGACATTGTCACTTGCAGGTAAGATTAATGGAACCTTATCTCAGCCCTTATTTGATGGTGAGATGCGGTTGAAAAATGGTGAAATCAGTATGATTTCACTGCCTGTTAATTTAACAAATGTGCAAATTTATTCTTCAATTCGCCAAGATGTTGTGATGATTAATGGTGCATTTAACAGTGGGCGTGGTGTCGGTAAAATCAATGGCAGTATTGATTGGAAAAATGATCTACGTGTGCAATTAAAGTTAAATGGTGAAAAATTATTGATTCGTCAAGCCCCTTTGATCACAGCAGTGGTTGATACTGATATTGAAGTAGACGCATTGCCAATGAGTAAGCGTGTTGCTGTGAAAGGTAAAGTCGATGTGCCTCGTGCGTTGATTTCAATGCCTGAAGCAAGTGCAACAGTCGTCAATGTTTCACCAGATGTACGTATTGTAAAAGAAGGAGAGAACCAACTCGCCATTCTACGTGCAGCTAAACCGTGGGATATACGCGCAGATGTTACCGTCAATCTTGGTGATAAAGTGATTTTTGAAGGCTTTAATAGTCGTATTCCATTGGTTGGTCGTTTATACCTCACGCAACGTGGTTTAGAAACAGCCATGCGTGCCAATGGTGCGATTGGTGTGAGTCAAAAAGTAACGATCGAAGCGTATGGTCAGCGTTTAGATTTGAATCGTGCAATTGCGCGTTTTAATGGTCCATTAGCCAATCCAACATTAGACATTGACACCAACAAGAGTATTTCAGGCAGTATCGTCGGTGTTCGTATTACTGGTACGGCATCGAGTCCAAATATTCAAGTGTATAATGATGCTGGATTATCTGATCAAGAGGCAATGAATGCGTTAATTACAGGACGTATTAATGAAGGTTCAAGTGGCTTAAGTAATGAACAAGGCTTCAAATCTGATGTGA
Organism: Acinetobacter rongchengensis; assembly: GCF_003611475.1. GTDB lineage: Bacteria > Pseudomonadota > Gammaproteobacteria > Pseudomonadales > Moraxellaceae > Acinetobacter > Acinetobacter rongchengensis. The sequence continues at coordinate 99,902 of NZ_RAXT01000001.1, read as the reverse complement.
ATAACACCATTGCAGCAGCGGGAATTAGTTTAGGATTGGGCGGTACACGTGCATTTACCAATCAAATTGGACGTACTTTTGGTTTAAGTGGTTTGTCTTTTGATGCACAGGGCACAGGTGATGATACTCAAGTCAGCTTGACGGGTTATATTACCCCAGACTTATATATTCGTTATGGTGTTGGTGTCTTTACACCAGTCAATAAACTCACTTTACGTTATCAAATGAATAAACGCTTATATTTGGAAGCGAGCCAGTCTTTAGAGAAAGCAATCGATTTGTTCTATCATTGGAGATTCTAAAACGCTAAACACTTGGCTTTATGGGAAAATAAAAAAGCCTTTTAATTCAGCATTAAAAGGCTTTTTTGTAAGTATTAAATGGTTTATTTATTCAGTTAACAATATTTTTCCATATTGTTCACGTAGGTCACGCTTCAGCATTTTGCCTGTACCCGTTAAAGGAATTGACTCTACAAAAACAACTTTATCTGGAATCTGCCATTTGGCGATTTTGTCCGCATAGTAGTCTAATAAATCTTGTTCTGTAATTGTTGAACCTTGTTGTTTAATCGCGATCACAACTGGACGTTCATCCCATTTAGGGTGATCTGCAGCAATCACGGCAGCCATCGCAATTTCAGGGTGATTCATGGCAATATTTTCCAATTCTACAGAAGATATCCATTCACCACCTGATTTAATTAAATCTTTAGCACGGTCACTTAATAATAAATATCCATCTTCATTTATTGAAGCAATATCACCTGTATCGAACCAGCCATCTGTAGTTAAGGCGTGATCTGACTTTCCATAATAAGATTCGATAATCCAGTGACCTCTGACTTGAAGATTACCAGTGCTATGCCCATCACGACAAACTTCATTGGTTCCATTTTCTTCATCGGTAATACGTAGATCGACACCAAAAGGTGGACGACCTTGAGATAAACGTACTTTAAATTGTTCTTCCGCTGAAAGTTGTTGATGTTTTGCTTTGAGTTGATTGCCTGTACCTAAAGGACTCATTTCAGTCATCCCCCAAGCATGAATTGTTTCACAATCATAAACATCTCTAAAGGCTTTCATCATCGCAGGTGGACAAGCAGAACCACCGACGACATTGCGTTTTAAACTGTTTAATGGACTACCCGTTTGCTTGGCTGCTGCAAGCAAACCTTGCCAAATGGTTGGTACGCCAAGTGCAATACTGACTTTATAATCATCAATCATTTGCACCAAGCTTGCACCGTCTAAGCCAGGGCCAGGAAGTACAAAGGTACAACCGACCATTGCAGCTGCATACGGTGTACCCCATGCATTAACATGGAACATCGGGACGACAGGTAACATGATGTCATTGGCAGATAAATTTAATGAGTCTGGTAAGCAAATGGCATAAGTGTGAAGTACTGTTGAACGGTGGCTGTATAAAGCACCCTTAGGATTACCTGTTGTACCCGAGGTATAACACAGTGAACTTGCAGTGTTTTCGTCTAGTGCAGGCCATTGGTATTGCGCAGAATGTTCGGCAATCAGTGCATCATAGAATTTCACATCTGGTACAGCATCTGCGACGTCTTGGTCGAAAGCGCCAAGGTAAACAAAATGTTCAACAGTTGGTGTATGGGCTTTCACAGCACGAATTAAAGGAAGGAAGGTTTTATCAAATAATACAACACGATCTTGTGCATCATTAATAATAAAAACTAGTTGCTCTGGAAATAGGCGAGGGTTAATGGTGTGGCAAATTAACCCACTTCCTGAGATGGCATACCATGATTCAAGGTGTCGATGGTTGTTCCATGCGATTGTTGCAATACGATCGCCTTGAACCAGTCCAAGAGACTGTAAAGCATTGGCAAAACGTTTAGAGTTTTCAGTGATATGTGTCCAATCTGTTTGAGTAATCGTACCGTCTGTATTTTTTGAAATAATCGCAGTATCTCCATGATAACGTGCAGCATGTTCAATCATGCTACTGATCAGGAGGGGGTGTTGCATCATTCTTCCTTGCATATTAAATCCCTTTATAATCTTATGGATACGTTAAATTGTGTATTAGAGCTTTCTAGTTAAAAAGTGTGTTAATAAAAAAAGCTATCATTTCATCCTATATAAAAGTTAGATTAAATCAAGATTAAAAAGCAACATTTTTTAATACAAAAAACTGAATTTAAGCAATAAAACCAATAATTTAATGAATTATCACGATTTGAAAATCAGTCTCTAAAAATCTGTTATAAAAGCCTTTATCTGTCTACGACTAAAGATGTAAGAAAATATATTTCATCTTATGAAAAATTGTGATAATTATATTTAAAAGTCTAATTAGGCTTTCTTTATCGTTTTTCAGGAAGAAATAAAACAAGTAGGAATGTTAAGGGAGTTAAGGAATGTTAAGCAAAATCAGAAAACTACTATGTATTCATAGTTATGAGTATGAAATCGGGCATAACTTCGTGGTTAAAGAATGCCGTAAATGTGGAGCGCATCATTAATTTATTCTATACATTAAATTAATCATGTGACAGATGTAATTAAATAAAAATGCCATCATATTCAACAAAATATGGTGGTTTTTTGTTTGAAAATTTGAGATTCAATATTTCAATCGTTTCATTGTTTTGATTTTTTATGTCTTCGCTTTTGATCAGAAATTGATTTCAGATACAATTACGAGATTGTTATTCTCAATTTTATTATCATGGCTAAAAATTTTCTTGCAGAAACTTATATTGTCGATGAGCATATTGCTGATACTTTAAATTGGCTTTGTCAGCATCAGGACTGTTTTGATGCTTTTCAATATGATGCTATTACTCAAGAATTAAAAGTACATCATGTCAATGGCACGGATATTATTCGTCAGGGAATGTATTTGACTTCAAAGTATGGAATCTTAGTGACTTCTTTATAGTTGCTTATTGATTTTATTGAAAAGAAATATGTTGAAATTATGTCTTTTATTTTTAAAGATAACGGTCAACAAGCGAAGTAAAAGACCTATTTTACGGATCAGAAATTTATATATAAATCCCTCTTTTATCAGAGGGATTTATTGTGTGTTTTAGCTTGCCATTGCATCAATAGATAATTCAGCAACCGTAGGTTTTGCTTTTTCAACTTTTAAACCCAGTTTATTGAATAATTGTTTATCTTTGCCTTCACCTGCGTTCGGTGTGGTGAGCAGTTTTTCACCACTAAACAGGGAGTTTGCACCAGCCATAAATGCCAATGCTTGGTCCGCATCTGACAGTGATTCACGTCCAGCTGAAAGGCGAATATAGCTTTTTGGCATGATAATGCGAGCTACAGCAATGGTGCGAATCCATTCGGTAACATCAAGTTTTTCAACATCGGCCAATGGCGTACCTTCAATAGGAACCAGCATATTGATTGGCACTGACTCAGGATGAATGGCTAAAGTGGCCAATTCATGCAGCAGACCAATACGGTCTTTACGGCTTTCACCTAAACCAACAATACCACCACTACACACTTTCATACCTGCATTACGCACATGATCCAAGGTATTTAAGCGATCATCAAAAGTACGTGTGCTAATAATATGTGAATAATATTCACGAGAAGTGTCTAAGTTATGATTGTAATAATCTAAACCTGCTTCATGTAAACGTTCAGCTTGAGACTGGTTGAGCATACCCAAAGTCATACAGGTTTCTAAACCTAATGCTTTGACTTCACGAACCATTTCAATCACATAAGGCATATCTCTTTCATGTGGATTACGCCATGCTGCACCCATGCAAAAACGTGAAGAGCCTGAAGCAAGCGCTTCTTTTGCTTCACTAATCACTTTTTCAACGGCAATACGTTTTTCAGCTTCAAGTTTTGAGTCATAACGTGCAGACTGAGAACAGTATTTGCAATCTTCAGGGCATTTACCTGTTTTAATTGAAAGTAAAGTGCTGACTTGAATCGTATTGGCATCGAAATGTTCACGATGCGTTTGTTGCGCTTTAAATACCAAATCAAGAAAGGGTTGATTGTATAAAACCTGAATTTCTTCACGAGTCCAGTCATTACGTACAGTCATTGGTCTAATCCGTGATAATCATTATCTAATGGTGTTTATAATACATAATTCGTGCCAATTCCAAAGGGCAAAAAAGTCCAAATATGATGGTATCTTACGATTAAAAAGATCAATAAAATAGAAAACAGAAATTATAGATATAGTTGCAATATTGAACAGTTTTCCTGTGAATTACTTACAAAATTATGATTCATTGAATTAGAAACTTCTTTGTATTTGCGATTAAAAAGCGGAAAAAATAAGAATTTTGTAAATATCTGAAAATTCAAGTCTTCATTAAGAAAATTAAAATAATAAGCTTAATTTTCCAGTTGTTTACAGTATTGTTCTGCGATAGCCCAGTCAATATGGACTTGCACAACTTCATCATGTCGTGATTTATTTTGTTGCAATGCTTGCATTATTTGAGGCGAAAAAGGTGCATTTCCTAGCCCAATTGCAATATTTCGCATAAAACTTTGGTAACCTGTGCGCCGTATTGGGCTACCTTCGGTACACGTTAAAAAAGTTGCTTCATCCCAGTGCCATAAGTCCAATAACGTCATTTGGTCTAGATTATGTCTAGGATTGAAATCTTCAATCGTGGCTTTTTTAGCGAAACTGTTCCAAGGGCAAATCAACTGGCAGTCATCGCAGCCAAAGACTCGATTGCCAATACCACGGCGTAGTTCTTCAGGGATGATGCCTTTATATTCAATGGTTAAATAGGCGATACATTTGCGAGCATCAAGCATATAGGGTTCAATAATCGCTTGCGTCGGGCAAATATCAATACAGGCTGTACACGATCCGCAATGTGATGTTGTAGGTTCATCAAAAGGCAATTCTAGCGAAGTGAATAATTCACCAAGTACAAAAAAAGAACCTGATTTTTTGTGAATGAGTAAGGTGTGTTTTCCTGTCCAGCCCATGCCTGCATTTTCAGCCAAAGACTTTTCGAAAATAGGTGCTGAATCTGCAAAAGGACGTGACTCAAATTCTCCTACTTTTTCTTTAATCTTGCTGGCTAAGGTTTTTAAACGACCACGCATGACTTTGTGATAGTCACGCCCACGTGCGTACCGTGCAATGATTGCCGAATTAGGTTCATCGGGTACATAACGTGGTTTGGGTGTTTCGACTAAATAATTCATTCGTACACAAATAATGCTTTTAGTACCTGGAACTAAAAGTGTTGGATCGGCTCTTTTTTCTAAATTTTCTTCAAGAAACTTCATATCACCATGATAGCCACGTTTTAAATATTCTTTAAATCGCACTAATTCAGCTTGAGCATCAGGGCGAGCAATGACACAATCAGCAAAACCTAATTGCAAAGCTTGTTGCTTGATCCAAAGCTTTAATTCCTGTGAATCAATCTGTTGCAAGGGGATATGTGGTGAAGATGACGTTGCTGGCATAGTAAAATCAATGAGCTAAAAAACAGTAAAAGAGGGCACGATGATGTATCAACAAGTTTATCACAGCCACGAAATACAAGCATGGGAACGTCGTTGGTTTGCTCAGCAAAATAGCGCTTTTGGTTTGATGCAGCAGGTAGCATGGTCAATTGCACAACGTCTCGATCATGTATTTAAGCGTTCTGAATCTAAAATTAGAAAAATAGCGGTATGGTGTGGTGCGGGAAATAATGCGGGTGATGGTTATTGCATAGCGCTGTATTTACAACAATTCGGCTATCATGTTGAAATTTTTGCAACTCCGTTGGGCGAGTCCAGAGATTTAAACTTAGCTGTTGAAATGGCAAAACAGTATCAATTGTCGATTCATCAAATTTTCAATCAAAATATTCAACATAAATTTGCATCCAATCATCCGATTATGGCGCAATTTGATTGTCATATTGATGCTTTATTCGGGATTGGCCTGAATCGAGATTTAGATCAGTTTTGGCAAGAAATCATTGAAACATTTAATGCACAATCAGGTCTTAAAATCGCCATCGATATTCCAAGTGGTTTAAATGCCAATACAGGGCAAGCTTTACCGATTGCAATCAAAGCAGACCGAACCTATACAGTTTTAGGCTTAAAAGCGGGGTTGTTTACAGGACAAGCGAAGGAATATTCAGGGCAGGTTGAAGTAATCTCAGTTATTCCAACGGATGCAGAATTAAAGCCAATTGCACAATTGTCATCGAATCAAATTGAATTACCACAGCGCCAAGCCTTTGGGCATAAAGGGAGTTATGGACATGTCTTGATGATTGGAGGACATGCGGAAATGGGCGGTGCAGTGATGATGGCAGCAGAATCTGCTTTTAGTGCAGGCGCAGGTAAAGTGACCATTGTTTGTCATGCAAAGCATCATACTGCAATTTTGGCACGTTCTCCGAATATTATGTTGCGTGATATCAATGTATTCACTCAGCAAGATATTCAAACTTTGCTGCAACAAGTCGATGCTGTAAGTTTTGGTATGGGGCTGGGGCGTGATGATTGGGCGGAACAGCAGTTTTTAAAATGGTTTCCTCAGATCAATTCAGCCACACACTTACACGTGATTTTAGATGCTGACGCACTGTGGTTTTTAGCAGAGCAATCGACGCCATTTATGGCGAATACTTATTTAACACCGCATCCAGGTGAGGCGGCTAAATTATTGAATTGCAGTGTTAAAGATATTGAGAGTGATCGAATTCAATCCATTTACGCATTGCAAAACAAATATTCAGGACAATGGGTGCTTAAAGGTGCGGGTAGTTTAATACTGGATGATCAATTGTGGATTTGTACTGCGGGGAATGCAGGAATGGGGACGGGTGGTATGGGGGATGTTCTCGCAGGAATGATCGCCAGTTTAAAAGCACAATTCGCAGAGAAAATTGCTTTGCATGAAATTGTGACTTTACATGCTCTTGCAGGAGATTATCTTGCACAACAAGGGCAAAGAGGTCTGCAGGCGCAGCATATGTCTGAGGCAGTATATTATGTAGTTAATCATCAAATACCTAAGAATTTAACAGGTAGCATAATATGAAAGCTGTCAAACTGATCATTCAAGGTAAAGTGCAAGGTGTAGGCTATCGTCGTTGGTTTGAAAAAGAGGCGATTCAACTTGATCTAAAAGGTTATGTGAAAAATCTAACAACAGGAGAGGTTGAAGCGGTTATTATTGGTGAACAGCAAGCCATTGTATCAATGACACAACATAGCTATGTTGGCCCTTTACATGCACAAGTTGAATACATTCAGCAGATTGAAATTGAAGCTGACTCGAGTTTTAATGATTTTAGAATGATTCGTGATACGTTTTAAAATCATAAAGAGAATTAATATAAAATGATAAAAAACAGTCTAGAAAAATATAACGCAAATGTTATTCTGTTTAGTTTATTGCTTGGTTTAAATAGTGTTCAGCCGAGTTTTGGTAATCCGGTATCTACACAAAATATTGCAGTAAAATCAGCCGAAAAATCCAAAGAAAAAATCATATTACAAGATTTAGAATTTAAAACGGTCATGATGGCTTTATATCAAAAAGATATTCAATATGTAAAAATTCAACAATTAGATAATAATAATGTGGATTATGTGGGAATTAAAAATGCTGAACGTACCGCAATTTCAGAAAACAATGATGCTGTTATTGTGTTTAGTCCAGCCAAAATATATCGAAATGCTCAAAATGAATTACGCTACCTGATCAGCACCACAGAGGTTTCAATAGATAAAAACAATGAAGTACTTAACTTCTGTGGTGTATGTGCAACGTTTACTCAAATTTATCTATTTAAGAAAAATACTGTTGGGAAATTTGAGTTAATTAGCCAAAGCCAAGATCAAACAAGTTGGATGAATGGTGATTTTGATTTTTCACCGTATTCAACTGAAAAGATTATTAAAAATATTCGAAAAATTGGCCCAAATGTAAAAGGCTATGTAGAAGAACAAGCCTATAGTCGACAAGGGTATTCTAGTAAGCAGCTTTATATCGTTCCTTTTGATGAAAAACCTGTGATGATAAAATTGGATGTTGCACAAATTGCTCATGACAATGAAGTTACAGGAAGTGATAAAATTTATAATACACATGCGGATTATCGATTTTTAAGCACTGAACATCATGGTTTGTATGATATTGAAATCCATTATTGGGGTACGCAGCAAATCTATATCGGAGATACTGCTAAAATTATCCCCATAAATCAAACGCGTGTTTATCATTACAATGAACAACAGCAAAAGTATATTCGAGTGAAATAAAATGATTGATAAGTATTTAGTTGTAGCTATTGTTTTTGCAGCATGTATTTTGCTGATTATTTATACGCAGTTAGGCGACAGTAAAAAGGAAGATAAAACACTTTCTTTCAAAGAAAAATTACAAAAGGAATTTCCAAATTATACCATTGTTGAGCGTAATCAAAATTTGATCATTTGCCGAGAAGGTCATAATCCACGTATTCCAGAAGAATTGGTTTTAATCCGAATAGACCCTGAACAAAACAAGAATTTACGTAATTCAGGTAAAATGCTTATCGCGACTTATTCAAAACAACCGAGCATTCGTGAGATTCGTAAAGATACTGTTCATTATCTTTAATTTTTATAGCCTAACATTTTGGATTAAAATAGATGTTAATGGTTTGATTGTAAATTTATCTACAGAATTATGTATGATTAATCAACGTCTTCTACTGCTATTGCGACTACGTCCACGTGCCATACCGCCCAAGGCGTTGAGTACAGCAAGTTTACTCATACTCCCTGAAGCATGTGCATGACAAATTGCTGCAGCCAAGGCATCGGCTGCATCTGATTGCGGTTTGATTGAAAGATTGAGTAATTTCATCACCATCATTTGTACTTGTTCTTTATCTGCAGCACCATAACCGACAACAGATTGTTTGATTTGACGAGCAGTGTATTCAGCAACTTGTAAATCTAAATTGACCAAAGCAGCAATCGCAGCACCACGAGCTTGGCCAAGTTTTAACGCAGAATCAGGGTTTTGTGCCATAAAAACTTGTTCAACAGCTGCTTCTGTTGGGCCATGAAATTTGACAATACGATCCACACCAGCAAAAATCCGTTTTAGGCGTTCAGGCATTTCTGTTGTTTCAGTTCGAATGGTTCCTGCATCGACAAAAGATAGTTTTTGACCTTCTTTTTTAATGATGCCATAACCCGTTAAACGTGAGCCGGGGTCAATTCCAATAATTAAAGACATAGTGCTGCTTATCATCAAGAGTATTTCAATTATATGATTCTACAAAAGAAATGTAAGTATAATTTTCAGGCTGTTGTATGATGACTTAATAAATATGAATGAATTAAGGTATTTAGAGGAAAGCGTGACATTTAAAAAGTTAAGTTTGAGGGATTTAATCAAAAGCGCATGATTAAAAATAAGCAAGTTTACTGGATTCATCGTTTGATTTTCATGCTTTATGTGTTGGGGCTAATGTTGTTAGGCATTGGAATGCTCAGTAAATTCGATTTTGAGGCATTATCAGCTTATCTTATCCTCATTGCGATATTTGGTTGGATGCTGTATTTACATTATGTTGCAGCAGATCAGTCAGCACAGGGTACACGTAAGGGGCGGAATACGTCTCGATTCATTGCGCTTATTTTCTTGTTTTTGTTTCCAATTGGAACTGTGATTGCTCTTTATCTTTTTTATAAAACTTCCGATCTTAAGTGGCAAAAATGAGGATAAATCCAGTTTAACTTCAAGTTTACCCTTTAAATTTTTTTAAATGCCCTTATAAATAGTGAAAGCTAAAAATTTTATGTACACTTGATAAAACTTTTAGTGAAAATTATTTTTATCTTAGAGATGAATTGTTTTTAATGAAACTATTTCCCGTTATTTTAATCGGTATCATATTAGAAATCGTTGTTTGGATTGGGGTTGCTCAATTTATCAGTGGTTGGTATGTATTCTTTTGGTTCATCATTGCTTTTGTGATTGGTATGAGCATTGTACGTTCAAGTACAGCAACTATTATGCCGCAATTGCAACAAATGCAAATGACAGGGCAAATGGGTGCAGATGCTTCTGTGACTAAAAAAATGGCACTGGCTTTTGCTGGAATTCTTTTGATGATTCCGGGTTTAATTACAGATGTTTTGGCATTGTTGGTTCTTTTACCTCCTGTGCAAAAAATGATTCAAAACGCAGGTATGAAATTCATGGCGAAAAAACAACAAGCCATGATGAATAATATGATGGGTGGCATGATGGGCAATATGGGAGATATGGGCGGAGCTCAAGGACAGAACCCATTTGCAGATTTAATGCGCCAAATGCAAGAGATGCAGAACCAACAAGCGGGTGGTCACGGTCGAAACTCAACCATTATTGATGGAGAAGCCCACGAGGTTGAACCTGAGCGTAAGCAAATTGAACTTAAAGATGTAAATCAAAAATAATTACGCATCAAATCATGTATATGGAAAAGCTGAGTCAGAAGATTCAGCTTTTTTTATTGGATAAAATTGGAAGAATTTGCTGTGTGATTCACTGAGTTATTGATCAATAGGTATAATCAAGTCTCTAGAAATAAGTAAGTTATAGTTATGTCGATGCTACTGACAATCTGTGCACTGCATTTTGTTGCTCAACTCAGCCCTGGACCAGACGTATTACTTGTCGCAAAAAGTGCTGCCTCAACCACACGAAGCAATACCTTAAAGATCATTTTAGGGATCTCTGTAGGTGTTGTGGTATGGGTTGCACTGACATTGCTGGGTTTTACAGTTTTACTGGAACAATGGCCATGGATTCAACAACTATTGATGCTAATCGGTGGATTTTTCCTCGCGAAAATGGGCTATGCCATGTTGAAAGGTGGAATAGTGCATTTAAAACAAACTACAAATTTAGATGGCATAATTGAACAACAGCCTAAGCATTATTTTTTATTGGGATTATTCACCAATCTCGCTAACCCTAAAATTGTGATTTATTTTAGTAGTGTGTTTTCTTTGGCATTGAGTTCTACGCAGGGCATGAATATAAAACCACAATTGGCAGTGATTATTCCAATTCAAACTTTTTTGGTGTTTAGCTTGTTAATGATGATTATGTCTATTCCAAAGATTAAAAGGCTCTATCAAAAATCTGGAAGTTATATTGATATTGTTTCAGGTACTTTTTTCTTAGCATTTGCTGTGTTTTTATGGGTTGATGTTTTTAAAATGTTTTAATCTTTTCTTGACTCATTAAGCGGTCTGAACTGATTTGAGCAGTAGGCTTTTCCTGAAGTTGAGAATGCTCAGCCTGAGACTGATCAGTGACTACATACTTATGTGGGGCTAAAGTCGTCATATTATTTTCAGAGTGAGAGTATTTTCGACTACGATTAGCGCGTTCTCGCAAGCCACCTTTTTTGATAAGCTGTACCAAAACAAACTCCACAACAATTCAACATTTTATAAATTATAACGTGAATTTTTGTTTAAAAAAATATTTATAGGAAATCTATCAATTTTTCTGTGATCAAGTTTTGATTAATTTAACTTTATGTTAAATATCCGTTTTTTCTGATTTAATGTTACATTTCAAAATAAGGCTTGTTTAAATACTTTGATGATGTAAACTAATAAAAGAGTTTAAAAGTTACATTATGTAAATGGATATAATCATAATGTAACAAAGAAAAACAATAATAGCGTTATAGAAAGGAGAATTTATATGATCTTACAATATCACTGCGCTTGTTGCGATGAGGTTGTTGCTTCTACGGATAAGGTCTGCCCAAAATGTGGCTCGCAACATATTCGCAGTCCTTATGCAGCATGGATTTTCTGTATTCTTGCATGTTTAGTTGTTGCGATCAGTTTTAAAGTGGGGCACATTTTTATTAAAAATCATCATATTGAAACACCAGCTCAGATTTCATTGTTAGAGGTGTTGCAGCAGGATTCTAAATCCGACCATTGATCCATTTAAAAGAAAAAGTTTAAAAAATATACCGTTGATGGGTTCATTTAAATTCAATCCCAATAAGACATAAAAAAACTCGCTGAAGCGAGTTTTTTTATATCTAAGCACTTGTAAAAATTACAAATTAGCAGAAGCCTTAAGCGCTTCAACTTTATCTGTTTTTTCCCAAGTAAATGCATGATCAGAACCTTCACGACCAAAATGTCCATAAGCAGCAGTTTGCTTATACATCGGTTGAATAAGGTCGAGCATACGGGTAATACCATATGGACGTAGGTCAAAGTGTTCACGAACCAATTGAATAATCAATTCATCAGATACTTTACCTGTATTAAATGTATTGATCGAAATAGACGTTGGTTCAGCTACACCAATTGCATAAGACACTTGGATTTCACATTTATCGGCAAGGCCAGCCGCTACAATGTTTTTTGCAACATAACGACCTGCATAAGCAGCAGAACGGTCAACTTTAGATGGGTCTTTACCAGAGAAAGCACCACCGCCATGACGTGCCATACCACCGTATGTATCTACAATAATTTTACGACCCGTTAAACCACAATCACCTACTGGACCGCCAATCACAAACAAACCTGTTGGGTTGATGTGAAACTTTGTACCAGCATGGAACATTTCAGCAGGAATAATCTTTTTAACGATTTCTTCAATCACAGCTTCTTTTAAGTTGTTTTGAGAAATTTCAGAATCATGTTGAGTTGAAAGCACGACAGCATCTAAACGAACAGGTTTGCCATTTTCATAAGCAAAAGTCACTTGGCTTTTTGCATCAGGACGTAACCATGGAAGGCTTCCGTTACGGCGTAATTCAGCTTGCTTTTCCATTAAGCGGTGAGCGTATGAAATAGGTGCTGGCATCAGCACATCTGTTTCACGGCTTGCATAACCAAACATTAAACCTTGGTCACCTGCACCTTGATCTTCTGGCTTTTGACGATCAACCCCTTGTGCAATTTCAGGAGATTGTTTGCCAATCATGTTGATTACAGCACACGTCGAACCATCAAAACCTAGGTCAGTATGATGATAGCCAATACCATTTACGGTTTGACGAACAACATTTTCAAAGTCAATGTTGGCTGTTGTTGTGATTTCACCTGCAAGGACTACCGCACCAGTTTTTACTAATGTTTCACAAGCAACCCGTGCATAAGGGTCTTCTTTTAAGATTGCATCCAAAATAGCGTCACTGATTTGGTCCGCCATTTTATCAGGATGACCTTCGCTTACAGATTCCGAAGTAAAAACAGCATACTCGCGCATGAAAGTCCTATCGCAGTAATTTATAAAGACGCAATATGTTACATCGACTTGGGCTTTTGGACTAGCGAAACCTGACCAAAAAGAGTGAATTTCTTTCATTTATTTGGGATTTTTACTCATATATACATCAGTAAAAATGATAAAGATTAAAACTAGGGGCTTGTTTGAGAATTCAAAGTTAATTTTAAGCGCGTAAAAACACAACAATTTAGTGAATGATTGGTTTGGAATGGATGAAGTTTTACTCAATCTTGTTGAGCTGTGGCGTAATGCATCAAAGATGAAATTTATTCATGTTTTAAATTTTTATTAGTGGACGGTCGAAAGTGCATTTTAATGTTTAAAATGTGAATGATTACTCAATTTATGGTGTGGCTAAAGTGATCAATCGAGTGCGCTAATTGCCATTTGATGTTGATTGAATGATTATAAGCTTATCAAATAGTTATTCATCATCAAAAGCCATACAGAGCAAGACGCAATGTATGGCTTATTAAATCATACTAAACTTAACTGAGTTGTATTAGCTTACCAAGGACTTATCGTCCTCTTCATCATCTTCAGAAGAGTCCATACCTAATTCTTTAAGCTTGCGCGTTAGGGTATTTCGTCCCCAACCTAACAATTCAGCAGCATGACGTTTTCGACCACGCGTTTGTTGTAGTGCGGCCACAATTAATGTACGTTCAAACATTGGTGTTGCAATGTCTAAAATTTTCATTTCGCCATTTTTAAGCTTTTGAATTGCCCATTGACCTAATAATTCATCCCAATGATGTAAGGCAATACGATCAACACCTGATTGAATTTGTGTCAAATCATCTGGTTTTTGAATTGGGATTTGCTTCAACTCAGCAGGTAAGTCTTCAGGATACACATCACGACCTGTGATCATGACCGTTAACCAACGACAAGTATTTTCGAGTTGGCGTACATTTCCTGGCCAAGGCAGTTGCTGAATATATTCTTGTGTTTCAGGGCGTAAAATTTTCGGACTTACCCCCAGTTCCTTGCCAGCACGTGCCAAGAAATGTTGTGCGAGCATCGGAATATCTTCAGAGCGATGTGCCAGTTTTGGAATATGGATGCGAATGACGTTCAATCGATGATATAAGTCTTCACGGAAGCGACCATCATTCACAAGTTTTTCTAAATCTTGATGGGTAGCTGCTACAATACGCACATCTACACGTACAGGAATATGACCACCTACACGATAGAACTCACCATCTGCCAAGACACGTAGTAAACGTGTTTGAGTTTCAAATGGCATATCACCAATTTCATCTAAGAATAGTGTGCCACCATTGGCTTGCTCAAAGCGACCTTGGCGTTGCGTATTTGCACCTGTAAACGCACCTTTCTCATGGCCGAACAATTCTGTTTCAATTAAGTCTTTGGGAATCGCAGCCATATTCAATGCAATAAAAGGTTTACTGCTACGTGGTGAGTGGCGATGCAAGGCATGCGCAACCAGCTCTTTACCTGTACCAGATTCACCATTAATCAGCACAGTAATATGAGATTGTGATAAACGACCAATAGCTCGGAATACTTCCTGCATTGCAGGTGATTCACCAATAATTTCAGTTGATTGAATTGGCGCTGCTTTCGCTGATTCTTGTTGTTGTAATTTATTAATATGCAAAATTGCACGATTCACCAGCGCCAAAGCTTCATCAATATCAAAAGGTTTGGGTAAATATTCAAAAGCACCCGTTTGATAACTTGAAACTGCAGACTCTAAATCTGAATGTGCGGTCATAATGATGACAGGTAAGTCTGGATAATTGGTTTTTACCTTACTTAGGAAGGTTAGACCATCAATCCCTGGCATGCGAATGTCGGTTAGGATCACATCAGGCGCATTGCTTGGAAGCTGATCAAGTGCAGACTGAGCCTCCTCAAAACTGGTCACATCAAAGCCTTCTTCTTTGAAAGTCTTTTCCAAGACCCAACGCATTGCACGATCGTCATCAATAACCCAGATTTTATTATGCGACATGGTTAGACTCCCAAGGTAAATATAAGCTAAATATTGTTTTTTCTGGAACGGATTGGCATTCAATCATTCCGTTATGTTGATGCATGATATTTTGGGCAATACTTAGCCCTAAACCTGTGCCTTTTGCACGACCAGTAACCAGTGGGTAGAAGACAGATTCTAAAATTTCTTCTGGAACACCAGGACCATTGTCCTCAATATCAATTCGGATGGCAGATTTATTCAGTACGCCATTAATCGTTACAAGTCGTTGAATACGTGTACGCAAAATCAGTTCAGGCTGATGTTCTACAAAAAAATCTTTATTTTCTGTCATGGCTTGAATGGCATTGACACTAATATTCAACATCACTTGAATCAATTGATCACGATCAGCTTTTACGTCGGGTAAAGACAGATCATAATCACGAGTAATCTTAATTTTCTTTTTGGTTTGATTGACAATGAGCGAGCGTACACGTTCCAAAGGTTCGTGGACATTTACAGGTTCATAACTTGGTAGCTGGCGAGAGCCGAGCATGGTATCTGCTAAAGTACGAAGACGATCTACTTCACTGATGATAATGTCAGTAAATTCAGAATATTGAGGATCATTCAAGCTTCGAGCAAGCAGTTGAGTTGCTCCACGGATACCACCGAGCGGATTTTTAATTTCATGTGCTACACCACGAATGAGTTGGCGAGCGACTTGGTGTTGTTGAATTAGATTTTCTTCTTTGGAAATTTTCAACATGCGATCAATTGGATTAAGCTCAATTAAAAGTAGCGGGTGATAAGGCTTGCCCGTATTGAGTTGAGAGACAGAGTAATCGACATGGCTGTCTTTAAAATTAACATTAATGATCGCTTCACGGCGCGTGTAAGCCTGACCTGTTTTAAGCGTGTTATTCATTGCTTCAAAAGTATTAAAGCTGTCATTTGGTGCATGCAGTAAATTCATGACTGGCTGACCTGCAGCACGTAATAAACTGATATCAAATAGCGCTTCACAAGATGAATTCAGATAAAAAACATTTAAATTGCAATCGACCAAAAGGATTGCTGTGGTTAAATTATCCACAAGTAGTCTATAATCAATGGTTGGGTATTGATCCATTAGCAAAGCGTTCCTGTCTTAAAATAGCGCAATGGCATCTGACCTCACTGAATATTTCCAACTTACCAAGGAAATTTCATAGATATAAATAATGTTGATATATAGCAAAATACACGCCAACTTTTGTTATTTGCTCAGTTTTCTTACACGAATGATAAAAATTGCGCAGAAATCGCCCTTTATCGGTCATTAAAACGAATTACAACGATTACGTTAGCATATTGATGTTTTAAAATGGTGCATATAAATAATTTGATAAATTTTTTGTATTATTTTGGTGCGTAGTGCAAAGAGTATCGTTTTAACCTGTTTTTATCCTTAGAAAAGACATACAATACGCGCATTCTAGTGGAGCGCAGATTCATGAAGTCCCCCAAAGTCGGTTTTGTTTCTTTAGGTTGTCCTAAGGCATTGGTAGATTCTGAACGAATTTTAACTCAGTTAAAAACTGAGGGTTATGATGTGGCATCAGATTATGATGGTGCTGATTTAGTTGTTGTGAATACCTGTGGTTTTATTGAATCTGCAGTGCAAGAGTCTTTAGATGCGATTGGCGAGGCCATGAGTGCAAATGGTCGTGTGATTGTCACAGGCTGTTTGGGTAAAGACGAAGACAAAATTCGTCAAATGCACCCAAATGTCTTAAAAGTGACAGGTGCAGCAGCATATCAAGAAGTGATGGAAGCAGTACATCAGTACGTTCCAGAACCACCAAAGCACAATCCTTTTATCGACCTTGTTCCTGAACAGGGTATTCGCTTGACCCCGAAACATTATGCTTATTTGAAAATATCAGAAGGTTGCAACCATCGTTGTACATTCTGCATCATTCCAAGTATGCGTGGTGATTTGGTTTCACGTCCTGTAGGTTCGGTTTTAAATGAAGCACAAGCTTTGAAAAAAGCAGGTGTAAAAGAAGTATTGGTTATTTCTCAAGATACTTCAGCTTATGGTTTAGATACCAAGTATAAGTTAGATTTTTGGAATGGACAGCCCGTTAAAACCAAGTTTTATGACATGTGTGAAGCACTCGGTCAGCTCGGTATTTGGGTTCGTCTACATTATGTCTATCCTTATCCGCATGTCGATGCCGTGATTGATCTTATGGCACAAGGTAAAATCCTGCCATATTTAGATATTCCTTTTCAACACGCCAGTCCGCGTATCTTAAAATTGATGAAGCGACCAGCGCATAGTGAAAATACTTTAGAACGTTTGAAATTGTGGCGTGAAAAATGTCCAGATTTGGTCATTCGTTCAACTTTTGTTGTAGGTTTCCCTGGTGAAACTGAACAAGATTTTCAAATGTTGTTAGATTGGTTGCAAGAAGCGCAACTTGATCGTGTAGGATGTTTTACCTATTCACCAGTTGAAGGCGCGACAGCAAACAATTTGCCAGATCATGTACCTGAAGATATTAAACAACAACGTTATGAACGTTTTATGGAAGTGCAGCAGGCGATTTCAGCGGCTAAATTGCAAAAACGTATTGGTCAAACCATGACTGTACTGGTGGATGATATTGTAGAAGAGTTCCCAGTAGCGGTTGCACGTTCTTATGCAGATGCGCCTGAAATTGATGGCAATGTTTTTGTTGAAGATATTGATAAATCACTGATCAAAGCAGGTGATTTACTAGAAGTTGAAATTACCGATGCAGATGAATACGATCTGTATGCAAAATTGATTCAAATCAAATCAGTTTAAGTATTTCAGATTATAGTTAGGTTTATACGAATAAAATTGTAGATATAAGTATTGGAGTTTTGTGATGTTAGATTCTAAAAAACCACGTTATGAACGTATTTTGCTGAAACTTTCGGGTGAAGCGCTTGCTGGTAATAAAGACATGGGTATTGATGCTCAAGTCTTAGATCAAATGTCGTTATCAATTGCGCATTTGGTAGGATTGGGTGTGCAAGTGGGTATTGTTGTCGGTGGTGGTAATTTATATCGTGGTAGCCAATTGCAAAAAGATGGTTTGGTTGGCCGTGTAACTGGCGACCAAATGGGTATGCTTGCTACAGTGATGAATGGTTTGGCATTACGTGATGCATTGGTACGTCGTAATATTAAAACTCGTTTGATGTCTGCGCTTCCAATTGGTGCTGTGGTTGAGTCGTATTCTAGCCGTGATGCGATTCGTCATTTAACTCAAGGTGAAGTATGCGTATTTGTTGCAGGAACAGGGAACCCATTCTTTACAACAGATACTGCAGCATGTTTACGTGGTATCGAAATTGAAGCGGATTTGATTTTAAAAGCAACCAAAGTAGATGGTGTTTATAATAAAGATCCAAGTAAATATGATGATGCTGTAAAATATGATTTCTTAAGCTTTGATGAAGTGTTAGATGAGAAGCTTGGCGTAATGGATTTAACAGCAATTTGCTTATGCCGTGATCACAATGTTCCATTACAAGTATTCGATATGAATAAGTCTGGCGCATTGCTTTCTGTGGTTATGGGCGAAAAAGAAGGAACTCACGTTACAAACTAATGTACGTGACTCACAAAGCTCTCTATACTACTGCAATTTTAGATCGGGTTTATTGGTACTTCATTGATTTATGGAATACGTATAAACCCCAATACATTTAGATAAATAAGTAAGGAAGATCATATGATTAACGATCTTAAAAAAGATGCTGAAGACCGTATGAACAAGTCACTTGACTCGTTGGAACATGGTTTTGCAAAGGTTCGTACAGGTCGTGCGCATCCATCCATCCTAAACGGTGTTATGGTTCCTTACTATGGTTCTGACGTTCCGTTGAACCAAGTGGCAAACGTTGGTGTTGAGGACTCACGTACATTGTTGGTACAGCCATTTGAACGCTCAATGGTGGGTGCAATTGATAAAGCGATTCGTGAGTCTGATTTGGGTTTAAACCCAGTGACTGCTGACGCTATTCGTGTACCGATGGCAGCATTAACAGAAGAAACACGTCGTGATATGCAGAAAGTTGCGCGTAATGAAGCAGAAAATGCCAAAGTTGCGATTCGTAATATTCGCCGTGATGTTTTGGGTGACATCAAAGCATTGTTGAAAGAAAAAGAAATTTCTGAAGATGATGAGCGCCGTGCAGGTGATGAAATCCAAAAAATCACCGATAAATATGTTGCTGAAGTTGAAAAACGTCTTGCTGCAAAAGAAGCTGAATTGATGAAGGTCTAAGATTTCCAATGACCACATCTGAAGACAAAAATCTTCCAAAACATGTTGCCATCATTATGGATGGCAACAACCGTTTTGCCAAAAAAAAGCAACTACAGAAAGGTGATGGACACCGTGAAGGTAAAAATGTCTTAGATCCAATTGTAGAATATTGCCGAAAAGTGGGCGTTCAAGCTTTAACCGTATTTGCTTTTTCAAGTGAAAACTGGAATAGACCTCAATTTGAGGTTGATTTGTTAATGAAATTGTTAGAAGAGACAATTCACGAACAAATTCCACGTATGGAAAAGTTTGAAATCTCTTTAAGGTTTATTGGGGACCGTAGTCGGCTTTCTTCCGAACTGCGTGAATTAATGTTGCATGCTGAACAAAGGACTGCTAATTTCAGTAACATGACTTTAACAATTGCAATCAGTTATGGCGGTATGTGGGATATTGCAGATACTGCTCGTAAAATTGCGCAACAAGTTAAAGATGAACAAATTGATGTGAATCAAATTGATACTGAATTGTTTGCACGTCAAATAAGTTTGGGTGATTTACCGCCTGTAGATTTGTTGATTCGTACAGCTGGGGATTATCGACTTTCTAATTTCTTGCTGTGGCAAGCAGCATATGCAGAACTGTATTTTACTGAGACTTTATGGCCAGAATTTACAGTCAAAGAATTAGAATATGCGTTCAATATTTTTTCTGGGCGTGAGCGACGTTTTGGGAAAACCACTGAACAAATTCAACAAGCGTATATAGAGAATTTATAATGTTAGAGCGGATTATAACCGCATTGATATTGGTTGCTGTTGTTTTGATTTGTATGTTTGCAACGCATTCACAATATCCAATGTTAGTGTTAATGATTATCGCAGCTGGGGCAGCAGGTTATGAGTGGTTTAAACTCATGCCAAAAGAATCTGACCATGTGAATAAAATTAAAGCAGCAGGTTTTGGTGTATTAACCGCATTATTTTCTAGCTTAGCATTATATTTTAATGATTTGGCACTCATTCTTTGGAGTGCTTCAATTCTGACTTGGGGTTGCAGCATCTATTGGGTTAAAAACTACCCTGAATATGATGGTTGGTATAACGTTACTTTAAATGTGGTGGGCTTAGTCCTTATTGGGGCTGCAATTACTGCAATACTCTATGTATGGAAACAAGATCCATGGTGGTTAATGTACCTGTTCCTATTGGTTTGGGGTGCAGATAGTGGTGCTTATTTTGTTGGGCGAAAATTTGGTAAACATAAATTAGCCCCTGATGTCAGTCCAAATAAATCGATTGAAGGTTTAATCGGTGGAATTATTACGGTTGCAATCGTTATTATCATCGTGCAATCCATTTATTTACATTTAACGCTTTCACAACATATTCTTTTCCTTGTACTGTCTATTGTAACAGTGTTCAGCTCGGTACTTGGCGATTTGTTTGAATCTATGATTAAACGTCGTGCAGGGATTAAAGACTCAGGTCGTATTTTACCAGGACATGGTGGAGTGCTTGACCGCATTGATTCATTACTTGCTGCAGCTCCAATTTTTGCAGCGGGAATGTACGTTTTAAAACTTATTGGTGTAGATTTATAGATGTCACAATCTGTTTGTATATTGGGTGTTACAGGTTCGATCGGACGCAGTACTTTAAAAGTTTTAGAACAGCATCCTGAGCAATATTCAGTTTTTGCAATCTCTGGACACAGTAGGATTCAAGAACTGAGTGAAATATGCAAACAGTATCAGCCAAAATGTGTTGTGGTACCTTCAGATAAAGTTGATGAATTACAACAGCTTTTAAAAGCCCAAAATATTTCAGATATTGAAATTTTGACTGATGAAGCAGGGTTGATTGCGGTTTCAGAACATCCTGAAGTGGATGTGGTTATGGCTGCCATTGTTGGTGCGGCAGGTTTATTGCCAACCTTGGCGGCAGTGAAAGCCGGTAAACGGGTTTTACTTGCCAATAAAGAAGCTTTGGTCATGTCTGGTGACATCATGCTTCAAGCCGCGAAAGCGCATGATGCATTATTGCTTCCTGTTGATTCAGAGCATAATGCTATTTTTCAATGTCTTCCTCAAAACTATCTGCAAACTGAAAGTAATGGTCAACCGAAACAGGGTGTTAAACAAGTGCTGTTAACAGCATCGGGTGGGCCATTTTTAAATCATAGTTTAGAACAATTAAAAGCGGTTACCCCAGCACAGGCTTGTAAGCATCCAAACTGGTCTATGGGACAGAAAATTTCTGTAGATTCAGCTACTTTGATGAATAAAGGCTTAGAATTAATCGAAGCGTGTCATTTATTTTCAATTCAAGAACAATTTGTTACAGTGGTTGTGCATCCACAAAGTATTATTCATTCAATGGTTCAATATGTGGATGGTTCAACTTTGGCTCAAATGGGTAATCCTGATATGTGTACACCAATTGCACATGCACTTGCGTGGCCTGAGCGAATTGAAACACATGTTCCTCCTTTAGATTTATTTGTGCATTCACAGCTTGATTTTCAAGCGCCAGATATGGTTCGTTTTCCAGCTTTGAAACTCGCAAGGCAAGCAATGCAAGCTGGTGGTTTAGCGCCAACTATTCTGAATGCTGCAAACGAAATCGCTGTGGCATCTTTCTTGCAACAACAGATTGCGTTTCTCGAAATTCCACAGGTGGTTGAACATACGCTTAATCACGTTCAAAATGGTTCAGCAGATTCGATTGAAAAGATTTTGCACATCGATCAACTTGCACGTCAAGTTGCATCTAAACGTATCACCGAATTGGAAAGCTGATCATGAGTGTTTTATTTATCATCGTTGCAGCCATATTCTTGCTTGGTCCTTTGATTGCAATTCATGAGTTTGGACATTATTGGGTTGCCCGCAAACTTGGTGTAAAAGTTCTTGTTTATTCGATTGGTTTTGGGCCAACGTTATTGAAATGGACTTCAAAAAAATCAGGAATCCAATATCAGCTTTCGGCATTGCCACTGGGTGGTTATGTCAAAATGTTGGATGAGCGTGAAGGCAATGTGAGTGCAGAAGATGTTACTTATGCTTTTAATCGTCAGCCACCTTGGAAGCGCATCGCCATTGTTGCTGCGGGGCCTTTGATTAATTTGATTTTTGCTGTTTTCTTGTTCTGGATTTTATTCTTACCTTCACAAGAGCAATTGAATACACGTGTAGGAAGCATTTTGCCGAACTCTCCTGCAGCTCAGGTGCAAATGCAGAAAGGCGATAAAATTGTTGCAGTGGACGGGACTCAAATCAATACATGGGAGAAGCTGAATTATGCATTGGTTGATCGAGTTGGTGAAACGGGCTCAATCATGGTTCAGGCTGAACGAAATGGTCATTTAAAAACATTTGAGCTACCGATACAAAGCTTTTTAAAAGATCAAAGTCAATCTCCATTTGATGTGCTTGGGTTTACCCCTTATCGTCCACATATTCCTGCAACGGTTTATAAGTTGACGAGTGATGGTGCAGCTATCCGCCAAGGGATGAAAGAAGGTGATCAAATCTTAGCAATCAATCAAGTCAAAATGAAAGATTGGTTTGATGTGGTAGATGTGGTACAAAAATCACCTGAAAAGTTACTCAATGTTGATGTGCTACGTAGTGGTCAAATTGTACATTTACAAGTCATGCCACAAGGTAAACAAGACAATATGGGGAATGTGACGGGTATGTTAGGTGTGCAAGCGCAGACTGACAAACTAACCATTCCTGCTGAATATAAGCAAACGATTCAATATAATCCTGCTGAAGCATTTGGTGTTGCTGTTGAAAAAACAGGTCAAATTTCAGCAATGATTTTGAATTCTATGGTGAAAATGGTTCGTGGTTTAATTGGTTTGGATAATTTATCAGGGCCGATTACGATTGCTAAAGTCGCAGGTAAAACTGCTGAAATGGGTTGGCAATCATTTATCTCATTCATGGCACTGATGAGTGTGAGCTTAGGGATATTGAATTTATTGCCGATACCGATGTTGGATGGCGGTCATTTGGTTTATTACATAATTGAAGCAATTCGTGGTAAACCTGTTTCTGAACAAATACAATTGGTTGGGCTAAAAATTGGTATGGTACTGCTCGGGAGCATGATGCTTCTGGCAATATTTAATGATTTTATGCGTTTATAACGTAATAGTGGATTAACTTACTGGAAAATAATAGGCATGCAGCAATCACATTTATTTATGCCATTGGCACTGGTTAGTGCTATGGCGGCTGTACAACAAGTACAAGCTGCAGATGAGTTTATTGCACGAGATATCCGTGTAGATGGCTTGGTTCGTTTAACACAAAATAATGTTGTTGCACTTTTACCCATAACCAGTGGTCAACGTGTCAATGATGCTGCGATTGCTGACTCAATCCGCGCTTTGTATGCTTCAAACTCATTTGATGATATCCAAGCATCTAAACAGGATGATGTCCTTGTTTTTAA
Organism: Acinetobacter rongchengensis; assembly: GCF_003611475.1. Taxonomy (GTDB): domain Bacteria; phylum Pseudomonadota; class Gammaproteobacteria; order Pseudomonadales; family Moraxellaceae; genus Acinetobacter; species Acinetobacter rongchengensis. The sequence continues at coordinate 75,936 of NZ_RAXT01000001.1, read as the reverse complement.
AGTAGTTGAACGCCCAGTTATTTCTAAAATTAATTTTAAAGGCAATAAGCTTATTCCGAAGGAAGCTTTGGAAGAAGGCTTAAAGAAAATGGGCTTGGCCGAAGGCGAAGTTCTAAAGAAATCTGCATTACAAACGTTAGAGACAGAGTTAGAGCAACAATATGCTCAACAAGGTCGTTATGATGCCGATATTAGTGTTGAACAAGTTGCACGACCAAATAACCGTGTAGATTTAGATATTCAATTCAATGAAGGTAAACCTGCTAAAGTTTTTGATATCAATGTGATTGGTAATACTGTCTTTGAAGATGCAGATATCAAACAAGCTTTTGCAGTAAAAGAAAGTGGTTGGTTGTCGGTTATTTCCCGTAATGATCGTTATGCACGTGAAAAAATGGCAGCAAGTTTAGAGTCATTACGTGCTTTATATTTGAACAAAGGTTATATCAATTTTGATGTAAACAGTTCAAATTTGAATATCAGTGAAGATAAAAAACATATCTTTATTGAAGTTTCGATCAAAGAAGGTGATCAGTTTAAATTTGGTGAATCTAAGTTTTTAGGTGATGCGCTTTATAAACCTGATGAACTAAAAGCACTGCAAATTTATAAAGATGGTACAACTTATTCACAAGAAAAAGTGAATGCAGTTAAGCAACTTTTACTGCGTAAATATGGTAATGCTGGATATTACTATACCGAAGTGAACGTGGTTCCTGAAATCAATAATGAAACACGTACTGTTGATTTAAATTATTATATCAATCCAGGACAACAAGTTACGGTTCGTCGAATTAACTTTACTGGAAATACCAAGACAGCAGACGAAGTATTACGTCGTGAAATGCGCCAAATGGAAGGTGCTTTAGCGAGTAATGAAAAAATTGATTTATCGAAAGTGCGTTTAGAGCGTACTGGTTTCTTCAGTAAAGTCGATGTTAAACCTGTTCGTGTGCCTAATGCACCTGACCAAATGGATTTAAATGTTGAAGTTGAAGAGCAGCATTCAGGTACCAGTACTTTGGCAGTCGGTTATTCGCAGAATGGCGGTATCACATTCCAAGCAGGTTTAAGTCAAACTAACTTCTTGGGTACAGGTAACCGTGTAGCAATCGATTTATCACGTTCTGAAACACAAGATTATTATAACCTGAGTGTGACTGACCCTTACTTCACCATTGATGGTGTAAGTCGTGGTTATAACTTGTACTATCGTAAAACAAAGTTAAATGATGACTATAACGTTAATAACTATGTAACAGACAGTATTGGTGGTGGTTTAACTTTTGGTTATCCAATTGACGAGAACCAAAACATTAGTGCAGGTTTTAATATTGACCAAACTAAAGTGACTACGGGTGCTTATGTTTCGACTTATGTACGTGATTATTTATTAGCGCATGGTGGTAAAGCAAAATCTACTGCCGATTATTGCTCAGGTGTTTATAAGTCACAGGAAACAATTGATAAAGCATTAGGAAAAACTCCTCCTTCAATATTGCCTGATGATTATGCATTAGCGAATAAATGTGTGGACGAAGCTAACAATACCAACATTCCATTGGTTACTTATGAAAATGCATTTGAAGGTAAGTTCTTAACGTATAACTTAAATTTAGGTTGGTCTTACAATACTTTAAACCGTCCAATTTTCCCAACCAATGGTACTTCACATCGTGTCAATGCAGAAATTGCATTGCCAGGCAGTGATGTTGAATACCAAAAAGTGACTTATGATGCACAAACTTATTTCCCATTAGGTCGTGATTTTGTATTAAGAGGCTATGGTAAGTTGGGTTATGGTAATGATCTACCATTCTATAAGAACTTTTATGCAGGTGGTTTTGGATCGGTACGTGGTTATGACAACAGTACACTCGGACCAAAATATCCAGGTGTGACATATAATGCAACACAGACCAAAGATTATGATCCTGAAGAAGTCGGTGGTAATGCTTTAATCCAATTTGGTACAGAATTGGCGCTACCTGTTCCATTTAAAGGGGATTGGGCACGTCAAATCCGTCCAGTGATTTTTGCTGAAGGTGCTCAAGTCTTTGATACGGATTGTGGTACAGCAACAGGTGAGCTTTACTTAGATGGTTCAACCACTCCTGTAGATGCGAAGCAATACTGTAAAGATAATTACGATTTTGATATGAGCAATATACGTTATAGCGTGGGTGTTGGCTTTACATGGATTACCATGATTGGTCCACTTTCATTAAGCTATGCATTCCCATTGAATGATAAACCAGGTGATCAAACCAAAGAGATTCAATTTGAGATCGGTCGTACTTTCTAAGTACGATCCTTCTTGGGTTTAATAACAGATAAATAAGGAACAAGTATGAAAACAATGAAGATGGTTGTATTGGGCTTAGGTCTTGGTATTGCTGGATTAACTCAAGCAGCTGGTTTTGGTGTTGTTGATTTAGAAAAGGTTGTTGAAAGTAGCACGTATTTAAAACAACAAAATGCAAGTCTTGAACAGTCAGTTAAACCGCAGACTTCAAAGCTTGAACAAATCACTAAAGACATCGAAGCTTTGAAACAGAAAGCTCAAGCTCAGGGCGCAAATGTGCAACAAATCAATGCACAGTATCAAGCCAAAGTGAATGAATTTCAAACCATTCAACAAGGCGTTCAAGCCAAAGTTCAAAGTACAATTCAAAGTACCAATGCGGCTTTTGAGACTCGTGTGAAACAAGCTGCTGAACAATTGCGCCAAGAAAATGGTTTAGATTATATTTTGAATAAAAATTCAGCACTTGCTTATGACGCAAAGAACGATTTAACTGCTAAAATGATCCAAAAGGTTAATGCAATTAAATAATCAATGAGATCAAATTATTACCATCTCGATGAATTAGCTCAACTTGTTCAAGGTGAGCTAATTGGTCAACCCGATTTAGCCCTCAATGGTCTTGCAAGTTTAGAACGTGCTCAGGCAAATCAAATCGCTTTTGTAAATGGCGATAAACATTTGAATGCGGCTCAAAATTCTCAAGCAGGGGCTTTGATTGTTACAGCTGAAATCAAAGCACAACTAAATAATCATCAAAACTTTATTGTTGTTGCCAATCCATATCTTGCATTTGCCATTTTAACGCATAAGTTTGAAATTAAAATGAACAAACGTGGTATCGAAAGTACTGCGCAAATTTCATCGTCTGCAATTATCGCTGATGATGCTTATATCGGCCATTATGTGGTTATTGGTGAAGACTGTGTAGTCGGTGCAAATACGGTGATCCAGTCACATGTTAAAATTGATGATGATGTGGAAATTGGTAAAGATTGTTTTATTGATTCGCATGTTACATTGACAGGTCAGAGCAAGATTGGTGATCGAGTTCGTATTCATGCCAATACGGTGATTGGTGGTGAAGGTTTTGGCTTTGCACCATATCAAGGCAAATGGAATCGGATCGCTCAATTGGGTTCTGTGCGCATTGGAAATGATGCACGTATTGGGTCGAATTGTAGTGTCGATCGTGGCGCTTTGGATGATACAATTATTTCAGATGGTGTCATTATTGATAACCTTGTGCAAATCGCACATAACGTACAGATTGGTGAAAATACAGCTATAGCTGCCAAGTGCGGGATTGCGGGAAGCACGATTATTGGCAAAAACTGTATTCTTGCAGGTGCTGTAGGTATTGTAGGTCACATAAAAATTACAGATAATGTGACGATTACAGGAATGTCAATAGTCACAAAAAATATTTCTGAAGCAGGTTCGTATTCTTCAGGTACGGGACAATTTGAAACAAACCATTGGAAAAGAACGGTTGTTCGTTTAAGACAATTAGCAGATGTGCCATTGACCAAGTTGGTCAAACAAATGGATCATATGCAGACTCAAATTGAGTCCATTGAATCAACTTTAAAATCGCGTAAATAATTATGACTGAGTCTACATCTCTACCTTTTACGGTTCCTGAATTACCTATGCAAACTCAAACGATTCGTGAGTATTTACCACATCGTTATCCGTTTTTGCTTGTGGATCGTGTAACAGAAGTTACAGAGAACGGAATTGTCGGGTACAAAAACGTTTCAATTAATGAAGAGTTTATGCAGGGTCATTTCCCTGGTTATCCTATTATGCCTGGTGTTTTAATCGTTGAAGCGATGGCACAAGTTTCAGGTGTGTTAGGCTTTATTATGAACAATGAAAAGCCTAGACCAGGTTCTTTGTTTTTATTTGCTGGTGCTGAAAAGGTACGTTTTAAAAAACAAGTCGTGCCTGGTGATCAACTCGTGCTAAAATCTGAATTACTCATGCAAAAACGTGGCATTTACAAGTATTTATGTACTGCTAGTGTTGACGGCATGGTGGCAGCAACCGCTGAAATTATCATTTCTCATCAGAAATTAGAGCAGGCATGAGCAATAACCATCTAATACACCCAACCGCTATTATTGACTCATCTGCAGTGATAGCACCAGATGTTCAAATTGGTCCTTATTCAGTTATCGGGCCGCAAGTGACTATTGGAGCAGGTACCAAGCTTCATTCTCATGTTGTGATTGGTGGATTTACACGTATTGGACAAAATAACGAAATTTTTCAATTCGCCAGTGTGGGTGAAGTTTGTCAGGACTTGAAATATCAAGGTGAAGAAACTTGGTTAGAAGTCGGTGACAATAATAAAATTCGTGAACATTGCAGTTTGCATCGTGGCACAGTTCAAGATCAAGGATTGACCAAAGTAGGCAGTAATAATCTACTTATGGTAAACACACACATCGCACACGATTGTGTGATTGGTGATAACAACATTTTTGCAAATAATGTTGGAATTGCAGGTCATGTACATATTGGTGATTTTGTCATTGTTGGTGGTAACTCTGGGATTCACCAATTCTGTAAAATTGACTCATATAGTATGATTGGTGGTGCTTCATTGATCCTTAAGGACGTTCCTGCCTATGTGATGGTGTCTGGAAACCCAGCACATGCCTATGGTATGAATGTTGAAGGCATGCGTCGTAAAGGCTGGTCTAAGAAAGTGATTCAGGGCTTAAGAGAATCGTTTAAATTGATCTATAAAGAGAGTTTAACGACAGAACAAGCAATTGAAAAAATCCGTCAGGAGATTCTGCCAGAAGTTGAAGAAGCACAATTGTTGATTGATTCGATACTAGAATCGAAACGTGGCATTGTTCGTTAATTCTATGATTGAATAAGCTAGCTCAGATATTGATCATAAATTCTAGTAAAGTAATTTATGAAAATGCAAGCTGTACAAGTTTGTAGATTACGCTCAAATACTGGGTCTTTTGTATTTAATATTAAAACCGACTGAAAGCAGTCGGTTTTTTTATGACTTATTTAACTAGAGTTCGAGATAAAACTGTTCCCAACTATATGATACGCGGTAACGTCAGTCGCATTGTTCGAGGCATGAGGAATATATTCCGCAAGAGCTGTAATATACTGTTTTTGCGATATATTAGGTACTTGATAGTATCTGTCGAGTTGGCGACTCTTGCGCTGCTTTAATCACAGCTCAGGTTTTGCACTTGGGTGGCAGAGCCACTCATCCCGAAAGCCTTGCGAGGTAGTACCTCTCAGGTCAAACCTGAACAAGATTGAAATATATTTCAATCGAAGTGCAAGACGAAGTGGGTTAATCCTTGCATCTGATTGTAAATGCTAAGACTCCGTTGTGCCTGATCTATTTTTCAATAACTTACATCAAAGCTTATCCCAAACTGACGTTATTTAAGATAGTGAGTGTATTCTCATGCAGTTTTGGACATTGATTAAATTTAGCAAATTTGTGTATTTCAATTTTTAATTGATCAAAAAAATGTGCTTGATCCACAATGTTATTTTCTAAATGAAGGCTTAAAATCTCAAAGACCTTTTTAGAGCGATGCGCTTTACAATCGATACGTCCGACCAGTTGATCAGCGTATAAAATGGGAAGGCAAAAGTATCCATAAATACGTTTAGTCGCTGGGACGTAGCATTCAATGCGATAATCAAATTTAAAAAGAGCGTTTAAACGGTCACGATGAATGACTAAGTTATCGAAAGGCGACAAGATTTTCACTTTAGATTCAGGTGTTAAAATTTGGTTTAACGAGTGACTATTCACATAATAATTTTGTCCATCTATATCCTTTAAACTTGTAATCACACCTTCTTCAAGGTGATGATTTAAAACACGATGCATCGCATCCCGAATATCTTTGCCAGTTTTTAAGTGTAATAGCTGTTTTAATGTAAATACGCCATGCGCTCTAAGCGTAGTATTGAATAAGTACAAAGCATATTCATCTAGTGTAGGCATGCTTAAATCTAGACCATTAGGCAAGCAAGACTCCGTAGGACTGTAAATTTTTTCCATGCCTATGCGTTCGCTGATCATCAAATCACCCTGCATAAACAGTTGTTCAATAGAACGACGTGCAAGGCTACTATTCCACCAACCGCCTGTATTTGTTTTATTTTCATTACCTATATCACGAAGGCGAATTTTTCCTTCAGCCTTCGCTTGAACAAGGATTTCATTCATAAGGCGCTGGTCACCACTGCTAAAATATTGATGTTGACCATCCCGTACTTTAGCCATGCGTGGAAGGGCATATCGATAATCCTGTATAGGCAAATAAGAAGCTGCATGATACCAATATTCAAAAATTTTCTTTTGTTGTATTAATAAGTTAAGATGATTTTGCTCATAATCTACAACACGACTCCATAAAATATGATGATGCGCACGTTCAACCACAGAGATTGTATCGACTTGTACATAACCTAGATGTTCTATGCATTGCAAAGTTGCGGACAAACCATTTCCAAAAGAGGGGGATGTCATTAAACCTTGATGGTGTAAAGCTAAACGTCTGAGTAATTCAATCATATATAACTCATTGAAAAATTAATATTATTTAATCATTTGGAAACAATCCATTTGGCTAGGATTTGAATTGAATATTCCATTAAAAATGTACAATGATTTATCCTATTGAAACACCTAATTGTTGTTGTAACAAAAAAGTAGTATATGAATTAAATGCGGATAAAAATAAGCGCTCATTTTCATAATATTTTGAATACAAAATAATTTTGCTCAGATTATGAAAATAAAGGAACAGTAGTTAATCTTATTTTGAATTTGAAACAAAATCAAGTTGAATAAAATAAATGGATTATTGAAAGATTGTTGATTGAATTGATTGTGATTCTAAAGGTGTCAGCTTACAATCGCAGAAAATCCAATAGATTGAGAATATGTATGTTGCAAGATTTTGTCGAAGAGCAGAAATTGGTCTGTGAAGAGTTTGATTCTAAATATATTAAAGTCAATGAAACTGATTTAGTTGCAATCGCAAAACATACTTTAAACAAAGAACCTATCGTCGGTTTACGTAAAAAACCTGATGCTGACAATGTATCGTGGTTTATTTATGGTGGAGAATTGGAAGAAGGTCATGATTTCTTTGAAGTGATTACAGTAAAAGAACTTGAAGAGGTTTTTCCAGATGCAATTCCATATTTATCTTTGGAAGAAGGCTTTAGATTTATGATCGATGCTGATGATTATGAGGATGTTTGGAAAGCTGATGCTCTATAAGCATTGGCGTGTTAACACAAATATTCAACTTGTGATGTGAAATCAATATGAAAAAAATGTTGTTGGGAATATTGGTGATATTGCTATCTGCACAGAGTTTTGCAGAGCAAATGACACAGAAATTGACGCAAGATGAATATAATAGAAAAATCCAAGAATATACAGACCAAGTTAATGCAACTAAATTGATATTAGATGAACCAAATACAACAACTGACTCTAAGCAACAGAAACAAGCTTTTTGTTCACGTTTAGAGGCTTATCAGAAAATATCCATGATTTCAAAAGAAAATATTCAACTTGATACAGCGAATATGATGTTTGTGATAGCAAATAACTTTTTAGAGCGTCAAAAGCAAAGTCTTAAAGCATCTGGAATGACCAAAGAGGTATTTTGTTCATTTAACGCAAAATAGCGTGATATACTTCACGCTTAGTGTCGTGAAATGACATAAAACTGGCGTAGAATGACAAGATTAAAATGAAATAACTATAAATAATAGGTAGATAAAGCAATACTGTATTATTTGATTTCCCTGGTCTAAATATGTGGTTTGTTTTAATGATCAATGCTAATTTGGTCATACCAAAGCCCGCTTTTTAGCGGGTTTTTTAATTTATTATCATCGATATGATTTATAAAAAGATTGCAGTCTAAACCATTTACACGATGGTGAACCTGAATGTATTGGATCAATCCAGCGGGCCAATCTTCTAAACCATCTACATCCAAATATCGTGATTCCACAATTTAATTACCGTTATTGTGAAAATCAGGATCGATCACAATCAAAGAAAGTTTCTGTTTTTACTCAACCAGGTTATGAAGGTTATTCTTCTCAAAATAATCGTTATAAAACACATGATTTAGCAAAATTATTACCGTGGTCAGAACAGGTTGAACTTGTAATAGATGCAAGACTTAGATTTGATCCTGAGTACTGTTTATTTGCAAGTTTCGATGATGAACAGATTAAACAATTTAACAGTGATTTTTTTCATCTTCTGGAGAGCAATTATTTTCTGATCATCAAGTCAATGCATGTTTGATGACAGAGCAAATTTATAAAGATACTTGCTTACGTGAACATCAATTTCATACGGTGTACTCGTTTGATTATCAGGATGAGTTGAACATTTATTATTATCCAGAGAATACAATGCTGTTTAACCCGAAAACAGGCAATTATGAGCAAGCAAAAAAACAGGTTTTATTTGATTGTGAAGTCACACCAGAAAATGCCTGGCTTAGTTTACATCCTAAACAACTTACTGAATTGTGTGATGAACAAGGGGTTTCTGTGGAAGATGCTTGTAAATTATTTTTAGCTATATATGCGGATGATATCCCGCAATGGACGTATCATTTTGGATTTGGTGTTTATCGTAATGAAAAGAAAGGCTAAATTTTGTATTTAAATTGAGCGCTATTGGCTGTATAAAGAAGATAGACGAATCTATCTTCCAAACATTTTCAATATCTTATTCCGTTAGCAGTTTTGTTAGATCTTTTGGTACACCTTGCTGGCTTTGAATCTCACCTTTGCTGTCTTTCCAAATCAGCGCAGGTGTCGCATAGAAACCATATTTATCCATTAATTTGGTATTGAAATCTATTTTTTCAGATAAATCTTGAGGAATAGACTGCATTTCTTTTAACTTAGATTTACCATTGGCTAAATTATATTCAGTAAAAACCTCAACAGGATTGCTACTATTCAAAATACTTGCAGCTTGACCTTTACTACTCGGACGAATTACTCCAACCATAATATGACGTAATTGAACTTTCCCTGAGTTTACGAAAGGACGCGCTTGTTTCCAAAAAGTATGACAGTAACCACAATTAGGATCATTGAAAACATAGATGATTTTCTCAGCATCAGCTTTTCCATCTTGGATCCACGTTGATTTTTCGAGGCTCTTCCAGATTTCATCAAGTACAGCACCTTTGACATGGGTATGAATCGCTTGCTCAGTTAAATTCTTACCCGTTTGATCAAACAAGTCACCAACCAAGTAGTATTTTTGGTCTTTAGCAATAAAAACAGTTGAAGGATATTCATCTTTATAACCTGTCCAACCGATTAAGCCTTCAGGTGCTTCAATTTGCTTAACAAAAGTGTAGCCTTCTTTTTCAAGTTTGGTTTTTATAAGATCTGCTTCTGCTGCAAAAGCAATTTGATTTGTCAGTACTCCGATGGTAAAAAGACCTAATGTTTTCAATGGCTTCATATGATTATTCCTAGTGAGATATCATTTTTTGAACATAATGATCCAATGCTGCATGGGTAATTTCTCCCATATGTGATTCGACGAGTTGTCCTTGAGCATTGAAAAATAACGTACTGGGTAATCCATACATTCCAGTTTTTTGTCCTGTGATGCCATTGGCATCCAGTAAAACCCAATTAAGATCTAACGTATGTTGTCGTAAGTAAGTATCAACTGTCGCTGCATCTTCTGATTGATTAATAAAAACAAATTGAACATTGGGATAGTTTTTTTGAGCTTGATGAAATACAGGCATTTCACGGCGACATGGTGGGCACCAGCTTGCCCATAGGTTAATCACGGTAGGTTTACCGATGAACTGAACCAGTTCAACTTTTTGTTGTTGTAAATTACGAAGACTGACCTTTGGGAATTGTTGATATTGCAAAATTATTTGCTTATGAATATAAGTACCTAAAAGTAAAAGCGTCGTAAAAATACTTAATAAAAATATCTAGAATGATTGTTTAAGTTGGCGATTTTTCCAAAATATCCATACAAAAGCACTGATTATTCCCGAAAAAAGATCAAAGCCTTTGTCTTGTATTTTGATTATTTCAATCGGATGCTGTAGATAAATATCCCAATTTAAAACAACAAATCCAATGCGTGCACAGACCAAGCCAATCAAAACTGCAGTCCAGATACTGTCTTTAAAGATTACCCATTGCACTTTGCTGACTGTAAAGCGATGACAAAAATATTTTCCAAGCAGTAAGGCTGTCCCAATTGCAACGGTGAGGATAATGAATCCCCACGGCAGCATGATTGGGCCTAAATGGATGGCTTGTGTACTAATCATGGCGGAGTTGTTTTTTGATGGAGTTTCGCCACTTGTTGAATCAATTGCGTGGCAGTGAATGTTCCTGTAAAGCGTAATTCACGAATTTCTTGGCCATTTTCATTTAAAAACAGCATGGTAGGCGGGCCTAAAATTTCATGTTGTTTGAGAATGAGGTCTTGTGATTCATTATAAGTGGTTAAATCTAACTGAATTAAAGTGAAATTCTTTAACGCATCTTGTACATCTACACGAGGAAAGACTTCTTTTTCGATCGGTTGGCAAGCCACACACCAATCTGCATAAACATCGATAATGATAGGTTTAGCTAATTGTTTTGCTGAATTTAAAGCATTTTCAAGCTCATTTGCAGTGGTGACTTTTTGCCATGCAAGGTGCTTTGTTTGGCTATGCTGAATTTGATATGCAGAATAGCTTTGCTGGATATTCCAAATACTGGCAGTGAGGCTAAGCAATGCAATGATGATTAAAATTCCCTTATTAATCGCTTTCTCACTGTCACGTAATGCATAGAACAGGTAGATTGCGAGGGCAATGCATAAGATTGCGAAGATAGCGTAATACAATGTAGAAGCCAGCATTGGTCGGATAAAATATAAAGCAACCATGAGCATGACAAAGCCAAAACTCACTTTAATTCGATCCATCCATTTACCTGGTTTCGGCAGTAACTTTGAACCGAAAACACTGGCTATAAACAGTGGTAAACCAATACCTAAACCGAGGATAAATAAATATAAACCGCCTAGAAAAGCACTTTGTGATTGTGAAACAAACAGTAATGCACCTGCCAATGGCGCACTCATGCATGGGCCGACGATCAGTGCAGACAATGCGCCCATTGCAATTGCACCGAAAATCGTACCTGCTTTTTGATTATTTTGTAGATTGCTCAGCTTTTGGCTCAGTGCTTGAGGTAGATTAAGTTGGTATAAACCAAATAGGTTGAAGGCTAAAACTACAAAAAGAATAGCAAATAGTGAAACGATCCAAGGGCTTTGAAACCAGCGTTGAAAACTATAACCAATTTCAGCAACCACAATTCCCATAATCGCATAGACAACAGCCATACTCACAACAAAACTTAGTGCGATTGCAACCGCTTTATAACCTTTAGCACGCTGAATAATGATGCCCGAAAGAATGGGAATTAGAGGCAATGAACAGGGCAAAAAGGCCAGTAAAATGCCTAAGCCGAAAAAGATCAATAAATTTAAAATTAATGAATCTTTTGATAATAACTTAAAAAAAGATTGATCATCATTCCATTGTAATGACGTTGTGCTGCTAGTATTATTGTCTTTAGCAGTTTTAGCATCAGTTTTAACTGTATTTGTAATGACAGTGCTTGAATCCGTAGACTGATTTACAATGGCTTCGCTGCTTGCACTTGTTGCAGGACTTTCTAAACTTTCGACGTTATTTCCAGTTAAAATTTTCTTCTGTTGAGTAGTGGTAGTGGCTAAATCCGCTGCGCTATCGGAATTTTGTTTATTCAACGTGTTTTGTGGAAGTGTTTCTGTAGATGGTTTAAGTATTGAGTCTGCGCCGTTATTGGCGAGTATATTTTTAGTTGTAGTATTGTTTTGTGGAAAGAGCCCATCTGCATCGGTACGGATGGTTTTACGCTGTAAGGGATAGCATAAACCATCAGCTGAACAGCCTTGATACATGACTAAATAGTTTGAATTGGGTTTGACCTGAATTTGGCTAGTGACCTGATCATAATGAACTTCAGTTTTACCGAAAGTAGGATCATCTTTTATATGACCTTTGGGTAAGCTAAGCGCAATATTTTTGTTATTTACACTGACTTTAAATTGATCATGGTATAGGTAATAATGAGGTGCAATCGTCCATTTAAGTTGTGCTTTATTGGCTGAAATTGATTCGGCAGACAGCTGAAAGGCTTGATCTGGAGGTAAAAAATCGGCATTCGCTAAAGCAACGGTATTCACTGTATTGAATACCAAAACAGAAATGCACAACGCATTGAACAATTTTTGCAGCTTCATAATTCCCAATCTTGGTTCCATTTAAAGTCATTATCCATAATTTCAGATTAAGAGAACATTAATCTAGGTTTTTCTTTGTAGAATAGTGTACTGAGTGTTTGGGGAGTGTGCATGTTTATTTTACTGGTAGAAGATGATCCGTATATTGCAAAAAGTATTTGTCTGTCTCTACAGCATCTGAATTTTTCAGTTGAGCATGTGACCACAGCCAAGGATGCAGATTATTTTGTTAAAAATACTGCGGTGGATTTATGTCTTTTGGACTTGGGTTTGCCTGATCAAGATGGTTTGCTGTTATTGAAAAATTGGCGTGATCAACACATTTCTGTACCCGTTTTAGTTTTAACTGCACGCAATAAAACCCAACAGTGTGTCGATGCATTAAATTATGGTGCAGATGATTATCTGACTAAACCTTTTGAATTATCAGAACTTATTGCCAGAATCCACGCCTTGGCAAGACGCCATCGTGGTTTTGCATCAAATCAGATTCAGCAAGGTCATTTGAAAATAGACACAGCAACTCAGCAGGTGTACTTGCAAGATCAAGTGCTGAATTTGTCTAGACGTGAATACACTTTACTCGAAATTTTTATGATGTACCCAAATCAAGTATTAAAGAATGAAACACTGATCGATAAGGTTTATGGTTTTCAAGACAATATTGAAAGTAATGCATTGAATGTTCATATTTTTCATTTAAGACAAAAAATTGGAGCACAGTATATTCAAACGGTTCGAGGTGTTGGATATCTGTTTCATGTAGCGTTAGATGTGTGATGTTTAAATCATGAAAAATTATAGTTTAAAATGGCGATTGGTTCTGAGCATTACCTGTGCTTTTATTTTGGTATGGGCGGTCGCGTTTGCTTGGCTATATTTTAATTTAGAAAAAAAAATGACAGAAACACTTGATGAGCGTCTGTCTGCTTCTGCGCATATGGTGGCTCGTTTACTCAGTCAAATTCCTGCTGAGCAATTGGCTCAGTCTGCAAAACCGATGGTTTCAGAGTTGAGTCAACAAAATCTAATTGCTTGTGAAGTCACGTATTTTGGTTCGGATGTGATCATCAATCATCAAGTTGTGGCACGTACCAAAGGTGCACCCGATGGTTTGGCTAATCGAGCTGAGGGTTTTAGTACATGGATTCAAAATGGTACAGAATGGCGTAGTTTTGTACTTAAAAAAGATCAATTACAAGTGGTTGCTGCTGAAAAAATTATTCTCAGAAATTCATTGCTCACAGAAATCCTTCAATCGATTTTATATCCACTCATTTTAACTTTGATTCTTTGTATTATTTTAATTTTATGGATTGTCAAAGCTGAGTTTAAACCGATTGAAAAAGTCACCCAATCATTAAATATACAGCAATTGAATGAAGCCCATGGACTAGAGTTTTTATCCAATCTTAAAGTTGAAAATATTCCCAATGAAATTCAGCCTTTTATTGAAAATATGATTGAATTGGTGACACGTTTAAAAGAAAGTTTGGACAATGAGAAGAATTTTAGTGCGTATGCGGCACATGAGTTGAGAAGTCCTTTAACAGCGATTAAAACCAATGTACAACTGAGTAAAATGATTGCTTCACAACAGCAAGAAAATGGTCAGAATACTGAAATTATTCATATTCTTATAGATGCTGAAAAGAGTATCTTACGTTATCAAAACTTATTAGAACAATTACTCATTTTAAGTCAGACTGAGCATCAACAAAGTCTATCTATTGAACCCACCGATTTAAAAATATTATTGCACGATGTTTTGACCCAATTACAACCGCATTATCCTGAAATTTATAGCCAAATTGATTTAGATATAGATTCATTGACGGTCATTGATTTGTCATATACAGCGATGATGATTGTATTGCGAAATATTATTGAAAATAGTTTTAAGCATTCGAAAAATTTGAATCAGCAAAACCCACAAAAAATCAAGATTTTTCAACAAGGACAACAGCTTTATATTCAGGATTTTGGTGTGGGCTTAAATCAACAAGAATTGGCTTTGGCGACAAAACGATTTTGGCGTAAGGATTCTTTACAGCAAGGTTATGGTTTAGGTTTAGCTTTAAGTCAAATCTTGTTAGAACAACAAAATTTTCAGCTTAAATTTGAACAAAGTCAGCCACAGGGTTTAACGGTGATTATCAATTTTCAACCGCATTAACCCATAATGAAAAACATATTCACAATGAATACATCCAATTAAAATTAACCTTATATCCGTGCTTAGATTGAATCATTGTTAGATGACTCGTCATTCAGAGTGATTTATTTAAGCTTGATTACTTTAATAAAAAAGCAAGGTAGAATCATACTTTAGTTTATATTTTCAAAAAGGAAATGTGCCTCGTTATGAATTATAAAAGATCCTCAGTGATGGAAGAAAAAATGCAGCAAAATCGTGAGATGATTTTAAAATCTGCACGAGAGTTAGTTGCACAAGGAGGGTTCAAAGATGCACAAATTCAAGCGATTGCAGACAGAGCTGGAATTTCGAGTGGTTTGGTTTATCGTTATTTTGAAAATAAAAATCAGGTTTTGATTGAAGTGCTGAATGCTGCGATTCATATTGAAGTGAATATTTTGAATGATATTGCGCATACTGAACAGACAGCAATAGAAAAATTAAATCGTGCGGTGACCACGTTTGTCAAAAGAGCAATGAACAGTCCACGTTTATCTTATTCTTTACTTTTTGAACCAGTCGATCCTAAATTTGAATTAGAACGTTTTCAAAGTAAACAATTGATTAAAGAAAGCATTATCAAAATACTTACGGAAGGGCGACATTCAGGTGAATTTATTTTTGAGGATTTGAATACCACAGCACTGTGTATTGTAGGCGCAATGACATTTGTGGTGATTGAACCTTTAAGTATTGCAAAAACCAAGATGTTTGATCAGAGCTATAAAGAGTATTTTGTAAAACAAATTGCTGATTTTTGTTTGCAAGCGGTTCGGGTAAAACACCGTTCAGAATAAGTAATAAATAACTCTGCCATTCATATATTTAATTTAAAAATATTTCATACAAATGCTAAAGGTTGAAATCATGGCAAAAGATTTTAATAATCCCTTGGTTGTTGATGGATATGATGAACATATTCGTAAATTAATCCTAGGCTATGAGCTGATTCATTTACAAGTTCACGCACTTTTAGAAACTTATTTAAATGAACACGCCCATATTTTAATCGTCGGTTGTGGGACGGGTTATGAATTGCAATATTTACTTGAACAATTTCCAAAATGGACGTTTACTGCGATTGATCCTGCGATCAATATGCTTGAAAAAGCTCAAAATCATATTCAACAGCACGGCACTTTAGCGGAGCGAGTAAGCTTTATTCATGCTGATACTGCTGTTTTAAATTCAATGGTTGAACAGTTTGATGCGGCACTTGCGATACTGGTTTCACATTTTGTTCCTATTGAAAATAAAGCTATTTTTTTTCAAGAGATTGTTGCGAGTTTAAAAGCAGAAGGGATATGCATCAGTGTTGATTTAACTCAAATTGAGACGAAACAAGAATTGAAAACATTAAAAACGATGGCTTTGAAAACAGGGCTTTCAGAAAAACAAAGCCAAACCATGATTGAGCGTTTAAAGCATGATTTTCACTTAATCAGTGCCAATCAAATATTAGCGCTCTATCATCAAACAGGTTTAAAGCAGAGCAAAAATTTTACTCAAGTGCTTAACTATTATGGTTTTATTGGAGTTAAATTGTAAAAGACTGAATTATATTTCAGTCTTTTACATTATGTAAATATTTTCTAATACAGCGATGAAACAAGAAAGTTATTTGGCTTCTTGTGGCAAATTCATTTCATATAAATGTGCGAATGAGGTCAGCAAACTGAGTGCTTCATCAGATTGATGAATATGAATGCTTTGATTTTCAATAGTTATTAATCGCTCAGCAACAAAATATTCTAAAAGTTGCTCAATTTCTGTATCAACTTCTGAACTGTCCCATTTCAAATAAAATTGCTTTTGAACATGATTATAATGCTCAGAAATCAGTTCAACTAACTGATTTTTATCAATAATGAAACTGGATTGTTCTAATTGATTCTTCAATACACTGGCGATCAAAGCAGGCAAAATATAAGTATGGATAATGTTATTACTAAAATATTTGAGCAGCGCAGCTTGAGTATCTGCAACTTTGATCCAACGCTCATTATCATGCTCAATAAATTCAACTTGTTTGAGTTTCAAGGCATATTGAATAATTTCATGGTTTGAAAGTGCTGTAATTTTCATACGATCATCATAACGATGATATTTAAGTAAATTACGGAATTGTTCTAAGCGTAACAATACTTCACGCTCTGAAAGTGCATGTGTCGGTGCATTTAATAAAACCAAAGAAATTAAACTTACAGGATTGATCACTACGGCTTTGTTAATATTTTCAAGGATTTCATTGGCAACCTCATTGATTGATGTTTTTACAGATTCAGGTAATTCATCTTGTAATGCAACATGCTTAGGTGCTTGATTCTTATTTAAAATATCATCTAAAAATACGGGTTCACCAAAGTTGACATGCACAATCCCAAAAACCTTTTCAATCTTTTGAATGGATTTTAATAAACCAAATAGCGATTCAGCTTGTTTTTTCTGTCCGCCTAACTCTTTGATATACGAAGAACCTTCCATAAGTTTTTCATAACCAAAATACGTTGGAATAAACACAATTGGTTTACTGTTGCCACGTAAATGACTCTGAATGGTCATAGCAAGCATGCCTTTTTTAGCGGGTAACAATAATCCAGTGCGAGAACGACCACCTTCAATAAAATATTCTAAAGGTGTATTGCGGTTGAGTAAGCTAAAAATATATTCTTTAAATACAGACGTATAAAGCGCATTTCCATTAAAACTACGACGAATAAAATAAGCACCTGCACCACGCATCAGTTGCCCAACGATAGGCATATTTAAATTAATCCCTGCTGCAATATGTGGAACCATCAAACCACGTTTATAGATCACAAAAGACAATAATAAATAATCGATATGGCTACGATGGCATGGTGTATAGACAATCTCATAATCTTTCGCAAGCTCTCGAACAGTATCAAAATGATGTACCTCAATACCATCGTAGAGTTGAGTCCATAACTTGGTCAGCGCAATTTCAGCAAAGCGTAAAGTTGAATAAGAAAAATCTGAAACAATTTCATCTAAATAACCACGTGCCAAATTTTCCGCGGCATTAACACTGATTTTTTTATGAATACTTTCTGTCAGAATGGCTTGTTTAATGGCTTCACTCGTCATCAACTTGTTAATCACATTACGACGATCCGACAAATCTGGTCCTAAAATCGCTTCTTTATATTGATAAAACGATTTATTTAACTCAGTTACGACAAAGTGAGCCGGTGCAAAGTTTGGCGCAATTTCAAGTGAAGTATTAATCAAGCTTCTTAAAGAAACAGCTTGATGAAATTCAATATAATTTTCACGACCATATAAAGTGATATTAATGGCTTGTTTAATACCCGTCGGTTTAGTCCAAGCATCTGCCATCAGCGCTTTATACCAACTATCCTCATTTTCAGGAGCACGCCCCCATAAAATCGTGACAGGAACCAACAAAACATCTGCTTCAGGGTGTTTAAGTAGATATTCTACTAAACGAATTAGTTTATCTGGATAATAGGCTGAAGCATTGGATTTACTGGCTTCAAGTGTTAAGAAAGAATCATCTTCTTGCGCATCGCCCATCGTTAAAGGCGCAAATGCAGGGCTTAAATTTCTTTTCTCCGTTTCATTATCAATCAGTACTTTGTTTGATGTTGAATCGTCTTGAATTACATAGCATATCGGAAAAGCATTTGACGTATCACTATTTACTGAATTTTCAAGTGCTTGTGTATCACCCAAAATTTGTGGGGAAACAATTTTATCTAGAATTTTTTTAGTGAATTGCCGATAAAATTTTTGATAAGCATTTGTTGCCATGTGATTCTCAAAATATTTTTAATAAGGTTATTATGCTTTAAATCTTATATAGATATGCAAGCAGATTTGATGACAAATCAGTCAAACAGTTGAATCATAAACTAAGTTTATGATTTATGGCTATAAACATTTCATTTTTACGTATAACTAAATACTTTTAGAGAATATCAAACATTCATAAAAAAGCGTTATGATAAGGACAATATTATTCACTTAAAATTCAAGGAAAGACTATGGCGACAGATCCAAACTTCCCACAAACAGAAAATTTAGGTATAGCCGTTTATCGTAATAATGCTGAAGCAATTGGCAATACGCCATTGGTTCGAATCAACCGTTTGATTACAGATGGTGCTACCGTTTTAGCAAAAATTGAAAGCCGTAACCCTGCATTTTCAGTGAAAGACCGTATTGGCGCTGCTTTAATCGCAGATGCTGAACAAAAAGGTTTGCTTAAAAAAGGCATGCACATTGTAGAACCGACCAGTGGTAATACTGGTATTGCACTGGCATTTGTGGCAGCAGCAAAAGGGTATGATATTACCCTAACTATGCCGGCAAGTATGAGTATCGAACGCCGTAAAGTCCTAAAAGCATTGGGTGCACATCTTATTTTGACGGAACCAGCAAAAGGTATGAAAGGGGCTGTTGAAGAAGCTGTTCGTTTGGCGACAGAACACCCTGAAACTTATTATTTACCGCAACAATTTGAAAATCCAGCCAATCCTAAAATCCATGAAACGACTACAGGTCCTGAAATTTGGGCTGCGACAGGGGGTAAGGTTGATATTTTGGTTGCAGGCGTCGGTACGGGTGGCACAATTTCAGGTATTTCAAGCTACTTTGAAAATGTGAAGAATCAACCGATTTACTCTGTTGCTGTTGAGCCTGCTGATTCGCCAATTATTGGTCAAACTAAACGTGGCGAAGCTTTAACACCTGGACCACATAAAATTCAAGGCATTGGTGCAAACTTTATTCCAAAAAATTTAAATTTAGATTTAGTTGATGAAGTGATTGCTATTGGAAATCAAGAAGCCATTGACTTTGCACGTCAAAGTGCCGTGAAAGAAGGTATTTTTGTTGGGATTTCTAGTGGTGCTGCATTGGCTGCTGCATCTCAACTTGCTGCACGTCCTGAAAATGCAGGAAAAACCATTGTGGTGGTTCTTCCAGATGCAGGAGAGCGTTATTTATCTTCAGTCTTGTTTGAAGATATTTCAGCAGACTAAACTTACAAAAGGCTAGCTCAACAAAAGCTGAGATCTGTACAGCTTAGAGTTTTGTATAATTTGTATAAATAGCAGACCTATCAACTTCTAAATATTTAGAAGATTATAGGTCTTTTTTGCATTTTGATCTATTCATGAGTCATTAGCATCAAGGTTTTGAACTGAATTCATAGATCATTAAAACTCAACATCATTATTTTAAATTGGCCAAAAATAATAAATAATCCTGAGCCACTTTATTTGGTGCTTCGAGCATAGGTAAATGCCCTGTATCATCCAAAATGATGATTTGCGACTGAGGCATCAATGCTTTAATAGTTGTCGTGGTTTTCACATCGAGTAGTTTGTCTTCTTTACCCCAAATCACCAATGTTGGTTGTTTAACAGTTTTTGCACGTTCCTCAATTGGGTCTGCAGCAAGCTGACTGGAGATCTTACGCTCCAAACCGGCATTATTGATGCTGTCTTGGGCAAATGTTCTCAGCATCAGTTTTGGAACAAACGGTGGATTCGTCATCACGATATCATATAATTTTATATAATCTTCTTCATTTTCAATAATTAATGGGTTCTTTCCAGTACCAAAATCTGTAAAAATCGGCATTCTTGGAACACTCCAAAAACCACCAGAGTCTAATAACAATAAGCTTTTGACTTGATTGGGGTATTTTGCAGCAAATGCGATAGAAATATGCCCACCCATTGAGCTTCCGCCTAAATGAACCTGTTGTAAATGTAATTGGCTCATCATCTGATGAAAGCGAGTGGCTTGCGCGTCTGAATCATATCGAGCATTATCAATTCTACTCGATTCACCAAAACCTACATTGTCAGGAATGATGACATGGTATTTGTCAGTAAGTTTCCGAGAAAAACGGGTAAAGTTATCTTTATTTGCACCAAAACCATGTAACAAAACAATAGTTTCATGCTTTGGATCACCTGCTTCAAGGTAAACTATTTTTTCACCCGTGCTAAGGATCATTTGTTTCTTTTCTAATCCTGAAATTTTACGTTCAAGGTTGACCGCAAACTGAGTGGTACTTTGTGCATTAAATTGTGCGCATGCTGTTAAGCCAAGTATTAAAATACAAAGCACCAAGAAAATGCTGCGATAAAAGCGTTTTTTATTCATTTTATTCCTACGTAATTAAGCCCAATTAAACCACGGAAGGGCATTTTTAAAATTGAAAATGTGTATTGTCAATATTATAGGTTGTGTAATTTATCACAACTTTGTTGTTCTGTGTGCTTATGTGAATAGTGGAGGATTTATCAGATTCAATAAAAGTAACCGACATAATGATGAAAATTAGAGCGAATCTATGTCTATGCGGATGATCGTTTTAAAGAGATGGCAGTTTTAAAAGATAACTATTTAAAAATAACTGTTTAAAAATGATTGTTTTAAGAAAGTTCTAGTATGAGAATGAGTAAAGCTATCTTAATTTATTGTGCTTTTAAATTGCATTATTTTGCAAAGTTTAATCAGTATCTCAAAATATATGAATAAATTTCTATTTAAAATCAAATAGATTGGAGTTCATTCAATGATTAATCATGATCAAGTATGAAAGGGGTGTTATGGCAATTTATTTGATTCGACATGCAGAAAGCATGGGTAATATAAATGGACGAACTGCATCACATGCAAGTATTGAACTGACTGATTTAGGGCATGAACAAGCAAGAAAACTGGTCACTCAATTACCATGTGCGGATCATGTGTATATTTCTGCATTTAAAAGAACCCAACAAACAGCACAACCGTTATTGGATCGTGATCAGTTAGTTGCTAAAATATATGCAATTGAAGAATTTTCATATTTGTCAGATTTACGCTGCCAGAACACCACATTAGAAGAAAGAAAACCGTGGGTAGATCGCTACTGGAGTCGCTTAGATGTTGATTATTTAGATGGGACAGATGCAGAATCGTTTCGTACTTTTTATCAACGTGTTTTATCATTTAGACAGCATCTTTTAGCGATTCAATTCGATTTTATTGACAGAAATTTAATGGTTTTTAGTCATGGTCAATTTTTAAAACTATTCAACATGCTGAATGAGCAAGAAAGAGTGTTATCTGCATCATTGATGTCAGATTTTAGAGCACAAATGTTGCATCATCCTATTCAAAATACTGAATATTTTATTTTCAATCAATAGACTTAAAAACAGAGTAGACTTCTTCTGTAAGACGGGTTGTGATGTACACTTATTTACAAAGGAAGTTCCCGTTCCTATATAAAGAATGCGCGTTATTATGTGCAAGAGGGAGAGGATTTATATGATAAATACCCCTCATCCGTGAGGGAGAAGGGATTCTAAATATTAATTTTACTGCTATTTTTTGATCATTTTTGACTTTTACAAAAGGTTTAATGATGCATCTTGTATGTTGATTGAAATCACTCAAATTTTAAATCACCCAAATAATGTGCCCATACTCTTTTGAATAATAATTTTAGAAGTCAGCTCAGCTTTGGAACGAACTTCTAATTTTTTCATTAGGTTGGCTTTATGAACCTCTACGGTACGATGTGATAAATTGAGTTTTCGTGCAATTTCTTTGCAAGTAAATCCGTTTACGATTAGTTGGGTAATTTCAGACTCACGTTGTGTTAGTTTTTGTTTAGAGCTTGGCGCTTGGTCTTTACGCTCAAAATGCCACACCATCAATTTAAATGGATCTTCAGGGCTAAGTGTTCTGCCATGTGTATGTGTCCAAAATAACTCTCCATTGCGATGCTGCATAAAGCGCTGGTCTGAATAAAACAGACTTTGCTTTTTGAGCAAACTTTGCAACGCATCATTTCCTACTTTTTCATAATCTTCGATACTTGGAAAGATTTTTACAATTGAATGGTCGATCAGTTCTTCGCGTGTGTAGCCGAATAAATGAGCAAATGCTGGATTCATTTCAACCATATGTCTATAGCTGAGTACAACGATTGGTGCAGGGCAATATTCAAAAGCGAGTAGATTATAATCCATAATAAGTATCCATTCTTAATATAAGAATAAATATAATGAAATGGCATAAAATAACAAGTATAAAATATTTATAAATTTATTATCTATCTATTATGAACTATAAGTACTTTATTTTTTAGATTAACTATAAGATTAAGTGCTTAAGCCATTCTGTATATTTTTGTTTAGTATTTTAATCTTGTTGTTTTTATAAGTTTTTGTTTTTTAAAATAAAAAATATTTATAAAACTACTTAAGTAATTAAGTATGTTGACTGTTTTTTTTGGATGATACAAATTAAGTCCAAAGGTAATTTATATATATTCTTTGTTGTTTAGGTTTAAATATAATTTGTTTATTATCGTCTATCTACTTAGCTAATTAAGGAAAAAGTTAAGTCATTATATTTAAAAATCAGGAGTGATTTTTAAAGGGATGATTTTGTGACTAAAATTCTAAAAATGGAAGAGGTGTATTATGGATAAGATACAAGGATCGAACCCTCAGAAAGGAAAGTCTTCACATCGACTGGCAGGGATATCCAGTATGGTGGGTACGACCATTGAATGGTATGACTTTTTTATCTACGGCGCTGCGGCTGCACTCATTTTCAATAAATTGTTTTTTCCCAATCTTGATCCATTAACAGGCGTATTAGCAGCTTTTGCAACCTATGCTGTTGGTTTTATTGGTCGCCCACTTGGTGGCATTATTTTTGGTCATTTTGGTGACAAAATTGGCCGTAAGTCAATGTTATTACTGACCTTGGTAATGATGGGGATTCCAACGGTTCTTATTGGTTTATTACCGACATATGAAAGTATAGGTTATTGGGCAACCTTCTTTTTAGTCATTCTGCGTTTTGTTCAGGGTATGGCTATGGGTGGAGAATGGGGCGGTGCAGTTCTGATGGCAGTTGAACATGCACCAGAAGGAGGTAAAGGTTTTTGGGGGAGTTTACCACAGGCAAGTGCCGGTGGTGGTTTAATGCTCGCGTCTTTGGCACTGGGAGCGGTGTCTTTATTACCTGAACAAGCATTGTTTAGTTGGGGCTGGAGATTACCATTCTTAGCCAGTATTTTACTGTTGGCTGTCGGTTGGTACATTCGCGTGAAAGTGCCTGAGTCTCCAGATTTTGAAAAAGTGAAAGACCAAGCGCAAGAAATTAAAGTGCCTGCATTACAAGTATTTAAGAACCATCCACGTGAGTTAATTACTATTATTGTAGCACGTGCAGCTGAAAATGCATGGTTCTATATCGCTTCAACATTTGCCTTGGCTTATACCACGACACAATTGGGCATTCCACGATCTGATATCTTATTTGCAACGATTTGTGGTGCATTTTTAATCATGATCATGACGCCGTTATGTGGACATTTATCAGACAAAGTTGGGCAACGTAATATGTTCATGTTTGGACTATTTATTCTCGCACTTTACTGTTATCCATTCTTTAGCATGTTAAATACCAAAGATCCTGTATTGGTTTGGACTGCAATTGTATTGGCGATTGGTGTGGTATTCCCAATCATGTATGCACCTCAATCACAGCTTTTCGCAAGACAGTTCCCTGCGGAAATCCGTTATAGCGGTATTTCAATCTCAGTACAGTTCGCAGGTGTGTTGGGCGGTGGTATTGCACCTTTGATCGCAACTAAATTGCTCAGTATCGGTCACGGTAGTCCTTATTTAATCACCATTTATATAGGCAGTATGGCTGTGATTGCAATCTTTTGTACCTTGTTTATGAAGCGTGATGAAAAGTCTTTGTTGAGTAAACAATATCTACAAAAAGAAGTTGGGGAATCTTAAAGTTAACTTCTTTAAATTCAAACATTTAAATCAAGAATCATTCAATTTAGCGACATTTAACCTCAGGTATTGATATGAATATTTCCTTTATTGGTCTCGGAAATATGGGACTTCCTATGGCCAAAAATCTGCTTGAAGCACAGTTTAATGTGACTGGCTCAGATTTGTCCCAAACAGCTTTAGAACAGTTTAAAAGTTATGGTGGTACAGTTGCTCAAGATCAGCAACAACTTGTTGAAAATGCAGATGTGATCGTCACCATGTTGCCAAGTTCTGAAAGTATGAAAAACTTCTTTTTAGGGTCAGAAGGAATTTTAAAGCAGTTAAAGCCTAAGACCTTAATTATTGATTGTTCTTCTATCGCTGCATCTGTCAGCCGTGAAGTTGCATTGGCTGCAGAGTCTTATGCCGTTGATATTGTTGATGCTCCTGTCTCAGGTGGTATTTTGGCAGCCCAAGCAGGGACATTAACTTTTATGGTAGGCGGTTCTATTCAACACTTTGAAAGTGCTAAACCGATTCTTGAAAAAATGGGGAAAAACATTTTTCATGCAGGCGAACATGGGGCGGGGCAGATTGCAAAGGCCTGTAACAACATGCTGTTGGCCATCAATATGATTGGTACAAGTGAAGCTTTGAATTTAGCAATACAACATGGGCTTGATCCGAAAGTTATTTCAGAAATTATTCAAAACAGTTCGGGAGCGAATTGGTGTGTTGAAAAATACAACCCCGTTCCTGATGTTTTAGAAAATGTACCTTCGAGCAAAGGATATGTTGCAGGCTTTATGACCGATTTAATGCTCAAAGATTTAGGGCTTTCTATGACAGCAGCCTCTGAAGTCAGTGCGACTGTCACCATGGGTGAACTCGCAAAAGATATTTATCGTTCGCATAGCCAAAATGGTCATGGGAAAACAGATTTTAGTAGCATTTTTAATTTAATTTCACAAACTTCATAAGGAAAATGAACATGAATAATATGATCGGACATTTTATTTCAGGGCAGCACATTACACAGACTCAAAATTCTGGTCCAGTTTTTAATCCATCTACCGGTGAAGAAATTGCGCGCTGTGCTTATGCAGATGTTGCTGTAGTTGATCAAGCTGTTCAGGCTGCAACATCTACGAATGCGAAAAAATGGGCAAAGGCTTCACATGCCACACGGTTGCAAGTTTTGTTTAAACTGCGTGAATTGATGATTGCCAAGACAGATGAGCTTGCAGAAATTATTGGCCGTGAGCATGGTAAAACCATAGCAGATGCAAAAGGCGAAATTGGTCGTGCGATTGAAGGCATTGAGTTTGCATGCAATGCACCACAAGTCACCAAAGGTGAATATGCACGTAATGTTGCAGGTGATATTGATGTGTTTTCAGTACGTGTCCCTGTAGGTGTTGTCGGTTGTATTACACCGTTTAATTTTCCAATTATGATTCCTGCTGTGATGATGGCAATGGCAGTTTCAGTCGGAAATAGTATTGTTTGGAAGCCTTCAGAAAAAGTACCTTCAGCTGCATTATTCTTTGCAGATTTGTGGAAAGAAGCAGGACTTCCAGACGATGTATTCAATATTGTCCAAGGCGATAAAGTTGCTGTAGATGCTATTTTAGAACATCCAGATATTGCAGCGGTAAGCTTTGTTGGTTCAACGCATATTGGTGAGTATGTCTACCAAAAAGGCACATCACACAATAAACGAGTTGCTTCATTCACAGGTGGCAAAAACCATATGGTGGTGATGCCTGATGCAGATTTAGAAGCTGCTGCAAATGCTTTTGTATCGGCAGGTTTTGGTTCAGCAAGTCAACGCTGTATGGCTGTTTCATTGCTTGTTCCTGTTGGTGAAGAAACTGCAAATCAATTACGTACACTCATTATTGAAAAAACAAAGGCATTGAAAATAGGGGCTTATAACGACCCAACAGCAGATTTTGGTGCAGTCATTTCAGCACAATCACAGCAATCTGTTTTGAAAGCAATTGATCAATGTGTAGCAGATGGTGCCGAGTTGCTATTGGATGGTCGCGCATATGAGCATCCACAGTATAAAAATGGTTATTACATTGGACCGACTTTATTCGATTATATTTCTACAGATATGGATTTTTATAAGCAGGAAGTATTTGGGCCAGCACGTGGTATTTTACGAGTAAATACTTTAGATGAAGCAATTTTGGTCACCAATAGCCATGAGTTTGGCAATGGTTCAGTGATTTTTACACGTGATGGAAAAACAGCGCACCGTTTCTTTATGGAAATTGAGTCAGGTATGATTGGTGTGAATGTACCAGTGCCTTTACCTGTAAGTTATTTTAACTTTGGTGGTTTGCGCCGTTCTAAATTTGGTGAGTCGCATTTATATGGTCCAGATGCAGCACGTTTTTATACCAAGTTAAAAACCGTATCTCAAAAATGGCCTGAGCCTGAGGAAAGTGACCAAGCCATTTCATTGGCATTTAAAATCACTTAATTCTCAACATTTTATTGATTCAATGATCTCCTATTAAAATAAGTTTAATAGGAGATTTAATGTATTTAAAAAAGTATTTTGAAATGGAAGGAAATCAATCTGATCAATGCAGCGGCTAGGTTATTTCTATTTAATAGTCTAACATTGAGATTGAATCAAACATTCAAGCTTTATATTGAAACCATAGAATAAGTATCTTTAACCAATTGTTTAATAATGAAATCCTCATCACAAAAAAAAGGTTGCAGTCTTTAAGACCACAACCGATTCACAATACATTATCTAAATGGTTTCAATTAATTAAATCGTTTCAATATCAGGCTTTGCTTTGTGCGTCTGTTCTACCAAAAACCCACCTGTTTGTCGTTGCCATAATTGTGCATAGATACCATGTTGAGCAATCAACTCCTCATGTGTCCCTTGTTCAGCAATATGTCCCTGATCTAAAACAATTAAACGATCCATTTGTGCAATGGTGGATAAACGGTGCGCAATTGCAATTACGGTTTTACCTTGCATTAATTCATCTAAACTCGATTGAATCGCAGCTTCAACTTCTGAATCCAAGGCGCTGGTTGCTTCATCTAAAATCAGGATAGGGGCATCTTTTAAAAATACCCGAGCAATCGCAATACGCTGTCTTTGACCGCCTGACAATTTAACGCCTCGTTCACCGACGTATGCGTCAAAGCCTGTACGTCCACGTAAATCTGAAAGTTGCGGAATAAATTCATCTGCTTTGGCTTTACGAACAGCCTCTAACATTTCTTCGTCAGTTGCATCAGGACGACCATATTTAATATTTTCAGCGACAGTACGATGTAATAAAGACGTATCTTGTGTGACTAGGGCAATATTTCTACGCAAGCTGTCTTGGGTTACATCTTCAATATTTTGATCATCAATGATAATTTTACCGTGATTGACTTCATAAAAGTGTAGAAGTAGCTGAATCAGTGTAGATTTACCCGCACCTGAGCGTCCCACAATCCCAATTTTTTCGCCTGGTTTAATGTCTAAGTTAAAGTGATCAATCACATTTTTATCATTATAGGCAAAGCTGACATCTCTAAATTGAATATTACCTTTTGAAACCACCAAAGGTTTGGCATCTTGTTTGTCTTGAATTTTAATTGGGCGTCCAAGGGTTTGCATACCATCTTGAATGGTACCGACATTTTCAAACAGTGCTGAAGTTTGCCACATCATAAACTCAGCCATGCTATTCAATTTCAAAATCATCGCTGTGGTTGCAGCAATCACGCCGATCGCGGCCTGACCTTGTAGCCATAACCAAACAGCAGTGCCCAATACACCAAAGAATAGAACAGCTGTCAGTAAGTTAATACAAAATTCATAAGACGTGCCTAAGCGCATTTGCTTAAATACGGTAATCATGAATTCTTTCATTGATTCTTTAGCATATTGGCTTTCACGGCCTGCATGTGCAAAAAGTTTTACCGTTTGAATATTGGTATAAGCATCGGTTACACGGCCCGTCATAATTGAACGTGCATCTGCCTGTTCTTTTGAAATTCTGCCCAATTTAGGAATAAAATATAAGGCAGCGCTAACAAATAGAATGAGCCATAAGAATAAAGGCAAGAGCAGGATAGGTGAGATTGAACCCAAAACTACACTAATCGTGATGAAGTAGATCACTACATAAGTCACCATATCACCCAAAATGACCCAAAACTCACGGACAGCTAAGGAGGTTTGCATAACTTTGGCAGATAAACGACCTGCAAAATCATTGTGGAAGAAATCTAAACCTTGTCGTAATAGTAGGTTATGAAAACGCCAACGTAGGCGCATTGGAAAACTACTATATAAAATTTGATGTCTTACAATAGACTGCATGCTGGCAAAGAAAATATTGGCCAGCAATATACTAGAAAGAATGATTAAGTTATTTTTATGTTCAGCCAAAAAAGTATCAGGTTTAGACTGTGTTAACCAATCAACCAAATGCCCAATTTGGGAAAAGAATAATGCTTCGAACGTTGCAGTTGCCGCTGTAAAAAGGATCAGAATAACTAAATAGCGTTTTACACCTGTAGCAGCTTGCCAAACAAAAGGAAAAAATTTTGTTGGCAATGGTTCGTTTAAACCTTTAGATGGATAGGGATCTACTAATTTTTCGAACCATTGCAGTAACATAAAATCCTCTTAATTTTTAACTTGTCGTATCAGTTTCATTTATTTTGGGCGATAACATTGCGTGAATATCAGCACCTGAAGGGGCCTGATACAGTCTTAAACCAAACAATGGAATAATTGCCATTAAATGGTCAAAAATATCGGATTGAATCGCTTCGTAATCATTCCAGACTGTTGTATTGGTAAACGCATAGATTTCTAAAGGTAAACCTTCACTTGTGGTCTGTAATTGACGAACAAGAATAGTGCTATTTTGGGAAATTCTTGGATGCTGTTTGATATAAGCATCGACATAAGCACGGAAAGTTCCAATATTGGTTAATCTCCTTTGATTATATACCGACTCATGCTGCAATTGTTGGTTAAAACTTTTTAATTCATCTTGTTTTTGATCGAGGTAATTTTCCAGTAGTAAAAACTCCTTTAAACGACTTTGCGCTTGCAAAGAGAGGAACTGAATACTAGATTGATCGATGTAAATGGAACGTTTAATTCGACGTACACCTGATTGTGACATACCTCGCCAGTTTTTAAAGGTATCTGTCACTAATTTATTGGTTGGAATGGTGGTAAAAGTCTTATCAAAATTTTCAATGGTGACGGTATGTAATGACATATCAATGACAGTACCATCAGCATTTAAAGACGGCATCTCAATCCAGTCCCCAATACGAACCATGTCATAAGAGGAAATTTGTACCGAAGCGACTAAAGATAAAATGGTGTTTTGAAAAACCAGCATTAACACGGCTGCCATAGCACCAAAACCTGCTAATAGCGTGAACACATTTTTTTGTAAGAATGTTCCTAAAATCATCAAACCGCAAACAATAAAAATAATCAGTTTAACTAACTGTAAATAGCCTTTGATTGGCTTATTTCGAGATTTGGGATTGCGTTGATAAATAATATTAAAGACGCTTAAAAATTCACTGATCGCCAAAGCAATGGTTAAGAAAATGAAAGCTTGAGCCAACATTTGAGTCATTGAAATGAC
This sequence comes from Acinetobacter rongchengensis, assembly GCF_003611475.1. Taxonomy (GTDB): domain Bacteria; phylum Pseudomonadota; class Gammaproteobacteria; order Pseudomonadales; family Moraxellaceae; genus Acinetobacter; species Acinetobacter rongchengensis. Next base: position 45,596 of record NZ_RAXT01000001.1, on the reverse strand, counting down.
TTTTTCAGACAGATGTGGAACGGTTACAATACCATTCATAATCACAATGGCTGGGATGATATTGGCAATACGGCGAATCACGCTGTGTTGCGAGAAAACTTCATTATTGGCAAATTTTATTTTGGAAATAAGCTTACGAATTCCACGCACAACCACTTGTTTGGCAATAAAATTCGCTGCCAATGCAAATATAATAAGCAAACTTAAAGATGTCAGCATTTCTAACCAAGGGTATTGATCTGACCAATCTCTAAGATTTTGGATGAATTCATATTTTTCCAAAAGTAAAACCTCTTAGTTTAAATTAGAGGCTATTTTATTGATTTTGAATAAAGATAATATTTTAGGTAACGTATTTACCACATTAAAAGCACTTGAATTAACCATTTTTTTGATTTTTAGGAAGATTATAACGAGAAGTTTAGTCATAAGACCATGAGAACTGACTATTCTCATGGTCTTACGCTGTTTAAAATGCTTCAGCAGATGCTAAATTCCACATCCTAAAATAGAAATTTTCATCATCTTTGTTTTCACAATTTAATAATTCTCCATTTTTCATCCAAAAGTGAAGTTGAGCATAGGTTTTAATTTCACGGTCATTAATACGTTGTGCCAAATGGTGTGCTTTAATTTCAGCGGGGTGCTGTAAACCTGCGGCTGCAATCATTTCCGCTAAAGCTTTTAAAGTATTTCTTTGGAAATGAAAGACTCGTTCAGATTTGTTAGGTACATCAAGTGCTTTCTGGCGTTCTTTATCCTGTGTTGCTACACCGACTGGACATTGGTTGGTATGACAACTTTGCGCTTGAATACAACCCACTGCAAACATGAAACCACGTGCGCAATTGACCCAATCTGCACCAGTTGCCATGATGCTGGCAATATCAAAAGCACTGATAATTTTGCCACTTGCTCCGACTTTAATTTGATCACGTAAACCCGCACCCACTAAGGTGTTGTGTACAAAGAGTAAGCCTTCACGTAGTGGTGTTCCCATATGGTCGATTAATTCGATCGGTGCTGCGCCTGTACCACCCTCAGAGCCATCAACCACTATAAAATCAGGAACAATTTTTGTTTCAAGCATGGCTTTTACAATGCTCATGAATTGCCACGGTTGTCCGATACAAAGCTTAAAGCCTACAGGTTTGCCATTGGATAATTCACGTAGTTTTTGGATGAAGTACATCATTTCAATTGGTGTGCTGAAAGCAGAATGTGCCGCAGGGGAAACACAGTCTCGATCACGTGGCACACCACGAATTTGTGCAATTTCTTCACTGATTTTATCTTTAGGTAAAATTCCGCCATGTCCGGGTTTAGCCCCTTGAGACAGTTTAATTTCAATCATTTTGATTGAATCCAGCACGGCTTGTTTTTGGAATTTTTCTGGGTCAAATTTTCCATCTAAAGTACGACATCCAAAATAACCACTGCCAAGCTCCCATACAATATCACCACCATATTCAAGATGATAAGGGCTTAAACTACCTTCACCTGTATCATGGTAAAACTTGCCCATTTTAGCCCCTTTGTTGAGTGCACGAATTGCATTCGCACTTAGACTACCAAAGCTCATCGCTGAGATATTCATTATTGATGCACTATAAGGCTGTGAGCATTGCGCATTTCCAATACTAATTCTAAAGCTATTGTAATCAGCAGGTGTTTTCGGTGCTAAAGAGTGGGTTAAAAAACGATAATCTTCCTGATAAACATCAATAATTGAACCAAAAGGTTTATCTGCATTTTCATTTTTTGCACGTTGGTAAACTAAACTACGTTGTGAGCGTGAAAAAGGGAGAGCATCCTCATCAGATTCGATAAAATATTGTCGAATTTCTGGACGAAAGCTTTCAAAGAAAAAACGGAAATGCCCCATAATTGGGTAATTTCTTAAAATAGCATGTTTGCTTTGGATAATGTCATATATACCTACAATACTCAGTATGATGGTCACTAGCCAAATCACGTTCAGAAAAGTATCTGAAAAGAAGTAATAAATAATATGTGTTTCATAAAAGAAAATAATCCATGTCAGATAGATTGAAATAAACAGACATAGAAACCAAACGGAATATCTTGAAAAAAATGTATTTAAGAACTTACTTCTTATTGCTTGAGCAGGGCTTGCCATATGAATAAATGATCCAACTGAATACGATCTTGGTGACTAAGTTGCCAATTTTAAGTATTTTTCTCAAGTGATGATTTGTTAGAAATAAGAAAGATTCTATTTTAAAGCATCAATAAACATTTAAGCATCCAATGGATTATTCAAAAAATTATTAAAAAATAGGAAATACCTTTAGAGCTTTTGTGCAAATAAAGTCGCAAAGCGTTGTTTAATACGCTGACCATGTTCATCGACACGGTGCAATTCACCTACATTTTCATTATATTTTAAAATTTTCCAACCTTGATAATAATCAAGCAGTTCATTTTCCTTAAAACTAAAAGGAAAATCACTTAATACAGGATAATCATCAGTATCCATTGCGCAAACAATCAGATTAAATCCATGTAAATGCGTTGCTTGTTGCATATTTTGAATGAGCGTAGGAATGGTTTGGGGTTGTAAGAACATCATGACAACGGTTGAAAAGATAAAATTGTAAGTTGAGTTTATATGCTGATCTGTATTTAAATCGCGAATGTCGGTTTGAATATTTTGTAAATTTTCAGCCTGAATAATATCATCTAATATTTTTATACTTTGCGGATTTATGTCAAAGGCATCTACCTGAAAACCATGTTGATTTAGATATAAACTATTTCGACCTGTACCACAGCCAACATCCAATGCTGTACCTTTAGGAATATACGGTATTGCTGCTAAAATTTCAGAATGTGTCGCTGTTAATTTGTATTTTTTCTCAAAATAAATATTCGGTTCACAATAGAAACTGAGTTGGCATTCTACATCCTCGGATGCAGATACAATTTTATGCCAAGCTTGAGGCGGGATAAATGGAGGCTGAGAGTCTGTATTAAACTCATGTTCAGAAAGGATTTCGCCAGTTTCACTCAGCATTGCAAAATGAATGGTGCCTTGAATAATATTTAATTTCGCCCATGTACCTTGCTGGGTATTATGAGGGCGCATAAAGCCTTGAGGAATGGTCGTAAACTGCCAGATAGGAAGTTGTTGATAACAACGTAAATCATTCATATACCACTCCTTTTATTTAATTTTAAACTGAGTCTAAACTCGATCTTCAAGTTAAAAGTTAAACTTAAATATCTCGCTTAGACTCATTGCACTATACTTTAAACTCTATTTTATTGTTCTGTTGGAATAAGCATGAGTATAGATTCATTTAAAAGTAGACTGAGGTCTTCTAAAATTTCCTCATCTGCTAAATTTTGATTCAAAGCAACACTTTGACCATCTGCAATTTGTTGTAAAAATGGCGTAAATTGTTCAGAAATACAAATAGCTTCGCCATTCGCCCAAAATAAAACTTGATCGTCTTGATCTGAGTAGAGTAAACGAGAAGCAGGCTCTAATTGAATTAAATAGCCCTGATCGAATGCTTCCTCTAAATCACCTGTGCCAATTTCTTCTGCTTCAGGAATATTTTCAGGATACTTGGACTCCGACATTAAGCTCATTATTGCATCATCTAAGACAATCGAATTTTGTAGCTGAGTCAAAATCTCTGCCTTTAAATACGCTAATTCATTTTCCGTCACTTCGCCAGCACGTGAAACTTGATCACGAATAATATCGATCAAAGGATTTTTTAAACTTTGATTTTCTGAGAATTTGTCACAAACTCGATCCATCATATCAGTCACATTTGGCATACGGAAGCCAAAAGAGAAGGTGAGACATTCATCTTCAGCAACGCCGTAATGTGCCAAACCTGGTGGTACGTAGAGTAAGTCACCAGGTGCTAATACTTCATCAAAATGTACATCAATATCGGCAAGTAATTTAAGTGGTTGTCCTGCAATAAAGTCTGTATCTGCATCACACATTTGACCCAATTGCCAACGACGGTGTCCATAACCTTGTACTAGAAATACATCATAGAAGTCGAAATGTTTTCCAACAGAACCGCCTTGAGGCGCATAAGACACCATAATATCGTCACGGCGCCACTGTGGAATAAATGGAAATTTTTTCCAAAGTTCAGCTAAATCAAAAGCGTAATGGTCAACAGCTTGAACCAGTAATGTCCAAAGCTTTGGCATTTTTTGGAAGTCACCTTTGATGAGAGGTGAATTTTTAACTGTCCATTGATTCGGATCTTTGTCTTTTTGTTTGATTAAACGTGCAGTGACATTTTCATCGAGTGCCAATTCCATAACATCATTGGGTTCTAAAATATGGGCAATTTCAGGTAATGCATTACGAACCAATAATGGTTTTTTTTGCCAGTATTCTGAGAGGAATTGTTCAGCGGTGATCCCGCCTAAAACATCTAAAGGTTGCGACATGAAAGTAGCCTAAGCAAATTTGAATCAATATTGGGTATATTGTCTTATGAGGAAGTGAATGGTGCAAGTTGATTTGTAAATCAAATAAATATAAATTTAGTTGAAAATTAATTCTCTTATATTTCAGATAGAAAATTTAAAAAAGGTCATAATGAACATTATACGTTTTATCTTTTGTTTGGCTTTATTGGGTTCTGTTACCAATGTAAATGCATTTTTTACGAGCTTAAATGCAAAAGATCAGGATAATCAGATATTAAAAAATAAAGGAAAACGTACGTATGGCACTAAAATCAGAGTTATTAAAACAGATGATTTTGATAAAAATTTTAAAGAATTACTAGAAGAAGGTTATGTATCGATAAAGTCAGAAGTTTTTAAAATAAATACAGGAGATTACGGCTATAACCAAGCCGTGGAACAAATGAAAAATAAAGCTAAAAAGCTAGGTGCAGAAGTCATTCTATTTAGCAATGATAATCAAGGCTCTAGTATATCTGAACAGAGAACAGTTCAGACAATAAATCATCAAACAAGTAACTCAAATAAAGAAAATGATATTTATAATAATAGATTAGCAAAAGACAACATGGATGGTACTTATATGGGATCTTTTGTCCGTGAATACAGTTGGACAGAATACATGAGTAATTATTTGATAAGGTTTAATTCTAGAACTGGAATATACCCAACTGAATTAACAGACCTTGATAGACAAATAGCTAAGCAATCTTCTGGAGGAGTTAAAGCTATCGTTATTAAAGAGGGATTTCCTGCTTTTGGTATAATTTATGAACAAGACATTATTTTGAAAATAGATGGTCAAATCATACATAGTGTTACAGGTTTTATAGAAACAACTAATTTTCTTAAAAGAGGTTTTGTGAAAGTAGAAATTTTACGTAATGGAAAAAAAGAGACTAAAATTATTGCGCTTAATAAATAGATTCTTTAAATTTTAATTTGGACAAAGCATCCGTGCTTATGTAGTGATTAATTAAGGCAAGTTCTTCCCTAACTTTCTTAAAATATTACACAATTGAATCATTGGCATGCCCATTAAAGTAGTTTGATCCTGACCAATCATTTGTTCAAATAAACTAATACCTAAACTTTCACACTTAAAACTGCCTGCGCAATGTAAGGGTTGATCAATTTCGATATAACGCTCAATTTCATCAAGGCTTAAATCACGAAATTTAACATGATAATGCTCAACTAAGGTTTGCTCAAAACCAGAAGCCAAATGTTGCACACTTAACGCTGTACTAAAAAAGACATTTTTTCCTGAATTGGCTTGTAACTGTTGAATGGCTTTTTCTACAGATAACGGTTTACCAATAAATTCTTGTGGCGCATGTTCACGCCAAGCCACTTGGTCTGAACCAATCACAATAGCGTTTGGATTTTCTTGGGCAATCACTTGTGCCTTTTCAAAAGCCAAACGTTTAGCCAAATCGTCTGCATGTGTTTCACCCTGAACCGATTCATCAATATCAGGGGAAATACAACGATAATCTAATCGTAAACGATTCATCAAATCTTTACGGGTTTGGCTCGAAGATGCCAAAATGATGTCAGGAAAATCTATTTTTGAGCCATTAATTTTTACATGATTCATGAAAAGTTAAACCGCATATTCCATAAGAATGTCAAGTGGGACATACGACAAAACGGCTTGGTGGCATGCCTGTAATTTAACCCGTGGCGCCATATCATTTTGATAAGCTTCCACCCAACGCGTCACACACAGACACCAAAAGTCACCAGGTTCTAAACCAGGAAAACCATGCTCAGGCAAAGGGGTAATTAAATCATTGCCCACTTTTTGAGAATAATTGAGAAATTCAGAAGTCATTTCAGCGCAAACGGTATGCTGACCAATATCAGATGGTGCTGTATGACAGAAACCATTACGGAAATAACCTGTAATAGGTGAATAACAACAGCTTGCCAAAGGCTCACCTAATACATTTAAACCATTAATTTTAGGATCTGGATGAAAAGACATAAGCGTACAAATTTTCGAAGATAGCTCTATGATAATCAAATCTCAATATTTCTACAGCTTTTCTACAAAAGTATCTAACCTTTTTTTGCGTAATCATTTAGAATCTACGCGATTTTTAATATCTATAAAGAGAGCTATACATGAATTTTCAGCGTATGACTGACCTTGATTTAACGGGCAAGCGTGTTCTTATTCGTGAAGATTTAAACGTTCCTGTTAAAAATGGTGTGATTACAAGTGATGCACGCTTACGTGCAGCATTACCAACAATTAAGCTAGCACTAGAAAAAGGTGCAGCTGTAATGGTTTATTCTCACCTTGGTCGTCCTGTTGAAGGTGAACCACAACCAGAGCAGTCACTTGCGCCAGTAGCAGCGTATTTGACGGAAGCTTTAGGACAAGAAGTAAAATTATTTACAGACTATTTAGAAGGTGTTGACGTTGCAGCAGGACAAGTTGTTCTACTTGAAAACTGTCGTTTCAACGTTGGTGAAAAGAAAAATAATCCTGAACTTGCAGCAAAATATGCAGCGCTTTGCGATGTATTTGTGATGGATGCATTTGGTACTGCGCACCGTGCAGAAGCTTCAACTGAAGGTGTGGCGCGTTTAGCAAAAGTTGCTGCTGCAGGTCCATTATTGGCTGCGGAATTAGATGCACTGGGTCGTGCATTACAAACACCTGAAAAACCAATGGTTGCCATTGTTGCAGGTTCTAAAGTTTCTACAAAACTTGATGTATTAACTTCACTTTCTGATATTTGTGACCAATTAATTGTTGGTGGCGGTATTGCCAATACGTTCTTGGCTGCTGCTGGCTTCAATGTTGGTAAATCATTGTGTGAAAATGATTTAATCGATACGGCTAAAGCCATTGCTGCTAAAGTATCTGTACCACTTCCTACAGATGTTGTAGTTGCCGATGCTGCTGAAATTGATTTTTCTGACTTCTTGGGTTCTTTGGCAAAAGCAAAAGCAACTGTGAAAAAAGTTGAAGATGTTGCTGATAACGACATGATTTTAGATGTTGGCCCAGAAACAGCAAAAGCATTTGCTGAAACCCTGAAAACATCTAAAACGATTCTTTGGAATGGCCCAGTGGGCGTATTTGAAGTTGATCAATTCGGTGAAGGCACAAAAACTTTATCTTTAGCGATTGCTGAATCAGCTGGATTCTCTATTGCAGGTGGTGGTGATACTTTGGCTGCTATTGATAAATATGAAGTTGCTGACAAAATTGGTTATATCTCGACGGGTGGCGGTGCATTCCTTGAATTTGTAGAAGGTAAAACACTTCCAGCAGTTGCAGTATTGTTAGAGCGTGCATAATAGAATTGTGTTTATTTAATATTCATTGTGAGTATTTAAGTAAAGAACTGTTTTATAAAGGCTGCCACAGTGTTTAAGTTGATCAGTTAAGAGTGAGAGTGATTACTCACTTAAGAATCTCCCCTAACCCCTCTTTTGAAAGAGGGGAACTGCTGCCTACTTTTTAAAGGTAAGGAGTATGCTTCACAAGGGGGAGGATTTAAAAATACTTAACTAATCTGCATTAGAAGCTGTGTCAGCCTTTTTTATTCAGCGATTCACAATTAAGTCATCAAAATGAAATATATCTGCAATAAAATCGTGAGCATTAAATCACCAGCTGTGGAAAAATGTGATGAAATTTAAATTTGCACTGATTGCACTTATTCTTGCACCTTTAGCTTTAACGGCGTGTAGTAAACAAGACAAAGCACCTGCATCTGAACAGACTCCAGCTTCAAGTGTTGCTACTGAGTCAGAAACAGTCAGTCCTGAACAACAAGCAGCAATTGACGCAATTGATAAGCCTGTTTTGGATGAAAAGAATACCGATGTTCCTGCTGAAAAAGCCAATGCACCTGCCGATGTTGCAACTCCTGCAACAGCAGAGGAAGCTCCAAAAGCACAATAATTGATTTAGCTTTGTTGTTATTTGTTAAAAATCCCTGCGAAAGCAGGGATTTTTTATGAAATAGTGAATATTGTTGCTGAATTGAAATAATTCCCCATGTAGAATATTGGGCATTACCTGGGAGGATATTATGGCACTTATTTCATTGCGCCAGCTCTTGGATCATGCCGGTGAACATAACTACGGCGTTCCAGCGTTTAACGTAAACAACTTAGAACAAATGCGCGCAATCATGTTAGCCGCAGACGAAACGAATTCACCTGTAATCGTGCAAGCTTCTGCTGGTGCGCGTAAATATGCAGGTGCTCCATTCTTACGTCATCTTATTTTGGCAGCAATTGAAGAATGGCCACATATTCCAGTGGTAATGCATCAAGATCATGGTACAGATCCAGATGTATGTCAGCGTTCTATCCAACTTGGTTTCTCATCTGTAATGATGGATGGTTCCCTAGGTGCGGATGGTAAAACACCGACAACGTATGAATATAACGTAGATGTAACTCGCCGTACTGTTGAAATGGCGCATGCATGTGGTGTTTCTGTAGAAGGTGAAATTGGCTGCTTGGGTAGCCTTGAAACTGGTTTGGCAGGTGAAGAAGATGGTGTGGGCGCAGAAGGCGTTCTTGACCATTCTCAACTTTTGACTTCAGTTGAAGAAGCACGTCAATTCGTAGCAGATACCAATGTAGATGCCTTGGCAATCGCTGTAGGTACTTCACACGGTGCGTACAAATTTACACGTCCACCTACAGGTGACATTTTGGCGATTGACCGCATTAAAGAAATTCATGCGGCGCTTCCAAATACACACCTTGTTATGCATGGTTCAAGCTCTGTTCCACAAGAATGGTTAGCTGTAATCAATCAATACGGCGGCGACATCAAAGAAACTTATGGTGTTCCTGTTGAGCAATTGGTTGAAGCGATCAAGCATGGTGTGCGTAAAATCAACATTGATACAGATTTACGTTTAGCGTCTACTGGTGCGATGCGTCGTATGATGGCTGAACAACCAAGCGAATTCGACCCTCGTAAATTCTTTGCAAAAACTGTTGATGCAATGAAACAAATTTGCGTAGATCGCTATGTGTCGTTTGGTACAGCGGGCAATGCTGACAAGATCCGTCCAATTTCTTTAGAGAAAATGGTTGATCGTTATAAATAATAATTAAGGTTATTTATACAGTGCTATATAGGAGAAGCCCACTTTTTGTGGGCTTTTTCTTGATGAATCAATTGATGAAAGAAGATAACAATGGAACTTATATTTTCAGCAGCATTGTGTAGTGTATTGGTCTCGATCCTTTTAAAACTTGCCAAAAATAAAGGGTTCGATGCATTACAGATGATTGCTTGGAATTATGCGATTGCCAGTATTTTAAGTTATTTATGGTTTAACCCTAATTTAGCCCATATTTCGGTTTCAGCGACACCGTGGTGGTTGATTGTTGTTTTAGGGATGCTATTACCCAGTATTTTTTTGTGTTTGGCGAAGTCTTTACAGGCCGCAGGGATTCTAAAAACTGAAATTGCACAACGACTATCGGTTGTATTGTCGCTTTTAGCTGCTTATTTCTTATTTCAAGAACAGTTTAGTCAGTTGAAAATAATCGGGGTAGTACTGGGTATTTCCGCTGTGCTGTGTCTTATTTTTTCCCAATCAGCTTCTTCCAATACGGTTTTAAACCGCAAAGGCATGTTATTTCTACTGAGCGTGTGGGTTGGCTATGCCATCGTCGATATTTTATTAAAATACACCACCAGTTTAGGGCTACAATTTCCTGTTATATTAACTTTAATGTTTATTTGTGCTTTTATTGTTTCAATCATTTATCTTCTTATTCAAAAAGCACAATGGAAAATAAAAAATATCATTGCGGGTTTATTGTTAGGTTTTTTAAATTTTGCCAATATCGCGTTATATGTAAAAGCTCATATTCTATTAAAAGATTCTCCTGCCATTGTTTTTGCAGGGATGAATATTCTTGTGGTACTGTTTGGTGTGATTGCAGGCTTATTCATCTTTAAAGAGAAGCTGAATAATATAACAATACTTGGTCTTGTTTTAGGACTTGCAGGCGTAATGTGTTTGGCTTTGGCGATCTAATTTTTTAAATTGAATACAAAACAAGAGAGAAATAAAAGAGAAACGAATGATGAAAAAACTTTATATTTTAGTTGTCGGTTTATTGGTTGCGATGAATAGCTCCGCAACTTCTTTAAAATTGGTCGAAACTGAGCATGAGAAAGGAGATCGTGATAATCCGCCGTTAACGACATATAGCTATCAATCAGCTGTACCATTAACAGTTGAATATTCGTATGGTTATGATTCTGATCATGATGAAAATAATCTTGGAATACTTTTTTCAGAGCAAGATATTCGACAGACTTACTTAGGACATACACGGTTTTTGGTGAGTGATGATTCCAAAAGACTTCAAAAATCATTAAGACTCCCCAATAAAGCACTTAAACATGGTTGTTTCTATAATGGCAAAGCCGAAATCCAATTGGATGAAGTATATGTTGTCCGAAATGATATAACGACTTCATCATATGGTGGTATTTTTATCAAAAATATCAAACCATTAAATGCCATAAAAGTTAAGTGTAATGAATATTAAGTGTTGAAGGATATTTAAGTTTTAAACCCCGTGATTTGATGACTTCCAATATATCGATATTTTAAAAAAGTGAATATTCAAATGAGTGAATTAGAACAATTATTTATAGATGTAGATTTGAAACAAAATAATGTACGTCTTATTCCTTTATCCTATGCACATGAACACGGGCTTGCGGAAGCCTGTAAAGATGGTGAGTTGTGGAATTTAAGAATTACTTCGGCACCACATTTTTCAGAAGTTAAAAATTATATCGAAACAGCCTTAGAGCAAAAAGCGCAGGGAAGTCGTTATCCCTTTGTTGTGATTGAGGAAAGTACAGGGAAGGTTATTGGAACCACCAGTTTTCACGATATTTTATTAGCAGTAAAACGTTTTGAGATTGGTTATACATGGTATGCAAAATCGGTACAGCGAACGCATGTAAATACGACCTGTAAGTTACTATTACTGAAATTCGCATTTGAACAACTTCAAGCCAATACTGTGGGGCTGCGTACAGATCAATTTAATTTTAAAAGCCAAAAAGCGATTGAACGTTTAGGTGCTAAAAAGGATGGTGTTATTCGTGGTCATGCTTTACGTAAGGATGGCACGATTCGAGATACGGTCATGTATAGTATTATCCAAGCTGAGTGGGAAAATGTGAAAGCCCATTTAGAAGACTTATTGGCGCGTCACTAAATAGACTTTGCAACATCAATAAAATTATTCTATAAAAATCAGTTATACATTCTAAGATCGGTACTTCAATTTATTGATTACTTATGTGTTTTGAATAATATAAATCATTGTCTTCTAACTTGATAAAACTGAAAAGATTTTTCTCTAATACTTTGATTGAAGCGGTATTTTGTGGATCGACATAAGCTTCAAGATATTGAATAGGGAACGTTTCTTTTAAATGTGTTTCAAGCCATTCAACAGCTTTGGAAGCGTAGCCTTTGCCCCAAAATGGTTTAAAAATAACATAGCCAATTTGAACAGTTTTTTGTTGAGGGAAAAGCGTCGCTTGTAAAGTTCCGATCGGTTGTTTGTGTACTGAATCATTGAAAATAACCCAGTTCATCCAAATTTCATCAGCAGTGGCTGAACCTTGAATTAAACGTGAATATCTTGCTTCAAGTGCTTGTATAGATGCGTACTTTTGATCTGGAATATAGTGGTAAAGTGCATCATCTTGTAAATATTCAAACAGTAGATTTGCATGGTCGATATTTAAACTTTGAAAATAAATTTTAGTCATTAATGTATTTAACCGCTTTAGTGAGTCTGTATTTGTTGTAAGCACATTTGCTTCTATTTTGTCATGATAATACTTAAATAACTGATGTTAGACTTTTGAAGCAATATGTATGATCTAAATGTTTAAAATAATAAATCTTTAACAGAGTCTTACATGTAAGGTTTATATTTAGGAATAAGCCTTCGGCTCGACCTGAGAGGAACTACCTCGCAAGGCTTTCGGGATGAGTGGCACTGCCACGCAAGGGCAAAACCTGAGCTGTGATTAAAGCAGCGCAAGAGTCGCCAACTCGACACAGATACTATCAAGTACCTAATATATCGCAAAAACAGTATATTACAGCTCTTGCGGAATATATTCCTCCTGCCTCAAACAATAGCAGATGACATTTTCGCGTATCCATTAATCATTATGAAGAAAATTAAAAGAATTAGACTATCATCGTTTAATATGTGTTAAGTAATTGAATACTCATCAAAGTTCAGCTTATTGGTTACGATATTGACTAGGACTGAGTTCAAATTGCTTTTTAAAAGCTTGGCTAAATGCTGTTTCAGAAGAATAACCGACTTGATGGGCAATTTGTTGAATAGAAAGTTGACCTTGTTTCAGCAATTGGCTGGCTAAACGAAGCCGATGCTGTTGCAAATAAGCCAAAGGTGTTTCTCCAACAATCTGATTAAATAAATTGGCAAATTTAGAACGTGACATACAACAGGTTTCAGCCAGAGCTTCAACCGTCCAGCCTAATTCGGGTTGGCTGTGAATGGCAGCAAGCGCATTGGAAAGCTCAGGATGAATTAAGGCATTGAGCCAATTGTTCTGATGCTGCATTTGTTCAATATAATCACGGACACACTCAATCACCATGATACTGACTACATGATCCATGATCTTGTTTTTACCCGCCATGGTTCGACGAGTCTCTGCTGAAACAAAATATAATCCAATGCGTAACCACTCAGGTGCTTCATCACTCAATGCATTTTGGATATGCAAATAGGATGGTAAAGCATTGACCAAAGGTTTGGCCATAATTGCATTGAGTTGGCATCTTACGGTGAGGATTAAGGTCTTTTCGCTTTCCCCTTGACCAAATTCAATTGCATCTTGTCTTAAACCATTAAAGAGTGAATGAATACTTAATACTTCAACTAGTTTTTGATTTGCTGTTGCCATGACTTGGTGTTGTAGTCCAGCAGGAATCAGCAACATATCGCCAGTATTTAGATTTAAACTTTGATGATGAATTTTTACATGTGCTTGACCATATAAAATAATATGTGCAATGACGGCGGATTGTTCTGCGTATTCAAAAGCCCAAGTACCTTGAGCCTGCAAATAGATATATTCAGAGTGATTTAGATGAATATCATCAAAAATTTTACTCAATGCATCCATAGACTTATTTCAATATCCCATAGCGATGATTATAAAACCCATAACGTGTTAGAGCATGTGCGAATAGGACAATTTCTAGGTTGAATGTGCCAAAGACTTTTACATAGCTTTTTTGGACGATCACAACTGTTGTTCAATGCCTGAATAAACAAATATATACGTAAGAATAAGGCATTAAAAGGTGAAGTTATGAATGCTCCAGTACAAATGACTGAATTACAGCTTCAGGATGTAAAGCAAAAGTCAGGTTTTCAGCTCGATAAAAAAAGATATTTATGGATGATTAGTCCATCATTGCCTGTGATTGGTTTAGGTATTTTAGCGGGCTATCACGTTGCACCGAAACCGTTGAAAAAGGTCTTTGCACTGGGTGGTCCAATTGTTTTGCACGTGATTATTCCAACCATTGATTCACTGATTGGCAAAGATAAAAATAATCCAACGGCTGAAGATGTAAAATTACTCGAGCAAGACCCTTACTATGCGCGTTTGGTGAAATCATTTATCCCGATTCAATATGCTGCCAATGTCTATGCATGTTATTTAGTGAGCCGTAAACAAACGTCGTTACTGGACAAAGTTTTATTAGGCATGTCCATGGGAGCGATTAACGGCATTGCCATTAATACTGCACATGAATTAAGTCATAAACATGACCGTATTGACCATATCCTTTCACATTTGGCATTAGTCCCTTCAGGTTATAACCATTTCCGTATTGAACATCCTTATGGGCATCATAAACGTGCAGCAACTCCAGAAGATCCAGCTTCTTCAAAAATGGGTGAAACGTTCTATGAGTTTTTGCCACGCACAGTGATTGGTTCATTCAAATCTGCAATAGAAATTGAAACCAATCGTTTAAAACGTAAAGGTTTAGGCTTTTGGTCAAAAGACAACGAATTACTACAAGGTTGGGGAATGAGTACAACTTTCCATGCTTCAATGATTGGTTTATTTGGAAAAGGCATATTACCTTATTTAGTCACTCAATCGGCTTATAGTATTGGTTTATTTGAAATTATTAACTACATTGAGCATTATGGTTTATTACGCCAAAAAAATGAAAATGGTAAATATGAACGTACCATGCCAGAGCATAGTTGGAATAATAACAACATTGTAACGAACTTATTTTTATATCAGTTACAACGTCACTCAGATCATCATGCTTATCCGACACGTCCATTCCAAGCATTGCGCCACTTTGATGAAGCGCCTGAATTACCGAGTGGTTATGCAAGTATGCTATTACCTGCATTGATTCCTTCTTGGTGGTTTAAAATCATGGATAAGCGTGTGTTTGATCATTATCAAGGCGATTTGAATAAAGCCAATATTTACCCAAAACGCCGTGCAAGTTTGTTTAAAAAGTTTGGTGTGATTGATCAGTTATTAAATACATCAAAACAAGAAGTTTAAGACATTTTATTGATTGTGTAACTGATTTAAAAAATCCCTTCCTTTGAAATAGGAGGGGATTTTTAGATTTCTTAGGTTGTTTTTTGCTAACCGCCTTTAGAAAATTCAAGGAGCATACTTCGTAACAGAAGGATTTAAGCATTCCTTAACAGCATCATGACTTCCTTGAGCTTCACCATGTCATAGCGACCGCTACGAGAAAGCCTTTGCCAATCTGCTAGAAACTCTTTGGTATAGTCCGATGATCGAGGTAAAACGGCACGCTTAGATTTAGCTGTTTTTTTCGAGGTCATTAAACAAGTCTTCTACATTTTCAAAACGGGCTTTTTTCGCTTGGATCAGCTCATCTGCTTCATTAAGAGCAGAAACAGTTTTAGCATTCGGCACACGGACATCGAACGGTATAGCTTGTTCTGCCATAACACGAGTTAAAAAGATTCGTACAGCATCAGAAACAGACATACCCATTGATTTTAGAGCCTACTGTGCCTGTAGCTTCGTATGATTATCAATTCGAACGTGTAGCATTGAGGTTTGAGAAGTCATATCTTCACCTTAATAAAACATCACTTTTTAAGTAAATTTATAACCACTCATAATTACTCATAACCACTCAATTAAAAATATGCTAATATAAATTTACGAAATTAAATTACAAGAAAGACTATGAAAAAAGTTCCATCAGCAGATTTACAAGTAATAGAAAGTATTACTGCCCAATTAATTGATAATGTTAATTTAAAATTGCAAACTGATCATGATGAAGAAAGTAAAGCTTTTTCGCTCAAAATCACTAAAGAAAACATTAGAGAGATAACAGGTCGAAGAGTGGTAAGAGACAGTGTATTTGATGGTTATAGTACAACGATTAAAGAGAAATTTCCTGCAACGCAGATTTCAAGAGTAAGCGATGGAATAGTCATATCTGTACCAGCATATGGAGCCATAGAGCAACCGCTGACTCTAGCTAAACTCGCTTCTGAGAACAAAGACCTCACAGATGAATTGGAAGAAAGAAATAGCGAAGATTAAGACTAGATATCTACTGTTTTTTAAAGTAGTTAATTTTAGGTTTAGTTTACAATCCCAAATAAATATGATTGAAAAATACTCACATTGCATGAAAAGTCTACTAAAAAACCATTTAATCAAATGGAGCTTTTTAGTGGATATCAATGCCTTGATTTAAAACAAATTATCTAGAGTATTTCGTATAACGTGCATTATGTTAATTTTAAAATTACTAACAAGATAAGGAGCTAAAGTTGTTAAGTGATAATCATGAACTTTTAAAGAAATTAGAAGAGTTATTCAGAATTGAATTTATTGGAAACTATGAAGATGATACCTGCTCCGTAAAAAAAGTAGGAATAACAAATAGAATCATTAAAGATTTAGATGATGAGCAACTCTGCTTTAATTTGAAAGAGTTCAAAGAATGTGTACAACAGCTTTCTAATATGAAACAAGTTGATGAATTATTAATATATGATAAGAAAAATTATGAAGTTGTTGCCTTACAAGAAAATCGTAAAATACCATTTTTTAGAAGTGATATTTCTATATCTAATAATGAAATATCATACTCATTTGGAAAAGTAAGTTTTACCTTTCTTCTTCATTTAATTTCTATTGTTAATAAAACAGAAATAAATCACTTGATTAGAATGGGAAGAAGAAGTTGGATAGATGAAAGTCTAAAATTAGAAAATGGTTTATATAACTTCAATGAGTTACTCTGTGATTCTCTTCGCTTATATTCAATAAAAATCAGTACTGAAAAAGAATCATTAAATGAAAATAATATCAATAAATATGAAACATCTTATAAATTCCATCTAGCATATAATCTAGACATAACACTTATACCGCAAAGATTCTTAGAAGAAATTTTGGGATCTAACCGAATTAGAAGTATGCGTGAAGAAGATATCCAAGACTTGGATATTCCCAAAAAATTTTATAATGAGGATATAGTAAGTCATTACATACTTGCTATTTCCAGTGATAATTTAGTAATTCAATATCTAAGCTATTATCATGTTATTGAACATTTTTTTAATAAAATATCTGATGAGGAAATAACTAGTTGTTTTAGAGATATCATTACTTCAGAAAATTTTTCTTATAAAAAAGATAAAGATATCATGCGTGCTGTAGATAAAATAAAATCTTTTTACATGAAAAAAATTATAGATGATGATTTAAACTATAATGAGTTCGATTCTCTTAAATTATGTTTAAAAAAATATATTAAAATTAAAGAAGATATCTTAGATAAAATAACTGCTTACAAACCTGAGTTAATTGATTTTTATAAAAATAATACAGTATATTTTTCTGAAGGTGACAAAGTTAATTTAAATAATAATGATGAATTAAATGTAATATCAACCTTAGCAAAAAGAATTTATTACACTAGAAACTCATTGGTACATAGTAAAGATGGAGAGAAGAAAAAATATGAACCTTTTAAGCATGATAAATACTTAATAAAAGAAATACCATTACTTAGATTTATTGCAGAAAGTATAATTACTCAAGAAAGTAAAATAATTTAAAACAATGCGCTTACTCTCTCAAGATCACCACTGCCGTCGCTTCGCTTGGGGCAGATGGTGAACGTTGAGAGAGTTTCGGCAATACTCTCCCTAAAGGCGGTCATTTAAAAAAATGACGCATCCTTTAAGTATTGCCGATTTACCGCATATTCTTTTGGCTTCGGAGCCACGTATATCGGTCGTATCCGCACATAGCTTTGCAAACTATGCAGACAAGGACTAAAGGTCTTGCACCTCTCCCCACACGCTCCCTGTCGAAGTATGGCGGTATCTCTGCGAGGGTTTCCCCAACATACAACTTAACCAACCTATACAACTACTCTTAACGCTCCGCTTTTGTGAGATTCCCCTGTAGTCAATAGTAATGCTAATGAGTAATGTCAGCCAGTTAGGAGTAATTTAGTCGTTACTCATCTAAGAATCTCCCCTAATCGTGAGCCGTATATGGTGCAAGGAAAAAGAGGGGAAATATTGAGAATTTAAAAATTTTAGATTCTCTTGCGCTGCTGTGCTGCTCATCCCTCCTTTTTCAAAGGTGAGGAGCATAGCCCCGCAAGGGAGGATTTAAAAAGGCTTAACTTATTAGCATTAATGCTAATGAGCGCCTTTCATATGCTGATTCATTCTTTCCAATTTTTGCTGTTCAAGCTGCTGTTTGATTTTAAACACAGTGACATCAATATCCATAGTCGACAATAAATCTATATAGGTTTTTGCAGGATGTTTATCTAAAAGCTGTAATCTTTGGTATTCGTTTCCAGCCAAATTTCTATGCAAAAATCCATAATCGATCAATGTTCTACGTAATTCAACATGATCAATCCACAGTATGCTTCCAGTACTATTTAACCAGTGTTTCAGCGCTTGGTTGACATCTTTTTCATTGAGTATTTGGGATGATGGAATGGTCAATGAAGCCAGTCCTAAGCAAGTCTGAAATTCTTCTTGCTTTAAATTTTTAAGCGTGAAATCCTTTTTCTTCAAAAGGCGTTGCAAGATTACCAATAGGTCTTGTTGATGAACGGTTATTTCGGAAGTCGTGGTATTCATTATCAAACTCTTTTTTGTTTTGAGGTTTTGTAGGATCTCTACGAATCACATATTTTCAAATTTATATTGTTGCTGAATAGCGTTGCGTCTTTCTATCAAATTTGCGATAAAAATCTATGATTATCCTACAAAAATAAAATGAACAATTGAAGTGATTTGGAAATAAAAATCAAAATAGTGATTCAAATGTATTTAGGATTTAATTGTATTAAGTTACAACCATTTAGTTGTTGATAAGCATCCTTTGAAAACTCACTTTTAACGCTGATAAAAAGTCTAAATTTTTAATTTACTGCTTATTTAAAAGGGCTTATTTGAAAATCCAAGTTTAATCAAATGTGGATTATAAGCAATTTGCAGGTTTTGGAACTCCCGCTAAACGGCTTAAATGACGAGCCACTAAACCTGTATTAAATTTCTCTTGTAAAACAGCATTATTAATCTCAGGACTCACTGTTTTCATTAAAAATTTAATCAATGGGCGTGTTGCAGGAGAATGCCCAAATTGTGCATAGAATTGGCGCACAGCTTGTAACACTTCAAAATGCCATGCGGTTAATTCTAAGTCTAATGTTTTGGCTAAAGTTTGTGCGACATCTTCATTCCAAATGGTGTAATCAAGTAAATGACCGTCTTGATCTAGTTCCAACTCTTCTAACTCTAAATGCATAAAATAGCCTAAGCAAATTGAATCATCGCTTTATGTTTTGTTCATAAAATGATGAATGAATAGATTACATCCAATGATTTCAATCAAATCAAAATAGATTGGAATTACAAAACAGTAGATCGTATTAGTTTAAACGAATACAGCGTTTAAAGTCTAAAACCCAGTCTGCAAATTGATCATATGAGAGCTTTTGTATTTGATCGGGTAAAGATCCAACTAAAATTTCTGCATCATTTTCCAATACAGCAACACGTTGTTTATTTAAAACACGTGGGTCTTGAGCAAATAGAACAGCATCACCCATTAAAACCACAGAATCATGTATTGAATAGATGCTTTCTAATTGGTTTAAAACAGCATCTGTATGCTGAAAAGAAGATTGAATTAAATACAGTGTTTTATCTGACATGAACGATTACCTGAATGAGCCTTTTACCAATACAACACATGATCAAATGATTGAATAAATTCAGCATTTAAATCAATAAATGCGAGTTCTTGTTGTGATTGCGTAACGAAATTTGAGTTTTTATCCTTATTTTCTACTAAAACAGGGGATAAATCGTAAAACTCAAAGCTATCCACCATGTTTGATGCCACTTTGAAGGCATGTTTTAAGCCATCAAATGCCACTTCTGCATGCAATAAACTCAATGCTGCATCTTGTAGTAACACTTTGACTTCACAGCCAAAAGTTGCTAAAACCATGGTTGCAGAAAGGCTCTCATGCACATTTAAACTATTCAAATTGGCTTGGGTTAATATGACGAGTACAGTTTTCACACAATTTACCTTTTAAATGCAACAATTGAATAAAAATAACAACCTAGAATTGAATTAAGCGATCTGTAGATTGAACAGCGTCTGCAAGTTCACCTAAACCAACAAGTTCAAATCCTTGAGCCAGGTTAGCAGTGTGAATTTGATGGCGCTTAGCATTCTCCTCATCCGTGATCCCACGCGCTAAAGCAGCGCTGACACAGACAGGCAATTTGATTGCTAATTTTTGCCACTCGGTCGTTAAGTTGCGTTGATCATCTGGTATCCATTGCAAACTATTCGCAACTTGTACACCGTCTTGGTAGAAGAAAACACGGAAATGTTGATTTTTGCTTTTTAAAGCTTGCGCAAGACCTAAAGCATGCCATGCATGGATCGAATTTGGCGCAGAGGTGATTAGCAATAATGTACTCATTGAAATTTCACTTGGAGAATGGAAGGCGACTTTTGCAACATTCAAACTTGATAATAAATAGGTAGTATACAATGATTTTAGTGACTGGTGGTTTAGGCTTTATAGGCTCGCATGTGGTTTTAAGCTTGCTTGCTCAAGGGCAAGAGGTCGTCATTGTTGATAACTTAGCCAATGCAAATTTACAGTCTTTAGAACGCCTAGAATATATTACGGGAATGTACATTCCTTTTGTCAAAATTGATATTCGAAACACGCCTGCGTTAAATAAAGTGTTTGAACAATATTCGATTGATGCTGTCATCCACTGTGCTGGGTTTAAATCGATAGAAGAATCTGTGCTTAAACCCCTTGAATATTATAATGATAATGTCAGTTGTATCATGAGCTTATTACGCGCTATGCAACGAACAGGTGTGCGAAATTTAGTGCATATTTCAAGTTTAGCTGTTTATGCGCAGTCCAGTACCAAACTGAATGAAAATACCGCTTTTAACTATTCTTATCCAAACCCGTATATCAAATCACAACAAATGATTGAAGAAATCATTCAAGATACCTTTAGAACCGATAGTGAATGGCGTATTGCGATTTTACGCGTTGCAAATGTAGTGGGTGCTTTTGAGCATGGCGTACTGGGTGAGTTTGTCGTTCCCATGCCGAAAAACATTGTGCCATTGATCTTACAAGTTGCAGCACAACAACGTGAAGCGATTGAATTACAACAACATGCACAGACTGAGGATGGAACAACAGAGCGCAGCTTTGTACATGTGCTTGATGTATGTGACGCCGTGCAAGCCAGTATACTTTGGCTACAAGGGCAGCAAAACGTTTGCGAAAGTTTTAATATTGCAGGACATTTATCCTCAATCAAGAATTTGATAAAAGTTGTTGAAGAAGTAACAGAAACGGATATTCCACAGATTGTTGCAGTTTATCAAATGCAAGCACTTGATCAGGTTGCATCCAATAGCAGCAAAGCATTTGACATATTGCAGTGGCAGCCAAAACGCTCACTCAAACAAATGATTGAAGATGAATGGAGATTTTTCCAAAACACCTTAAATAATCGCTAAGTCGTTTGTCTATATTATTGCAAATAATTATCATTTACATTTTTATGGATAATGTTTAGCATGGTGTAAATACAATCCATGATTTAGTATGGAAAAGTAACGGCTAGATATTCAAATATTGCTTGAAGCATCAATTGACCGATACTTAAATTGATCGAGATGTATTTATCTTGGAATATTTAAAGCATGCTTTTGGGTTGGCTATGCATCATGATTTGTAGATTATACGATTTTAATACAAGTACTTAGATAAGATTGAGGTTGTTATGCAAACACGTATTGAACATGACACGATGGGTGATGTTAAAGTACCAAGCGAGGCGATGTGGGGTGCGCAGACGCAGCGAAGTGTAGAAAACTTTAAAATTGGTACTGAGCATATGCCACGCCCGATGATTCGTGCGATGGGCTTAGTGAAAAAAGCGGCGGCAATCACCAATGCAGAATTAAATCAAATCCCACAAGAACTGGCTAAATATATTGTCGATGCTGCAGATGAAGTGATTTCTGGGAAATGGGATTCACAATTTCCACTCGTTGTTTGGCAAACAGGTTCAGGTACGCAAAGCAATATGAACTGCAATGAGGTTATTGCCAATATTGCCAACCAAAAACTCGGTAATCCTTTAGGTTCACAAAAGCCAGTACATCCCAATGATCATGTTAATCGTGCTCAATCGACCAATGATTCATTTCCGACAGCCATCCATGTCGCTGCTGCATTGCAAATCAACGAATTACTGATTCCAGCGGTAAAACGTTTAAGAGATACATTGCAACGTAAATCTGAAGAATTTAACGATATTGTGAAGATTGGACGTACCCATTTACAAGATGCTACGCCGTTGACCTTAGGGCAAGAATTCAGTGGATATGTATCGCAACTCGAGCATGGTTTAAAACGCCTACAACAAGCTTTGGTATGGTTGTATGAGCTTCCTCTAGGTGGTACAGCAGTTGGTACAGGTCTAAATGCCCACCCTGATTATGCAGAAAAAGCCGCTGAGCAATTGGCACAACTGACGAGTCTCCCTTTTATAACTAACCCAAACAAATTTGAAGCTTTAGCAGGTCGTGATGCTGCCGTATTCGCTTCAGGTGCATTAAAAACCTTGGCAGCAAGTTTAAATAAAATAGCCAATGATATTCGTTGGTTAGCCAGTGGCCCTCGCTGTGGACTTGGTGAATTATCTATTCCTGAAAATGAACCAGGTTCGAGTATCATGCCTGGAAAAGTCAATCCGACACAATGTGAAGCCATGACCATGGTGGTTGCACAAGTGATGGGCAATGACACCACCATTAACTTTGCTGGTGCAGCAGGTAATTTTGAATTAAACGTTTATATGCCTGTAATTGCTTATAATTTAGTTCAATCTATACAGCTACTTGGCGATGCATGTAATAGTTTTGATGAACACTGTGCGGTAGGTATTGAGCCAAATCGTGAGAAAATTGATTATTTCTTACATAACTCACTCATGTTAGTCACGGCTTTAAATCCAGTGATTGGTTATGAAAATGCGGCTAAGGTTGCGAAAACAGCTTATAAACAGGGTAAAACCTTAAAAGAAGTTGCTGTTGAATTGAAGTTAGTGACACCTGAGCAGTTTGATGAAGTGGTTCAACCTGCAAAAATGGTTCATCCTAACGTAAAATAACAGTATTATTCAAAGTAAAGCATTAAACAATTGAACATAAATCATCAGCAATAGTTTGTATCTCGATTCGAAGTGCGTACAATATGCATTAGAGTTTTATTGTTGATGATGGTTATGCTAGATATTTATTTAACGGATGTTCAGGAAAATGTGCAATTTAAGGATTACCCAAGTGAGCATCCTGTTAAATTTATTTTAAATTTCAAGAAAATATTTCCAAGTGTTATGGAGTTATTGCTTCCAGTACTTCCAAATGATGAAGATTTGGAAAAAATGATTTGGGAATCCAATACACAAGATTTTGAAATCTTTAAGAAATTACTTACAGGTTGGGGCGTGATCGAGCTACGCTTACAAGCGATTAGCCAATATAAAGACAAAAACTATGCAGATCAATTGGTTAAAAAGGCTCAAGCAAAACGTAAAGAATTCTCAAAACAGCAGAAACAACTGACCACAGTAGAATTAGATTATTTATTTATGCATGAAATACATGCATTGATCGATGCGGAATTGGTTGAACTTGGTGAGAAGTTCTATTTACCTGTACTGCGCGATCTTTGGAAAAGCACGGTTTCAAGTAAAGTTTTGAATGCAAGATTTGATTGATTTATAGGTGTTATCCAAGGGACAGTTAATAACTGTCCCTTTTTCGTTTTAGTTCATTTTAAGGGATTGATTCTTTAAATTTGTCTTTATACAGCAAAGCAATATTTATCTACAAAAAGTATGATAAAAATCATGAATTCCAAAAATAATATCCCTTATAATTTATGTGCTTAACTTTATGAATAACAATAGGGAATGAGAAAATGTCAAATCAGTTTCAAGCACTTATCGAAAACCGTCGCACAATTTATGCAATAGGCAAAAATGTTAAACAAAGTACTGATGAATTAGTCGAAATAATTGAAAATGCAATTGTACATGCACCTTCAGCCTTTAATTCTCAAACTTCACGTGCGGTTTTATTATTTGGTTCAGAACATACAGCTTTTTGGGAAATCGTCTTTGATAAATTAAAAGAATTTTTACCAACGGATGAAGCTGTTGCCGCGACGAGAGGTAAAATTAATAGTTTTGCAGCAGGTGTCGGTACGGTTTTATTCTTTGAAGATATGGATGTTGTGAAGTCTTTACAAGAACAATTTGCCCTATATGCAGATAACTTTCCAGTTTGGGCTGAGCATTCAACGGGGATCGCACAATTTGCTGTATGGACTGCATTAGCTGAAAACGGGGTAGGTGCGTCACTACAACATTACAACCCAATTATTGATGACCAAGTTCATGCAAAATGGGAGATTCCTTCAAACTGGAAATTACGTGCGCAATTGGTATTTGGTTCAATTGAAGCGCCAGCAGGTGAGAAATCATTTATTGATAATGCTATACGTTTTAAAGTATTTAAATAATTTTAAAACTCACTCATTATTATTGACTTAATCGTTAAATTAAAGGCAGATCTTGATGATCTGTCTTTTTTATGCAGTTTTAAGCCCGTTTCTTGTTTGTTTAGATTATCTTCATTATTTTTCTAGGGTGATCAAAATCTCTCGGGGATATATCCAAGGTTTTAGTGGAAAAGTAATCTATTTATTAGGATGGTTTTACAATATTGGAAATGGATAATGATGCAAAGAGGATTGGACATAAGAACAAGCTTCAAATTTGAAAATTCTCAAAGTTTTGTCATCAGCGATTTATACTGAAAATAAATCTTGATGAGTTGGTATTTTAAAATCACGAAAAGATAATTTTAATAAGTTACTGCATTCATTCATATTTATATCTTGCGCTATAGACGTTTCATCTTTTGAACAAAAATAAGGTGTGGGGCAACAAGTATCTGGAAGTAATCGTTAAATGTGCTTTAAATTAATATAAAAATGCACTATAGTGGAACAAATAAAGTTGAGCGTTAAGCTTGGTTTTTAATCAATTGGTCGAAGATCAATTCACAAGCGAAGTACTCACTTTTTGCTTTTTTCTCAATATGAGCAATCAATTGTGTTAAGACGAAGTGGTTTACTGATTGCATTTGCAACAGTATTTTTACAGTTCGCGGTTTTTCTACAACCGTTATTGCCTCAGCAATATCAAATTGCTCCGGTATGTGAACTTATCACTCCAGTTTTATCGCCGCAGTCTTCTTTGATCTCTTCTGAACAACACAATTCACATGATCATCATATAAACGCAAATGAACTGAATAATAAACACAATTATCATCAACATGATCCAAATCACCAGTGTCCATATTGCAATTTTTATGGTCACCTCATCATGCCACCTGAATTAGGCATTCAAGAAGCTTTGATTCGTGTTCAAGTTCGCTTGTTGGCTTTTATTGAAAATTCTCAGCATGTTTACTTTCAGCTTCAGCGCTTATATCTGATTCCTCAAGGTCGAGCCCCGCCAAGCTTTGCATAAGTTTTAAGTTTCACTCATAAATATGCGTTAAAAATTATTTATGAATAAACATTATCTTATGTAGAGATTAAATATGTATTTATTCTTAAATCAATGGATTCAGGGTATTGAACTGATTCACCCTAAAAATTTGTTGAATAAAACCGTAATAAATAAACTACAGACAGCTAATTCTGTACAAGTTTATGCTTTAGAAACAATGCTAAGAACACGTATTAAACACTATTCTTTCTTTAATCGTTTTAATACTTTTCAATTGAACCATGCTGCTTTTTATGGTTTTGAAATGGATAAGGTGATGCTATGAGTTTAGGATTTACCGCACTTGAATTGGCACGGATACAATTTGCATTCACGGTGTCTTTTCATATTATTTTTCCTGCAATATCGATTGGTTTAGCTAGTTTTCTTGCTGTTTTAGAATGGCGTTGGTTAAAAACCAATAATCCTGTTTATCAAGACTTATTTAAATTCTGGGTTAAAATTTTCGCCGTTGCTTTTGGGATGGGGGTCGTTTCAGGTGTCGTGATGAGCTACCAGTTTGGGACAAACTGGAGTGAATTTTCACGTGTAGCAGGTTCTGTTACAGGGCCATTACTTACTTATGAAGTACTCAGTGCCTTTTTCTTAGAAGCAGGTTTCCTAGGTATTATGTTGTTTGGTTGGGGGCGTGTTGGGCCACGAGCACATTTTTTTGCAACGGCAATGGTCGCACTGGGAACCTGTATTTCAATGTTCTGGATTCTGTCTTCAAACAGCTGGATGCAGACACCCCAAGGTTTTAGCATTGAAAATGGCATCATTGTGCCGCAAGACTGGTTTGCAATTGTATTCAACCCATCATTTCCATACCGTTTAGCCCATATGGCTGTTGCGGCATTTTTAGTTTCAGCCTTATTGGTTGCAGCGACAGCGGCATGGCATTTACTCAAAGGTCGCCGTGATGCTTTAGTCAAAACATCATTCTCAATGGCGATGTGGATGATTTTGGTACTTGCACCATTGCAAGTCGTGATTGGGGATAATCATGGTCTGAACACTTTAAAGCATCAACCTGCCAAACTTGCTGCCATTGAAGGGCATTGGGAAACCAATAAAGGTGAAGGTATGCCTTTATATTTGTTTGGTATTCCAGATATGGAAGCGGAAGAAACCAAATATGCGATCGGTATTCCTAATCTAGGTAGCTTGATTATGACGCATACCTTGGATGGAGAAGTTAAAGGGCTTAAAGAGTTCGCACCTGAAGATCGTCCAAATTCACTGGTTGTGTTTTGGAGTTTCCGTATCATGGTGGGCTTAGGCATACTGATGATCTTGCTCGCATTTATGGCTTTGGTTTTACGCAAAGGCGGTAAAATTTATGAAAATAAATGGTTACACCGCTTTGCCTTTGTCATGGGACCATCTGGATTTATTGCCTTACTTGCAGGTTGGTTTACGACTGAGGTCGGACGTCAGCCGTGGGTTGTATATGGTGTGATGCGTACCAAAGATGCTTTATCTCCAGTTTCAGCAGAACAAGTCGGTATTACTTTAATCATTTTTGTGGTGGTGTATTGCGTTGTTTTTGGGATCGGCATTTATTATATGTTGAAGCTTATGCATAAAGGACCACAGTTTATTTACTCAACACCAGAAGGTGTGGCTCATACTGAAGAAGCCATCATCCTTGCCTCTAAACGTCCATTAACGACTGTTGAAGAAAGTGTAGATACGGATAAACCTGAAAATGGCAATGAACAGGAGCGTAAATAATGATTGATTTATCTCTGATTTGGATTGTAATTATTGCCATTGGTGTATTTATCTATGTGGTACTCGATGGTTTTGATTTAGGCTTAGGTATCCTATTTCCATTCGTTAAAGATTCACATGAACGCGATGTGATGATGAATACTGTCGCACCAGTTTGGGATGGTAATGAAACTTGGATGGTTTTAGGCGGTGCTGCACTTTATGCTGCATTCCCCATGGTTTATGCCACGGTTTTATCTGCATTGTATATGCCGATCATTTTAATGGTGGTTGCCCTTATTTTCCGCGGAGTTGCTTTTGAATTCCGCTTTAAAGCCAATAGAACCAAGCATTTATGGGATAAAGCCTTTATTGGTGGATCATTCTTTGCAAGTTTTTTCCAAGGGATGATTTTAGGTGCTTATATCCAAGGTATTAAAGTTGAAAATCATATGTATGCAGGCGGGGGACTCGATTGGCTTTCACCATTTACGATTTTTACAGGGGTTGGGGTTGTTGTACTTTATGCAGCACTTGGCTGTGGTTGGTTAATTTTTAAAACTGAATTGGATTTGCAAAATCGTATGTATCAATTGATGCCTAAATTGATCATTGCTTTATTTGTAATTTTTGGAGCAGTCAGTATTTATACACCATTGGCACATCCACAAATTGCAGAACGATGGTTTAATCCTCAACAATTGATGTATTTTAGTCCTGTCCCAATTTTAGTGGTTATTTTTACTTTTTTGGTGCTTCGTGCATGCAAAAAACGTTATGAATTGAGCCCATTTCTTTATACATTGGCATTGGTATTTTTAGCTTATACCGGCTTTATGATTAGCCTTTGGCCTTATGTTATTCCACCGTCAATTACAATTTGGGAAGCTGCATCGCCACAAAGCAGTCAATTATTTACTTTAATTGGTGCATTGATTTTGATTCCAATTATCTTAATTTATACAGCGCTCTCTTACTGGGTTTTTCGTGACAAAGTCCGTATAGGTGATGATGGATATCATTAATGTGATGATTTGTTGCAGTCTTATAAGCATATAAAGTTTTATATGACAATGGCTTAGGTTATACAACAAAATAGCCTAAGCCATTCAATAATATTCATTTATTCAATTTTGAATTTGGAGGGTATAAATCAATGAAGCTTTCTCAAACTCAGTGGTTTATTTTACTTTGGATTGGTGGTTTTGTTACTTTGGCCATTATTGCTGGATTTTTTAGAATGTTAATTCAGTTGGCTTATTGATTAAACATTTTCTACTCGGAAATGAGGTCTTTATAGGCCTCTTTTTTTGTTCTTAGATACGCTATAAATCGAGGGGAAATAACGGAATAGTTCAAATAGGTATATGAAATAGCCTAAGTGATTAGATTTATTTGCTTATCAACGTTTATTGATTCGACAAATACGAACGACTCAATAACATTGGCTCGTTTTCATTTATTTCTACAATGGACCCAGTACCTTTTCTGGTATTCTGAACAATGAGATCAAATTTTGAAGTAATCGATTCATCAAAAGAATATTGTCTTTTAAAAAATAAATCGATCAGTTGCAAATGGTATTCATAAAACCCTCGGTAATCTTTGAATGCACTGATTGGACGTAATGCATCGGCTACAACTTGATATGTTGGATCATCTGGGACACCTGCAAACATTGAAAGTGCGATATGCATTGGTTCAATGACGAAGTATTGGAAACAATCTTCTCTTATATTGAGTTGAATTAATTCAAATTTCCCTTTAACGCGAGCAGTTAGAAAAATAGTCGCCGTGGATTGATCAAAACCAATTCCATGCCCAGTTAAACATAGTTCCTTTGCAGTTGTCGCCATTTTACTGAAATCTTGCATTGCATCTTCAGAGTAATGGGTTTTTCGTTTGATCAAACCGTAAAAATATTCAAGAAAAATTACGCTTCCTGAAGAAATCATTACGCCATAATTCCATATCCTATATTTTTTAAATTCATCGATATAGAACACTGGTGGCAGCCCAGTGAACGCTTCACATTTAACAGTGAGTCTCTGATCTGAGGCAAGGAAAATATAATCTTGTATTTGCAATCCAACAAGTAAAGTCATAAGATGTGTTATTGTTTAGTTATAATTTATAAATTTATTAAATCATATAATAGATAAAGAATAAAGAGCTTATATTATGTCAGGTCGCTTTGTTGTTCACGCAGGTCAGCATGTTTTTAAATCAGGCGAGAAGCTTGATTTTAAAATTCCTATTTTGCCTTTTTATGCAGGCAACCCCTTATGTCCTTTAAAAAGTCGTTTTGGTGAAAATACTGCTCCTGAAAATCAACGATTAGAAAGTAAAGTAAATCAACAACAAACACTGTCTGTAGATTCAAACTATCTTCAATATAATGATCAAAAATCACCTGCTGAGCCTTACCCAAACTCAAAAGGTGAGGATGTAAATACGCCACCTGTCAATAAGTTACCTACTGTTCAGTTACCTGATTTTTCCAAACGACAAGGACATACCTGTTCTAGAATTCCTGCTTTTAAAGATTGGCAAAGGGTTTGATAGTTTGTCGGGAAGCTATTATAAAACCAAAGCAGATGGGTCTTATGATGCAGTTGAATATGATCCAAAACAACACGATGGAATCCTCAATCAATTAAAAATGATTGAATTAGATGGTAAAAAGCAAGTTGTTCCTTTTTATAATTATTCTGATGGGTTTCAAAATATAGATATTGAATTTGACTCTAAAAACAATGTTTTAGTTTGTTCTCGTAGAATTATTCTTATACCCAAAGTTGTTAAAAATTTAGATGATGGAAAGGAATATCCATATGAGAATCAGAAATCAGCTAAAGAACCATATAAAATCTTAGATCGAGAAGTCACAGAGGAAACTCAAAATTTTATTCAAGAAAAGCACAAACAGATCAATGCATTAATCAATTACGCAGGTTATTACTTAAGCCCAAGCGATTGTAATGTTACAACGGGTTGTAACTGTATTGTTCCTGTGATTTTAAAAGTATCTATGCTAGTACAACATGCTAATGAGCCTCAACATCCTTATGCAAAAGTGATCAATTTATTTCCTTCTACTACTCGTGCAGATGCGAGCAATTGGGGGGAAGTGGAACTAAAAGGCGAAACAAGAGAAGCTCAAGCAATCTATCGAGTCATAAATGGAGTACCGACAAAAATTGGGGAAAAACCTAAAGAAAAGGTTGAGTATGCAAGGGAGGCTACAGCTATTTTCTTGCATGAAATTGCACATTTATTTGGTTTTCCTGATGAATATTTTGAAGGTGGTGGTGCAGTACACAATATGTATATTAAAGCTGATACTCAAACGGTAGATATCCATTTGCCTGAACCTTTAAATGACTGGAAGCGTAAAGTCGATGGTCATTTGATGTCTACAGCCATACCTGGACAAATGCCGATCATTCCTCCCTATTATTATGAGCGCTTTAGACAATATTTTGAAAATAAAACAGGTGTGAGATGGGAAATCAAAAAATTAAGTACTTAATAAAAAAAATACTCATTTCTTTTTTATTTTTTGGAATAACAACAATGAATTATGCAGATAATTTTCAAATTAAACATATATATACTATTAATACTTATATTTTAAGTCATCATATATCAAGTTCTTCTTCTTCTATAGTGATTTCTAGCAATAATGATGTAATCACTGACAACCTATCAGGTATATTTGAAATTCAAAGTAATGAGTTTGGAATATTTAAAGTTCCATTGAATACTGAAATGAAACAAAAAATGCTTGATGTAAATAAGCTATTGAGAATGCCTTATATTGAGAAGAACTTAATTACAAATAATCCAGAAAGAGGTTTTTCGTATCAATTGAATGTTGATCAACCTGAAATAATGAAAAGTCAATTTATTCAAGGGCTACAAAGGAATGAAAATATAAATAATTTTAATACACAGCAAGAACGAAATAAAGCACAGCATACCATTAAAGTTAATGATTTTATTATGGATTTAGTTCTGTATGGTATTTCAAAAAACAAAGTGAAATTTGCAGACTTTTACGGAACAACTAATATTTTTCCTAAAAGTAATGGTTTAGAAGTTATTTTAGCTTTAAAAAATGTAGGACCTTTTGATGTCACTATAACCAATCCTAAAGAGTGGGGTGAAATTCCCAAAGTTGGAGAGGACGTAAATACAGATCATACTTGGTATGAAATCGTTTTTGGCGGGTTGTATAAAGATATATCTTG
Organism: Acinetobacter rongchengensis; assembly: GCF_003611475.1. Taxonomy (GTDB): domain Bacteria; phylum Pseudomonadota; class Gammaproteobacteria; order Pseudomonadales; family Moraxellaceae; genus Acinetobacter; species Acinetobacter rongchengensis. The sequence goes on along the minus strand of NZ_RAXT01000001.1, from coordinate 13,863 downwards.
GACGACTCGATTTGGTTTAGAGAGTAAGTATTTGATTAAAGATGAAATTCAATCTGAAAAAGTGTTACATGGCGATTTTGTTATCAAATCTAATTCAATAAGAGTATTACGTTTTTTAATACCTTATCAGGATATTAAATTTCGTTCAAATACTGGTGAAATTGATGGAAATAGAACGAAACAAGGTTATGTTTTATTAGACTATCAAGCAGGTGTACTCGATAGTAATTGGAACTTTGATATTAATTTTGGTGGTGTATTTTCAGATCGAACATGGAAAGTAGAAAAAACTTCTTTAGTTAGAGGTTGGGTGAATTTAGAGTAGTTATAAAAAAGTAATATTAATGAATTATATAAAATCATTAGAACTTATATAAAGGTTGAGTCCTATGCATAAAAAACTATTGAGTTTCTTTTTATTTTTTGGAATAACAATAACGAGTTATGCAGATGATTTTCAAATTAAACATATATATGTACCAATCGTAAGAATATATACTCCTCCAATGTCTACGGCGCGTTTTCCAATCGCAATTTCCACTGATAATGATGTTATTACTGCTGAAATAAATGGCAAGGTGAGTAATGATGATTTTGGCGTATTTAAAACACCTTTATCAATTGAAATGAAAAATAGAATGCTTGAAATTAATAGATTATTAAGGCTACCTCATATTGAAAAAATTTTAATTACAAATAACCCTAATGGCGATTTTTGGTACAAATTAGATGTAAATCATTCGGAGCTCACAAAACAAAATTTACTTAAAGATTTTGAAGTTGATGATCATGCAAAAACAGAAAGCTCTAATAAATCACACAACTTAAAAGAAAAAAACAGCCAAGCGATTAGCCAATATTTTTTTGATTTAGTTGATATTGGATACTCAAAAGATAAAGTAAAATTTGCAGACTTTTATGGAATAACAAATATTATCCCTAAAGATTATGGGTTATTAGTGGTTTTAACCTTAAAAAATGTAGGACCTTTTGATGTCACACTATCCAACCCTAAAGAGTGGCAAGATATTCTAAAAGATGAATTTTATGAAAAATATGAAAAAAAATGGTACGAACTTAATATTGGTGGATTATATAAAGGTGAAGGCTGTTGGATGCATTTTACATTGCTTCCTAAATACTTAATTAAAGAAGACTTAAATCAAGAAGAGTTAAGTGGTGATTCATTAAAGATTAGTTCTAATTCAGAAAGAGTAATCAGATTTTTAATTCCATACAAAGAGATAAAAGTAAAGTTAAATAATGGTGATGTTGATACCAACAGAACGAAAGAAGGCTATATACATTTAGATCATAATGCAGCAATCATTTTAAGTAATTGGAATTTAGATATTAGCTTTGGAGATTTATTTTCTAAACGAACGTGGAAAGAAGAAAAGTCATCACAAGTCAAAGGTTGGGTGAATTTAGAGTAATTTTAAATCATAATATTATTCATATGCATAGAAATTGGTCATTTGATATTTAAAATTATAGAAGGGCAGATATCATTTATAAATATATAGCTAAGTGTCAATGTGCTCATATTTACTAAATAAAAACAATGCAAATATCAAATGTAGCTAAAATAATAATGAATGTATTTCAAATACATAAAATTATGTTTAAAAAAGAGAAATATACATAATTGTAGTGACTGATTTAATTTTAGATTTTAGGCAAAAAATCTTATTAAACAATATGATAAATCAGGAGTAGAACGATGAAAAGAACTTCTGTATTTTTATTTCAAGCTGAGAATGCGACATATACTTCGGCTGTATTTTCATCCTACAAATTAGCGCAAACATGGGTTTATGAAAACGCTTTATCGGGCGTGATTATGGAATATCCTTTGGATATTTCAAGCTATGATTGGTCAGTTGCAAAAAATTATTTTAAAGTGAAATCTCCAATTGATAAATCTCCAGTCTTTATTGGCAGTTTCGTTTCTGCATACCAATTACAATGGCGCTTTAAACATGGGAAATTTATAGACAAATTCTCAAGCAAAATTTTAAAAACACGATAAAATAGCCTAAGTAAAGATTTTTATAATTTCTAATCTTAAAAACTCATTTCGAGAATTATCTTGTAAATCCTTATGCCAATAAATCCCCATATTTAAACTTGGTAATTCAATAGGATGTTCATAGATCTGTACATTTTTATCAATCTTCATATGTTGCAAGATCTGCTTAGGGATGGTGAGCATGGCATCACCATATTGGGCTAAAACTTGTAATGCTGTTGAATAATGTTGGCATCTTAAAAAAATCTGGCGACTAAATTGTTTACGGTTCAGATGAATGTCTTCAAGTAACATACCTGTGCGTCTTGAAGAAACACCGATATGAGAAGCAGAAAAATATAGCTCACTATTCATTTTATTTTGCTGAGTACATACCACGAAATGGTCTTCAACAAGACTTTGATATTGAACTTTATCACCATAATTTTGTTCCAAATCAATAATAAAATCGACTTGTTGCGAAGCTAAATCAGCGACTACATTTTTACGATCAAGCTTGGAGCTTAGAAATTGAATATCGAGTTTTAAATTTTGAAAATGACGAATCAACTGAGGAAAAATAATGGGTTCAATTTCATCATGGACTGCAATTTTCAATGTCTGAATCAGACTCGGATCAAATTTCTGCTTCTGTTTTGAAATGTTTTGGATTGAAAATAAAGCACTTTTAATCGGTTGATAAATTTGTTCGGCAAAAGGCGTGGGCAACATTTTTGAACCTGCACGTACAAATAAATCATCTTGCAAATGTTGTCTTAAACGTTGTAAAGCATGACTTGCTGCCGATTGGCTTATACAAAGTATTTGAGCGGCTTTAGAAATATTTTTCTGCTCATAAATCGCAATAAAAAGCGGGTATAAATTAATATCAATATGGTTAAAAAGTGCCACATCGATATTGGTTTTATGATGAATTATATTCATAGTTAGCTATTGAATTAAACCATTTTGTTCATAATAGTTTTTCAGTTAATGTGTTGTAAAGCGTGATAAACAAATGTATTGATTTTTAGCATGATAAAAATCTATGTACAGCACTAAAAGGAAGATGACCATGTTTGAACTGTCAGCACGTGCACAAGATTTTATTGAACGTAGCAAAACATTTATAAAAAACGAAATTGAACCTGTAGAAACGGCGTTTTGGAATGAAGTTCATCATCTCAATCAAGGTGGTGATTGGACGCAGTGGCAATGGCCTGCACAGTTGGAAATATTAAAAAACAAGGCAAAAGCGGCAGGGCTTTGGAATATGTTCCTACCAGATCCAGTATTAGGTGCAGGTTTATCTGTACAGGAATATGCACATATTGCAGAACTTTCAGGTCGTAGTTTAATTGCGCCAACAGTATTCAATTGTAATGCACCTGACAGTGGCAATATGGAAGTCTTATGGCGCTATGGAACAGAAACTCAAAAAGAACAATGGCTTAAACCCTTACTTGAAGGAAAAATCCGTTCTGTTTTCTGTATGACTGAGCCTGCTGTTGCATCTTCCGATGCGACCAATATGCAAGCCACTGCGGTCATTGAAGGTGATGAAATTGTTTTAAATGGTCGTAAATGGTGGTCTTCAGGTTTAGGCGATCCAAATGCCAAAATTATTATTTTTATGGCACATACACCCGATGCAACCAAAGATCGTCATCATCAACATTCAATGGTACTCGTCCCTGTAGATACACAAGGGGTTAAAATCGAGCGTATGCTTCCAGTCTTTGGTGATTATGATGCTCCTCATGGTCATGGTGAGGTCAGTTTTAATGATGTTCGTGTGCCTATAAACAACTTTATTGGTGGTGCAGGACAAGGTTTTGAAATTGCACAAGGTCGTTTAGGTCCTGGTCGTATTCACCATTGTATGCGTTGTATTGGTGCTGCTGAAAAATCTTTGGAATTAATGATTGATCGCGGGATGAGCCGAACAGCTTTTGGCAAAGAAATATTAAAACTCGGTGGAAATTTAGAACGTGTGGCAGAAGCACGGGTTGCCATTGATCAAGCAAGATTACTCACTTTATACGCAGCTTATAAGATGGATACTCAAGGCAATATGGCGGCACTGACTGAAATTTCTGCAATTAAAGTTGTTGCACCATCTGTCTTAGAAAAGGTGGTCGATATGGCGATACAAATTCACGGCGGCGAGGGCGTATCTAGGGATACACCATTAACAGGATTTTTTGCTCAAGCACGTGCTTTACGCTTAGCTGATGGTCCTGATGAAGTACATAAAGGCATGATTGCTAAATTAGAATTGAAAAAACGTGGATATGATTCACGTAAAAAGTAACAGTTTAAGTATTGAAAAATAACTGTCTTAGTATAGAGATAATATCTAAGACAGTTTAAAACGAAATGCTATTATTTCGTTGAAACATCATTGATTTTTAGAATACGTAAGATTCAGGAAAATAACATGTCAGTCATTGATATTGGTGGAAATGTACGTGAAGGCGAGGAGCTAGACGTTCGTGCTGTTGGAAATTGGCTTATTGAAAATGGATCGGAAATTTCAGGTGTAGTTGAAGTTACACAGTATTCTGGTGGTGCATCAAACTGGACATATCGCTTAAAATATGACAATGCAGATTTGATTTTACGTCGTCCACCGAAAGGAACAAAAGCAAAATCGGCACATGATATGACACGCGAATATAATGTGCAAAAATGGCTTGCACCTTATTATCCTGTGCTTCCTGAGATGGTTGCACTTTGTCAGGATGAGTCCGTGATCGGCTGTGACTTTTATGTGATGAAACGCATTGAAGGCATTATTCCTCGTGCAAAATTACCCCCTGAATTAAATTTCAATGAAAAGCAAGTGCATGAATTGTGTGTGAATGTACTTGATAAATTAATTGAATTACATCAAGTTCCTTACCACGGTACAGAACTGGAAAAACTCGGTAAAGGCGATGGCTATTGTCGTCGTCAAGTGGAAGGTTGGGATCAGCGTTATGAGAAAGCGCATACCATCAATGTACCAAGTTTCAAGTTCGTTCGAAAATGGCTACATGAAAATATTCCCGCTGATTCAACCAGTTGTGTTATCCATAATGATTGGCGTTTTGATAATGTGATTTTAGATCCACAACAGCCTGCAAAAGTGATAGGTGTTTTGGATTGGGAAATGGCGACGATCGGTGATCCACTGATGGATCTAGGTTCAGCTTTGGCATATTGGGTTGAAGATACTGACAATCAGATCTTCAAATCGACACGTCGTCAACCCACCCATTTAAAGGGTATGTTTACACGTAAAGAAGTCGTTGACTATTATTTAGAAAAAACAGGGCTGCAACCTGAAAATTGGACATTTTATGAAGTGTTCGGAATTTTCCGTTTGGCTGTAATCGCACAGCAAATCTATTATCGCTATTATCATAAACAAACGGATAATCCTGCATTTAAAGACTTTTGGATTGTGATTCATGCTTTACATATTCGTGCATTAAAATTGATAGGCGTGCATAAATTAGAAGCCGATGAAATTGCACATAAATACATGGAAAAATTTAAGGAAATTTTAGGAAAATGACCACAATTTATTTGGTACGTCATGGGCAAGCATCTTTTGGCGCAGAGAGTTATGACAAGCTTTCTCCAAATGGAGAATTACAAGCCAAATTATTGGGGCAATATTTCAATAAAATTTTGAAAGAAGCACCTTATGTGGTGGCTGGTTCAATGCAACGACATCAGCAAACGGCACAATTTGCATTGGCTGAAAGTTTTCCTGAAACTCAGATCATTACCGATCCTGCTTGGAATGAATTTAATCATCAACAAGTATTTGCGCAGTATGATTCACGATTTAATCACCCTCATTTGCTGCAACAAGATGTGGCGAAAGAAAGTAGCCCACGTGCTTATTTAGCCAAAATTTTTGAAGGCGCAATCGATCGTTGGATAGGTGGTGATTTTCACCATGAATATGATGAATCATGGCCAGATTTCAAACTTCGTGTAGAGACAGCATTACAAAATTTATGCGATGAGTTAGCAAAAACTAAGCCACGTTATGCTGTAGTCTTTACTTCTGGTGGGGTGATTTCCGTAGCTGCTGGAAAATTATTGGAACTGAGTCCGAATAAGACCTTTGCATTGAACTGGGCAATTGCCAATGCAAGTTTAACGACCTTACGTTTGGTTGGAAATGAACCACAATTACTCAGTTTAAATGAACATCATTTTATTAAAGCCGAAGACCCACAATTACTCACGTGGATTTAACGATTGATATCTGAAGAATAGACTTCTTGCATAAGTCAAAAGTGATCGAAACTTAATGTTGAGAGTCCCTTCTCTTACGCCATATATAGCTCAGGGAAAAGGTTAGGATGAGGGAGATTTATCATATAAATCCTCTCTCTATTAATAAATGTTCATCACAATTCGACTTTTGTAAGATATCTAATAATCAAACAAATATAAGGGAAAATAGCATGGCAAAGACAATTTTAATCACGGGTGCAAGTTCGGGGATTGGTGCGGGTATGGCACGTGAATTTGCACAAAAAGGCTATAATTTAGCTGTGTGTGCACGTCGTTTAGGACGATTAGAGGATTTAAAACAAGAGCTTGAGTCTAAATATGGCGTCAAAGTTTTGCCTAAAGTGTTAGATGTAACCAATTACGAACAAGTTTTTCAAGTTTTTCGTGAGTTTAAACAAGAATTTGGCACGATTGACCGAATCATTGTCAATGCAGGTGTAGGTGACGGTCGTCGTATTGGTAATGGTAAGTTTGAAATTAATCGCGCGACGGTAGAAACGAATTTTATTTCTGCTTTAGCACAATGTGAAGCTGCTGTTGAAATATTCCGAGAGCAAAAATTTGGTCATTTGGTGGTGATCTCATCCATGAGCGCTATCCGTGGCATGCCAAAACATTTAACCGCTTACGGTGCAAGTAAAGCAGGTGTGGCGGCTTTGGCAGAAGGAATCCGTGCTGAATTGATCGATACTAAAATCAAAGTATCAACGATTTTCCCAGGTTATATTCGTACTGAAATTAATGAAGGTGCAAAAAAATTACCGTTTGAAGTCGATGTAGAAACTGGCTCACATCTTTTGGTTAAAGCAATTGAAAAACAACCTGTTAAAGCATATGTCCCACAGTGGCCGTGGTTACCACTGGGTTTAGCGATGAAAATCTTGCCTTTAAAATTGGTGAATAAACTGGGTTAATTCTTATTTAAAATCAAATGTGTAAACATTTTTATTTACGCTGTTTTATTGACACATCGATCTTTCTAGATATGGATTCAATAGAACAGCGTGAAATATGTAAAGATCAAAAAGTTTGAAACTCTATTCATCATGTTTTAATTGATTAATAGAGTTTAAATCAGTATTTATGGCTACACTATGTTTTTGAAACTATCGACATTGCTGTTAATACCAGCTCTTGTTATTCAAGGGTATCGTGTTAAAAAATATACGCCACGATTAGAAGAGGCGAGTGGACAACGACAAGGTACTATTGGCAAGGGCACAGCTTTATCTATTTTAATTTTAGGTGATTCAGCAGCGGCAGGTGTAGGAGTACAAGATCAGACAAATGCTTTACTGGGATCATTATTAAATGAATTAAAACATGATTTTGAAATCCATTATCAACTGGAAGCTAAAACAGGTGATACCACTTTACAGGTTTTAGAGAGAACAAAACAACTGAATCATCAATCCTTTGATGTTGTCATTACATCTGTTGGGGTAAATGATGTGACCAAATTAATCTCACCGGAAAAATGGATTTTACAACAGCAACAATTTTATGCCGAAATTGAGTCTAGATTTTCACCTAAACAGGTTGTGGTGACAGGTGTTCCACCGATGCATTTATTTCCAGCACTTCCTAATCCTTTAGGATGGCTATTGGGGCAATATTCAAGTGCGATGAATAAGCAACTACATCAATTTGTAAAAACACAACCACATTATCAATTGATTCGATTTGATTTGGCTCATTTTAAAGCATTAAATTTGCAAATGGCTGAAGATGGATTTCATCCAAGTCAAGAGATTTATCAGCTATGGGCCAAAGAAATTTCACAGAGTATTCTCAATAAATTTCAATGAATCATCGCTGTTTTTAATGCGTCATTTTCACAACTCAATTTAATCCAAAAGCATTCAGTAATTTTAAAATTGAGAGTTTTAATTTATATCTATAGAACTATAGCTTTTCAGTTGACAAATCATAAGATTAGTTTTAAAAGTAAAATAGAATTAATATGTAAGTTATCTTTCTTTTGTTCTATAATGTAAACTATTAAATTTTAATATAATTTGTAATGTCGAAAATGGGTAAAAAGGGCAATGTTGCCCAACAAAGTCTTGATCTATTTGATCCAACCGTTCAACAAGAACAAGTTGGCAATCTTGATTTTGTTTTAAAAATCCATGATGGACATTTACATGATCTAGAAATTTCCAGTATTGCTAATTTGCTATCTGCATTCGGTCAAATTGTTGGTATTAAACAAGCGAGCTTTAATACAATTAAAGAAGGTTCTACAACGATAGCTGTTACAGTCCCGAACGACAGTAGATCATTAGCTATGTCTAATGTGATAAAAGATACCGTAGCCAAGCGTAAACAAATTGCTCGTATACAAAAAGAACTGGGTAAGTATGGCTATCGTCGTGCTGAAATTTCATATGGTACTTTAAAAGATGGCGAAGTTTATAAACCTGAAGAAATTTTATATGTCGTCCCAGAGCTTGAAAGTGAAGAAATATTCAAACAAGAAGAATCTTTGGATGGTCGTTTAACTCGTTTGCAAAAGGGCAAAGACCGATCAGATCACATCACGATTATTATGAATAATGGTAATGAAGTACCTGCTGAATGTACTAAAAAGCTATTAACAGAACTACTCCCATATTTTGATAAAGACACTAATTTAAGATTTGAAGGAGAAGCAACCTACTTATCGAAATCTAATTCTTATCAATTGACACTTAAGAAATACATCATCAATAAGTTCCATGTCATTGAGGATATCAGCTTAGAAGAGTGGATTGATGACTTTAGAGCAAAAGGTGCATCGAATTGGTCTACACACGATGACCCGATAGCTGAGTGGTTGAAGGAGCGACAAGATTGATTATCTTAGATACAAATGCCTTAATTACATTATTGATGAAAGACAAAGATCAGGCTGAATATAAGAATCTCGTTGCTTTCCTAAATCAAGGTAAAAATTTCACTATGGCTTTGCCGATGCCTGCAATTTCTGAGTTTATTGCGGGTGATGACAATGAAGCACGTTCTTTGAGTTTGCTTAAACCAAACTCTAAATTTAAAAATTTAGATTTTGATGCAAAAGCCGCATTAAGTGCTGCCAAAGTTTATCGCGAATACCGCAATTTGCCAAAGAATAGAAAGTCTCAAGATCCACGTCAAAAAGTTAAAGTTGATATTCAAATTATTGGGATAGCACTTGCCAACAATGCAACAGCCATTATTTCTCATGATCAGGGGCTTAAAACAGTCGTGAATGAACTGGGCTTGGCTTTAGCGGTTTATGATTATATGGATAATCATTATCTTGAGCAGATGGCAAGTGTGGTTTTAGAAAATAGTATTAAATTTTATAATTAATTAAAGGGTATATTTAGTAATGCTTAAACAAATAGGTATCGAAAACTTTAAGGCTTTTGCTGATTTTCAAAATATTGATTTGGCTCCTATTACATTAATTTATGGTGCGAATTCATCTGGTAAGAGTTCAATTATTCACTCTTTAATGGTGTTGAAGCAATCATTACTATCTCCAAATTTAAGAGGCGGAGTTTATTCTGATAAAAAACTTTTAGATGTCGGAAGCTACTCATCCATGGTATATAAACATGAGGTGAATAGAAGTATTTCTATAAAGTTGAATATTTTAAATAAAATAACAAGTAAATTTAAATATTCATATGTGGATGAACACGATACTAACTCAACTGAAACACAAGGATTTTCATATTTAAATCGTATAATATTTATTCATAATTTTATTATAATGGAAGAATATAAAGAAAACAGTAGGCTAATATTTTAGTAAAATATTAACCTGAAAAATTAAACCGTTAAATTTGATATTGAAATAAAATGATTTAAGTCCACAATACCTATGATAACCTGAATAATGTGTGCTTATGTCAAGTTCTGAACAAACAATAGAAACCCATCCGCTCAAACCTTTTTTACCTCAAAATGCCAAGCTTTTGATGTTAGGAAGCTTTCCACCACCTAAAGAACGTTGGAAAATGGATTTTTATTATCCAAATTATCAAAACGATATGTGGCGGATTTTTGGCGTGATTTTTTTTAATAATAAGGATTATTTTTTAGATTTACCCAATAAAAATTTTAAAGAACAATTGATTAAAGATTTTCTGATTGAAAAGGGTATCGCTATTTTTGATACGTCGTATCAAATCATCCGTTTAAAAGGCAATGCAGCAGATAAGTTTTTACAAATAGAAACCGCAACAGACATCAAACAACTTTTAGATCAAATGCCAAATTGTCACAACATTATGACCACGGGTGATAAAGCCACAGATACATTGATGTTATCGATGCCTGAAATGACTGAAAAACCGCAAATAGGCCATTCATCTAAAGCAATATTTGCAGATCGAGAGATTACTTTATATAGAATGCCTTCATCTTCAAGAGCTTATCCACTTGCATTAGATAAAAAAGCTGAAGCATATCAGAACTTATTTAAAGAAATTGGCTTACTTTAAGTAGGTTTATATGTTCTATTCAGGGCATCATTGTTGGGTATTGTATCCATTTATAACCCTTGATTTTAAAAGTCCGTACATGACTAAAATCAGACCAAATAAGCTGACTACCTTTAGTCCATTTTAGTGGCTTAATTCTTTGCTGTACTAAACTAATTTCTAGAAGGGATTCGAGGGTATGATCATTTTGACTGATTGATAGTGACTGAAAATATTGCAAAATTTCATTGAATAATCAGAATTTTATTCATTTGACCTGTAGAAAGACAGTTGCTTATTGATTTGATGTTTTTAAATTTGGTTCTTTTGAATAGCTCGTTAATTTTTCATGTGATTTGAAACTTCATGCAGAATCTATTGATATTATAAGAAACACCGATTATAAAATAAGTATTAATTCAAATAACTTTATTAAAACGATTTATTATAAGGATCTAATATGAGTTTTACAGGTGATATCAAAGACTTTCGTCAACCCATGATCACGTCATTAGGCATTATGATGGGGTTTATTCTTAATTTTTTAGCGGGATGGGCAATCGAAGGGACACCTGAGCATCCTGCATTAGAAAGTTTGTCTGATTGGGTGATTGTTATAACGCTCTTAATCTCTTTAATTGTCATGTTAGTTGTTGTCTATCGATTATTGAGTAATAAAACCTATGATGATGCTCAAGCCATGTACTTTATGACCTTAAAGCTATATATGTTCAGTATTTGTATCGCATTTCTCGGTATTATTTTTGCATTATTTATATAATTATTGATTGTGTTTTAAGAGGGGCTGACGGTAGTGATTTCACTCATACCAAACAATAACTTGGCTATAGAACTGTTATGGATAATCTGATTAATCAAATAAAAAACACGGAAATACTAGAAGTCGCGAGTCCTATAGATTTAAAAGATCCACAAGCGGCATTGCAATGGGCAAATGAGGTCAATGTTAAACGACCTTGGCGTTATGATTTTTTTGACCTTTATGTCCATAAAATTAAAAACTTGGAGAAACACAATATCCAAGTGTTAGAAATTGGTTCAGGTCCAGGATTTCTTGCTAAACACTTATTGCAGCATTGCCATGAGATCAATTATACCGCTGTTGATTTTTCTCAAGCCATGCATGAGCTATCAAAAAGTAAGTTGCTAACCAATGAGTTAGAACGAGTAGAATATAGAATTGCAGATTTTAAACAAGTGGATTGGTACAAAGACCTCGGACAATTTGATGTGGTGATTATTCATCAGGCATTACATGAGTTACGCCATAAAGCTTATGCATCGTTGTTCCATCAGCAAGTAAAAGCATTATTGAAAGATGATGCAGTTTATTTTGTTTGTGATCATGTTTTTGCAGCAGAGGCTATGCAAAATAATCAACTTTATATGTCAGTGGAAGAACATTTCCAAAGTTTGGAAAAAGCAGCCTATAAACAAGTGATCTTGATTAAAGATTACAAAGGTTTATGTTTATTTGAGTGTAAAATTTGAGATTATAAAACTGAGTTTTAATTGGTTATTAAAAATAAGCTTATCCTAAAAATATTGAGCAGATGAACGAATCAAACAGAAATAATCAATTTTGTAATGACAAAGTAGGTCCAAAAGAATTACATTTGGGTTATTGATTACATCATCCACTCGATAGGTAAATAAGATACACTATGCATCATGAGTCTTTGGAAACGGGTCGTTTCAGGATCTGTTTTATATTCGATAGTTTTACCATCTGGACGATGATCTAACCATATGATTTCACCTTGATTATTCAGTTTTAATTCGTAGGCAACCGTGTTTAAGGTTCGATCAAGTAAATTTGAAATTTGTTCTTGAAGCGGATCAGATTTAACCACCAAGCCTACTTCGGTATTGAGGTTAAATGAACGTGGGTCTAAGTTAAATGAACCAATAAAAACTTTGTCATCAATATCGATAAATTTTGCATGTAAACTTGATTTATTTTTGCCTTTTTTAGGAATTACATTTCCAGTCACAACTTCATACCATGTACGGCGTTTACGCTCAATATACGGTTTGAATTCATAAAGTTGAACGCCATTTTTGAGTAAATCCACACGGTATTTTTGATAAAAAGCATGCACTAAAGCAACATCATTGGCGACAAATGAATTGGTGAGAATCCTGACGTTTACATTCTGTTTAGGAAATTGATTAATAAAACTTGTACCGTTTTTTGTAGGAACAAAATAAGCAGCAATTAAATCCATCTCTTGTTTTGGATCCCCCATATGATTGCGGATTTGATGATAAATGAGTTCATCATCTTGAGCTTCCCCAAGCGTTTTATTCGGTGAGTCAGCAAGAAATTCCGCAAAGGCCCAATCTACTTTGTTTTGATTTAATTCATTGGCCAATTCCTTTTGCTCTAAATTTACTTTGGCATCTGTTGGATGGTTAGATTGACCTAATTTCACAAATGTTTGACGTAAATCCAATAAATCTTGTTTTGAACCTTTATTGATAAAAGTTTCAACAGGATAGCTCAGTTCAAAGTTCCAAAATTTTTGAAATACACGGTTGGCATTAAGTACAGCATTCCCTAAAAATAAAATATCCATGTCGGTAAACTGGAAAGATTCACTCGCATCAAAATACTCACTGCTAATATTACGTCCACCAGTTACCGCAATAGCACCATCTGCAATGATCAATTTGTTGTGCATACGATGGTTAACGATTTGCGCGAATAATATAATCAAGTACTCTGAAATTTCTGAATTTATATGGGTTATAAAATTTGATCGAAATATTGGGATGTGTAATCAAGGCACTTAATTGTCGATCTATTTTTGTGCCATTTTGATCGTCAATTAATAATCTAACTTTCACTCCACGATCCGCAGCAGCTAATAATTCCTCTAACATTAAATTGCCAATAAAGTCATCGGCCCAAATATAGTATTGCAAATCAAGTGTATATTGTGCTTTTCTAATCAAATGCACGCGAGACGCTATGCTTTGGTAAGCATCACTCATGGCTAAATAAGCAGTTAATCCCTGTGCTAATTTTTGTTGAGCGTCGGGATCGTTATTGATCCAATGGTCTGTATGCATAGT